>JAXIOV010000064.1:0-32680 GCA_045403245.1 Pyrinomonadaceae bacterium | reverse complement strand
TAGACTGAGAAGCCCAACTCAAGCAACGGCAGCAATCCGCGTTTGCGTTTGTATTTCTTGCGCTTCCAGGTTTCGTCGTCAGTTTTTTCCACCTGGTATTTCGGTGTTCGCACAAACTCACTCTGCACACCCATGAGCGCTTCCAGGACTGCGCGCGCATTGGAGAAAGCCAACCCAATGCCCAGTGCCATCACCAGCGGTAAATGCAGCAAGCGGGGCGCGCGCTTTTCATCGAGATACCAGACAGCACTCCCATAAAACAGAAACACCGAAATCGACGAGAAAAACAGTAGCGGCAGATCAATGATCATCAAGTGGTAAAACGGTTGGTTATAACGGACCAACAGCAACGGAAACTGAAGGAAGCTTGCCACGATCATCAACGGGTAACTGATGTTTCCCGTTAACCGGAAAAACATCTCCAGCCTTACCCGCACTGGCAAACGCGACCGCCAGATCCGCGGATAAAGCTTGAGCCCGACTTGCATCACACCTTTCGCCCAGCGTCTCTGCTGGGCCTTGAAAGCGTTTATCTCCACCGGAATTTCGGCCGGTGCATCTTCATCGAGCAGGTAAACAAACTTCCAGCCCATTAACTGGGCGCGGAAACTGAGATCGGTGTCCTCAGTCAGCGTGTCGTGTTGCCAACCGCCGCTCATGGCGATCGCGTCGCGTCGCCAGATTCCCGCTGTGCCATTGAAGTTGAAAAATCCGCCGGTGCGATTACGCGTTGTTTGTTCCACCACAAAGTGGCCGTCGAGCATAATTGTTTGCAGGCGCGTGAGCAGGTTGTATTTCGCGTTGATGTGCGACCAGCGCATCTGGGCACAACCAACTTGCGGGTCAGTAAAGAAATCGACCAGCTTGCGCAGGCAGTCCGGCTTGGGAACAAAGTCGGCGTCGAAGATGGCGAGCAACTCGCCCTTGGCCTGTTTCAGTCCATTCTCGAGTGCGCCCGCTTTGAAGCCGGTGCGATCGGAGCGGTGGATGTACTGGATATCGAAACCTTCTCTCGCATATTTCTCCACGGTCGCTTCCGCTATCTTCACCGTCTCGTCAGTAGAGTCGTCGAGAACCTGGATCTGAAGTTTTTCCCGAGGGTAGTCGATTTGAGTCATCGCCTTAACCAATCTGGCGACAACGTACATCTCGTTAAAGAGTGGAAGCTGGATCGTGATGTTGGGAAGGTCTTCTTCGGGATACTTCGCCTTCGGCTGCGGGACGAATTTGCGGTAGCGCCAGAAATCGATCACCTGTTTGATCCGGTAGCCGCCATAAACAGCCAGCACGGTCAGAATGGTGAAGTAGAGAATTAGAATGGTCCAATCGAACGCATCGAGCTGATAAAGAGGACTAATGTTGCCCCAGGTCTTATTTACGAGGTCGTGAAAATAGCGCTCGAAAAGTGCTTGTGGATCAGGCCCATTGGGTGTGGGCCATGGCGTCGGCGCGGGTGTGGGCGTGTTCTGAAAGGCAAATACCATATCTGGGCAAACTCAAACCTTACATCTAAAAGCGCCGTCTCAAACTGCTTTGACGGCGCCATCAAGCGGGAAGGATTCTAACCTAAAGCTGTGTAGTAGGAAAACGGAACGCGGCAACTGTGAGGATCAAGACGATTACCGTGGAGACCAAGCCGGTTAATAATGAGACCTGTTAGTACCGGTACCGCGTCTCGCCTGACGCGGTCCCAATATTAACGGCCTGGGATCCGGAGTCGAATTCAAATCCGCCGGTGGGGCGCGCTGTAATCGCTGGGTGCCGTTTGGACGTCGCCGGTAAACATTTCCCCGGGGGTCATGCCGACAGCAGCTCGACGAGAAACTCCACGATGGGTCCATTCCCGAACTGCCAGGTCCATCAGGCCCGGCATCACGTAGAACACTGATACGACACCCAGCAACGCGCCGGTCGCGAAGCGAGACAGGTGCGTGTTGTCCCAGATTCCGAATAGCGTCAATCCGACGTCGATCGTCAACGGCAGAGCAGCGATGAAAAGCCATTTGCGTTCCGGGGTGGTTGTTTGCCTCAACGATCGGATCAGCGGATAGGCCAGCACGGTGACGGCAAAGGCGGCATAAAGACCCGTGCAACGAGCGCAGATAGCGAGTTGGTGTCCGGCGATGAAAAATGAACGATCCGGTATCTGATGACAGACGTGGCCAAACGCTCCGTAGATCGATTGACCCAGCACCGGATGCCCCGTAGCCAGAGCGACCGGCGCTCCAAAGACCAGTGCCATCACCGCAAGCACGACCGTCCCGGCCGCGAGCCACATCACAACCGGACGTCGAATCGATCCAAACTGGGGGACGTATTGATCTGCTGGTAGGTACATTGAAATTCGGACGGCGGATTACAGAATTTCGTGCTTAAGAACGCTCCGCTCTTCAGTTCGCGAATCTGCACTCCGCAATCAGCATTCTAGAATCGAATCACGGTATCCGGCCCACCCTCAATATGCAGCGTGTCAACAAAACGAATGTGCCGCGATTCTGTCGTCATTACTACCGAATGCGTTCGCTTGCCGGCGCCGAAAAACCTGACACCCTTCAGCAAGGCGCCGTCGGTGACCCCGGTGGCTGCAAAAATAATCTTTCGGCCGGGCGCGAGATCGTTGGTGTCGTAAATCTTGTTGACGTCTCTGATTCCCATCGACGCCAAACGCTCCATAACTTCTTCCTTCGGTGGCACTTTGTTTTTGTCCACGCCGAGTCGGTCCGGATCAAAGACCAGGCGCGCCTGAATATCGCCATTCAGACATTTCATAGCCGCCGCGGTGATTACCCCTTCAGGCGCACCACCGATCCCCATCAGCGCGTGAATATTTGTGCCGGCAACTGCGGCGGAGATACCCGCGGAGAGATCGCCGTCACCGATCAGACGAATGCGCGCCCCCGCTTCCCGCACGTCACCAATCAACTTCTTGTGTCGCGACCGATCCAGAACGATCACCGTCAGGTCTTCGATGTCGCGTCCGAGCCGCCGGGCAATGTTCTTCAGGTTATCTTTGACGGGGGCGTCGAGATCCACGACGCCCCGAGACGACGGCCCCACCACGATCTTGTCCATGTAGATGTCTGGAGCATTTAGCAGGCCGCCACGCTCGGCCGCCGCCAGCACCGCAATCGCGTTGTTCGCCCCGAGCGCGCAAAGGTTGGTACCTTCAAGCGGGTCAACCGCAATGTCTACCTCCGGACAGGATCCTGCCAGGTCTTCACTCGCGCCGATACCGCCGCCAACTTCTTCGCCTATGTAAAGCATCGGCGCCTCGTCGCGTTCGCCTTCGCCAATCACGATCCGGCCGCGCATCGGAACCGTATCCATCACTTCTCGCATTGCTTCGACGGCAACGTGATCGGAGTATTTTCGGTCGCCTTGCCCCATGGTTCGGGCCGCAGCAATTGCCGCTGCCTCACAAACGCGCAAGAAATCCAGAGACAGCTCGCGCTCTGTCTTTAGCTCGTGGCCCATCTTTTTCAGGTCTCCCGGATCGGTGTTTTTGACTGCGAACAGTCTGAAACTGCCCGGAACGTTCGCAGAGGATGAAGTGCGGATTCATACTAGCAGAGCGGGTTAATTATTTGTAGCGACAACCAAACTCCGTTTGTATGGGCGGCACTCCGTGGCCGCCCTTGGCTTCGAAGCCTCTCAACCAGCCTGCGAAGCGGGCGGCATAATTGCACCTGAACATATTCGCGTTTTCTTAACACAATACATTCATGCTTCTTAGAACTCCTTAATTATCGACTCACCGCGGATAGTCGGATAGACTCTGGGCAAGAAAATCGACGTCTAATTGAAGCCTGTCATCGTTGCTTCACATCACTGTGGACCGATCGCGCAATTTCTTACGCAAGCGTTTTTGCCTGAGTGACTACGACGTACTGGAATTGGCGCGCTGGGCTTCGCTCATCGAGGACCACTACGACCAGTAAGGAATGATTTGAAATTTGAGATCTGAAATCTGAGATCTGAAATTTCAGATCTGAAGTCTCTTTGTCCATCTGCTTTAGAAGCTTCTTAACCTGCGGATAACGTAAGCAAGCCTAGCGTCCCTTCGTAAAGATCGTTTAGAATGCGGCCGTCCACACATTTATCCTCTGGCCCCGGAGAGAAAATTGATGGCGACCTTGTTAATCGTCGATGACGACACGCTGATTAGAGACACACTTCACGAGCTTCTGTCTTCCTCACACGAGTGTCACACCGCCGATCGCGCGGAACAGGCGTTCGCTTATCTCGAGGTTGAGAGTTACCACGCGGTGATAACGGACATCACCATGCCGGGGCTGAGCGGCCGCGACCTTCTCAAGCGCATCCAGGCCAAACATCCCGCCACTCCCGTAATCGTGGTTTCAGGAATGTCCAACGAAAACGACGCGCGTGAATTGATCGAAATGGGCGCCTTTGCTTATTTCACCAAGCCCTTTAAGATCGAAGAAATCGAAGACGCAGTTCAGCGCGCGATCGCCCGGCATCACGAATTATCGACGTCCCCCGTCACTTTTACTCAAACGCTCGCTCCTGAATAAAACAAAACAATAATTCGTCGCGATCTTTGCATTTGGAGGATTATTAATGTCTACCTCAGCTCAAAGAAGCATTAATGAAGACCGCATGCACGAGTTCTTAGGGAAGGTAGTCGGAGATTTCGGCGCCAGCCTGAGTTCATCATTGGCCTATCTTGGCCAAAAACTCGGGCTCTACAAGGCAATGGCGTCTGGTGGACCAGTCACACCGGCGGAACTGGCTGAAAAAACTTCCACCAACGCGAGATACGTACGCGGGATTAGATAGGGGCACGGCCGCCGTGCCTTTATCGCATTTCTACAGCTGAATTCAACCAGCCCGGGATCTGTTTAAGTGTCAATAGACTCTAACGGCAGCGTTCGGCTTCTCTACCAGGTCCTCCATAAAAGAACCAGTTGCGCCAGGCAGCGTCGTTGCTATAGTGCGGCCCGTTTACGGTGTAACAGTTCGTGTCGGTAGGAGTGATCGATCCGGAATCCCACCACCAGTACGTCGCAGGTTGCCAGAAGAACGTCACATTTCTGAAATAAGCGGCATGCTGCCACCAGTTGTCAGCGAAAGCCCCGCTGCCCATATCCGTGGAAGTCGCTGCCGGCGCGGTGGAGTCGAATACTTCGCCATACCAATCCAGCCGATCTGCTTGATTCCGAATGCCGTTTTCAGAAAACAGGTTGGCACTGTCGCAGGGCGGGGCGTCGCCACCGCGACAAACTGGGTAGTAACCGGCCCACTGACCTGCGGCCCACACCCACCAGTTTCCCTGATGAATGCGAACCTCAACATCGAGCGAGTACTGGTTGCCATTCTCGCTGCTCTGCCACGGCGTCAGCGACATTCCGGGCGCGACGCTTGAGCTTACCTGGATCCATCCGTCTACCAGAGTGTTGTAGCCGGCGACCCAGTCGCCCTGCGCGGTACCATTTGTGCGGTAATAGGTGAAGAGGTGGGGCCGGCGGTTTCCATTCAAACTCTGCAACTCGATCTTACCTGCCTCGATCGCCTGCATCGGGTTGCCGCGGATGACGGCAGTTTGGGCGATGGAGGTTTCATTACCCACTGGTCCACTCGTGTCCCAAACATTAATCCGACCGGCAGTGCCGAAAAACGTTCCGAAGCGCTGCCACGGAACATAGTAACGATCGTTCGAAGCCGGTGCCGGCGGAGGGACTTTTTGCAGAACGTCCCTGACGTCCTTCGGCGGAATGTCGACGCTGTCCAGGTAGGCTTCCACATTGAATCGAACAATTGGGACTGTACCCTTCGGTCCGCGTGCTCGCTCCTGTGTCTGTACTTCCGTATATGCGATCTGGTCAGTGCCGGTCTTGGGGGCCTCCTTAATTGGCAAGGTGGCTTCTTCCTGCCTGGGGGCTTTCTCTTCAGCGGTGAAAGCCGGCGCCAGCGCAATCACTCCGTCGGCAGTCTGGGTCTCCGGCCTAATCCAGTCGATGATTTGGCCGGAATCAGTAACTGTAGTCGCCACGATTGTTCTGCGTTTGCGTCGTTCGTCAAAATATTTTCGGATGCGGTCCTGCCGTTCACGCAGTTCTACTTCTGTAATTGCTTCAGGCGATTTGGTTGGTCCAGGCGGTTGTTGTGGCGTATCAGCGGCGTCGGGACGACAACTCGTTACGAGCAAGGCGAGCGCAACGAACACCAGGGAGAAATGAATAACGTGGGTACGTTTTGTCATGAGGAATCTCCTCTCTCGGAAAATCAGAACTCAGGTTAGGTTGTTTCCTGCTTGTTCCCTGGGAAAATTCGTCGCGATTGAGTGGTGTGGTATCGACGGCTTGGGTTTAGACCGCACGCAATCTATTCGGGGAGTTGACCATTGTCAACTCCATTCAGGAATAGCGTTATCAGTTCGCGTAGCCAAGGTACGGGTGCAGTTTGGCGTTTTGGTTCTCATTGGCACCGTCGCTTCCGCGCGGGTGATTGACGAAATGCTCGTGTCCCTGAAACCGTTCAAACGGTTTCCCTTGGACAACGGACATCGTGCTCACCGGCCTAAGGCACGGCGCTAATGAGAAAGAAGATTCATTTCAGACTGCACCTTACCGGCGGTCCAAGTTGTTTGAACTTTTCCTTCCAGGGGCGTATTATGCACCCCCTCGCAGACAGGTCTAGCAGACTGACATAGCGTTGCCAGCCTTACTAAACCTCACCGATCCACAACTGGCTCCAAAGGTTTGTGCTAGCTCAGAGCTGCCCCAAAACTTTCTGGACTATCAACGGATTGGGTTTAACCAAAGCGTCAGCACTTACCGGCCCCTCCCCCTCCGGTAGCGGCCCTGCAGCTCTCAGCAGTGCCTCGTGACGCCAATGGCCAGCGAGCGCCCCCCGCCAACCCGGCAGTGAGCCTCGCTTAACTCACTAACCCGAAAGGAAATCCATCATGCCTATCAACATGCAAGGTTCGTGGACTGTTTCAGTCAAAGCGAAGAACGCAGATTTTCCTCAACGATTCATCATCTCGGGCGCTGCATCAGGTAACGGGACCTTTGCCGGAAACGTTGGAACTCCGCCCGTTTTCGTTACTGGTGCCACCTGGACCATCACAATCCAAAATAATCCGGGTACCGGATTTATCAATTCCGCCGACCAAATCAAGTTCCCCACCACCTCCGCCGGTCAATACCGTTTCGACATCGAGTCAAACGATGCCGGCGGTGATGCGGACTTCAACGACCTGATTCTCACTTGTTCCACTCCCGTAACCGCGACCGATTTTCTGATTTACGGCAACGCCAAGTGTTACCGGGGTTCTTGTATCATCAATCCCTGCTTCCGGCACTGGCTGGTGGTTGAGTCTCCAAATGCACTTCTTGAGGCACTGAGATACCCGCCGTTGAAAAAGGCGGTTGACATGTTGTATCCATCGATACCGATTCCACCTCCCCGCGGGCCTGATCCCGAACGTCTCTTCACACCGCTGGTTATTCCTCTCAACGAACAAACTGGACTGCCGCCGAAACGCGCGCAGCTATTGAAACTTGCTGAGCCGCTGCCACTGCCCAAAGGCGCGAAGACTGAAGGTGAGCGGCAGCCGACGGTTGTCGCTCAGCGCTCAGTCGCAATTTCAAGCTACTCGAGTGCGGTGATCGATTACGACCGCATTGCTTTGAGCAACCTGGCAGATAGGTTCATCAGGTATTGCGACACTGACATGCTCGCGGGCTTTGTTTTGAGGTTCCAGGAATACGACCGTACCGGCGCCGAACTCGCGGGTGGTCCTTATACCGGAACGGGTTCGCGAGAAGTACTCGGACTCGGAGTAACCGACAGAAACGGCAACTACATTTTTCGCTTCTCACGCTCGCTCGCACAGTTCTTTGAGGAGGCGGATGTCGACGTCGCAGCCGGTGAGAGCGAAGTGGTGCAGGCAAGTCCGGACGTAATTGCCCAACTTATGGACTCTGTGGCTGCCGGAGGTGTGTCGTATGAAAGCGCACCCTACTGGAACGTTCCGCTGCTCAGGCGTATTGACATTTGCATCCCGTGCAGTCGGATCGGAAGGCCTACATCAACCTGTCAGGGCACCAGGGCCATTCAAGCGCTTGGAAAAATTCGCGTCGGGATACCGGCAAACACATTTGATGCTGCCGGACGCGTTACCTGCACTGACACTTCCTTCCTGGACATTCCGCAAACCCAGTGTGCGGCCTGGGGCGGCGTAGTACGTTTGTCAGCCTGCTTTCTGGACCAACCGGCTGTGACTCAGTACACCATCAGGTATCGCCGGCTGACTTCCTCAGGCTGGTCTGATTGGGCTTTCTACCAGGAGCCAATGCCACTATTCAATACGGCAATCCTGGATGTCGCCCAAATCGGCCCCTTCGATCGAAGCCTGCAAGTGGTCGCTCCTGGACCGCTGGTGGATGCCAAGGCTTATGACAATGTAGAGAACAGCCCTAGCTGGGCCGCCTCCGAGTGGTTCCTCAAGGCGGTAATCAACACTGCCGACGGGTCGCCTGCTTATGCAGCCACTCCCAATTCAGTGGAGTTTCACCTCCAGGGTTACAATGCGGCCGGCCTTCAGGTCGCGGACGCCAGCGATACGATCACCCTTTTCATTGACAACAACCCCGCGGTTTACAAGATAGCCTCGGTCAATATGGGCACGCAGACAGGTGGCGACTGTGCTCTGTTTGATCTTACAGGCGAACCAGTGCCCGCGAAGCTGACCATCAGGTTCAAGGCCGTGCAGAACGAAGGATTTCTGTCCACGTACGGACTAAGCGTTCGTAAAGGGAATATTGGTGGTTTTCCTGTCATGACCACCACCGGCCCTTTGGGTGAAGGCAGTGGATCTCTCGGTGACAGCTATGCTCACACGAGTGCTTTGAGTTGCAGTTCGTTTTTCGGTACTCGAGTGCCCGATGAGCCCCTGGCAGATGCCACTGACTTCGTTACCGCTTACGTGATCCCTTCGCCAAGCGGAAACTGGTTGGGAGCTGAGCCGTTTTGTACCTTCGCGATAACCGTGTCAGGCAGGCGGCGCGTCACCGATGGCAACTCTACCGGCTGGGAGGATAGTCCAGACTTATACTTACTTGGGATTCAGGCCTGAACCCATGAAGTTTTACTGGTTAATGCTGGGAATCCTCGTTGCCTGGCGCCTGACCCACCTGCTTAGCGCCGAAGACGGACCATGGGATCTAATGGTCCGCCTTCGGCAACGAGCCGGCACGGGGTTCTGGGCCAGTTTGCTGGATTGTTTCTACTGTTTGAGTCTTTGGATTGCGGCGCCGCTGGCGTGCGCAATTGGCGAGCGATGGACGGAGCGGTTGTGGTTGTGGCCGGCGCTGTCGGCAGGAGCAATCCTCCTGGAGCGTTTGACTCAGCGCAATGCGTCTCCGCCTACCGCTCAATATTTTGAGGATAAGGAGTAGTGCTATGGCCTGCTGCGGTGGTAAGAGAGCACAATTTCACCCCAGAATTGCGCGCCATCCAGGCGCCGAGCCGGCGCAGAACGTTCAACGAATTCGCGCAATCGCGGACGAGCCGGTTTATTTTGAATATGTGGGGAAGACGGCACTGACCGTTCAAGGAACTTTGACCAGGACACGTTACCGCTTTAGTGGTCCCGGCTCGCGGGTGGCAATCGACCGCCGAGAGGCACCGTCCTTCTCCGCCATACCCAACCTCAGGAGAGTTAGATAGGGACGGAAAGCTAGCCCTAAGGACCTATGAGCGGGTCAAATCGGACAGCAAAAGGACACGGCGCGCCGTGTCCTTATCCGCACTATTCCCAACACGGACAGTTACGCGCTGACCGCGTCGCGTGATTCAGACGATTTCCACGGCGGCAAAGTCCTTCTCGCTGGTTTTTCCTTTTTCAATCCCAGGGCCCAGTCAGCCTGCATCAGCGTATGAATGTCGCGAGTGCCCTCGTAGATGATCGCGGCCTTGCAGTTGCGCAGGTAGCGCTCAACCGGGTAATCGTTTGAATAACCGTTTGCACCGTGCACTTCAATAGCCATCGATGCAGCCTTCTCACTGCGCACCGTCGCTTGCCATTTCGCCAAACTCGTCGCTCGCGCGTTTGCCCGACCGGTGTTCTTTAATTGACCCGCCTGCAAACAAAGCAGCCGGCACATTTGATAGTCGGCTTCCATCTCAGCGATCTTTTGTTTCACCAACTGGTGGTTGGCGATCTTGGTGCCAAACGTCTCGCGCTCGAGGGCATAGGAAACAGAAGCGTCACGCGAGGCGCGAATCACACCCGTGGCCCCGGCCGCAACCGTGAAACGTCCCTGCTCCAGGGCAAACATCGCGATCTTGAAACCCTCGCCTTCCTCGCCAACCAGATTCTCTTTCGCCACCCGGACGTCTTGCAGTGAAAAATATCCGGTGTTGCCCGCGCGGATTCCCAGCTTTCCATGAATCGTTCCCGAAGAGAACCCTTTCATGCCTCGCTCAACAATGAAACACGACATGCCGCTATGATCACGTCGAAGGCGTTTTTCCTCGTCAGTCCAGCAGAAGAACAAAAAGTTGTCAGCTACGTCAGCCAAACTGATCCACATCTTTTCGCCATTGAGCACATACTCATCGCCTTCACGGCGCGCCGTCGAGCGTGCGCCCACTACGTCGGAACCGGCGCCTGGCTCAGTCAATCCGTAGGTGGCGAGTTTCTCGCCCTTCGCCTGCGGGACCAGATATTTTTGCTTTTGTGCTTCGGTTCCCCAGGTGAGTAACGTCAGAGAATTGAGGCCGGTATGGACCGACATGATCACGCGCAAGAAGGTATCGACGGCCTCAAGTTCCTCGCAAACCAGACCCAGTGAAATGTAATCGAAGCCGGCGCCTCCGTATTCTTCCGGAATGCAAACGCCAAGCAGGTTCAGCGCGGCCATTTTCTTAATCACTTCGGGACGAAACTCCTGCTTCTCATCCCACTCTTTGATGTAAGGCCCAACTTCTTTTTGCGCAAACTCGCGCACTGTCTGCACCAGCGCTTTGTGATCTTCAGTCAACTCCAAATCAATCATTGTCTTTTGTCCTAATTGGCTTTCAGATATTTATCAAACCAGCGCACAATTTCCACCGTCGATCGAATCCGATTCGGCATTTTGCGCCAACCATGTCCTTCATCCGGGAAGAGCACATACTCAACCGGCACTCCTCGCTTCTTCAAACTCTCGACCATCTGTTCCGCTTCGATAACCGGCACGTTTGTATCGTTCGCACCATGCAACACAATTGTCGGCGACTTGATCCGGTCGATCCGGTGGATCGGCGAAAGGCTTCGCAGCATCTCCGCCTGGGTATCAGGGTCTCCATACTCAATTTTCGAGATTGCCGCCATCCACGGTTGGGTCTTCTTGAAGAACGTTTCGAAATTCACTATCCCGAACAGGTTGGCGCCGGCCGCGATATCATTCGGGTATTCAGTCAAACCGGCGGCCACCATATAGCCGCCATACGAACCGCCCATAATCCCGATCCGTTTGGGATCGCCCACGCCCGATTTCACGACGTAGTCAACCGTGGCCTTGATGTCCTTGACGCCATTCTCTCGCAACGCACCGTTGTCAAGATTGACGAATTTCTTTCCAAAGCCGGATGAGCCGCGCACGTTTGGAGCGAAAACCGCAATCCCCTGGGCGAGCAATGCCTGGTAAGTGCTGTTGAACCCGGGACGTTCCTGACCTTCCGGGCCGCCATGAAAACTCATGACCAGAGGACCTGGTCCTTTTGCGCTCTTAGGACGATACAGCCAACCGCTTAGTTCAAGGCCATCGTGTGCCGGATAACGTACCAGCTCAGGACGAATGAGGTCGGCAAGACTGACGCCGGCGTGTGGGCTGTTGGTGACCTGAGTGAAGCGACGAGCAGTTAGATCGAAAACCCAAACATCCGGAGGCGCCGCCGCGCCTGATGCCACCATAACCAGGCGTTTACCATCTTTTGAGAACTGAAGACCGCCTGCTATTTCAGCCGGCAGTGCGGGCCCCGGGGTCAGGCGATTGCTCTTCAGGTCAAGGAATGCCAGCTCACTCCGGCCGGCAACGTTCCAAATCAGAGCCGCCTTCGTTCCATCTTCACTGATTTCGTAATTGTTCAGTTCTGCATCTTCTCGGGCGGCAAGGACCTCGATTGGACCCGGTTGTCCCGCTGCATCAAGTTTGACCCGCGCGAAGGCGAGAAGATCTCGATCTTTGTTCGAAACAAGGTAGATGGTCTTGCCGTCAGGCGAGAAGTTGCCACCGAAGAAGCTGCCTGGAGGCTGGTGTGGAGTTAGTTTTGCTTCTTTGCCGTCGGCAAGGCTAACCAGGAAAAGGTCGTTATCGCCGCGATTGATCAAGCGCGAAACGACGGCCTGCCTGCCGTCCTGACTGACGTCATTAATGCCCCCGGTTCCGCGATTCTCGGCGACCATTTTCATCTGTCCGGTGGCAACATCGAGAAGGTAGGAGTCGGTTGATGCTGCTGACCTGCGGTTGGACGAAAACGTCAGATAGCGACTATCAGGCGTCCAGTCACCAAGGAAGTTGTTTTCCTTACCTCCTTCAGTCAAGCGTCGCAATCCAGTTCCGTCGGGCTTCACCACGTAGATCTGTTCATTGAATCCACCGCCCGGAGCTACGTTGAAAGCCAGCCAGGCGCCATCGGGAGACCAGGTCACAAAACCAACCGGATCATCGGATGCGGTCACCAATATCGGGAAGCCTCCGTCGGCGGACATGGTCCAGATCTGCGGCATGCCGCTCATGTTGGAGACGAAGGCGATTCGTTTTCCGTCAGGTGAAAAGCTGGGCGACGTTGCCAGTCCAATCCTTGCCATCAGCGCAACCGCGCGATTGAGATCGTCAGCGGCCCGCGCCGGGACAGCTGCCGGAAAGGCAATCAAAAGCAACAACACGAAGCAGAACATCGATGTCAGCATGCTTTTTAAAACAGATTTAGAGAGGGTCATAGCTTCACTCCAAAGCTCTTCAGTCACCTAATGTCGCGAGATACTTCAGGTTGGAGACTGGACATCTTAACTAGTCCAAAGTCCAATGTCCAAAGTCCAAAGTCGGTCAATAATCCTTAGATTAGTTTCACCGCGCCTGATTTTCCACCACCCCCTCTGGCTCACCTTCCCAACCTGCGAATTACCCTGGCTGGAGATTCAACTTTGCGTCCATTGGTTTTAGTTTTTATACTCGGGCCATGCCGAAAACCCAGAAGCGGAACACCGTGGCTATTGGTCTCGTCCAGATGAGCTGCGGCGAGAAGCCCGCGGCGAACCTGGAAAAAGCGATCGCCGGAATTGCGAAAGCCGCAAAGAAAGGTGCGAAGATAGTTTGTTTGCAGGAACTGTTTCGTTCTCAGTATTTCTGTCAAACCGAGGACATCGAACTTTTCAAGCTGGCCGAGACAATTCCGGGACCAACGACTGATGCGCTCACTAAAGTCGCCCGTCAAAAGAAAGTAGTGATCGTGGCTTCGTTGTTTGAGAAGCGCGCGGCGGGCGTCTACCACAACACGGCTGTTATCATTAATGCCGACGGCAAAATTGCGGGCAAGTATCGCAAGATGCACATTCCCGACGATCCGCTCTACTACGAGAAGTTTTATTTCACGCCGGGTGACCTGGGTTTTCAAACCCATGACACTAAATATGGAAAAGTTGGCGCCCTGGTTTGCTGGGACCAGTGGTTCCCAGAAGCCGCACGCCTGACGGCCCTTTCCGGCGCAGAATTTCTGTTTTATCCAACGGCGATTGGCTGGCTGCCTGATGAAGACAAAGAGATGAACACGGCCCAGCACGCGGCCTGGGAAACAATTCAACGCGCACACGCGATCGCCAACGGAATTTACGTGGTGGTCGTGAACCGTGTGGGCCGGGAAGGTAAACTCAATTTCTGGGGCCAGTCGTTTGTGGCTGATCCTTTTGGTCGAATCATCGCCAAAGCTTCGGCAGACAAAGAAGAAGTGCTGGTGGTTGAGTGTGATCAGAACAAGATTGAAGAGACGCGTCAGAATTGGCCCTTCCTACGCGATCGTCGGGTCGACGCTTATGATGGCTTGCAATATCGCTACACCGGGCAGGAATGACTTTCGACTTCTTCGATTTTCTTGGGACCGTGGGTGTAGCGCTAATGATAGTCGCTTACCTGCTGCTGCAACTTGATCGGCTCGATAGCAAATCACTCACCTATTCAGTGCTCAACGCAGTCGGCGCCTGCCTTGTAGTTATTTCACTGATCTTCAAGTTTAATCCCGCGGCGTTTATCATCGAGGTCTTCTGGATCCTGATTAGCATCCTGGGCATCGTCCGCGCCCTGCGAGCGCCTAAACTCAAATCGTGACGAAAATTATCAGCGACAGGACGCCTCTCGAATTGGGCTATTTCATGCCTGCCGAATGGCGACCGCATACCGCCACCTGGTTGTCATGGCCCAAAGACCCGGAGACGTGGCCGGAGCGCGTGCCCCAGGTCGAAGAGATTTTTCTTCAGATGATAGCCGCGCTCGCGCCAAACGAAATTGTGAACCTGTTGGTAGACGACGAAGCAGTAGAACAAGTTGTGCGCGAACGCCTTTTGCCGAGCACGAAGAATATCCGGTTTCATCAGGTTCAAACTGCTGACTCCTGGATCCGCGACTACGGACCGAATTTTCTAATCGACGGTAAAGGCGGGCTGGCATACAACGACTGGGTCTTCAATGCCTGGGGAAACAAGTATGAGGAGCTGAAGAAAGACGATTCGATTCCCGCACGACTTGAGAGCGTATTGAACGGGCCACGATTTGAGCCGGGAATCGTGATGGAGGGTGGGTCGATTGAAGTTAACGGCGCTGGATGCGTGTTGACGACCGAGCAGTGTCTGCTGAATCCAAACCGCAACCCGGGTTTAAGCCAGAAAGAGATTGAAGGTTATTTAAGAAACTATTTGGGAATCGAAAAGGTCTTATGGCTTGGTGAAGGCATTGTGGGCGACGACACCGACGGTCACATCGACGACATCGCGCGTTTTGTTGCGCAGGATGTAATTGTCTGCGCGGTTGAAGATGACCCGGAAGACCTTAACTACAAATTACTGCAGGACAACCTGAAGCGTCTGGAGAAGATGCGCGGCGCGGATGGACGTCATTTTGAGATCGTCACGCTTCCCATGCCGGGTGTGGTTGGCGGCAGCAGCACCGACAGGCGTAATCTCGATCGTCTGCCCGCGTCGTATGCAAATTTCTACATTGCCAACAACGTAGTCCTGGTCCCCGTTTTCGGACATGCAAACGACACTCGAGCTTTGCAAATCCTCGAAGGTCTCTTCCAAACACGCCATGTGGTTGGGATCAATTGCGAACCGTTAGTGTGGGGAATGGGCACTATCCACTGTGTGAGTCAGCAACAACCCCTGCTTTGATTAAGCAGTCTACTGGGTCACGTCCAAAGGTCGTTGAATCAGCGCCAGTTTTACGGCTTTCCGGGGAATCCTGGCTGCCTCCTTTACAATTCAAGACAAACTTATTTCACAGATCCCTCGGATATGTTATAAGAGATCCAGGTAAATTCCTCACGATCCCGACTAACTACCTGCCCTAGAAATCGCTTCTCAATCGCCGAAACCAACGCCACCTACGGAGAAGGCTCATGCAATTTCAAGGACTGCTTCCCCTCGCACTAGTTTTTATCGTCACTGCAACAACTGGCTGCCAAGTCGTTTCCCCACTGCTAGCACCTAAGCAAAAGGCAGCTTCAAACAACGCGCCGTCACCGAAACCAAAAACAGACGCTTTGCTTTCGAAAGAATTCGAAGGTTACCGGCATGAAGTGGCGCAGCGACTCTCTAAGGACGACTTTCAATGGATCGACAGCGAGGCCAGAAGTCTTCGCGTGCGGAAGGAACGGCTCCCGGGCGGGTACTTCAAGCTCAGGGCTCTGTACAAAGCGCTTGAAGAACCACCCAGCGGAGACGCCGATAGCAACGGCCAATGGGAAGACCACATCGAGCGACTTCAGCGTTGGGTGAAAAAGGACGGCCGATCGCTTACGGCCATGGTCGGACTGGGCCATGCGTGGAGAAATTATGCCTGGAAAGCGCGTGGGGGTGGTTACTCTCATACCATTAGCAACGAAGCCAACGAAATCTTTGACCAGCGTTTAGCTAAGGCTTCGCAGGTTCTGGAAGAAGCTTCCTCCCTGGATGAGCGATGTCCAGAGTGGTATCTGGTCGCGCTCTGGGTCGGGATAGGCGAAAGCTGGGAACGGAATGCATTCGAACGAATATTCCAGGCCGGCGTGGAGTTGGAACCAACCTATTATTATCTATACCAGGCAAAAGCGACCTACTTGTTGCCACGATGGTACGGCGAGGAAGGAGAGTCGGAGCGATTTGCCAGGGAGTCGGCGGATAAAGTTGGCGGACACCAGGGCGATATCATCTTCTTTTCGGTCTATTCACAATTGTTGCCGTTACACGGACTGACTTTCATGAATACGCATCAGCAGGACCGGCCGCGACTTCTCGATGGCTTCCGATCGATCGACACCTTGTACGGCGCGTCGCCGCGTCGATTGAATGAGGCCTGCTTCTTCGCATTTGGCTCAAATGAACACCAGCTGGTCGCTGATCTTTTCAATCGCATCGGAGAAGCCTACGACCCGGAAGTCTGGCGCACTAAGGGTAACTTCGACATGTTTCGCAAAGCAGCACTGCTCAAGGCAAAAACCGAGAAAGAGCAACAGGCATCAACCCAGTCTTCAACTCGGCTAAATTAGGATCTACCCGTAATCTGCGGATAGCATGGTCTTAGCCATATTTCTTGCATCTTCAAGTGTGCGGACGCGGCCGTCGAGTTGCATTTCATAAATAGACTTGGTGATTTCGCCAACCCTCGGGCCCGGCTCGAGGCCCATTTCCAACAGGTGCCGTCCCAACAGGATTGGCGCCGGCGCGGCGGAATCCACTGCCAATTCTCCCGCGCGTTCGATGAACCAATCCTGGGCCTTAGCGTCGTAGCGCTTCTCGCGAGGCACCCATTCGGCGTTCCGCCCAAGCGAATCTGCTTTGGCAACGCGATAAAGCAGATCGAGTTCACACTTCCGTGCCAGCCGTCGAAAAGCGCCATCACCAACTTCATCGCGCTTTTTGTAAAACTCCCCCGGCTTCAGGTGTTCGCGCACCAGTGCAATTACCTGTGAGCGCACGTCGTAGCCATCAAGCGTGTGGATGTTGAGGCGATCGAGAAAACTTTCAGTGGGTGCAACTCCAGCTTCTTCATGTCCCCTTGAACGAGTCCGTCCGTCGACGAATTCCGTAGTTGCAGGTTTGCCAAAATCATGCGCCAGCGCTGCCAGCATGACGGTAACCTGCTTCGGGTAGGGCAAGTCGGCGATTAACTCGCGCGCGCGATCAAGAACCAGCCGCGTATGAACAAAGACGTCGCCTTCCGGATGCCATTCAGGATCTTGTGGAACCTCAATCAGAGACTTGATCTCCGGGAAGATCCGATCGATCGCTCCCAAAGTCTGGAGCCAGCCCAACCCGATCGACGGGCGGCGAGCACGCAGCAGAAGTTTCTCGATTTCACCCCAGATACGTTCCGCGGGCAGATCCGAGAGGTCGATGGTGCGGCAAAGCTCAACCGTCTCAGGCTCAACTCGAAACTCAAACCGCGCCGCAAACTGAGCGGCCCGCAAGACGCGCAAACTATCTTCGGGAAAAGTGTCGGCAGCAACCGCTCGCAAAACTCCCCTTTCAATGTCGGCTTGCCCGTCGAAGGGATCGATGATTTCGCCGGTCAACGGGTCTTGCAGGATCGCGTTGATGGTGAAGTCGCGGCGGCGCGCTGCATCGGCAACCGACATCGAAGGGTCACCTTCAATGACGAAGGCGCGATGACCACGACCTGACTTGCGCTCGCGGCGGGGCAGTGACACGTCGAGATCGGGGCCGAGTTTATAGACTGTGAATGCTTCGCCGACGACGTTGACCGGGCCAAACTCATCGAGTAGCACCCGAAGCTGGTTGGGTTCGACGCCGTAGGCCTCGACGTCCCAATCCTTAGGTTCGGTATTCATCAACAGGTCACGAACGCAGCCGCCCACCAGGAGGGCGCGGCCGCTGGCAGCGTGAACTGCCTGGGCCAACCCAACTACTTTTTCAGGGATGGGGCGCATGAAGTTCAAGGTCTAAGGTCAACAAACGAAGCGAAGAGTTTCGGGTTTCGAGTTCGGAGTTTCGAGGTCTCGAGTTTCGGGTTTCGGGTTTCGGGTTTCGACAATAAATGCTGGGGTGCTCGGAACGCCTCAAGTCGGTACCGTCCGCGGATGGATCGGTAAGCACAACCATTGACTGCAACACAAGACGCTGACCCATCTGTTACCGCAGACGGTACTGACCTGCGGACCACGCCGAACCCGGACATCGAAACTCGAAACTGGAACTCGAGACCCGAAACTTGAAACTATTCGTCCGACGGTTCGACGAGGATTTGCACGCCGCGAGTGGATGGAATGCAACTGATGATCTGCACCCGGTCAATCTTCGTTAGTTCTGTTCCCGCAGCATGCCAGATTTTGACCCAGAACGTGCGCGTGTCTCCGTGGATGGCGAAGGTGGAGCCGTCGTTCATCACCGCAACTGGCTCAGCAATCGTCCCGTCTCGCAACTCCTCGAGCAGCTCCGGCACGAATTGTTTGATCTGCTCAAACTGCACCAGCACGGCGCTCTCATCCACCTCGGCAGGCGGCAGCTCGACGGGCTCATCGCCTTCAAGCAGCAGGCGTGTCTCGGTTTGTTCGTTTCGCTTCTTTACGATAGGCATCTTTAAAGCAGTCCTGAGTACTGAGTGCTGAGTACTGAGTGCTGAGTACTGAGTGCTGAGTTCTGAGTACTGAGTACTGAGTTCTGAGTGCTCAGCACTCAGGACTCACCTTAGTCTTTCCGCCAAATACGCTTCGAGATCCACAACCTTAACCCGATCCTGTTCCCAGGTGTCGCGATCTCGCACCGTCACCGACTGATCTTCCAGCGATTGATGATCCACGGTTACGCAGAAAGGCGTGCCGATTTCATCCTGCCGCGCGTAAAGCTTTCCGATACCGCCGGTGTCGTCATAGACAGCACGCATGGCCGGTTGCAGCGAGTGCTTGATTGATTTGGCCATCGCGACAATCTCTGGTTTGTTCTTGGCCAGCGGCAGGACCGCAACCTTGATAGGCGCCAGGTCCGGGTGCAGCTTCAAAATCACTCGCTTCTCGCCCTTGTCGTTTGTCTTCTCGGTGTAGGCATCCATCAAAACCGCCAGCACCGTGCGATTGACGCCAGCTGCGGGTTCGATCACGTATGGGTAGAAGCGTTCCTTCGTTGCTTCATCAAAATACGAGAGATCGTCGGTTGAATCCGGATTGAGTCGCTTCCCTTCGGCGTCTTCGGGCTTCTTCGAATGAGTGCGCAAATCGAAATCGGTGCGATTGGCGATCCCCATCAGTTCATCCCACTGCCGTTCCTCCTCTTCGCGCTCAGGAAAGAACCGGTATTGAATATCAACGGTCCGCTTTGCATAGTGGGCCAGCTCTTCCTTCGGCTGCTCATAGAGTCGGAGGTTGCCCGCAGAGATTCCGAGCGTTTTGAACCAGTCTGAACAGGCGTCGATCCACTCTTGATGCGATTTTTCATCTTCGCCTGGCTTGACGAAGTATTCCATTTCCATCTGCTCAAACTCTCGCGTCCGAAAGATGAAATTCCCAGGCGTCACTTCGTTGCGAAACGACTTGCCGATCTGCGCAACGCCGAAAGGCAACTTTCGCCGGCTGGTCGTCAGCAGGTTCAGAAAGTTGATGAAAATCCCCTGCGCAGTTTCCGGCCGCAAGTAGACGAGGGCGGCCGGATCATCCTCAGCCGTAGCGCCCACATGCGTACGAAACATCAGATTGAACGGACGAGGTTCGGTTAACTGTTTCGAACCGCAGTTCGGACATTTCCCATCAACCAGTTTGTCAGCGCGCTGGCGAGTCTTACACTCACGACAGTCCACCAGCGGGTCGCTGAAGGTGTCCTCATGCCCGGAGTATTTCCAAACGAGCCGGTTCAGGATGATTGATGAATCCAGACCTTCGATATCGTCGCGCTCATAGACCATCCAGCGCCACCACGATTGCTTGACGTTGTTGGAAAGCTCGACTCCCAGCGGCCCGTAGTCCCAGGCGCTGCCAAGTCCGCCGTAAATCTCCGAGGAAGGAAAGACGAACCCTCGCCGCTTGGCGAGGGAAACAATGGTTTCGATGTTGGGAGCGGTCATAAAGAAGTGAATAGTAAATGGTGAACGGTGAATGGTGAATAGTAAATGGTGATTAGTAAATAGTAAAAAGCTGATCGGCGTTACATGCTATTTGGGAAGGTTCCCATAAGCTAACCATTCAGCTCGCGCAAATTCGCAGGTTGGGAAGGTGGTCCGTTACCGTGCAGTACGCCGCTTTGGAGTTTTCACACAGTCGACCATTTACCATTCACCATTCACCAAAAAAAGGAGGAGCACTTCCGAAGCGCTCCTCAAATTTGACCGAAAACCAAAAAGTCAGCCAACTCGATCTAAATCACTTACTCGGTGTTTGAACGTTGGCGTTGACGTTGATCTGCTGCGTTCCACCACCAAATATGCGTTTTCTGAAAGCAAAAACTAATACCAAAACCAGGATAATAAGAATTGCCACCACTGCGACAACGCCGACGTTGCCGCCGTCATCGCCATTGTCGCCCATACTGTACTCCTCTTGTTATCCGGAGAACCTGCGGGGGAAGGTTTAACGAGAACGGAAGATGGTTTATCACAAGCCCCAAACCAGCGTCAATTAAATCACCGGAGGTGTAGGTTCGCAGCGGTAATATAGCCGCAGATAAACGCGAATCAAGGCGAACTGAAAAAGCAATCGCCGATTCGCGTTCATTCGCGTTTATCGCGGCTGAGTTCAACCCAACCCACTACCTCATGTAAACCCAGCCAATCGAAAAAAGGAGACAAGCAATGCTTGTCTCCCTATCTGTCTGGGCCATGATGGTTAGTTGTCTTCTGGTTACTAGCGGCGCCGGCGGACGGGCCGACGTCTAATCGCGCCTGGGGCCGGTCTGACATCGCCAGCCTGCACCGTCGGCGTCGGCTGCGGAGTTGTCGCCCCCTGCGGAACAACCCAAAGCTCCACACAATCTTCCTCGCGGAAGCCGCCGTTGACCACGACGATGCGAGACTGATCGATACCGCGCTGAGTCACCAGGTAGTCGCGGGCGCGTGCACCCAGCAGGCTGGCCTGGCCGATACGGCTGGTTCTGCCGCCGTAGGCAATGATGTAAGTGGTCGTTGACGGATCGTTTTGTAGTTCGACCGCCAGGTTATCCAAACGCGCCTTTTGATCGTCAAACGAGCAACTACAGCAAACGTCAAACTGGCGTGACGGATTCTCGTGCGGTGGCGGCGGCGGAACGAAGGTTGAAGCCAGCGCCGATTGACGGCAAGCCGCTTCCCCTGAGCCGTCGTCCACCACGAGGGTTGCCGTGATCGTTTGGCCGCCAAGTCCCGTGGAGTCGACCCCGATTGTGGGCGTTCCCAATCCGCTGACCACCTTCGCGTCGGCCGGACTTACCGACCACGTGTAGGTGAGTGGAGATGAACCCGAGTAGGCCACGTCCGCAGTGAAAGTTGTTACTTCGCCTTCATTCACCTGAACGGGAGCCGAAAGATTAACAGGATACGGGCAAGGAGACTTAACTGGTGGCAAGTAAGGACGGTAGTTGAGAGCAACGCACTTGATCCGTCCGGCTTCGAGATCGATCTCGCGAGTCCATCGCTGTCCGTTCGGTAATAGGACAACTACAGTGTGCGGCCCTGGAACGCGATCAAACGCGCGATAGTCAGTTGATGTCATACCCTCCGGCGTGCCGTCGATTTCGATTGGCAAGCCGCCGGGTGTCGTCAGAATTTTTATGGTTCCATACTTCGCAAGCTTTCGCTTCTTCGCATGAGCCGTCGACGATGGGTAGGCCACGCAGAAAGTGAGCAAGAGTGCGGCAAAGGCAAATTTTCCGTATCGGGTCACGGCAGAGTTTGCTGTCAACATGTTGATTAGCCCTCCTCCGTAGTCTGCGCTTGCGCCACTAATTTGCATTTAGCATAGCGTCGACGCAGGCTGGCGCCGAAGGCCGCTAACCCTGAGCCGAAGAGCAGCAGCGAAGCAGGCTCGGGAATCTCAGGCGTGCCCGGAGGCGTTGGCGTGGTTGGTGGCGGTGTATCGCAATCGTCGCAGCCATGAATAAAGAAGAACGGGATTGCTGCCAGGAAAAGCAGTGGCCACTTTGGAAAGCCGCCGCCGGGAACTGTGATTTCACCACAGTCGCAAATAGTGCCTTCCACTTCACCCTGATCGACGACATCGACACCGGCCTGTGGATCGGAACTAACTGCGACTCCGGCCAGGAGGGTGTCTGAAGAGGCTGCTGGTACTCCCGTCATGCTGACGTCGGCAATATCGGCAACACTGCCGGCCGCTGACTGTTGTTCAGTCGAGGCTACGGGTGAGGGCCCGTTTTCATCGCCCACAAAGGAACTCATGGTTTGGGAGACGGTGCGGAGCCGGAGCTCGGGCGGGTTTTTGTAACTGCCAAGCACCTGAATCACCTCGCTGATTGCCACCGGCGCCGCTTGGGTCGGAACACCGGTCAAAAGCAAGATGCTGAGCGCCGCAGCGATGGGGCGATAAGCTCGACTCATCATCGGTTGAAATTGCCTCCTCGAACTCTTCCCTATCCCAGGGAAATGATTTACATCGTTTAAACTCTTGTGCCAGCTTCGATAAAACCTTCAGTTTCGTGGTCGTGCAGAGAAAACTGTGTGGAGGTTTCGCTGGTTGATAGAAGAAGATGCTCAATGAAGGGAGGATTCCAATTTAGGTGGAACTAAACCGAACAAACACGTAGGTTTACGCCTGGCCTGGCGAAGCACGCTTTCGACAGGTTACGCAGAGTTACTCAGAGCGACGGGGTCACAAGGTTGATGGCCGATAGATTCAGCACAACTGTTGGGAGCACCGTCGCTTTGGCTTAATCTGAATCCGCGTAACCTGTGTAATCTGCGGATTATGTCTTACGCTGTCGTTGAGTGGCGCGTCACTCTACGTCGCCTGCGCTGGCTGCTTCCGCCTTGCGGCTCTCATCGCGCAGCACCGCCTTGCGAGACAGCTTGATCTTGTTGCCTTCCTTTCCAATGCACTTGACCAGGATCTGCTGTCCTTCCTTCAACTCATCGCGAACATCCTTGACGCGGCGGTCCGCAATTTCCGAAATGTGCAGCAACCCGTCAGTGCCTGGGAAGATCTCAACGAACGCGCCGAAATCAACGATGCGCGAAACCGTACCCAGGTAAGTTTGGCCCACTTCCGCTTCGGCGGTTATTCCACGAATCCGGTTGACGGCAGCTTCCGCGGCTTCTCCACTGGGCGTGGCGATTGAAATCGTGCCATCGTCGGAAACGTCGATCTTTGCGCCCGTTTCCTCGACCAGCGCCCGGATCATCTTGCCGCCTGGCCCAATGACGTCGCGTATCTTGTCCGGGTTGATCTTGATCTGAATAATCCGGGGAGCGTGGGCCGAGATGCTCTCGCGCGACGCGGGAAGAGCTTTCTCCATGACACTCAGGATGTATAAGCGGCCCTTCTTCGCTTGCTCGAGCGCTTCGGCCATGATTTGCGCATTGATGCCCGCGATTTTGATGTCCATCTGCAACGCGGTAATGCCATCCTTAGTGCCCGTCACCTTGAAATCCATGTCGCCATAGTGGTCTTCAGCGCCCGCGATGTCCGTCAGGATGGCATACTTGTTGCCCTCCATAACGAGGCCCATCGCCACGCCAGCCACCGGAGCTTTCAATGGCACCCCGGCATCCATCAACGAAAGGATCCCGCCACATACGCTGGCCATCGAGGATGAGCCGTTTGACTCGGTAATATCCGAAACGATGCGAAGGGTGTAGGGAAACTCTGATTCATCCGGTAACACTGACTCGATGGCGCGCCGGGCGAGTGCGCCGTGACCAATTTCGCGCCGGCTTGACGAGCCGAAGCGTCCCACTTCACCGACTGAGTAATGCGGGAAGTTGTAATGGAGGAGGAAGCGGCGCTTGACTTCACCTTTCTCCAGATCGTCCATGTACTGCTCGTCTTCCTTCGTGCCCAGCGTGGTGGTAACCAGCGCCTGCGTTTCACCGCGGGTAAACAGGGCTGACCCGTGAACCCGTGGCAGCCATCCGACTTCGCAGCTGATGGGACGAATCTCGGAGAAGCGGCGACCATCCGGCCGGCGGCGTTTGTTGAGAATGTCGTCGCGGAAGATCTTCTCTTTTAGATGGTCGAAGATCACCTTCGCCATCTGTCTTCTTTCCGGTGCATCCTCCGGATATCCCTCGACAACTTCCTTCTTCAGGGCATCAACAGCCTCATAGCTGTCGCGCTTCTCCTGGTTGGTTGTGTCGAGCGCAGCCTGGAGGCGTTCTGCATAGTTTCTCTCAATTTCGCCCAGCATTTCCTCATTGAGCGGCGTGACTTCAACTTCACGCTTCTTGATATCGAGCGCCTTGTAAAGCTCCTTCTGCCAGCGACAAAGCCGGTTGATTTCTTTGTGAGCAAGCATGAGTGCTTCCACCATGATCTCTTCTGAGACTTCTGAAGCACCCGCTTCGACCATCACGATGGCCTCTTCCGTACCTGCCACGATGAGGTTGAGGCGCGATTCGCGCACTTCATCGTAGGTGGGGTTTACCACGTAACGGCCATCGAGAAGTCCGATGCGCACGCCGGCAATTGGGTTGAGAAAGGGGATGTCAGAAAGGTAAAGGGCGCAGGAGGCGCCCGTAATCGCAATGACGTCCGGATTGTTGTCAGGATCCGCGGAAATGACACTGGCGATGACCTGCGTCTCGTTCCGGTAACCTTCAGCAAATAACGGCCGGCAGGGACGATCGATCAAGCGGCTCGTGAGCACTTCCTTTTCGTTGGGTCGTCCTTCGCGTCGAAAGTAGTTTCCGGGAATGCGCCCGGCCGCGTAGTTTGATTCACGGTACTCCACCGTCAGGGGGAAAAAGTCTATTCCTTCACGCACATTAGCGGCACTCACTGCCGCTACCAACAGCATGGTGTCGCCGTAGCGGATAACAATTGAACCATCGGCTTGCTTGGCAACCCGGCCGGTTTCTACTGTCAATTCCTTGTCGCCCAGCTTTATCGACTCTTTTAGGTATTTCTTAACTGGCATGTTTTTGTTCATCTCCTTTAACGATAACCTGTCCGCATTGGGCAGGCGCGGCGTCTCATCCACCGCATTTTGGAACTGCTCGACCGCTACGTGAGGCGGCTGTTGGTTTTCTAAAGCAATAAAGGCGGCATGAGCCTCTTACCGTGAGCTCATGCCGCCTTTTGTGCGTTACGCTAAGGCCGAACACGTCTGCTTGCCTGGGAGTATCGCCGTCACGTTCGGCACCTTCAGCAAGCTCTTCGATTGACGCGGGCTTTCCTAAGACCGGAGATTCGAAGTCTCTCTTTCTGCAACTAACGTCGAAGACCCAGACGACTCACTATCTCGTGATAACGCTCGATGTCTGTGCGCTTCAAATAATCCAGCAAACTTCTACGTTGCGAGACCATCTTAAGCAGGCCGCGCCGCGAGTGGTTGTCTTTCTTATGGGTCTTGAAGTGCTCGGTTAGTTCGTTGATTCGCTTGCTCAGCAGCGCCACCTGAACCTGTGGTGAGCCTGTATCGGAATCATGGTTGCGGAAGTCTGTAACAATCTGTGCTTTCGTTTCTTTGGCTAAGGCCATTACCTAAGATGATCCTCCTCGACAGCAGTAAAATCCGTCTAAAGACGGCAACCGCTAGATTTAAACTCCGGCTAAGTTAACACGCGGTTCTCGAGCGTGTCCAGCGAGGCTGCCTGACGGGAACTATCCGCAGATTAAGCAGACTGGAAGCATCAGGGGCAGTCGGCAGGAGCAGTCAGCAGCACACATCTTCAGGGGAGTCACCCAAGTAGAAAGAAGCTCTGGGTTGGGAAGGAGGGTGATGACGCGTATCTCCTGCCTCCTGCAGCTGCCTCCTGCTCCTGCCTTCTGCCCCGGTTCCGCATCTGCGTAATCTGCGGATAGTCTTTCCCACGTTACGGCGTTAATCCGTTCACCGGATTACCATAGAAGCCCTGGGCTTTTGCATTCACCGCATTCCATTTGTCGAGCGTTCCCATGATTTTCACGGGCAAAATGACTTTATTCGTAGTCAGGTTACTCTGCTTTGCAATGCCATTGTCAGCGTAGGTGCCGTTGCTGCCGATTGAGAACCTGGTCTCACGCACCTGATCGCCATTGTAGTAAACCTTGACGACGTATTCGCCCGGCATTTGATTGATGAAAAGCGTGTTTTGGTAGATAGTGAAATTACGCAAATCCTCAGTTACGATGAATTCAGCTCGGCGAGGCCAACTGAATTTGAACTCTCGCCAAAACAGCGATTCATCGTCGCCTCTTTTGTCCGCATAGTATCGCTCGCCTGTGTCTACCAGTCCGCCATCATCTGTGGTAGCGATCTGTTGCCCATTATGAAAAAGCCGCGCTTCGAGGTTGTCGTTTTTTAGGTCGCCCTTAAACCACATGCGAATTATGGGACTCGCGACGTTAGTCTCAAAGTCGAGGTCGGCAAAGCCGATTGGTAGTTTCCAATCGTAGTCGACGTAGTAATCGACTTCGTTCTTATAACGCGCGTCGGAGTATTTAGGTTTGTACCTGACGACTTTGAACTTGCCTTGAAAGACGGTCGAGTTGTCGCGGATGTTTGTAATCTTTAACCCAAATAACCCTCCAGTGACGATTGATTTCTTGTCTCGATTTGAATCGGACTCACTCGAAACTCTCGAGATCCCTGTCTTTTCATCGTAGCCGCCCCGATACTCCAGCGCTTCGCTGAACCAGAGCAACCCGTCCGGCATGAAGTAGTCGGCCTTAAAGCGCAACTTGGTTGAGCCGCCGTAAACGACGTTGAAATTAATACGAGGCACCCAACTAGTGTTGTGATTATCGTTTGGTATTTTCCAATAGTAATCCCAATGCTCGACCTGAACTTCGAGAGTTTCCGGCAGGAACTGAGGGTTCATTGGTGGCGCCGGTTGGATGGCATAAGGACCTCCGGTGCGCGGAGCAGCGCCAGATGACGTAGATCGTGTTGCAGGCTGAGGCTGCTCGGATCCTGAGTCAGTCGTTGGTGCCGGCTGGGTTGTCTCGGTTGGCGTTGGCTGGGGTTTTGGTCTGGGAATTTTCGGTATTTTGAACTGGGCCGAGACAAGTTCTGCGCTGGAGAACAGAGCTATGAGCACGAGAATCGGTAAAAACGAGCGCCTCATTTTCGCCTCCTTCTGATAAAGAAACCTTTGGGAATTTCGCGGAACGCTTGTTCTGAAAACGATGCTGGGCTTAGGGTCCCGAGAGAATATTCCTTTCAGAGTTTCTTGGCAACAGCAAAGAATCTGGTGTGCAGGTATCACACAACGTTGAGAGCAACGCCTTGCGTCGAAGTGAAACCCAGACCACCGGATCAATGACAAGGGAAGTTGCACCCCGGAGGGGTACGAGAAACGACGATCGCGCGGATAGTCTTTACGGCAGAAATCTATTGCGGTATTCGCCGGAGACAATGAACGCCTTGACCATCTCCGCCTGCTCAAAGTTGCCGCCAAACTGGTTGAGCTTGTTCAGCCAGAATGCGAAACCATCCGGATCAGGATCGCGGCGCAGGTAGCCAAAGTATTCCATCATGACAAACATCTCGTTGCGCTTCGCACTCACAAAGCGCGCGTCTTCAGCAATGCGCAGTAACACGTCCTTGCGCGAGAGTGACCCGTCACCCAGGCCGTTTACCAGAGCGTCACGCTCAGTCGCAGTGAAAGTAACGCTGGTATTCGATATCAGTTGATCGACGTACGCGCTGTGGTTCAACGCGTCGAATACACCTCGGAAAGCAGGTCGCTGGATCCAAGCCTCCATAAATGCGGCCTTGTTTGCCGCCAGCACACTTGACCAATCACCCTCTCCAACTATCACGCCTTGAGCGATAGCAGCCGAATCGGGCATAAATTCCGCAAAGAGTGGACGCCGACCAAAGCTGGCGCGATAGAGACTGTCAACCAGTCCGCCCGTGTGGTTGAATTCAATCGACAGGAAATATGCGGCTGACACATTGATGCGTCGGCGCTCCAGACAACCCGCATCGCTGCCACATTCGATTATCTGATTACTCCAGAAACCGAAGCCTCCGTCATCAGGTTCGCGTCCCAGGAAGTCGAGATAGTGTTGCCGCACAAAATACTCGGGCGTGTCGATGGGATTACCAACTGCCACCGCGTCGAGCTCGGCGGTGAACCCCGCATCAGTCTTGTTTGCGAGCAATGAAAACGAGAGAGCCGCCGGACTGAAGTGATAGTTCACCAGTGACGGCGTCACCGTGTAGAGATTCTCCGTGTCCAGATTCTGAAAACGATAGTCGCCGTTGCTGTTGGTAATGGTAGTCATGGTTCGCGCGCCGGAAAGGCGCATCACCACGCCGCCCAGCGGTGAACCGCCAGGCGTGCTGATTCTTCCGCTGACGGTAGCCGTGGAGGTGGTCGGCGCGGCGTTGACCGCGGCCAGGGCGTCAACGCGCCCATGACCGAAAGTGTTATTTGGAATCGTGGTGGAGGCGACGCCCCCGCAGGTTTGGACTGGCGCAACCGTCACGCCAGGGTTGGCAGTCGCTTGCAAAAGGGTTTTGGTCAGCGCGATGTTTCGGGTGATGTTTGGGCGCGCCGACCAGAGCAACGCTACTACTCCAACGACGTGTGGACCGGCCATCGAAGTTCCTGACGAAAGGCCGTAGGTGTTTACGCTGGTGCGCGTAGCGGATCGGACGCTCACCCCGGGGGCCGAGATATTTGGCTTCATCCGGTTGGAGCCATCGACCGTTACCGGTCCTCTGCTGCTGAAGCTGGCGATCGTATTGGTACTGGCGCTAATTGCACCGACTGAAAATGACTCGCCGTAAATCGCGGGTGGGTCGCTTACCGTGCTGCAAGCGGATCCGGAGTTGCCGGCGGAGACTACGACGAAAATACCGGCGGCTTCAGCGTCGATTACGCTCTGATTCAGCGTGTTTGCCGCACAGCCTTCGCTGGGCGGACACCCCCAACTATTGTTCATCACATGAGGGCGTAACGCGGGATTCGGATTAGCGCCCGCCAGATCCGTCGGCGCGATGAAGAATTGAAAGCATTCCATGTACGTCGCCGGCGTGCCATTGCCCTGATCCATGTTCCGGCAGCCAATCCACTTCGCTCCGGGCGCTACACCGACCTGGTTTCCCGCGCCATCGTCACCACTCGTTGTTCCGGTAGTGTGGGTGCCATGGCCGTTATCGTCACACGGCACCACAGTATTGGCGCCGCAGCTCCCGCCACCGGCATGGATAGAGTCATGCCAGTTGAAATTGTGGTTGGCAGTGACGCCATCCCAACCGCGATATTTTGGCTTCAAGGCGTCGTGGTCCCAGCGTATGCCGGTGTCCTGATTGCCAATCACAATCCCCTGACCGGTAAAGCCCAGGGCCCAGACTGCGGGCGCATTAACATTGGTGACACCCAGCTCGACCACGTCAGGGCTTTCAGGTGCATTGCTGAGTTCAGCGATTTTCGGTTCTTCGATCCAGCTTTGCGGCAAGTTTGATTCGATCATCTTTACATCCGTACGCGCCGCAAGCGCCTCAATCAGAGGTCTATCCGCATTGACCTGAATGGCGTTGGCTACCCAAAACGACTGGTAAGTCACTCCTTGAGATTTGAGAAATTCCTGAAGACCAACCTGAGAGCGCGACGCGTGCTGAGTAAGCGTGTTGTAAACATACCAACCGCGCGCGTCCTGATCTTTCATTTCATAGGCGGGGCCCAGGTCGGCCTGATCTGTCAGCAGGATCACTATGGAGGTGGTTTGGCCGTCAGCAGTACTCGCGAGCACTTTCGGTGCGATCTTTTGCGCCGGCGTTTGTAGCAATGCCTCGATATTGCGCAGCGTCCGCAGACTTTCACTCGAAAACGCACCGAGAGGTACGGAACGTGACGACGATATGCCGGTGGTCCCCTGAGCCAACACAAGCAGGCAAAAGACGATGAGAAAAAGATAGAAGTGGCGAGATAGCGAGGCCCTGGTGCTCATAGTGTTCCCTTGTGCCGATCATCCCGGACTGATGATGGACGAGCGGTGTTGATAGCGAAGCTGGATTGAAATACGATTTGACTGACCCGAGCTATTTTGCGCTTTGTGGATATCGATCGGCAAGTGAGTAGATTGCCGGTTCCTGACTTGGTTTCAGTTATCTCTGTGCAGCCTCAGTGTCTCGGTGTCTCTGTGGTTGATGAGCATCAGGCAAACAGTCAGCCACAAGAGACACTGAGGTTGCACGGAGAGTTTCAGATGAGCGCACTATCCAGTTCCGCGGGCATGTGCTGATCGCTGGCGGCCGTCTGTTACTATCCGACCAGAGAATCGCTTATGAAAAACAGAACGAACAAAACGGTTGTCGTCGGCGGGGGCTTTGGCGGCCTGTTCACGGCGCTCGAACTATCGGATTTTGGCGAAGTCACGCTGATTAGCGACGAAGATCACTTTCTGCTGACGCCGATGCTCTACGAATACCTCAGTGGCGAAGTTGAAGAGTGGCATATCGCACCAAAATATAAGGACCTGGTTGACCCCGGGATAAGACTGATCAAAGGCCGGGTGACCGGTATCGATCTTGATGCCCGCGAGGTGGTCCTCGATGACCAGTCTCTTTCCTACGACACGTTAGTGTTGGCGGTTGGTGGGGTCACAAACTACGCCGGAATCGACGGCGCGGCTGAAAATACGGTTCCGTTTCGCAAGATCGCCGACGCAGACTTGTTGCGACAGAAGATGATCGAGGCCCTCGATCGCGTGCCTCCGGACCTTCCACCTCAGGACATCCAACGCGCGCTGACCTTTGCAGTAGTCGGTGCGGGCGCGAGCGGAGTTGAACTTTCAACCAAGATGGCTGACCTCCTGCGCGACGCTTTCAAGCGCCGCGCGCTTGGTGGTGAACCGCGGGTGCTGGTGATTGAGATGGGTGACAAAGTAGTACCGGGCATGGGACAGGAGATCCGCGCAATTGTAGAAGAGGCGCTGCTCGAGTCGCATGTTGATGTTCACACGCTAACTCGAGTTGTCCGGGTGGGCGAGAAAAGCATCAGCATCGAGCATGGCGGCGAGTTCGCGGAAATAGAAACAGCCACGGTGGTTTGGACTGGCGGTGTGCGAGTTAACCCGTTAATCGAAAATCTCAAGATCGAGAAAACCAATCGCGGTTTGATTCTTGTCCAACCTACCCTGCAACTGATGTCTCACGATAACGTTTTCGCGCTCGGAGACATCGCCTACTATCAGGACGCAACGCCCATTCTCGCCGGCACAGCACAACTGGCCTACCAGCAAGCAGGCCTCGCGGCGGTAAATGTGAGAGCGCTTGTAATGGGAGAGGAACTGACGAGTAAACATTTCGAAGAACTTGGCGAGGCGGTCAGCCTCGGAACTGAACGTGCGGCAGTCCTTGCCGGAGGAAAAGCATTCGGCGGCGCAATGGCCCGCCAGGCCCGCTTCGCCCTGTACACCGCACGGCTGCCGACCTGGCACCATCGCCTCCGCGTCGGAGCAAGCTGGTTTTTCGGAGGCACCGAACCTCGCCCCCTGTTGCCACTCGGTTTCACCAGGTAGGTTGTTTTTGAATCAGATAAGCGGTTCTGCCAGACTTCGCGTCCTGCTGTTAATAGTAGTTACCTTCACCGTCGTTGCAGGAGCGTTATGGTTGTTGGCGAAAAAGAGAGGGTTAGTAAATGTCGTTCCGTCTCCGGTAGCTTCTGCATCACCGCAGGCTTCGGTCGCAGTCTCAAGCACACCCACAGTTTCACCCGCAGAGAGTCCCCTTGATCCGGTTGAAGAGGCTTCACCCGAAGGCAGGCCCTTGGTTCCTGCGCCCGACGCCAGTTTCGTCGGCAAACTGAATCTCATCATGCCGGTTGTTGGAGTCAGACCGGAGCAATTGCTCGACACGTTTGCCGACGCGCGTTCAGAGGGCCGGGTCCACGATGCGATCGACATTCCAGCTTCGGCGGGAACTCCGGTTTTGGCGGCTGCAGACGGCGAGATCATCAAGCTCTTCCAAAGTGAACGCGGCGGCATTACGATTTATCAATTCAGCGCTGACAAGAACCTGGTTCTTTACTACGCGCACCTTGAGCGATACGCTGATGGTTTGGTTCCGGGCCGGTTTGTGAGGCAGGGCGAAGTGATTGCCTACGTCGGTGACACCGGCAACGCGGGCGCTGGAAACTATCACCTCCACTTTTCCATCGCGGTGGTGGCGGATCCAAAACGTTACTGGGAAGGCCCGAACATCAATCCGTATCCGCTGCTGAAGAAGTAGTCGAGAGTCTGGAGTCGAGAGTCTGGAGTCGAGAGTCTGTGAGTTTTGCGTTTGGATCTTCTTACCGCGAAGCGGTTACGCCTTACAGCCCAGGGTTGCCGCGCTTCGCGGCTACCCTGGGACCACGGGCAGGTTATCGGCCCAACCCCAATCGGGGTTGCGTCG
>JAXIOV010000025.1:0-11175 GCA_045403245.1 Pyrinomonadaceae bacterium | reverse complement strand
TAAGAAAATGTCCACCGCACTCGCCACTGAAGACATTCTGATCATTGAGACACCCGAACGCGTCCCGCTCCACTTTGCGCTGGCTTCGATTGGTAATCGTTTTCTGGCGTGTGCAGTCGATCACGCCATTCAATTGCTTACCGCTCTCGTGATGATCATCGCCTTCACGCTGCTGGCAAATTACTCCAGCTTTAGCGAGGAGCTCTCGAGCGCGCCGAAATGGGTGCAGGCGATCCTGATCATCATTCTGTTTCTGCTCATTTCAGGATACTTCGCTTTCTTCGAATGGATCTGGAATGGGCAGACGCCCGGTAAACGGTGGCTCAAGCTGCGGGTCATTCGTGAAGACGGCCGCCCGATTACCTTTTGGGAAGCGGTGGTAAGGAACCTCTTGCGCGTTGCAGACATGATGCCCGCGCCGTTTTATTCGATCGGATTAATCTCGGTATTTGTCAGTCTGTCGGACCAGCGCGTAGGCGACATGATTGCAGGCACGGTCGTAGTGCGTGAGCGCGAGGCCGAGGCCCCGGCATTCGCTCAGGTGTTCGACGCGCCGATAAGTGACCCGGCATTGCGACGATCTTTCCAGCCGGTGGAGTTCTCTGCCAACGTTAACGCTCTGTCGGAATCAGAAATAGAAGTGGTGGAGACTTTTTTGCGCCGGCGCTGGGACCTTGCCAGCGTGCCGCGGCAGTGGATGGCCTGGAGAGTCTCGTTGCCCCTGCTTTACAAGCTACGTCCCACCTATGATCTGCCAAGCTTCACCTATGAAGGGTTTCTTGAAGAGTTGTTGCACCGCTACCGCGCGGTCCATCGTTTCACTGATTAGTTTGACCGGAAGCCATCAGACCTCTCGCCGTTTGAAGTTGAACGAGTCTGTCTGATACGCTTTTGAGTTTTCAAACAGCTCGAAAGTTCACACTAAGGAGAAGGCAAGTCACAAAATGGCGAAAGATGTTTTCATTCTGGGCGGCAAACGCACCCCAATGGGAGAGTATGTCGGCGCATTAAAGGATATTTCTGCAATCGACCTGGGAGCAATTGCGGCGAAAGGAGCGCTCGAAGCCACGGGAGTGGCGGCGGAGGACATCGATCACACGGTGATCGGCAACGCGCTGCAAACCTCCGGCGATGCGATCTATGGAGCGCGACACGTTGCGCTCAAGGCGGGCATACCTTTCGACCGGCCGGCATTGACCGTTAACCGCCTCTGCGGAAGTGGTATTCAATCGATCGTCTCCGGCGCACAAATGATTCAACTGGACGAGGCGAAGACCGCCCTGGTTGGCGGAATCGAATCCATGTCCCAGGCGCCGCACGTTATCCGTGGCGCGCGTACCGGATTTGGACTCGGTCAAGGCAAGCTGGAGGACAGCCTGATGGTCGCGTTGCTGGACACTTATTGCAACACACCGATGGCGGGCACTGCGGAGAATCTGGCGCGGAAGTTTGAAATCAGTCGCGAAGAGCAGGATGAATATGCGTTGCGATCACAACGGGAAGCGAAACGTGCAAAGGATGCCTGCTATTTGTCTGAAGAGATCGTTCCGGTTGAAGTGAAATCGCGTAAGTCTAGTTTCATGTTTGAGGCGGATGATCATCTCAGGCCGGAAACGACTTTGGAAGGTTTGGCAAAATTGAAACCAGCATTTGCCAAAGACGGATTCGTCACTGCCGGCAACGCTTCGGGAATAGTTGATGGCGCAGCCGCGCTGATCATCGCCGGAGAAGAATACGTCAATCGCCGCGATCTAAAACCGCTTGGACGAATCGTCAGCTGGGCCTATGCCGGCGTGGAGCCGGAGATCATGGGGATTGGACCAGTGCCGGCGACGCGCCAGGCGTTGGAAAAAGCAGGCTTGAAACTTTCAGATATCGATTTGATCGAAGTCAACGAGGCTTTTGCGGCCCAGTACCTGGCAGTTGAAAAGGAACTCGGACTTGATCGCTCCCGCACAAATGTAAACGGCGGGGCCATCGCGCTCGGGCATCCACTGGGAGCAACCGGTACACGGCTTGTTCTGACCCTGCTTCTCGAGTTAAAGCGTCGGGGTGGAAGATATGGATTGGCGACCGCATGTATTGGTGGCGGTCAGGGTATTGCGATGATTGTCGAAGGCGTGTAGCGCGAGGCGGATAAATTCGGTTCTCTAGCCAGGCGCCTTTCGAGGCGGATATCAAGGCCCCAACTGCCCTGTGAATTTCCTGATTTTCCAATAATAATCCAAATTATTGGCTAGGTGTCGGCTGACGGAAATCGACACTTTCTGGCTAAGTCTTGAAAACTTAGGGATTAGACCTGACTACCGCAATCCCGAGTAATACGGCATATATCTTGCGAACACACAACCAGATGTTTACAGGCTCGAGCGCGGAGTTTGGCTCCAACGCGGCAACGATAGATTTTACAAAGTCTTAACGAGTAATAAGCTTGCGCGAAAGTGCCGGGCATGTTAGAAGTTCGCATCAACAGACCGAGTTGAAATCACTTCCTTCTTGAGTTGCTTAAAGCTCTATTCGCCATCGAATTTTTCAAGTCGTCAACTGCGCCCGATTGCTCGCGCAGTCTCTTTCAACGTCATCTCAATGCCTAAGGAGTTCCCCAGTATGTCGAAATTTGTGAAGCTCTCTTTCGTGCTAACGCTTATTCTCGGGATGAGCGCGATCGCCTTTGGGCAATCGACAGTAACCGGCGCCATCGGCGGCGTGGTCACCAACCCGAATAAGGAAGTCGTTCCCAACGCCGGTGTGTCGGTGAGAAATACCGAAACCAATAAGGAGGATTCGGCGACCACTGACGACCAGGGCCGGTTTAAGGTTGCAGGCCTGCAGCCGGGGACATACTCCATCACCATCAACGGCTCAGGCTTCAGTCCGTACACTCAGGATGTAGTGGTCGAGATTGGCCGCGAGACGACGATTAATGCAGCGCTCTCTATTGGACCGGTGTCTGGCGGCACGGTGGAAGTGACCTCCGAAGCCCCGGTCATTAACACATCTCAACAAGACTTCTCGAGCAACTTCAACCAAACCTCGATCAATGAGTTGCCGATTAACGGCCGCCGCTGGTCCAACTTTGCGTTGCTCTCCCCCGGCGCAGTTCCCGACGGTACGTTTGGCTTGATCAGCTTCCGCGGCATCTCCGGATTGTTGAACAACAACACCATTGACGGCGGTGATAACAACCAGGCGTTCTTCGCTGAAGAGCGGGGCCGGACCCGCATCAGCTATTCAATCAGCCAGGCCGCCATTCGTGAGTTTCAGGTAAACACCTCAAGCTATTCCGCTGAGTATGGCCGGTCGGCAGGCGGCGTGGTAAACGCCGTAACCAAGAGCGGTGGCAACGAGTTTCACGGATCCGGGTTCTACTATCAACGAAACAACAAGTGGGGCGCGCGCAATCCGCGGAGTTTTATTACTCAGAACGTCGGCGGCGTATTCACTCCGGTCGCCTTCAAACCGGAAGACGTTCGACACCAATTTGGCGGCACTATCGGTGGTCCGATCGTCAAGGACAAAGCCTTCTTCTTCTTCAGCTACGATCAGCAGAAACGCAACTTCCCGGGCGTCGCCACCTTCACGGCTTTGGACTTCTTGAACCGCGCCGATCGGTGTTTGCTGACCGCACCGCTTGGTGCAAGTCGAACGCTCTCTCAGTGCCCGGCCTTCCCTGGCACCGGTGGTAGCACAAACCGCAACGGTTCGTTGGGTGTCGGCAAAGGCTTGACTGATGCTCAGGTTGACGGCGTGCTCAACTTCCTTAACAGCCTTTCAGGAAGTGTGCCGCGAACTGGCGACCAGAGACTCATTCTTCCGAAGATTGACTGGAACCTAAACGATAAGCACACATTCACTGCTACCTACAACCGGCTGCGCTGGGCGTCACCCGCGGGTATTCAGACGCAAGCTATCAACACGCGCGCCAGGGATAATTTCGGCGACGACTTCGTTCAGATTGACTCCCTGAACCTTCGTCTCTCATCGACACTGGATCCGACTCTGATCAATGAGTTCAGGTTTCAGTGGGGCCGCGACAACGAATTCCAGTTTAGCCAGCCACCGCTTCCCGGCGAACCGACCAACTCGGTTGGTGGCCGATCGCCACAGACTTTCATCACGAACGGCTTCTCGTTTGGTATTCCGGAATTCCTCGAACGGTCAGCTTTCCCGGATGAACGTCGCGTGCAGTTTGCAGATACGGTGACGCTGACTCAGGGTAATCACACGCTGAAATTCGGTGGTGACTTAAATCTCGTTAAGGACATCATCAGCAACCTGCGTTTCTCCGGTGGCGAGTTTAATTACACTGGCGGAACGAACGCAGCTGGATTCTACGGCGGTCTCAACGACTTCATTATTGACTATCTCAACTTCCAGAGTGCGTTAACACAACCTGCAAGCGGTGGCCGCTGTTACAGCAGCACCCGCGCATCCGGTAAGTGCTACGGTGGTAACTTCAATCAGGGCCTCGGGGTTCTGGGGCTGACGATGAAGACGCAGGACCTCAACTTCTTCCTGCAAGACGACTGGCGCGTTTCTCCGCGTCTGACCCTTAACCTCGGGGTTCGGTACGAGTATCAGAAAAATCCGACGCCAATCAATGTCAACCCGCTCCTGCCACAAACTGCGAACCGGGTTGACGATCGCAACAACATCGGACCCCGCGTCGGGTTTGCCTATGACCTTACCGGTGACGGTAAAACCTCATTGCGCGGCGGCTGGGGGTTGTATTACGGTCGCGTGATCAACTCCACTGTTTATAACTCGTTGGTGAACACCGGCGTCGGCATTGATCGGGGCCAGAGACAGGTAACGCTAACGGCCACCAACGCGGCTGCCCCGCGCTACCCGACGCTGCTTACAGGCGGAACGCTTGTCACTTCGGCGGTGCAATTCTTCGACCCCGACTTCCAGCTTCCGCAGATCCACCAGTACGATTTCATCTTCGAACGTGAGATTGCCCGCAACACGGTTGTCTCCGCCTCATATCTCGGCAGCTTTGGAAATTCACTGCCAAACTTCGTGGACACCAACCTGAATCCACCTAGTTCCAGTGGAGAGTTCGTTGCCGTTGGCGGCCCGTTTGACGGACAGCGCTGGCGGTTACCTCTATTCCTGGGATCCAGGCCGAATTCGAGCTTCGCCCAGGTCACTGAGATTCGCAGCAATGTCTTCACGAAATATCATGCGCTGGTGCTTCAGGCGAACCGCAGGCTGACCAACGGTCTGCAGTTCCAGACCAGCTACACGCTATCCAGAGCGTATGACAACGGACAGAGTTCAGTGACGTTTACGTCTAATAACCTTCCGTTTAATGCCTTCGACCAACAGGCCGAGAACGGCCTATCGAGCTTCGATAGAAGGCATAAGTTCGTAACCAGCGTTGTTTACAACACGAACTTCAAAACGGACAACAGCGCCGCGCGCGCGATCTTGAATGGCTGGACAATTGCGCCGATTCTCAATGCCTTCTCGGGACAGCGCTTTACGCCAAGCGTATCCGGCACCGTTAGCCCGGCAAATAACTTTGGGATCAGCTCCGGCACACCGGCGGGCGGTCTCAATGGCTCGGGCGGCTCAACCCGGTTTGCTCTGATCCCGCGTAACTCCTTCAAGCAACCGAAGATCTGGTATGTGGATCTGAGGCTGTCACGCCGGTTCAGCATTACTGAAAGCACCAAGGTCGAACTGCTCGCCGAAGCTTTCAACCTGCTCAACCGGACGCAGGTAACCAGCGTAAGCACAGGCATCTATTCAATCGATACCACCGGCTCGCTGGCTTCCCCAAGACCGTTCCTCAACTTCAGCAGCGGGGCCAGCGGCTTCAACAGCGTGACCGGTGCTGACAGCACTCTTTTCCGTGAGCGGCAGATCCAGTTGGCCGCGCGGTTTGAGTTCTAAGTAGAAACAGTAGTTAGAACCTTTCGGGCGTGCTCTGTCGCAGAGCACGCCCGATTTTCTTTCTTGCTTCGGTAAGCGCCCTAGAGTTGGGTTGCTATCATTCGCCTTAGGTTGAATGGTTAGGTTGGGGTGAATAGATATGCCGCCCCATTATTGGGGTGTTAACCCTGACGTTCGTCAGGCCCCCGGGTCCCCAGACCAGTCAGTTTTCGTCTTAGCATATTCAATCCAATCACCTGATGTAATCAGTCTGCGAGGGGGATAAAATTCAGGATTAGGTTCATAAGTCCAACATATCCTGGTGTGTGGACCAACAGAGATTTCAACCTGCTTCCGCCGATAATTGCTTGATGCTTCAAAATCATCCATCTGGTTCAGAGTCTCATCATCCACTTCATACACTTCGCCACTAACCAGTGAGTTTGATTCACTGGTTAGCAGGCCAGGATAGGCACCAAGATCATAGAGGCTGCCGCTTACTTTGGCATCAGCAATAAATTTCGAACCGGGAAATTTTATTGACATTGCGCCCGCTCCGCCTCGTCGCAACGTACCATAAACAAATACGAGATGCTTATTCACTTAGCTTGACCTTTCTCGTAGCAAACTTGCTCGTCTGCGAAGACGAGATGAAACTCAAAGTGTGCGAGATTACTACGATATAAACCAGTTTCTAAGAAACGCGGTAGCGCCGGATACCGGAAATCAACCGGTGTCGAAGCGAATGGCACAGCCCAGTAGTCGGGATATCAGCGAAGTAGACCCCAAGATCCGGCGCTGCCGCGCTCGGTTCTGTAATGACCTCGTTTGCTTGAAACTGACCTGCTATCGATTTTTCTGGCACGTATCCAAGCAGATTTGTTAGTATTGCCTGCCTGGCCAGTGGCCAGCTTGCTTGATTTCCTCTGGATTCCCGCCTGAATTCCCATGCACGACCCGCAGCAGAGTAGTTCTATGAAGGATCTGTCTGAAGAGGCCTTCACTAGTCGGCTCCCGTTTGAGGGCCTACCGGCCGAAGTGTTTGATGCCTTGCCCGACGCGGTTTATCTGTTTGATGCGGATGGGTTCCTGCGTCGCGCCAACCCGGCAGCCGCGCAACTTGATGGCTCGCAGCTGGAGCGCCGGGCCAAATGTTGCGAGATGTTTTGGCGAGTGGAAGGAGCCGACGGCTGTGTGGTCGATCGTTCTCTTCAGTCCGGCGAACTGGTTGAAGTCGAACTTCTCGCGGGACCTGAGGGGAAGACCTCCGTTTCCCTGGTCGTGCAACCGTTGTCTTCCGTTGAAGACAGGATAACTTCTGTCCTGGTTATCGCCCGCGACATTTCCGAGCTCCGGCGGGCTGAGGCTGAGGCCATTGCTCACAAGTCCTTTCTGGCCAGCATCGCCGATCGCACGCCTGATGAGATCTACGCACTAAACTCGACCAATCAAATTACCTGGATGAATGAGCGAGCAGAAGCGCACCGGTTGTTGATACCTCCGGGTGGCAGTTTCCTTAACATTCTGTCTGAAGATTCACGCGCGCCGATCGAGGAGAACTTGAGACGCACTTTGAAAGGCAATGACACCGAACACGAAGTGCGGGTGGTTCGCAGCGACGGCACTGTCCGGTATGCCGAAGCTCACACGTCACCACTTTGGAAAGATGGTGAGATTGATGGAGTGCTGGTTTTTCTTCGCGACATTACCGATCGAAAGCGTGAGCACGAGCTGATGGCCCAGTCAGACAAGTTGCGAGCGGTCGGCGAACTGGCGGCCGGCGTTGCTCATAATCTCAATAACTCCCTGACGGTCATCCAGGGGCGCGCGCAACTATTGCTGCGTCGCGCTTCTGATGAAGCATCGGCCAAGAGTCTGGAAATCATCACCAATGCGGTCGAAGACGGAACCAAAACGCTACGACGGATTCTTGAATTTGCTCGACGCGATGCAGTCAGCGAGTTTGCCCCGGTCGAGCTGGGATATTTGATCACTTCCAGCGTGGATATCGCGAGGCCAAAATGGCAAGGCAAATCGCGGACGGGCAAGGTTGAAGTCAGAGTCGAGTGCAATAATCCCGTGTACGTGATGGGCGAGCAGGCCGAACTTCGCGAAGTGGTGCTTAACCTGATTTTCAACGCGGTGGATGCAATGCCCGACGGGGGCGTAATGGAAATAGGCGCTCGCGGCGAAATTGATGGCGGCTGCTTCTGGGTTGCTGACACCGGTTGCGGCATGCCTCCGGAAACCGCATCACGGATCTTCGAGCCCTTCTTTACCACTAAGGGAAAACTGGGGAGCGGCCTCGGCCTGTCCGCATCTCACGGAATCATCACTCGCCACAACGGCGAGATCGTCGTGGTAAGTGAGCCCGGCGAAGGGACCCGCTTCGAAGTCAGACTTCCTATCTGCGAGAAGAATGATCGATTCCTGAAACGAGCTGAACCTGAGGCTGAAGAATCCAATCCTGCCTGAGCGGACATATCTGCGCCGCAAATTAGCATCGTTCCAACATCAAGCAGCGCAGTCTCCGAAACGTACACGTCTCAACCAGGGTTTCGGCGTTCGGTTCACTGCCTTCCGTCTTATCAAGCCTCCATTAGGTCAGATTGCCCATCCGATTTCCGAGGAACGCGCCTTGCTGAAGTTTCCAGTTGAGAACCTTTTATCGAGTGTGGACTAAGCAAAAGGAGGCTTCGATGGGTTTACCAAATAAAGATGAGCTGGAAGGAAAATTTGATCAGGCAAAAGGTAGAACGAAAGAAACTGTAGGCCGAGCCGTCAACGATCCGGCGCTGGAACAAGAAGGTCGCGATGACAAGACCGGCGGAAAGATCAAGGAAGGCTTTGGCACTGCGCGACGTAAAGTTGGGGAAGCGATCGAAGATATTGGCGAAGAGCTTCGCAAATAGATTTCACCTCAGTTAACACGGAGGCTGAACACCAGGGCTTACAATGGACCACTCGTCGTAAGCCCTCTTCTTTTTTTGCTTGACCCAGGTCTATTCGGCTCGAGGTTTATTCGGCACGGACGTTTTCAGCCCCAATTGCTTCGAGCAACTCTTCCAGCTTGTCGATCTCTTCGTCCGACTTAGCTTCAACCCCGAGGAGAATTCCGCCACCTTTTAATCCCGCTTCATAAACCTTGGCGCGATATTCCGGAATACCAGCGCCGATTAGCGCCCCAATGACGCCGCCTGTTGCCGCGCCAGCGCCAGCTCCGGCAAGGGCCGCCGCGATTGGTCCCGCGATCACGAGGTTTATGCCCGGCAAAACGATGGTGCTGCCGACAGCAACAATGCCTGCCAGAACTGCGCCCACGACTCCACCGAGCGCGCCACCAATCCCGGCACCGTCAGCTGCATGCGTTCTTACTTGAAGAGCAAACTCCTTACTTCTGGTGGCGTCAGACATCATGACGCTAATGTCATCTCGCGTGTATCCTCGTTTCATGATTGCATCTACCGCAGCTTCAGCGGCCAGCCGGTTTTTAAACAGTCCGGTTACTAATTTTGCTTTAGCCATATGTCTCGTCCTCCTTAACTTTTCCGCATGGATCCAGGGAATACGATAATGTTTGGGGCAACCGCTGTGCCGGGTTGTGAACCTACTTTTTGCGTCAAAACGCAGATCCACTCATCCGAGAAGCAAACAACCAGCGACTGGTGCTGTTTGGCTTTAGTACGGGTGCCGACAATTGCAAGGATCTGCGAAACGCCGGTTCGAGTGGTTTGAATTGGCTCGCGACCTGTTTCTTGTGTACATTCCTCAAACTCGAAAGTCGCAGACCCGGGCACCCTCGTTACGGTTCTCCACGTGAAGATTCTTCAGATAAGCTCGGCCCAATCACTCGGTGGCGGTGAACGTCATCTAGCGGATCTGACTAATGGCCTGGCCAAAGCCGGCCACGAGATGTACGTTGCACTCAGACCGGGGTCTCCTTTGGTCGACGAGCTACAAAGTGTTCCGAGGAAGAACCTGCGAACGCTGCCGCTGCGAAATTCGCTGGACACCAAAAGTGCAAGAGATCTGGCGAAACTGGTCAAGAAGGAACAGATTGAAATCGTTCACGCTCACATGGCCCGCGATTATCCTCTGGCCGCATATGCGACGCGTGGGAATCCAACCGCCCTCATCGTTACGCGGCACGTTCTTTTCCCGCTAAACCGGCTTCATCGAATTACACTCTCGCGGGCAGCACGGGTAATTGCCGTTTCCCGTGCAGTTGCTGCGCAGTTGAGTGAAGACGAGGTAGTAGCGCCTGAACGAATCAGTATCGTCCTCAATGGAATAGAGGCAAGCAGGTTTGTTAAGGCAAAAGAACAATTCAACAAGCGAGAGTTTCTGCGGGCATGGAAGTTACCAGAGGATCATTTGCTGGTGGGAACAGTGGGGGAGTTGTCGCCTCTCAAGGGCCAGCGAGAGTTTCTACTCGCAGCCGCTCGTTTAATAGAGATGGTGCCGAACGTTTCTTTCATCGTCGCCGGCGTCGATCACTCCCCGGACAACAGAAATCGTGCCCTGTGCGAAAAGCTCATAGGAGAACTAGCCTTGACCGGCCGGGTAAGGCTCGTTGGCTGGTTGGACGATCTGGCCGAACTCTACTGTGCCCTCGACGTCTTCGCTTCAGCATCTCACACGGAGTCGTTTGGGCTCGCAATCGTGGAGGCAATGGCCAGCGGCACCGCCGTCGTAGCAACTGCAACAGAAGGCGCCCGGGAGATCCTTGAAGTCGAGGAAACAGGGCTGCTGGTTACTATCGGTGATGTTGAGAAGCTGACGAATTCAATAGCTGAGTTGCTCAAGGATGGCAGCAGAAGGCGGCAAATTAGCGTCGCTGGTCAGAGGGTGGCAGTCGAGCGGTTTGGTGTTGAGCGGATGATTAAAGAGACGGAAGATATTTACAAAGCTGCGATTGAGAACCCTTCCTGACGCAGGGTAGTTCAGCAATTAACGCTTAAGGCCGGCTCTCGCCGGCAGTTGGTTGACCCAGCAGTCTCAATACCTCAGGCTTATCCTTCGCGAGAAGATATACCGCGCTCCTGAGCCGGCTCACTTCCGTTTCGACTAAGCCGAACCTTGTAAAGACCACTCGTTCGAGGTTATCGAAGCGCAAATGCACTTGCTCGAATTGACCATTAACTCGTGTCTCAAGTCGCGAGAGGTCATCCTTCGTGGCCATTTGCGCTTTCAGTGCCGCGAGGTCATCCTTCGACGCCATTTGCGCTTTCAGTGCCGTGAGGTCATCCTTCGACGCCATTTGCGCTTTCAGTGCCGCGAGGTCATCCTTCGACG
>JAXIOV010000225.1:0-19546 GCA_045403245.1 Pyrinomonadaceae bacterium | reverse complement strand
CGATCTGGGTCAGCAGTTTACTTACGACGCGACCGGTCAGCAGGCGACGGCTTCCTTTGGTTTGTTGCAGCAGAATTACGATGGCAATGGCCTGCGGGTAAAGAAGAGCGAGAACGGTACCGTTACCTACTATCTGCGTTCAACCGTGCTGGGAGGTCAGGTGGTTGCTGAGATCAGCGGCGGCGGCAGCTTGAACCGGGCCTACGTATACGCAGGCGGCCAACTTCTGGCAATGAAGCAGTCAAACAATTACTACTGGGTGCATGAAGACCCGATAACCAAATCGAAGCGCGTGGTCGACCGGTGGGGCCAAACTCAAAGCACGATTGAACTGGATCCTTGGGGCGCGGATACTAATCGTTCAAACAACGCTGCGTTCCAGCCAAAGAAGTTCACCAGCTACGAACGCGACGGAAACGGCAGCGACGAAGCGATGTTCCGGCGGTACAACCGCTGGCACTCGCGCTTCGACCAGCCCGATCCTTACAGTGGCAGCTATGATTTAACCAACCCACAGTCATTTAATAGGTTTGCATATGTGCAGGGCGATCCTACAAACGTCACAGATCCTACGGGGTTGTACTTTTGTCTAGATCCGAGTCTTTGGGAATTTTACACTGGGTACTACCATTGCGAATATAGCCCAGGCGGCAGCGGGCCCCCGCGGCCACGGCAAATGGCCGACTTTCAACAAGTGTATGACCACGCGTTGGAGGTTTGTCGGTTTAGCGTGCTGCGATGGTGAAGAGAATGCTCGTTTTGTCGGCGCTCGTTAGCGCCTTAACGTTAGCCGGGTGCGTATCGCCGACCCCGTCTAATTTGCATCGCGTTCAACGTGCAACGCCAGCCGAGCTGGCACCAGCGAATTCTAGCTCAGCTTCGCCTGCCCAGATCCGGCGAGCAGAACAGACCACCTTCGGAGCTGAGGAGGAAATACTACGGCCAGTAAATATGCCGGCAGATGTATTGCAGATTCTCAGACACACTGATCGCAATCAAAGGGCTCTTAGAGCTGGGGAATCAGTCAACGACATATTAGCTTCATGGTTTGTCGCTTCTGAGATCAATCTAAATGATGACTCGTTGCCAGATATAATTGTGCAACCAGCTAATCCTCGTTTGTTCGGTGCAAATCTTATCCACCTCTGGGTCTTCCACAAGACTCCAAAGGGAAACGAACTGGCACTATCTGTAGATGCATTGCGGTTGGAGCTTTTGACGAAGAAGAGGAATGGTTATCGAAACATTCGGACAACGAAAGCTACGGCCATCGAAGTTGTCAGCTCCGTTTATGAGTTTAATGGCGATAAATACGAAAAACGTGGTTCAGTGCGAGAGCCGATCAAACGGTGAGTCATGCCCTCGGTGCAGGAATTCTTTCCCGGTAGAGCGTATTGAACTAATAGACCGTGAGTTCGGGGTGCGAGTCTATTTCAGCGGAAAAAATGCCTTCGGCGATGCCGATAGCAATGTTCCTATACGCGATCTTTCGCCAAGATAGTCATACTCACCCAAAAACAACGGTAAGAGAGTGTCACTTGAAGAGTCTCTTTGCCGCGACTCGAAGCAATTCCTATCCGCTAGCATGACATCGTTTACGCCTGGTTTGATGGTTTCGGTTTCTTTGGCAGCGCAAGGAGCTCGGAGGGCGACCGGAGCAGTCAAAGAAACCGCAGCGAGAATTACTGAAACGGGAAAGCGTTGACAGCGCTCTATGACATTCGCATGCGTCGCGACGAGATGGGACGTGTCCAACACTCTCGGTTACAAACAATGATGCCGCTAATAGGGCCAACACGCAGAAGGTTTACGACGCTTGTTTCAAGTGAGAGTGAGACGTATGAAAGAAAAGTTGAACATTGCGTTGCTGCTATTTTGCATTCTCTCTGGCGGGCTGGGAGACAGCAAGGCAACTTGGCAGCCGCAAAACACGGCTCAGGGAAAAAGCTCATTGAAGCTTACGACCAGCATCCTTGAGCAAAGCTATTGCACAAACGGGGCGGTGCGAATGTTACTGCGGTTTCGCTATAGCAATACCGGCAGCGAGGCGATAGTCCTTCCCAGGTCTAACTTCGCATTTCCTCGTGTCACAATTAGCCGTAGTCAGGAGGCAGCGGCCAAGCGTCGTTATGAAGTAGAGGTACCCCGATTCTATCCCACCATTCTTAATCAGCCGTTCCCTAGCGGCGGGCCCACACCAGACCCGAACGGGTTTGTTATCTTACAGCCGGGCGAATCTTACGAAGAAGATGCACAACCTTCGTATAATGACCTCTTTCTAGAGAGTTCTTCAGGCGGGCGGCTTCGTAAGGGCGATCACGTATTACAAATCAGCGTGAGAACGTGGAACGAGATGCCGGGACTAGCGGAAGAGTTGAGCATCGCCTGGCGCAAATTCGGCGTTCTCTGGTGGCAAGGTGTTACTTCCGAGCCAATGGCGTTCACCGTTGAGAAGCCCGCTTCGACCATTGACTGCAAGACGAGGGAGGCGAGGTTGCGGATAAATACAGACCAACGCAATACGGCATTGGACTCTATCCATCCCTAACCCTTACTACAGCTAACATTGGCAATGAGCGCAACTGTAGTGAGGAGAATTTGTGAAAGCAAATCTCAGCTCAGCGCGTCTTTAAACTTGGGATCCTGTAAACGAAACGCCTCGCAAAAAGTCTTCGTGTTGTAAAGCTTCTTAAGCTCCGCCCGATCCACCTCACCGATTTTTCCGGCTGCCACTTTCGCGCCGTTGCCTTCTTTCCATGCGCTTGCCCAGAGACTAGCCAGGCAGAGGGCGCCACGGGCCATCGTTTCGGTAGTCTTTTTGCCGAGTACATTAAACATGTGTTCCGCACGTTCACGACCGCCCTCGGTGGCGTTATGGGCCTCAATGATCTTCATCGGCGGAAGCTTTTTAATCGTCTCCCGCATCAGCTCGATCACTGCGATTGCCGCTTCCTTGCCGCCTTTCACATCGGCCTTGGCAGTCTTTGATTTGAGGTTCTCGTTAACGCCCGCGATGATGTCGGCGGGAAATCGATCCAGCATTCGCGTTTCGTAGACTGAGTGAACCTCCGTCTCATCATCGTGACCGGGCCGGCCATGATGCAGAAAAGAAACGTGCAGCGGCTGGCAAGAGTCGCCGACGTAGTGGGCCAATACTCCCGCGGCGCAAACATACTCCGCAACCTTCCCCTTTTTGAGCGAGGCCACCATCTGATCGTAGAGCTGCCAAACGCGGAACGGCACAGCGCCCCGCTTAAAATCAGTTTCAATACTGTCGTAGAACTGGTTCCAGACGTCGATGTCTACGTTGTCAGGATCGACGCACAGGTCGAGCAAAGTTTTGCCTTTGAACTCGCTCCTGCCCTCCTCGTCCATATCTGCGAAGTGATTCGCCGAGTCTTTCGGGCGCGACGTTCGCCACACCAGGTCCGGCACGTCAGCCAGCGGAACAAACCCCTTGTTATCAATCTTCTTGAGCTGGCGATCCAGGATCGCGTCGTCGTCGAAGGCTATGTTATGGACATTTGCCATCAGCAGTTTCTTGAGTTTGGGGTTCGAGACCAGTTCACACGCCTTAGCTCCGATTTTGTAGTGTCCGAGTTTTCCCCAATATTCGCTGTGGCCGATTTGCCAGTCGGGAATTACGTCAACATCAAGTTCGCGACAAATCGTGCTGAGCCAGGTAGCCAGGGCAAATTTCAGCTGCGAGTCGGCGCTACTGTCCCCAAGCACCTGGCCGCCCCACTGCAAAGCGATGGGTCGCAACCTTCGCGCGCGTGGCTCGGTCTTCCTTTCCGCTTTGTCCTCGGGACTTTCATCAAAAAACCAAAGCGTGCCGGAATCACCGGGGAGAGTGGTCAGTGGCAGAATAGGTTCTTCCTTGAGTTGCTTGGGAGAGATCGCAGTCATATCTTCAGAGATTACCGGGGAGCGCTCACCGATCATGAGATCGCTGATGTAATCAAATCCGCCCACCGATCGGTAGCGGTAGAATAGCGCCTTGATCTCACCGACGAGTTCCCCTGAAGCACCGCCAAAGGCACGCACCGGACATCCGATTAGATCGAGTGAGATGGTATCTACGTTTAGATCCGCGAGTTCGCCAAGTTCACCGACACCAAAGACCTGTGCTGTCCAGTAGTTGATGTCGCTCACTCGAATCAGGCCGGCATCGATCGTTGAAAAGGCCCGAGCACCGGGCCAGCCCGGATAAACGTCGGCGAAGGGTTTTTTCCCAATCTGCTTGACGTCGGTTTCACCAATTTTCTGTCGTTTGCCATTCATCATCGTGAAGATGTCACGGCCGATCAGTTCCTCTGGTCTACGGATTCCGGTTACATGCCGGTTGGTCAACGCATAAACCGAGTCGCCATCAGAAACCAGACATCCAAGCGACCCAACATGTTGCCGGTTCTGAACCTCAGTAATCACGGGATATCCTCCGCCTACAAGATCGGCGGGAAACGTCAGATCTTGTAACGGAGGTGGGCCGACTGGCTGTTTTTCGGCGAAGATAACGCAGGTAGGAGCTACGCGGCCGTCGGGCAAATAGAGAAACCGCGGCACGACCTGATCGGGATCCTGGCTGGCAATGTCTTCCTGGGTCAACCACTTGCTCACAAACACCAGGACACACGGCCAGGACCATTTGCGCACTACGGTGTTGCGCAGGGTCCGCTCCGGCGCCTTGGTGCGGGCCCTCCATTTGTTCGGCCGTTTGATGTCATCGTCGTCGATTCGTATGCGATAGCGGCCAATCGCCGTCCCAATGACATTCTCAAGATGGGCGAGGTGCACGTGATAGGCTTCGCGCGCCTCGAGGAGGTCCTGGACGGATAGTGAAGTGAAGTTTCTTCTTGGAGGAAAGAATCTGGTCATGTTTTTTTCCTTTAAATGAGGGCAAGGGTGTCAGCAGGTTTCTCCCGTGATCCCGAGGAGCCAGTTATTGATGCTTTGAGTAGAGTTTCAATCCGGGGGAGCCGATGGTTCGGTTTAGCCGGCCCAGAGTAAGCGTTGTTTATCGCAGGAGAAGATATGCCTCCTGCAAAAGCAAGTCAAGAAATCGGGTTTAGAGTGTCCGAATTTGAAATTCTCAGTGCCTCCTCCGTGTTCTCAGTGTCTCCGTGGGAGTATTTGCTTTACTTCGGACCACCACAAAGACACGGAGGACACCAAAGGCAGCACGGAGGAAACCTCAGAGTACAACACTACCTATCTCCTAAGTCGCGCGTAATAAGAACGTCAATAGCTTGATAGTGACTTCCTGGCGGCAGCCAGCGAATTGCTGACCTGATCCGGCGACGTACCGCCGGCTTGTGATTTTGAACTGAGCGTACGTTCGAGCGTTAGCGAATCAAACACATCATTATCAATCTTGTCTGAGAAGCCGCGCATTTTCTCCAACGACAGATCAGACAGTTCCACTCCCTTGGCCATCGCGCTCACCACGATTTTCCCGGTGATCTCATGTGCATCGCGGAATGGTACCCCCTTGCGCACCAGGTAATCCGCCAACTCGGTCGCGTTCAGGTGTCCCTTCATCGCAGCGGCGCGCATGTTCTCTTCTTTGACGTCGACGTTTCTCAAAACCAGGCTCGTGCATTTTAGACACGAACTGGTTGTGTCGAAGGCATCGAAGACCGCTTCCTTGTCTTCCTGCATGTCTTTGTTGTAGGCAAGCGGTAGCCCCTTCAACATGGCGAGCAACGACACCAGATGGCCAAACACCCGTCCCGCTTTCCCCCGCACCAGCTCCATCGAGTCGGGGTTCTTTTTCTGCGGCATCAAACTCGAGCCTGTTGCCACCGCATCACTGAGCTCAAAAAAACCAAACTCAGTGGTTGAGTAAAGAACTACTTCTTCAGCCAGCCGCGATAGATGAAGCATGATGAGCGAACATGCGCTCACAAACTCGACGCAAAAGTCCCGGTCACTGACTGCGTCTACGCTGTTGCGCGAGACAACCTCAAATCCCAATTCTTGTGCCACAGCTTCGCGGTCAATTGGGAATGACGTGCCCGCGAGCGCGGCAGATCCCAAAGGCAAAACGTTGACTCGCTTGCGCACTTCCATCAGACGCTCTCGATCTCGCGTAAACATTTCAAAGTAGGCGAGACACCAGTGCGGGAAAAGAATGGGTTGCGCGCGTTGCAGATGCGTGTAACCGGGAAGGACTACCTCGCGTTTCAGCTCGGCCAAATCCAGCAGCGCTTCCTGGGTCGAACGCACTTCGCCTGATAGCTGATCAATCGCGTCCCTAAGCCAGAGTCGCAGGTCGGTAGCCACCTGGTCATTGCGGCTGCGACCCGTGTGCAACTTGCGCCCGGCATCTCCGATTCTGTCCGCGAGCAACTGTTCAACCAAAGAGTGGACGTCTTCTGCGTCCTTGGCATTGATCTGTTCCGGATCTTCGACTACTCGAGCGAGTATCTCCAGCAACCCTTCCTTGATCCGGGCGCCTTCGCCGGCGGTCAAAACGCCGGCTGAGACCAAAGCATTACAGTGGGCCAAACTGCCTTGAATGTCGGCCTCAATCAGCCGGCGATCGAACGCAAGCGAGCGGTTAAATTCCGCAAAGGAAGCATCCGCCGCCTGCGTAAAGCGCCCACCCCATAGATTTTTGGCTTTTGTCATCTAGTGCTCCCGGCCCGGCCCGCTTGACGCCTGGCCAACTTGCCTGATAGTTTATGCATCTATGCACTGGTTATGCAAGTCTAGTGCATAGCGGATGGCAATAATGCAAAAGAACTTACGTCAAAGAAAGCTTTTAAGTCTCATCAAGGCCAAGCCGTTTTCAACTCAGGCTCAGCTTCGAGACTCGCTGGAGAGTGCGGGTGTCCCGGCCACTCAGTCCAGCCTTTCACGAGATCTGGAAGAGTTGGGAATTGTAAAGCATCGCGGACACTACACAATGCCCCGCGCAAACGGTCCTGCCAGCCACGGGTTGTTGAGCCTGGATCTGTCTGGCGAAAACCTGGTGGTAGCCCGGACAGAACCGGGTTTGGCCTCAGCCGTTGCCGTAGAGATTGACGGCGCCGCCATTCCTGAAATTGTCGGAACACTGGCGGGCGAAGACACGATCTTTATCGCCGTTCGGGATCAGAAAGCCCAGCGAGCGGCGATGAAAACTATTTGGCATTTGTTCGCTTAAAGATCGTCAGTGGTTAACTAGAAAATGGCTGAGCAAAAAATCAACAAGATCGTATTGGCTTATTCCGGCGGTCTCGACACGTCGGTCATGCTTCGTTGGTTGAAGGAGCAATACAACTGTGAAGTTGTTTGCTACTGCGCCGACGTTGGCCAGGGCGAAGAGTTGGAAGGACTGGAACAAAAGGCCCTGGCGACCGGCGCTTCGAAGCTCTACGTGGAGGATCTGCGCGACGAGTTTGTTCGTGAGTTCGTTTGGCCGGCCGTCAAAGCTAACGCGATTTACGAGGGCGTGTACCTGCTTGGAACTTCCCTGGCCCGTCCTGTCATCGCCCGGCGCCAGATCGAGATCGCGCGCAAGGAAGGCGCCGATGCCGTGGCTCATGGAGCGACGGGCAAAGGCAACGATCAAGTGCGTTTTGAATTGACCTATTACGCGCTGCAGCCGGACATCAAGGTCATCGCACCCTGGCGGGAATGGGAGTTTAAGGGCCGTAGTGATCTGATTTCCTATGCACAGGCCCACAACATTCCGATCACGGCCACTGCGGAAAAGCCGTACTCGACGGATCGCAACCTGATGCATGTTTCTTACGAAGGCGGAATTCTGGAGGACCCATGGGCAGGACCGCCTGAGGATATCTTTCAACTGACCAGTTCTCCTGAAGATGCCAAAGCTGATCCGGAGTACGTCGAAGTCTCCTTCGAACACGGGGCGCCGGTGGCTGTGAACGGACAAAAATCCGGACCCGCGGAGTTGCTGGCCAGCCTAAACAAGCTCGGAGGTGAACACGGCATTGGTCGAGTGGATCTGGTTGAGAACCGCTTTGTGGGTATGAAGTCGCGAGGGGTTTACGAGACACCGGGGGTTACGATTTTGCAAGCGGCCCACAGGGCGCTGGAATCAATCACGATGGATCGTGAAGTGATGCACCTGCGGGACTCGCTGGGAGTGAGATTTGCAGAATGCATTTATTACGGATTCTGGTTTGCCCCGGAATTTGAACTGATGAAAAAGTTGGTTGACGAAACTCAACAAAACGTTACGGGCGACGTACGGTTGAAACTCTATCGTGGCAATACGATCGTCGTTGGGCGTCGCTCGCCCCACTCACTTTACGACGAAAAGGTGGCCACGTTTGAAGCCGACACGGTTTACAACCAGAGGGATGCGGAGGGCTTTATCAAGCTGAACGCGTTGCGACTAAGGTTAAGAGGCGGAAAGTAACTGGCGGCTCCGCCGTATCGTTCCAGGAGGCAATGAAAGATGAACGACGTAATCCATATTATTGATGCCGACAAGATCGGTTCAGCAACTTCTCCGTTAGGTCTGGCCCGGACGGTAGCGGTTGTTCCCACCACCGCAAGGCCTGGCGCGGGCGACGTCCTGGTCGTGAGAACGCTTACCGACAGTGCCACCTACAATATGCTCGAACTGCCTACGGGCAGACTCGCGAAAATCAATCCGGGAGACGTTTTGATTGGAGTGCTCGGCCGCCGTCGCGCACTCAAGGGTTTCGTCGGAGATGTGCCTTCAGAGGTCAACGCGGGCGATGAGTTGCACTTGCTGAATATGGGCGGGGTGATTGGTAGTTGCACCGGACACCACTCGAGTTTGAGTGATGCCATCAAGGTGGAGGTTATTGGCCTCGCTTGTGATGAGCAGGGTCGGGTATTGAACATCGCCGACGTGGCACTGCTACCGCAAACCAGACTGAGCGAGACTGCACCACTGGTGCTCATCGCCGGCACGTGCATGAACAGCGGCAAAACTTATGCGGCCACAGAACTGATCAAACAGGCCACGCGAGCCGGCATGCGCGTGGCCGCCGCCAAACTCTCAGGGATTGCGTGCCTGCGCGACACTCTAAACATGGCCGACCATGGCGCGGTGGCCACTGCCAGCTTTCTCGACTGTGGTTTACCGTCAACTGTAGGTGCGGGAGATCTGGCGCCGGTCGCCAAAGCCATCATCAAGCGGCTAAACGAGTGTTCGCCGGATTTGATCGTGATCGAACTGGGAGACGGCATCCTCGGTGGGTATTCAGTTGAGTCGGTGTTTGCAGACGCCGAACTGCGACAGGCAACCGCGGCGCTTATTTTCTGCGCGTCGGACTATGTGGGTGCCTGGGGCGGAATCGAGCTGCTGCGCCAACGCGGAATTGAGATCGATCTGATTTCCGGATCGGTGACGGATTCGAAGATGGGTGAGGACTACATTGAAAAAGAGTTTCGCGTCCACGCAGCAAATGCGAGGCGCAACGGCAAACGGTTGTTTGATCTGATCCAGGCGAAAGTTGCAGCAAGCGCAAAAGTCGGGGTCAGCGCTTCCTGAGTCAGTAAGCAATTAGTTTCGCACGACGATTGAGTAAGTGGAAGGGTTTCGGTTGATGACTACGGAACGAATACGAGTGGGAGTTTTCGGAGGTTCTGGGTACGGAGGATCAGAACTGCTGCGGATTCTTCTCTTTCATCCAAATGTTGAGATCGTTTTCGTCACTGCCAACGAACAGGCCGGCAAACCCGTCAGCGACGTTCACCGGAATCTTCTCGGGATTACGGATCTGGTTTTTCGTTCTGCGCCTGAAGACCCGGCTGAACTCAAGTCGCTCGACTGCATCCTTCTCGCGCTGCCACACGGCCAGGCGATGGAAGTTGTACCTGACCTGCCTGCCACGGTAAAGGCAATCGATCTTTCCGGCGATTTTCGTCTTAGCGACAGCCTGGTATTTGAACAACATTACGGACGACCACACACGGCAATGCAAACGCAGGCTGAGTTTGTCTATGGGTTGACGGAAACAAATCGGGCGGCCATCCGCAACGCGCGTTTAGTTGCCAATCCCGGCTGTTTCGCGACCGCAACTTTGCTCGGTCTGGCGCCTCTCGTTGCGAATGGTTCAATTGCCGGCCGCGTGATCGTTGATGCGAAGACCGGATCATCGGGCTCCGGCGCAAAGGCAGCGGCGAATACGCATCATCCCCAGCGCATGAATTCGTTTTACGCTTACAAACCTTTTACGCACCAGCATCTCCCGGAGATTGAACAGGAGTTGAAGGCGATCGGCGGCTGGACCAACGAGTTGGTATTCATGACCCATTCTTTGCCCGTTGCCCGCGGCATCTTCGCTTCTATTTACGTTGAGACCAGGGATGAGCTGACTGAGGCCGACGTGCGTTCCGTATTTGCAGAATTCTATGGCGACTCTTTTTTTGTGCGATTGGTAAAGGGGTCTCCGGACATCAATTGGGTGAAGACGACAAACTTCTGTGACCTCGGATTTGCTGTCCGCGGTCGTCAGGTTGTGGTGCTCTCGGCGATCGACAATTTGGTAAAAGGGGCTGCCGGCCAGGCGGTTCAGAACATGAACCTGATGTTTGGTTTGGATGAAAAGACCGGCTTGATGCTGGTGGGGACGAACCCGTAGATTTGCCGCCATGACGCCAAGACTCCAGGACACCAAGGCAAACTAAGAACAATTTGGAGTTATCAAACTTGTCAACGGAACCGGGTTAACACTTTTCTCTGCTCCTTGGCGTCTTGGCATCTTGGCGCTTAATCAATGAAACCAAGCGAATCAACAAGTCAGACTACCGTAGAGCTGGAGGATCGCTATCAGCTCGCAACTTACAAGAAGATGCCGATTGTCGCCGAACGTGGCGAGGGCGTTTGGATCTACACAACTGCCGGCGAGAAATATTTAGATCTTTATGGCGGTCATGCGGTGGCCGGCACAGGTCATTCGCATCCGAGAGTCGTACAGGCTATCCGTGAGCAAGCTGAAAAGCTTCTTTTCTATTCAAACCTTGTCTATTCAGAAGCGCGCGCCCGGGCTGCTGAGAAGCTGGTTTCCATCGCCCCGCAATCGCTGACGAAGGCTTTTTTCTGTAACTCCGGCACCGAAGCAAACGAAAACGCGATGCGAATGGCTCGCATGTCCACCGGTCGCGAAAATATCATTACTTTCACCGGCGGCTTTCACGGTCGCACCGCCGATTCCATCAGCGCCACCTTCCTCGGCAGGTATCGAGAGATTGGCAAACCAAATGTGCCCGGTCATCTCCAGGCAGAGTTTGGCGACATTGATTCCGTCCGAGCGCTCGCCGGCGAAAACGTTGCCGCGATCATGCTCGAGCCGATTCAGTCGATGGCCGGCGTGCGCATGGCTGAACCGGAATTCTACTTAGCATTGCGTGGGCTCTGCGACGAGCAAGGTATCGTTTTGATCTACGATGAAGTGCAAACGGGCATTGGCCGAACTGGTGATTGGTTCTTCGCCGGCAGCGATGCAAGTGGCGGAGTCGTTCCTGACATTCTCACGCTGGCGAAGGCGCTGGGCAGCGGCGTGCCGGTGGGAGCTTGTCTGGTGACGGACGAGATTTCGTCTCACATCAAGGAGAACGATCTGGGCACAACGTTTGGCGGTGGAATGATCGCGATGGCTGCGGTGTTTGCAACTTTGCAGGTTATTGATCACGAAGCGCTGATTGAGAACGTGAGGAAAGTTGAGAAATATCTGCGGCAGCAGCTGGCTGAGATTCCTGAAGTCGTGGCTGTCCGTGGACGTGGTTTCCTTCTCGGCGTCGAGTTTGAGGATAGAGCGGCGCCGGTGCACCAGGCGTTGCTGGATCGAAAGATCATTACTGGCACTTCAAGCGATCCCAAGGTTGTCAGACTTTTGCCGCCGCTGTGCTTGAGCCCGGAGCATGTTGACCTGTTTGTTCACGGGCTGAATGAGGCACTCCGCGGGGCGCCCTCAAGCTAGCGGCTTTGCCGCCTTCCGTTCGGTGAGCCTGCGGCTTACCGCAGGAACGTTCTCTTCTTACGAGGCTATGCCTGAGAGGCTTTTTGATAAACAGGATCGCGGAGGCCCAAGCCTCTATGAAATTCGACAGTTTGCGGTAAGCCGCAGGCTTAACGCACGGAAAGCGGCGAAGCCGCCTATAAATGCCAAAGAGTTTTCTAAGAACCACGGACTTTTCGCGCGCCGAGCTCGAACAACTGATCGAGTCGGCCGTGGTCTTCAAGAACGGCAAAAACGAATCAAAGCCGCTCGCCGGGAAGTCTGTGGCTCTGGTTTTTTTCAATCCGAGCCTGCGCACTCGAGCCTCAATGCAGGTTGGGATTTACGAACTCGGTGGACATGCGGTGGTGCTCGAGCCCGGAGGGACCAGCTGGACTCTGGAACATCGCGATGGGGTCGTAATGGACGGCGACAAGACTGAACACGTTGCCGAATTCGTGAAGGTGCTGGGCCGTTATTGTTCAGCGATCGGCGTGCGCACTTTTGCGGCGCTGAAAAACTGGGAGGAAGAGCGAACCGATCCAGTGTTTACGGCGTTTGCAAGACACTCGGAAGTTCCGGTTATCAATCTGGAATCAGCAATGCATCATCCCTGCCAGGCCATGGCCGACATGATGACGATCCGCGAAAGGTTGGGCGCAGGACGCAAGCGCGTGGTGCTCACCTGGGCATGGCATCCGAAGCCTTTGCCGATGGCGGTGCCAAACAGTTTTGCGCTCGCCGCAGCCCAGATGGGGCACGACCTCGTTATCGGACATCCGCCGGGATATGAACTCGACGAAGAGTTAATGTCAGTCATTGAGGAGCAGGCGGCAGAAGCAGGCGGCAGCACTGAAGTAATAAATGACGTGGAGGCGGCCATTGAAGGCGCTGAAGTTGTTTACGCAAAGAGCTGGGGCTCAAAGCAATTTTATGGCGCCGCCGACAAAGACGTAGCGGAGCGTGCTCAGTATCGTTCGAAGTGGATCGTAGATGAGCAGAAGATGTTGCGAACTAACAATGCGATCTTCATGCATTGTCTGCCGGTGCGTCGGAACGTGATCGTCACAGATGGGGTTATTGATTCAGTCGCTTCAGTGGTGATCGACGAGGCCGAGAATCGACTTCATGTGCAGAAGGCGATTCTCGCGACCTTGTTGGAAGAGGGGGATTTGGCCGCGGATTTACGCGGATGAACGCGGATCCGAACCAGGAAAGAACGTCTAGAGAGTTTGAATAGAATACCTGCTATCTATTTCAGACCCGCGTTCATCCGCGTAAACCGCGGCCAATTTTTCGTTGCCTAATCTTCGGCGAGGTAGAAAGATCTTCGGCGAGGTAGAAAGCCAGCATGAGCCAAAACACCAACCAGGTAGGCGACCAGCTTCGGCTTGATCTGTTACGCGAGGCGCTGCCTTACATTCAACGGTTCAAGGGGCAAACGTTTGTGGTCAAGCTTTCCGGCAAAGCGACCGAAGATGTAAGCAATCTCAGCTCCCTCGCGGAAGAACTGGCCTTGTTGCATCAGGTGGGCATCCGCATCTGTGTAGTTCACGGCGGTGGAAAGCAGTTAAGCGACCTCGCCTCAAGGCTAGGCATTGAGCAAACAATCATCGAAGGCCGTCGGGTCACTGACGACGCAACCCTGGAAATGGCCAAGATGATCTTTGCTGGAAAGATTAACACTGACATCCTCTCGGCGTTGCGCAATCGAGGAATCGAAGCCGTGGGACTCTCAGGAGTTGACGGCAACATCGTTCATGCTGAACGCCGGCCGCCAAAGGAAGTATTGAACCGCGAAACGGGTGAACGCTCAGAAGTCGATTATGGTCACGTGGGTGACGTGGTTGAAATCAATTCGAGACTGCTGACCGTTTTGCTGGATCAGGGTTACTTGCCTGTCATCTCTTCGCTGGGCGCCGACCGCAGCGGCACGGTCTTCAATATCAATGCAGACACCATCGCCGCCGAAATCGCTGCACAGCTCAAAGCCGAAAAGCTGATCCTGCTTTCCGATGTCGATGGTTTTTATCTACGAGCCGGTAAGCCGGAAACGAAATTGTCGCGCCTGACAGCTGACGAAGCCGAAACAATGATTAAAGACGGCATCGCGACCGGTGGAATGGTTGCAAAGCTTCAAAGTATCGTCACCCTGCTTCGTCGTGGCGTTCACAGTGCGCATATTATCAGCGGCACCACCCGCAATGCCCTGCTCTCGGAAATCTTTACGGACAGCGGCACCGGCACGATGTTGGTGAGTTAGTACAGCACACTGTTAGGTTGCGGAATCTTTGATGACACAAAGTGAGTGGCAGGAATCAACGCAAACTAACAGTTTGCTTTACGATTTTTGATTTATCAAAACAATCCTTTCTTTGACAGGTTTGAGCAAAGCCAATAAGATTCCGCTCAGCTTTATCCAGTTTTCCAATAGAGGTGCCAGTCTCATGCCTCCCTTCCGTTCCCTCAAAAACATCTGTGCGTTTCTGGTTCTTGTTGTCGCTGCCGCATGGTTGGTAACTCCCGCCCTGTCCCGGCCAGTCGCTGCGGGCGATGTTGAGTACACCGGCAATCTGGACGGTGAGCTCACGCCCCACACCGATGACGTTGAGCAGGTTACGTTTCGACCTCTGCGCGACATGTCAAAAGTAAAAATGGCTCAGCCGCTGGAGTCCGGCGAAGGAGTGACGGCAGGCCGGCTTTATGATCCCCTTCGCGACAAGTCAAGCATCCTTAGCTTGCTGGTTGAAATGGAGGGCGAACCTCCAACCCTTTATGCCGACCTGAGCGGCGACGGCATCCTGGCTGAAGATGAAAAGTTTCAACTGGCGCGCGGCGAGGACGGCAATCCCTACATTTACCAGACAACTCTTCAGCTTCCGATGAAGAACCCCCTGTTCAAGACTTACCCCATATTTGTCCAATACTTCAAAGGCGTGATGTGGGAGGAGTTGCAGGAGGACGAGCGACTGATCACTCAATCCAAGGTGGCTCTCGCTAAAGGAAAAGTCCAGATCCAGGGAGCTGGCACCGTCGTCGAATACCAATTCAACGCGCAGTCGAAAAAGATCACACCGGGCAAAGGCTGGTTGGGCGTCGATAGCGATGGCGATGGTGAGATATATCTCGACCGCTTTTCACCGGAAGCGGCTGAGGCCAACGAAGAGACAGTAGTGTTTCGGGTCGGTACTCGCTACGTGTCAACAAAAAAAGTGGACCTCGAAAAGAATCAGATTTTGATGCGTGAACATGGCGCGTCTGACTACAAGCGAGTAGAACTGAGCATTGGCGCTGAGCTGCCGGATTTCACGTTCACTGATTTCAACGGTAAGAAGCGCAAGCTCTCAGAGTTTCGGGGTAAGTATGTACTGATTGACTTCTGGGCCGCCTGGTGTGGACCGTGCCGGCGCGAATTGCCATATCAAAAGTTGGCCTATTCCAGATTCCAGGACCGCGGCTTTGAGATACTGGGCATGAATAACGACTTTGAGGCAGAGCCCGTCAAAGCATGGTTGAAGAAAAGTGGTTTGAACTGGCCACAAGCGACCCGAGAGAGCATTAGTCAGCTTCAGGATCGCTACCGAATCCATTCGTTTCCCACCACACTCCTGATTGACCCGGATGGCAAGGTTGTTTCGCTTGGCCAGACCAAACGCAAACAGCCCGGGCTGCGAGGGCAGGAATTGGTGAAGTCGCTGGATCGCATGCTCCCGCCGTAGTCCTTTACTCGGACAGGGCTTCGCACTAATCTCCATAATCACAGGTCATGGACAACGAATCTATTGCGCGGCGGTTTTACCGTCTGGCCGCTTTAATGGACATTCGTGGAGATGATCCATTTCGCCTCCGTTCGTATCGCAACGCAGCCGAGGCGATCGAAACGTGGCCAAAGCCCCTGGCCGAAATCGCAGCGACGGAAGGCGTCGATGGCCTTCTGACAATTCCCGGCGTGGGAAAGGCCATAGCGGGGAAAGTAATAGACCTGCTTGACCGGGGCACATTCGACGCGTGGGAGCGGCTCGTCGCGGAAACGCCCGCGAGCGTTCTGGAGCTGCTGGAGATGCCGGGTATTGGACCCAAAACTGCCGCTTTGCTGCACCAGAAGTTTAAAGTTTCATCGAGGCAGGATTTGAAGAAGTTTGTGGCGGGTGGCGGTTTGGAAATGGTGGACGGGATCGGAGCAAAGACTGCTGAGAGGATTAGAGAGGATTTAGACTCTGACTAACGTTATGACAAAAACAATGAAACGCCGCGACTTCATGCGCACTGGCGCGGTCGCCGGAATCACGCTCGCCGCAGCCAAATCCAGCGTGGCTCAGTTTCCAAACATCCTGGTCCAGGGTGTCAAGCCAGTGGTGGTTTCATCAGCCAACGGTAACCGGTTTAAAAACGGCGGTGACATGACCGCCGTACATAAGGCCTTTACGCTGATCACACAAGGCTCCGACGTGCTTGATGCGGTAATTGCCGGAGTGAATATCTGTGAACTCGATCCACTTGACGACAGCGTCGGATATGGCGGTTTGCCAAATGCGGACGGCGTGGTGCAACTCGATTCGTCGTGCATGCATGGACCAAAGAAACGGGCCGGGGCAGTCGCCTCGATTGAAGGCGTGCGAACGCCGTCGTTGGTGGCAAAAGCAGTTCTCGATTACACCGACCATCATCTGATCGTGGGCAAAGGCGCGCAGATGTTTGCTCGTAACATGGGTTTCAAAATCGAGGACGACTTAAACACCGACCACTCACGGCAGCTCTGGCTGGAATGGAAGCGCCGCACCGACCCGTCTCACTACCTCGACCCAAAAACACGCGCCGAGGTTTGGCATCGCGAAGGATTGAGGATGGTGGCTGAGGGTCTAATCGATCGTGAACACTTCTACGGCACTATCAACTGCAACGGTATCAATTCCAAAGGTGAGATCTGCGGCGTCACCACCACCAGCGGGCTATCGTGGAAAATTCCGGGACGCGTCGGTGATTCCCCAATTCTTGGCGCGGGGCTCTATGTCGATGGTGCGGTCGGGGCGGCCGGCTCAACGGGACGCGGCGAAGCCAATCTCTACAACCTGGCTTCGTTCTTAATCGTCGAGGAGATGCGTCGCGGGCGTCATCCAAAGGATGCCGGGTTGGAGGCGTTGCGCCGGATTCAGGCAAACACGGTCGAAAAGCGCTTGCTCAACAGTCGCGGCCTGCCAAGCTTCGGCGTTAATTTTTACATTCTGAACGCGCGCGGTGAGACCGCCGGAGTCTCAATGTACGCAGCCAACTACGCGATGTGTAATGAGAATGGTCCGCAGACACTGGCCACTGAGCCGCTGCTGCCGGGGAAACCAACCGATTAGGCTGTTTCAACAAACAGGGGCGCCAAACTCAGTCTTGAAGTTATCATTCCATCCAGCCACGCCTGATCGTTGGCCCGACGTCGAAGAATTGTTTGGTGAACGAGGCGCCTGTGGAGGTTGCTGGTGCATGTTCTGGCGCTTGCCACGCAAGGACTTCGAAGCCAACAAAGGACCCGGAAACAAGCGTTCCTTCAAGAACCTTGTCAATGGCCGGAACCCACCTGGAATTATTGCCTTCGCTGAGAAAGAACCGATTGGATGGTGCGCCGTGGCTCCAAGAGAAGTCTACGTTGCGCTCGAACGCTCTCGTATTCTGAAACCAGTCGACGATCGGGCGGTGTGGTCCATATCATGCCTTTTTGTCAAAAGGCCCCATCGACGCCAGGGGGTTTCCGCTCGTTTGTTGCGGGCGGCGTTCGAGTTTGCCGTCAGGCGAGGCGCAAAGATTGTCGAGGGCTACCCGGTTGAACCCTCGATGGAGAAAATGCCGGATCCGTTTCTCTGGCATGGAGTGCCCTCCGCATTCAAGGCGGCCGGGTTTAAGGAAGTATTGCGAAGATCTGAGTCGCGCCCGATCATGCGCAGAGAGTCTCGATAAATCGCCTGGACGTCAGGAAAAAAGGTGTCCTCACAGGTGAGTTTCATTAATTCTCCGCTGAACAAGAGTAACCCGACAGATCGAGCTAAACGCGCGCAAGAGACAGCAACCTTTGTGACACAGAACTACCCGCCCGTAGCCAAACTTACGGAGATTTGGGTAGCGTTCGTTGAGCAGGAGACCCGTTTCGTGTTTGTCACCACGACGCAGTCGATTGATGTTCTTGGCTTTGATAAGAAAGCTCACCCGTTTCAAAGGGACGAGGAGGACGATTCGCCGGACGAAGGGAGTTCATCAGTCGATGTCGCAACCAGCGGCTTCCAACCGTCGGCTGTCTACGTGCCCCACTCAGATCAAACAGACATTTCGATCCCTACGCTGCAACTCGAAGGCACTCTCGATGAGGGTCTCGCCCTGGCGCCTCGTTTCAGCGTGACCGGTGATGCCACGAGCGGCTTCAGGCGGCCACAGCCCCCTCAATTCGTGAGTTTTGATTTTGCGTCCTATTCGCCGGCTTCGATGTTCCCCGGAGCAATAACGATTGGCCTGGTGGCGAACGACAAGGTGGTGTTTGCGAAAAAGGAAGGCTTCTCAACCAATAAGCTGACTGACGGAACGTTTTCTGAGTTTCTCCTGATGAAGGTACCCTATCCGAAGTTTAAGCAATTTGTCGCTGGACCTGAGGCCACGATTCGAGTTGGGGAAAAGGAATATGAGCTAACTGAGGGACAGCTCGCGGGGCTTCATGAAATGACAAAATACGTTGCTGAGTAAACCAGGTTCCAACTGGATCACATGAAAAGATTCCACCTCGTCTTCGGCCTCGCCATCGTTATTATTTTCCTTCTGACCGGCCAGTACATGGAATTCAAACACGTGCGCGAGTTGCCTGATGGACCACGCGTACTCTACCGCAGCCGCCACATCTACATTCTCCTCGCAGGGGTTGTTAATCTTGGTTTGGGTCTTTACTTCACTTACCGGCACAGAGGTTGGCGGCGGAGATTGCAGATTACCGGTTCAGCTCTAATTGTCCTCGCCCCTGCTCTGCTGCTCACGGGCTTTTTCAGCGAGCCAGAGCGAGGCGCAGCCCGGACCATGATTGCTGCGTTTGGGATTTTTGCAGTTGCGCTAGGCATGTTGTTGCACTTGATTAGCTCGAAACGCGAGAAGAGTGATGTGATCCGGTGAGGGGTCGTTATCGCGGGATTCATTCTCGGCCGCATCAGAACCGGGAGCCGTAGCGACCGGGTCGTTGTCGCCTCAACCAAACTTACGACCGCATCGGAACCGGGAGCCGTAGCGACCGGGTTGTTCTCGCATCACTCAACTTCACTGCATCAGAACCGGGAGCCGTAGCGACCGGGACCGTTGTCGCCTCAACCAAACTTACGACCGCATCAGAACCGGGAGCCGTAGCGACCGGGTCGTTGTCGCATCACTAAACTTCACTGCATCAGAACCGGGAGCCGTAGCGACCGGGTCGTTCTCGCCCCCCCCCCCCCCCCCCCCCCCCCCCCGGGAGCCGTAGCGACCGGGTCGGTGTCGCATCACTCAACTTCACTGCATCAGAACCGGGAGCCGTAGTGACCGGGTCGTTCTCGCATCACTCAACTTCACTGCATCAGAACCGGGAGCCGTAGCGACCGGGACCGTTGTCGCCTCAACCAAAC
>JAXIOV010000073.1:0-11009 GCA_045403245.1 Pyrinomonadaceae bacterium | reverse complement strand
GTATACATGAAGTTTGGGGTTTCGTCTGTGTCAAACCCCGACCCCGGAAGCGACAAAATCTCCAAAGCCAGCAGCGGCCCTACTCAACGCTCCGTCGGAACTGTTGCCGATCGAATGGCGAGCTTTCCTTCCCCGCAATTGGAGTTTGTCGGGAAAGAAGCCTACGAAATAAGCGGCGCGAAGGGGACCAGATACAAACTGGCCGTCACCAACCGCGCGAGTATTCCCGATTCCCTGTGGCACCCAGCGGCGAACCTCCCGACGTGTGGCAATAACGAAAACGCAGCCCGCACCTGGGTTGAGATATTCGGATCGCCCGGCGACAAACGCCTCAACGGATTCTGCGCACTTGGTTCATCGGAGGACCTGGGCCAGATCTGGTTTGCGCTGCCAGCGGGTGAAAAGGGGCCCCCGTGTGTCTACCTCGTGATGACTGATCGACAAACTGGAAAGAAATACATGTCCAACCGCGTCTGCTCGCGGAGTTTTACGGTGGTGACTGGTAGGTTGAAGGGTGGCAGCCAACAAGAATCTGGTTGGGAAAAGCATATCGACCTTGGAAGCTGGAGTGTGGTCGAATCGAGATATAAGCCGCTGGTAATAAGCAAACGGATTGATAACAGTACGCCCAGCAGCAACCCACCCAAAGTGGCGCAGCCCGATTTGAGCATCAAGAAGTTTCTCTTTCCGCCCACTAACGACAAGGCGCTGCGAGTACAAGTCGTCAACACGGGGAACGCGGCTTCCGGAGCGTTCCAGCTCGAGATGACCGTGCGCAAGATCAATGGCGTTGCCGTAGGCAGAAAAACTCATGTCAACGTACCGGCATTAGCAGCTGGCGCGAGTGACTGGCTCCTGATTGATGCCAAGAGCATCCTGCCGGTCAACGTCTCGTTAAAGTCCACTACATTCAAACTCAACGCTGATGCGACCGGGATCGTCGCCGAGTCGGACGAAGCCAACAACGAAGTCTGGCACAACCTGTAATGCCATTCGTAAACCCTGAAGAAACTATTCGTTCTGAAAGAGGAGAATTCAAAATGAACCGGGTAAAGAATTACTTGTTCGCCACCACCGGAGTTGTGTTGCTGATGCTTGTGGGCCCGCCTGTAAGCAGTGAGCCGAAAGCCAACGACCACGTCAAGCTGCTTGCCCGGGAAGTGAAAAAGCTCGACTGCAAGGCCCGCCAACAGTAAGGAGTGCGATGCGACTCGTCATTCCCCGAAGAAACTGGATCGATTTGAACTAAGGAGAAAAAATCATGTCATTAACAACGCTGAAACCTAAGATCATTTCCTGCCAAACCTTTGTCATGATGTTTGGCTTCCTTCTGGCTGGGGTTCTATTCGCGACTCCCACCCAGGCGCAAAGCTTCCAGGTGGAGTTAGGACTTTACCGGGAGGGATCAAATGACCCGAAGCCACGAGTGCTTCGCGTGAAGGCAGTGAAGGACAAGAAAGTCTATGACACGGTGGAAGACACCTACAGGGGAATCTCATACAAGATCAGAGTCAAAGGCCGCTGTCCGGAGAAGCACCATTTAACCGAATCCAGAATTGGGCTGGGCACCGGCGAAGCTGCCACCAAATACGTTATCTTTCCTGTAAACGAGAATAACCGCAGTATCGGCGGAAATCACGGGCAGGATTGGAACCATTACCAATTGGATTTCCCCTTCTTGTTACCCAAGAAGTCTCCCGTTGAAACTTGCAACGCCGAGGTAAAACGGAGAGTGGGTGCAGGGCAGTCTCTGGGAGCAATACTGCAACACGGCTTCACGGTGTGGGTCGACAATGCCTACGACGTGAACCTCACTATTGGTTGCGAAAAGAACGTTCACCTTCCGTACTATGAAACTCCTCAGTACTACGCTTCGTCAACGCTGCCGATAGCAATCGAGTGTAGGGCGACCGGCTATGTGCCACCCGACCCCAACGCTCCTCAGCCTCGCACCAAAACTCAAACCAAAGGCGCTCCTCCGAGACACGGGCAACCCCTTGAGCCACCCCCACCGCCTTTGACGTTGGTTGCCGTCGCGGCAATTCCTGCTGAGACTACCGGCCGAGCTTGTCCGCTCTACGTAAACTTCAAGGGTAAGATCCAGCCTAACCCGGAGAGCAAATACACTACCTTCAACACCAGGTATCGCTTTGTTGGCGACCACGGCTATCAAACCGATTGGACCTTTGTCGCAGTCAGTCGCACTGAACCTCGAATCGTGAACGGACGCCGCTTCATTAAGGCTCCGGCTAACAATCCCGGCGGCACGATCCTCGCTCCGGGCGAGAAGCCCAAGATTCCGCTTTACCTTGGATGGATGGAGTTGGAAGTGCAGCTGCCCAATGGCTCAAAGCGATCCGAACGAGCGACCTTCAGCGTGGACTGCAATGTCGCGCCTACCCGGCCGAGAATAAAAGCCTCGAATTGATGTTTCTCAGAAAGGTAAACGTATGAAAAGAAAAATCACTAACATCGCGCTCCTGTTCGTGCTGATTGTCTTGCCGACCGCCTTCACTCGCGCCCAGGCTCCTGCCGTCGGAGATGAAGCGGCAACGCCGCGCTTACCCAACCCTCAATTGGAGTTTGTTGGACAAGAGATTTACGAAGTCAACGGCAGTAGGGGAATCAGGTACAAACTGAGCGTCAAGAACCGCGCTAGTCATCCTGATTTCCTTTGGCGGCCCACTCAGCATCTTGCGCCGTGCGGAAACAATAAAAATTCTGCGCGCACCGGGGTTGAGATCTTTGGCTCGCCCGGTGACAAACGACTCGCTGGTTTTTGTGCGCTTCGTGCCTCGGAGGACCTGGGCCACCTCTGGTTCCCCGTGCCGGCGGCTGAGACAGGGCCACCGTGCGTCTATCTCGTGATGACTGACCGGCAAACTGGAAAGAAATACATATCCAACCGGGTTTGCTCGCGCAGTTTTACGGTGGCGACGGGTAGTTTGAAAGGCAGCGTCAAACCCGGCACGCAGGCGTCAAAAGGAAGGCACGAGGATGGCTAGAAGTGACAGGCGTCAATTACAATAAAGAAAAGCCTGGAAAAGTCATAAGCAACAAACCTGCGACGGTCCAGGGAGGTACTGGTAGAGATCAGATTTCATCGTTTGGAAATGGAAATAATTCCACCTCAGGTCCCACCAACAAGGGAACAAGAGCGGCGCAGCCTGACCTGGTAATCAAACAATTTCTCTTTCCGCCTACCAATGACAAAGCTCTCCGAGTACAGGTGTCCAATGACGGCGCTGCAGCTTCGGGAATCTGCCCGCTGATTGTGACAATACGGAAGATCAAAGGCACGGCTGTCGGGCGGCAAACTCACGTCAACATACCGGCGCTCGCGCCCGGCAAAAAAGTTTGGCTGGTCATTGATGCCAAGAGCATTCTTCCGGTCAACGTCTCGTTGAAGCCCACTACGTTCAAACTTAACCCCGACGCAACTGGGATCGTCGCCGAGTCGGACGAAACCAACAATGAGGTTTGGCACAATCTGTGATGCTCAGGCTTGATTCCCTTGAATGGATTAATCGCTTTGAGCGGGAGACAAATATGAAAAGCGTGATTGCTCGTTTCAACCTGATTGTTGGCCTGTCAGCGCTCGGGCTGCTGACGCTTTGTTTGGTTCAGCTAGCGGTTCGCGCGCACGAGCCGAAACCGGAATCTACCTTCTTGCGGGCGACTACGACCGGCGCTAACCCGACAGTAATAGCCGACCACCGGGATGGTCCTTTATTCCCCCCTTCCGGTCTCTCTGCACGACTAGAACCTCGTCAGACACTGAGCGTGAAGCTGACCAATCTGATCAAGGTAAAGGGAGAAGACCCGGTGGCCATCTTCGCCCGAGTGCGCCTTTCCGACCCCCAGGGCGGATTGATCACGCAAAGCGAGGAGGTGAAAATTCCCGTGCGGGGATCCTACTCCTTCACCTTCAAGCGCGCGGCGCTACGTTTCCCGGGCGAGCGCGGCACCGGCCGGCTGCCAATGCTGGTGAACGGCTGGGTGCGTTACGAATACCGTTCCCATGATCGAGATTCGGAGGATGCCTACCCGTTTATTCGTGATGCAAGAGCGAGCGGATTGCTCCCGGTTTTGGTGCAGCTCATTAACGAAAGCAACGGGCGGACTATTACGCTGTACCAGGACGCCCAGAAGAAGACCAACCTTGCGCCTAAGCCCGAAAAAGGCTTACGCGACAAGCCTGCGCCATCCCAGGGAAACCGTCCTCAGGGCTGGTTTTCGGAGGGACCAAGCCCAGTTAATTCAAGCGAGCCCACTAACAAGATCGCCAAAATGGCGAAGCCTGATTTGAGAATCAAACAGTTTCTCTTTCCACCCACTAACGACAAGGCTCTCCGAGTACAGGTGTCCAATGACGGCTCTGCAGCTTCCGGGGCGAGCCGGCTGAATATTACTGTACGGAAGATCAACGGCACGGCTGTCGGGCGGCAAACTCACGTCAACATACCCGCGCTGGCGCCCGGCAAAAAAGTCTGGCTCGTCATTGATGCCAAGAGCATCCTGCCGGTCAACGTCTCGTTAAAGTCCACTACATTCAAACTCAACGCCGACGCGACCGGGATCGTCGCCGAGTCGGACGAGACCAACAACGAAGTCTGGCACAACCTATGATGCCGGCTCGTCATTCGCCGAGGAAACACTGATTTAGAAATGGAGAAGAGCCATGAACAGTAAACTTTTTGTAGGAACGATGCGGCTGGCAATCATTGCCGGCTTGTTGATCGTGATCGCAGGTGGAAATAGTAATGCGCAAACGGTGGCGGAGTATGGCCTCCTTTCCGGTACGGTAGAGCTGGCACGTGGAGAGACGCTGCGGGTCGATCTCACCAATCGCATGGTCTTGAAACGGCAGGAAGACGACCCGCCTCGGGGCAGGTTTCCGATCCGCGAATTCTTTATATTGCCAGCAACCCGTTCACTTCTTCAAACGTTCAATAACCAACCTAGGCGTCGTTGGCTTGGACTATCCACAGATTACGCAGATTAGATGACAGACAGCTAACTTGAGCGGTGGCTGTAAACGAGAGGAGCAACTTAGCTGTTCACAGGTTAAATAACAGAGCACGTTGGTTTCACTGTAAAACGGAAGAGACTCAACTTAGCCGTTGTGCATTTGAATCTGCGTAATCTGTGGATACGATTTAAGGCTTTTCTGCCGCAAGTCTTCCGCTTTCTTTTGTACTAACCTATCATGTCAAGCGTCGCCGGGGCGCGAGAACCTCGGAGCTTGTCACGGGAGCTTCAGTGCATATATGGCCGAAGACCTGCCCTCGCGAGAAATCCTCAAAAAACTAGTCGAACGACTCGACCTCCTGGAGCGTACGCTCCAATCGAATACCGCGCGCTTGCACTTCATCGAGGAGCGCCTGGGGATCAAGCGACCACCTGTGTTCGTAAGCCAGCGGCCACCGCTTCGCGAACCTTTCGAAGACGAGAAGGGACAGACGAATCCGACTCCCTTCGAAGTCAAACCCCCAGAGTCGAAGTCTTCGGAGGTAACTCAACCTCCGCCCATCTCGGAGCAGTCACCCAACCCTCAAGAGCAAAAATGGTCGCGTCCTGAAGCGCCATCGGCGCCGCCGACCGAGGCGCCAGCGACGCATTCGTGGATGAACGAACCTCCCTTGCGTATCTACTCGACGAGAGAAACAGGTGCTCCAACTCCGTTTAGCCAGCGAGTTGAGGTTGGAAATTCGACGGTGGAGAGTGAGACTCTCCCGGCGGGAACGGAAGGCCAAGACAAGCAACGCGACCTGGAGTCGATGATTGGCGGCAGGTGGTTTAACTGGATTGGAATCATTGCGGTCATTCTTGGGGTCGCCTTCTTCCTCAAGTTCGCCTTCGACAAACAGTGGATCGGTCCTGCTGGGCGCGTCAGCATCGCCGCGCTCCTGGGCCTTGCGTTGCTCTATCTAGGTGAGCGCCTGCGCGGGCGCGGTCTGAAATCTTATGCTTACGTCCTGTCGGGCGGAGGCATTCTCATTCTGTATCTTTCGGGATACGCCGCCTACAGCTTCTACCACCTCATTGGTCAGACACCGACGTTTCTTCTTTTCGCCGCTGTGACGACCACGGCAGTCCTGTTGTCGGTGCGCTTGGACGCGCTGCCAGTGGCAATCCTCGGCCTCGTCGGCGGGTTTTCAACACCGGTGCTGCTCTCGACGGGCGTGGACAACCAGGTCGGTTTGTTCACATACGTTTCGCTACTCGATGCCGGCGTCCTCGCCGTCGCCTATTTCAAACGCTGGCGCAGCCTTGACTTCCTCTCGTTCGCCGGAACGGTGGCAATAACTCTGGGCTGGGCGTCCGAGTTCTACACCCAGGAAAAGGTTTGGACTACTCTCATCTTCCTTAGTATTTTCTTCCTCCTCTACTCGCTGCTCGCGGTCTTCCACAACGTACTCCCGGGCCGGCCCACCCGCTGGTTCGACGTGGGGCTTGCAGTCGCAAACGCAACGCTCTACTTCGGTTTCAGCTACGTAATGCTCACCGAGGCGGGTTATGACCAGGCGACGCCTGCGTCACAGGCGCTGCTCCTCTCGGTTTTCTTCACCGGTCTTTTCTACACGACCACCCGCTGGAGTCGGGATGATCGCCTGCTTGGGTACAGCTACGTGGGCGCAGCGGTGACGTTTCTCACCGTGGCGGTGGCGATTCAGTTTGAGCTGCACTGGGTGACGATTGTTTGGGCGGTCGAGGGACTCATGCTGACGTGGGTGGGTTTGCGCTCTGGGGAAAAGGCGGCGCGACATACCGGACTCGCAGTTTTTTGTGCGGCGATCGGTCACTGGTTTATTTGGGACATGCGCGAGTTCGCTTACAGTGTCGACCCTTCCTTCGCGCCACTCCTGAATCGACGCGCGATTTCCTGCGCTGTGCTGGTGGGTGCGATAGCCGGCGCGGCCTGGCTCTACAAACGAGCGCGTGAACTCGACGAGTATGAGCGCTCGACGCTCAAGGCGTTTTTCGCACTCGCCGGCAATGCAGTAGCGCTGACGCTTTTGTCTCTCGACCTGAACGATTATTTCGGAGCCCGTCTATCACAAAGCGGTACGGAGCAGACGACATTACACGAGCAAATTGAGAACACGAGGCAGTTCTCAATTTCAGCGCTGTGGACTCTCTATGCGGTAACGACGCTGGCCCTGGGAGTGCTTCGGCGGTTTGCGCTGTTGCGCTGGGCCGGACTGCTTTTGCTGCTGGTGACCATCGCCAAAGTTCTTGTTCTCGACTCAACCTTCTACGCGGCGTCATGGCACCTGCTTTTCCTCAATCAAACCTTCATGGCCTATGCGCTGGTTGTAGCAGCGCTCGCCGGCCTCTCATGGTTCTACGGCCGGGCGGCAAATGCCGACGAACAGGAACGGGAGGCAATGCGCCCCGTTTTCCTAGGCGCGGCCAGCGTGCTCGCGCTAGTGGCGTTGAGCCTTGAAGTCCTGGGTTATTACGACCGCTTGCTAACTGACGCGGCGTCGAATGGATTGAGCACAGAAATCATCAGAGGGTTTCAGGAGGGTAGGGTGTTCACCCTCGCCATAGTTTGGACACTCTACGCCACCGCCGCGTTCATGGTTGGCGCGTGGCGTAGCGCGCGGGCATGGCGCTGGGGCGGACTGCTGCTGCTGGCGCTCACCACACCGTTAGTTCTTTTCAACCTGAGTTATTACGACGCCGCGTGGCACACATTCGTCTTTAACCGGACGATGGCCGTCTTCGCGGTGTTGGTAGCAGCCCTTTGGCTCATCGTGCGAACCTATGCGCGGACTGGTGAGAAGTTTAACGAGGCGTCGATAGTGCGCCCGGTCGCAACGATCGCTGCCAACCTGTTAGCCATCGTAGCGCTGAGCGCTCAGGCCGCGGGCTACTATCAAGCGAGGATCGGAGTGGAATTGGGCAGTACGGCGGCGGCACTCGGATTGGACGGCTTGGCGGAGCCTTTGCGCAATCTAGAACTGGCGAAGCAGCTTTCGCTCTCGGTCGTCTGGGCGCTCTATGCCAGCGGTCTCCTCATTGTCGGGCGTCTGCGTCGCCTGCTGCTGTTGCGCGTAATGGGGCTTGCTTTACTCTCATTGACCACGCTCAAGGCATTCTTCTGGGATTTGGCTTCACTCGACCGCGTCTACAGAGTCATCTCATTCATCATGCTCGGCGCCGTCCTGCTGGTCGTCTCCTACTTCTACCAACGCGGCCAGAAGTCTGCAGAAGAAGCCAACATCACAGCAAACGAAAGCTAGAGGAGCCAGTCTGAGCGGCGAGAGCAGCCGTTGGGACTACGCTTTTCTTTAGTAGGTTCCAATCGGACTGCGTGCCAACTGCAAATTATTCCAGACTCAACAACCAGACGTCGGATTCTGTTTTCTGAAGCGTGTAGTAGATGGTGCGGGCATCCCGGGTAGGACAAATCGTGGTGATTGTGTAAGGACCAGCGGAGAGGATTTCGCGCGATTTCTTTGTCTGCGTCTCCACAATATGAAGGCGGCCATCGAGTTCATATAACAAGCGGCGATTGTCGCTCAACCAGATCGGCTTGACGGCGCGGAGGTTAAAGTTCTCATAAGTCTGGGTTTCGAAATCGTAAACATGCAAATAGTTTGTCCGATTAACGATCCACGTACCCGCCACTTTACGTCCATCCGGCGACCAGGATGAGGCCCAGAAGTCTTCTCCCACTCCGCCAATGACAGGCATTTTCTGAGGTGTCTGGTCGGTCCACGGCCTGCTTATGTCGAAGACGTAAGGTTGTGATCCCCTTTGCTTAAAGAGCATCTGTTTACCGTCAGGCGACCAGATGGGATAGACCGTAGACTGTCCGGAAGTGTAGGTGATTTGTTGTAAGCCCGTGCCGTCGGAGTTTATGGCCCAGACCTCAAAACGTCCGCTGCGGTCGGAATAAAAAGCGATCCGCCGGCCATCGGGCGACCAGCGAGGTGAGCGGTCGCGGTAAACGTCATTGGTTAACTGGCGCTGTTCGGATCCGTCGCGTTTGATCAGAAGGATGTCTTCCTGCTTCTCCCCTTGTGAACTACATGCAAACCATTCCTCGTTAGGCGAAAGATCGGGGTCAGTCACATATTTCGTGCCTTGCGTAACCGGCGCCGTTTCGCCCGTCGTTTGCCCTCGGATCGGGTCAAACGCCACGCGCTCCAGATTTCTCGACTCCGCCTTTTGCACGTAGGCCAGCCGCTTACCATCCTGGGAGAAACTCAGGTGCTGGCTATAGACGGATGGAGTAACGACGGTTTCCGGCGTGCCCAGCAATTGGCCGGAAGTCTCATCGAGCGGCACGCGCCAGAAGTTCATACTGCCGCCGCGATCGCTGGCGAAGTAAAGATATTTTCCATCCGGAGACCAGACCGGATTCCAATCGAGAGCATCGTCATTGGTTACGCGAGTGGGTTCGCCGCCGCCGGCGGGTATGGTCCAAAGATCGCGTCGTCCACTTCCCTGTTGCAACGCCCAGTAAGCGATACGTTTGCCGTTTGGCGACCAACTAGGCTGCACCGCGTCGCCGCCTGTCAACAAACGCTTTGCGCCACTTGCAAAATCGAGTATCCAGAGTTTACTGGGAATAGAACTGCGCTTTGCGGGATCAGTGAAAAAATCCGTGCTTACCACCACTTCTTTTCCATCGGGCGACCAGGCAGGATCAAATCCCGTGTCAGACAGGCGCCGGACGTTTTCGCTCGTCGCCTCCATCACGTATACGCCAGGCGTGTCGCGCTCCGAACGAAACGCGATGTAGTTGCCGTCCGGCGAATAGGCAGGCTGCATGTCGTCGGCCAGCGAGTCTTTGGTGAGATTGACGGTAAGCCTGCCGCCGACGCGCTGCCAGTAAAGATCCCAGTTGCCGCTGGCGCGACTGGCGTAAATAAACGATTTGCCGTCCGGAGCGAGCCTGACAGAAGACTCGATGCCGACCTGATTCGTAAGCTGGCTTGATTTCGCTTTCGACCAGGCTGGCCCGATGATTTTGTTTTCGGGTTTTGCGCGCGACAGGATGGTCCACGCGACCAATGCAACCACGGCCAGGGCAGCCCCAACGAGGCCGGCCTTAAACTGCCAGCGGTTGATAAGCTTTGGTTTGCGCCGCCGCGGCAAGGCAGTTTCGTTCAAGCTCGGCGGGTCAGGAGTTTCAGATGGTTCAGGTAAGACAACTACTTCGTTGAACTCTTCAGAACTCGGAATGGTCTCATCCAAATCTGCTGCGGGTTCCGAGAGCGTTGCCGGCTCTACCGCGTCGCCTGCTTCCTTCACGGCGATGGTTACCGGGCTTGCAGCCGCCGAAGCTGCTACCGCTGAGCTGGCAACTGACAGGTCAACAAACGGACCAATGTAGCGATAGCCTTCAGCCCATCGAGTTTCGATAAAACGCGGGTTCTCCGAGTTTTCTCCAAGCGCTTTGCGAATCGCGCCGACACACTTGGTTAACGTGATGTCATAGACGTCGCGGCCTTCCCAGAAGAGATCCAACAACTCTTGCCTGGTCACGATCCGGTCGCGGTTCTCGACAAAGTAGAGCAAGACCTGGAAGGGCTTGTTTGACAGATGGACAGCCTTACCGTCCTCACGTTTCAGGAGGCGTTTGTTCGGATCGATCTCGAATTCTCCGAGGCGGTAAGTTTTCTTAATTTGTACAGCCATCAACAACTTAGCTCGAGGGGTAGCTTAATTCCCAACTTGTTCGCAATTTGTTCAGGACTCGCGGAGAGGCCGCGTGGTACTCCTCGATTATGGAAAATGGTTCGCGCTCTTCATCGGGGGAGACATTCTACCGCCAACTGTGGCAAGCGCGGAACCTTTTGAGGTTGGAGTTCCTGTATCAGAACCGGGAGCGGTAGCGACCGGGTCGTTATCGCGACAACTGAAGCAGCCGACCCGGTCGCTATTGCTCCCCGTCGGATGCGACGGCCCGGTCGCGATTGGTCCCCGGTGTGATGCAAGCGGCCCGGGCGCTAACGCTCCCCGTCGGCTTCGGCGGCCCCGGGGGGAGT
>JAXIOV010000107.1:0-20826 GCA_045403245.1 Pyrinomonadaceae bacterium | reverse complement strand
TGGGGTGGGGTGTATTTGTTTTGGCCGGGGCCCGTGGGGGGCCGCGGTTGTTAATTCTTTAATTAGTGGGGGGGTGTGGGGGGGGGCGCCCCGGTCGCCCCGCCCCTGCAATGTTTTCAATCAGGTTAACCGGTCTCTGTTAACCATTCACCACTATAAATTACTTCAGCGGCACCGGTAATTACAACCTCGCGGTCGTCGCGCCAGAGGATTTTTGCGCGGCCGCCTGGCATCACTACCTGGACCTTGTTTTCGGTGTCGCCCCTTGCCATTGAAGCGACGGCAGCAGCACACGAACACGTTCCGGACGCCATGGTTTCGCCAACCCCACGTTCCCAGATACGCAGTTCGATCGTTTGACGGTCCTGAACGCGCACGAACACGACGTTGGTGCGATCTGGAAACTGTTTGTGGTTCTCGATGATCCTGCCAATCCGGCGCCAATCAATTGATTCGAAGTCGTCGAGGAAAATACAACAGTTGGGGTTTCCCATTTGCAGGGCGGTCACCGGGAAAGTTTCGCCATCGACTTCGAGGTCATAGTCGATGACTCGTTCTCTGGGTCCATCGGTCAGCATCGGAATTGACGCGGAGTCAAACTTTGGCTGGCCCAATTCAGAGTCAAACACAAAACGGCCGGTCTCACCTTGCTCCAGCAACGAGTAGCGTTTGATACCAGCGCGGGTGCTGAGACGAAGTTTGGGATCGCTCCACAGTTGTTTGTAGTAGAGATACGCTGCGGCGCATCTGGTGCCATTGCCGGACAATGATGCTTCGCTGCCATCGGGGTTGAAAATGCGGACATTGAAATCGGCCTCTTGATCTTCCGACTGACGGACGACTGCGATGCCGTCAGCGCCCGCACCATAGTGGCGATTACAAATGCGGCGGGCGAAATCTCCCAGCGAAGCAATCCGGTCCAGCTCGGTCGCTTCGATGACAATGTAGTCGTTACCGAAACCGTGAAATTTGATGAAGCGAATTTTGATGAGGCTAGGTGACATTTTCGGCCGGATTCTCTTTAGAAGGTTCAAAGAGCTTTTTGAGGCGTTGGGTTAGAACAGGCTCGATGCGCAAGAGGCGTTGATACACAGTGAACTGTCCGCGATGATACATTTCGTGGGACACGGCAAATCTCAGGAAGTCCAGTTTCGACAGCTCTTTTCCATCGAAACGCCGCATCGTTTCCTCGAGACCATCGCCGCAGGTCCGAATCGTCGCTTCAGCCATTTCCATGCTGCTGCGCATTAATTCCAGCAGACCATTCTTGTCCTGGACCAGAGCAACGTCCGCTGCGTACTCCTTCAGATGGTCTGCAAAGGACTGCCGCATCAAATTGGTATCGGGCCGGCAGCTCTCACCGGTCAGGAATTTTTGGGCTTCGACGACGTGCTGCAAGAGCTCGGCGACGCTACGTGTCTCAGGCGTGGCTTTGAAGGAAAACTGATCGGCAGGAATCTGTTCCGCCTCGTCAATGAATCCGGCTCTCACTTCTTTCCAACTTTCAATTAAACGATCGAGCGACATAGGGAGAACTCCTTTGTAACGCAAACTGTTAGTTTGCGCAGTAACGTAACCAAGTTCGCGGGAAGGAGGTTTCAACTCTGATAACACTGCTTCCCAACCCACGCACCCTAACGGTTTGCTTTACAGAAAACTACTGCGATCTGCCGGCAAACGAGGCGAGCAACACCGCTATTGGATCGATGCAGATTGACGGCGGATCTGTTTCTTCCGGGTAGTTGTTCACGATGATCGAAAATACGAGATCTTCACCGCCGGCGCTCGTCACATAACCCGAAAGACTCGACGCGGAGCTCAGCGTGCCCGTCTTGGCGCGAAGATTGTTTTCTGCCTGCGTGGCTTTCATCCGGTTGCGGAGTGTGCCGTCGACTCCCGCGATTGGCAGGGCCTCTCGAAACGGGATCGCTCGAGCGTGCCGGTGCATGTACGTCAATAACTGGACCGTCGCTTCCGGAGTGATCATATCGTTGCGCGAAAGTCCGGAACCGTCGGTCAGAGAGAGCGGCAGCGGGTTGACGCCGGCTTCCTTAAGAAACGTCTTGACCACTTCGAGTCCTGCCGTCTCGCTGATTCTGACCGGGTTTGGCGAAGGCGATTTTTGCGGGACCACGGTCCCCAGTGTGCGCAGAATCAACTCGGTATACAGATTCTGGCTCGGCTTCAACGTCTGCGCGGCAATCGTGCTCAGCGGAACCGATTCCAGCCGGGCGACTTCCGTAACCTGTGGTGGCGTCGGAGCACTGACCGGGGCGACAAGATTCATCGCCGGACGGGGAACCATGCTATCACCGGTGAGAGCGTTAACCGTGCGAGTTTTACCTGAGATGGTCACGCCGCGCTCCGCCAGCGCCGAGCGCAGCAGGTATGAAAACAACATCGCCGGACGGGAAACAGCCAGCCGGCCGGAATAGCCCGGGGCGTCAATCGGCATTGAGCCGGTTAGCTCCAACACATCGGAGGCGAGCTCCCGGTAAACTGTCAGCTCCTGCAGGATTCCTTTTGGCGTGGTGGTAACGCGATTATTGATCGTCAGCAGTGGATCGGGCGGATTAGTAGTCACTATCGCAGCTGCGCCAACCTTCAGACCAGGCTTGATCGAAAGGTTTATGAAATTGTCGTTAACGGTCAACGCACTTACTTCGGCGCCATACCACCACTGCAAGTCTTCCCACGCCCAACCCGAACCGTAAGCCGGGCCCGTGAAATAACTTTCATCGCCGACCAGATCGCCTCTTACTTTTTTTACCCCGGCCGCTGCGATGCGATCTGCCAGATCTTTGATGCCTTTGAAGTAGTCGCCGCTGTTGAAACGGAACGAGAGCGACGGGTCACCGCGGCCATAGATAATCAGATCGCCTTTGATCACACCATCCTTGTCAGGTTTCTCCCGGGCGTAGACGGAAGTGACAAAGCGATAATCCGCGGAAAGCCGGTCGAGCGCGGCCGCCACCGTGTAAAGTTTCATGTTCGATGCCGGGCGCAGGAGCTTGTTCGAGTTTTGTTCAAATAGAACTCGGCCAGTTTCGAGCGAGACGACTTTTATCCCCACCATCGCCTGCGCCAACTCGGCCCGGTTCAGGACTTCCGTAATCCGCGTGTTCAGCTCGGCGGTGGTTCGCGTGGTGGAAGCTGTTCGCGGTGGTGTAACAAATGGCGTCGGCGACGGTACAGGGCCCTGGCCAGGTGTGGCGACTGGTGTTGGCGCCGGTGTTTGATTTGCTGAAGGTGCGACTCGCCGCTCGCGTTGTGGCTCCTGAACGCGGGCAAGTGAAACGGTGCCCTGTATCAAGGCAAACGGCAAAACGAAGACTGCAAGCACAGAACCGATAATTGGCGGCAGCTTTTTATTCATGTGGCGGTGATCTAAAAAGGGAAAGAAAATCAGGATAGAATTTGAAGGTCAGGAGATACGGGTTAAAAGTCAGGTTTGGTTCATAAACTGCAATCGTTGATTAATGTCTGTAAGGGTGGCACTCCGTGGCCACGCCTTCGTCGTCGCTTTCAAGATTGACCGGGAAGCAGGGCTGCCACGGAGTGCCGCGCCTACAATCAAACGAATCTTGATTCCCTTCTGTGCGTGTTCCGCTTGCACTGCATTAACCAGCCTGAGAGGCTTTAATTCCCTGTTGCGCATGTTCCGCGCGAACCTTCGCCATTAAATCCTGAAACTGCGGGTCGCTTCTGAGCCCGGACCAGTTGGGATCGCTTTCGAAGCAGGGTTGATTCGCATTTCCCAAAGAAATTGAACGCCCCAACCACTTGAACGCGTCGTCACGCATTCCTTCCAGGGCGTAAACCGACGCCACGGAATAAGCGATGTCGGGATCAACTTCGGCGTTTCGAATCACGTCCGGAGTTAACTGCGCGAGTGCCTCTTCGTGTTTGCCCTGGGCGCTCAAAAACATCGCCATGAACGGCCGGACGCCGTGCAAGTTCGGATGACGTTCAACTACTTTCTGCATTGATTCTGCCGCCGCATCCGTTTGACCGGTGTAGTACAGTGTCAGCGCGCGAAGCGTCTTCACTAACGGATTGTCAGTATCTCCCGCGTGCTGCAACTGCTGCTCAGTTTCCTCAAAGTTGCCCATGTACATGTAGACCAGCGCGCGATTGTAGCTGGCAACGACGTGTGCGGCCGGATCCAAACGCATAAGCCGCTCATAACTCCGTAACGCTCGACCATACTCGCCATCCAGGCGGTGCAAGGTTGCTTTCACGAAGTGGACGACCGGTTCATCAGGCGCTTCTCTCCGCGCGCGGGCGACTTCTTCGCGAGCCTTTTGCTTCTGGCCGCGCCACAGGTAAACAAAAACCATCAGCATGCGCGCTTCAATCAATTGCGGATCGATGGACAACGCCTTGCCAAAAGCTGCTTCGGCCTTTTCGAAGTCTTCGGCTCCGCCAAAACCTTTAAAAACCCGGTTTACATACGAGGCGCCCAGCCCATCGTGAGCGAGCGCAAAATTAGGATCCAGGTCGATGGCTCTTTGAAAGTGTTCAATCGCTGCGGCGCAATCCTCGGGAGCGATCGTGCTGAAGATGAAGCGTGCAAACAGATCGCGCCCGCGCAGGTATTGCTCGTAAGCAGCTCCGTCGTGGGTTGACGGTTTGGCCATGCCGTCTTGTTCGGTAGGACTCAGCTCCAGCCGCAGTCCTTCAACGATCCGCTGGGCAATAGTGTCCTGGACGACGATTATGTCTGCCGCTGAAGTATCGATGCGATCGCTCCACAGGATGTCGTCGGATTGAACATCGAGCAGTTGTGTCGTTACGCGAAATCGTTCCCCCGCATGCATGAAACCGGCGGTGAGTACGGCATCAACGTTCAAGTCCCGGCCGACTTCTCTCGCGTCAACCTGCTGCCCCTGGTATTTGGCGATTACTGAAGACGGGCGCACAACCAGCGAACGCACGCGCGCCAGTTCGGTGATCACTGCGTCTGCCAGTGAAAATTCATAGAAGCTCGAAGCGGGATCGTTGCTCAAGTTGCGAAACGGCAGGATCGCCAAACTCTTCTTTTCCCGATCCGCGATCGTCGTGAATGGAGTCTCGTGAATAGTCGGACGAGTGGGCGTTGCCATGCCCGGCGCTGAGGTCATTGAATCGGTTCTGGTTTTGGACTTGAGCCAGCGCATCGCGCGGGAGACCGGGTTGGCGCCCGGCAGGTGACGCGCGGGCTCCGGCTCCACATTCATAGTTGTGTCCGCGCCCAGCTCCTGCAACACGCGTCGCAGATCGTCGCGCAGTTCTTCCATCTTCTGATAACGCTCGCGCGGCTCCTTCGCCAGGCAACGATTCAGGATTTGTTCCAACCGGGGCGGCAGAGGCTCTTTTCGAAGTTCGGACACCGGCCGGGGCGCATCGTGCAAGACTGCGTGGCGCACATCGATAGTCGTCTTGCCGCGGAAAGGCCAGGTTCCGGTCAACATCTCATAAAGGAGAACGCCGGTGGAAAAAATGTCAGCTCGTTTATCGACCCGATCACCGCGGGCCTGTTCCGGCGCCGCATAAGTGGCGGTGCCGTATGGAACACCGATTTCAGTCAGATCAGTTCGATGAATGCCACTGTGTTTGCCTTCGTCGTCATCCTCGAGCAACTTTGCCAGGCCAAAATCCAGGATCTTTACCTGGCCGGTCGACGTGACCATCACATTTCCCGATTTGATGTCGCGATGAATGATGCCGCGGGCGTGGGCGGCGGCGAGCGCGTCAGTAACCTGAAGCGCGATCAGCAACGTGCTCTTCAACTCCAAAGGATGTCCGCCCACAAGTTGACGAACGTTTCGCCCTTCAACGTATTGCATGGCGATGAAGTGGAGTCCTTCAGCCTGGTCGAGATCGAAAATTGTGCAGATGTTTGGATGGTCGAGGGATGAAGCTAAACGCGCTTCTCTTTCAAAACGCTTCAGATTTGCTTCTCTGGCCGTCAACTCGGCTGGCAGCACCTTAACCACCACGGTGCGGCCAAGTTTTCCGTCCGTTGCTCTGTAAACGGTGCCTTGCCCGCCCACGCCGAGCTTTTCCAGGATCTTGTAATTGCCGAGCGACTTTCCGACCATGATCTTTTGTAAAGCGAACTGTTAGTTTGCTTTGGTTGGGTCAGGGTTGCATTGGGTGAAAACGAAAGGTAGCGTTAATCGAACCGACGCAAACTAACAGTTTGCTTTACATGAACGTTGCCAATAATTCCTCGGCGCTCGCAGTTGCGGTCCCCACCTTGCCGACAACAATTCCCGCCGCATGGTTAGCCAGGGTGGCCGCCTCGGTCATCGTAGCGCCGGCCGCCATGGCCGCCGCCAGCGTTGCGATCACCGTATCTCCCGCACCGGTGACATCGTAAACCTCGCGCGCGGCGGTGGCCACAAAAACAGGTTCATTGTCCCCTTCCAGTAGCATTATTCCCTGGTCGCCGCGGGTAATCAGCACGGCGTCGCAATTGAGCTTCTCACGGATCAAGCGCGCAGCAGTGTGCAGCCCATCGTTAGAGTCTTCCTCGGTATTGGTCAGTCGCAGTGCTTCGTGATGATTCGGCGTGATCAAAGAGGCGGGTTGGTAGTACGGGAAATTTCTAACCTTGGGATCGATGAGCACGGGAACTCGATCGTAAGCAAGCTTGAGAACTTCCTGCAGGATGCGCGGCGTTACTACACCCTTATCGTAATCTGACACGACAAACGCGTCTGTCTCACGAAGCGCCTCCTTGAGAGAACTCACAATCCGTTCTTCAACGTGCCCGTTCACCGGGCGACGCTGCTCCCGGTCGGCGCGCACCACCAGTTGGCTGTGGGCGATGATGCGCGTCTTGGTCGTTGAAGGCCGGCTTTCGTCGATCACCAGATATTCGCTAGCCTGGAAAGGACTCGCTGCCTGCAAGTCTGCGCGCAGCCGTTCGCCGTCGGCGTCGTTTCCCACGATCCCCACCACACAGGCTTTCGCGCCGAGCGCGGTGACGTTAGCGAGCACATTCGCAGCGCCGCCCAGGTGCACTGACTCTCTCTGCACATCCACCACCGGCACCGGCGCCTCAGGCGATATGCGGGTCACGGCTCCCCACACAAATTTGTCGAGCATCACATCGCCAAGAATCAATATCTTGCGATCGCGCATTGAGTGAACAAGGCTCACGACGCGTTGGGTTGTTACCTGAGGCATGACAAAAAAGACGTTCGAAGAGTTGGAAATTTCAAATTGAGCTTTACCACGTTACGAACTAAACCGCAAAAGAATGCGAAGGTTTTATTACGAGCCGGCTGGTTGTTGCGGTCAATTCAAATGCTGGGACCGCATCAGGCGTCTCGTCCGGAAATGACCGCGAAGCGCGAACGACGGTTTCAACAGAGACAACTCCCTCAGAACTTAGACACCGGTGCGCTTTCTCGGAGAACTCTTTCGACAGCTGCCATCACGCGTTCCACCGGAACACGCTTAATGCACTCTGGTTGTGCAAACTTTTCGCAGTAATAACCGTGACACGGCTGGCACTCCATCTCCTCAAGCACGATTTCGGCTGGTCTTAGTGACCAGGGGCGCCAGTGTGCCGTGTTTGATGAACCAAAAATCACTACTGCCGGAGCGCCAACCGCGGCCGCGATATGTGCAATACCGCTGTCGTTTCCCACAAACAAACGGGCCCGTTGCAACAAGGCGGTTATTTCCGGCAGTGACAAGTCATTAAAATAAACAGTCGAAGTCGGAACGTTTCTTTTGAGCTGATCGACTATTTGATCCTGCCCGGCCGCGGTGATGACTACAACCCGCAAGTCGCGACCCGATAATTCATCGGCAACCCGCGCAAAATTTTCCGTTGCCCACTGCTTGGTATCAAATGCGGCAGCCGGGTGAATGACGGCGAACGGGGTTTCTTCGAGACCGGCCGCTTGCAACCGCGTAGAAACATTTGCGGCAGCACTTTCAGTCACGGCCAGTTGAGTGGGCGGCCTATCACTGACCGGAACTCCGGTCCATCCGAGCAGCGCAAGTTGTTGTTCGACTGAGTGGGTCTTTTCCCGTTTCCAGAGCGACGCCGAAGACGGCGCGATATGGTTATGCAAACGGGCGTACTGGTAGGTTTGATAACCGACGCGATGTTTTGCGCCCGTCGCTCGTGTCAACAAAGTCGAAGTCGACCCGCCATGCAAATTAAAGACGACGTCATATTTGCTTGCGCGCAGGTGAAGAGCCGCACGCGCTCGCGCGGTCGTGCTGCCGCGTGCAAGCTTGATGATGTTATCGACGTGGGGAAATCCATCGAGCACCGGCGCAACCCAATCTTCCAGGAGAATGTCGAGAGTGGCGTGCGGGAGGAATCGCTTGAGGGCGTAAAGCGAGGGCGTGGACAAGACGGTGTCGCCGATTGAACGCAGCCTGACCACCAATACTCGATTGATTTCCTGCCAGTCCCACTGCGCGGGAGCCAGCGGCTGAGGTGAATCTTCGCCACGGAGGCTGTGCATTGCGAGTCCCCGCATTTGTGGAGACGATTCGATGATTTCACGTAGGCTGTTCAATTTTGCGGGGCCTGTCCGTCTTCGGGTCCGTTCTCGATGGTTGCTTCATCAATCAGCATCACCGGGATGTCGTCGCGAATGGGGTAAACACGTTTGCATTCGACGCATTTTAGCCCGCGGCCATCTGGTTTCAGTTCAACTTTGGCCTTGCAAGCGGGGCAGGCGAGTATCTCCAACAAATCCTCACTGATTGCCATGGGCATGACCTTTCACGTTGCGGTTGAGTAGGTCAAAGCTTATCACGGGCAGTAGTTCAGGAGGCAGGGACCAGGAGCAGGAAGCAGAGGCAGGAGCAGACAGCAGGCGGCAGGCGCAGGCATCATCCGGTGTTACCGGCTTCCTGCCCCCTGCTCCTGCCTCCTGCTCCTGGTGCCTGCACCGGCCTCCTGGCCAAAGTCATCCGCATGCCGTGTTTTGGTCGCAGCGTGATCACGGGTTTGAGCGCCACGGGATGATTCGGGACGAGACGCATCTGCCACTGCTGCGCTAGAGTCGCCAGCAATAAAACTCCCTCCATCCACGCAAAGCCTTCCCCAATACATCGTCGCGGGCCGCCGCCAAAGGGAAAATAAGAAAACTGAGGTCTCGATTCACGCGCGGCCGTTGTCCATCTGGTCGGATCGAAGCGGTCCGGCTCGGGAAAGAAACGCGCGTCGTGATGCATCACATACTGGCTCATCAGCACGAGCGACTTCCGCGGAATAACGTAACCGCCAATCTCCGACTCTTGTAACGCCAGGCGACCGATGGCCCACGCCGGCGGGAAGAGCCGCATCGACTCGGCCAACACCATCTCGGCGTATTTTAGTTGCGCCACATCTTCGAACGACGGCGGACGTCCGCCTAACACCTTGTCCACCTCAGCGTGGAGCCTTGCCTCAGCTTCAATGTTTTGCGAAAGCAGATACCAGGTCCAGGTCAACGCGTTGGCCGTAGTTTCATGACCCGCGAGAAAGATGGTCATCACTTCGTCGCGCAACTGCGCGTCCGTCATCCGACCGCCGTCCCCTTCAGTGTCCTGGGCCAGAAGCAACATCGAGAGTAGATCACCGCGGTCTTCGCCGGAACGTCGCCGCTCATCGATCAGTCGATAAATAATCGAGTCGAGCCGGGCCTTGGCGTTGTCAAAGCGTCGCAACTGCGGCAGGGGAAGTTTTTCGATCAACTCAAAGAACGGAATGGTGATGGTGTTGAAGAGATCCATTACTACCGTCATCGCTTCGCCGACGTCCTTCGCGTCCGATACAACGTTAGCGTCGAAAAGGGTTTTGCCGACGATGCCCAGGGTGAGTTGCATCATCTCGTCAGAAATGTCGAGCGTTGCGCCGTGACGCCAACGTTCACTGGTCTGTAAAGCGTAATCGGTCATGACGCCGGCATAGGAGGCGACGCGGGCGCGATGAAATGCCGGCTGGGCGAGCCGGCGCTGCCGGCGATGGAAGTTTCCTTCGCTCGTCAGCAAGCCTTCGCCCAACAGGCGTTTTGCGCGCTGGAGAGCCAGACCCTTCATGAAGTTCTGATGGTTGGTAACCAGAACCTCCTTGACGTAGTCGGGATGGTTCAGAAAGAAGGCCCCTTGCGGTCCTAAACGGAAATACGAGATATCGCCAAACTGTTGGGCCAGGTTTTGAAAGAAGGGAAGCGGGCCGCGTCGATAGGCAAACAAACCTGCAAGCGGAAACAACCGGCGCGGGCCAGGTGGAAAACGGCGACTGGACTGTGCTTGCTCCTTCACTGTCACTGTGTTAGTGATTTGAAACAAATTCGCGACAGGCGTCAAACTATTCCTGAAAATAGTTTTCGATTTCTCATGCAGTGGTGGAGACGTATTAAGATCAACATCGGCCACGCCATTTTGTTAGGCGTGATGTGCGTTTTGTGCACCTCCAGCACGCTCGCTGCGATTCCGATGGCGCGTTCAGGAGAGCACGAGGAGTTTTTGAAAGGTCAGGTGTCGCATGAGCGATTTGCCATCGATGAGCGACGAATCTACACCACCGGTTTTTCGGGAGGTGCGCGCATTGCGAGCTGGCTGGCGTTGGTCAGGCCAGGATTGGTTGCGGGCGTGATTGCGTGCAGCGGTGGGTTCCCAGCCAACATCAGTCAGCCTTCAGCGGGCCAGTTCATCTTCTTCGCCACTGCCGGCACAGAAGATTTTAATTTTCCGGAAATGCATCAGCTGACACGCAAGCTCAAAGCTCGCGGAATCACTTACCGTCTCGCCGTTTTCGAAGGTGGACACGATTGGCCGCCGAAGGAACTTTGTAGCGAGGCGTTGGGCTGGATGGAAATCCAGGCGATGAAGGCCGGTAAACGAACCCGGGACACCGGATTGATTGATGAAATCTTCTCTGCCCAATTGACAACTGCCCGCGATCAGGAGGCCCGACAGACCTATGAAGCATACCTAAACTACGAGGCGCTTGCAGATGAGTTTCGAGGCTTGCGCGACGTCAAAGATCTGGAAGCCAGCGCTGCACGATTGTAACAAAGCGAAAGCGATCGCGGCTTTGGCGCGCGCGATCGAGTTCGGTTTCAACGACCTTGAGAGAATCGAACAAAACGCCGACCTTGCGCCATTGCACAATGATGCTGACTACAAGAAACTACTTGGCCAACTGAAGAACAAACAAACCCCTGGTCAGGAATAAACAGTTGTCACTCGAGTTTACCGTCCAACATCCTTGTTCCCTCCGCGCTCGCTACTCAGAGAAACACCTGCGCGAGTGGGGCAGGCTCAGCAATATCCACGCTCGCGTCACAACCGGCGCCCAAAGTGCTCCGACTGCGGAAGCGCTCGACTGGGTGGAGAAGGCGCGCAGGGAAATGGAACTGATGCAGCTTGAGACGACAATCTGTCCAAGCTGTTCTGCGTGTTTGCCTGAGGAGATTGCGGGTGAGGGCGAGGCGGTAGGCTGCGTCGGACGAATCAACTATCCAATCGAAGCTCAGTTTGAAAAGTTCCTTGCGGATCGGGTCCAGCTCGCGCTCGATACCATCGATATCAACGACCAGCCGCGCCTGTTGCGTATTCTCATCGACGCGGAGTCGCCCTTCGACGGCGAGGCGACGAAGGAATTGCGCCGCGTGACAACGCCCGACGGTTTGCGTTTCTTCGAATTGCGCGTGCCGATCCGCCTGTCCCGCGAAGCATCGCGTCTAACCACCGATAATGTTTTCGATCTGCTGGCCGGATTTCGTTCCGAGGATTTCGAGCAAACGTCTTACACCCGCGAACTTCCTCCTGAAGCCACCGCCGACTACTACGACTTTCTCGATCTGATCCTGCGCAACGATCTGGGCCAGGCTGAAATTGCGCGACTCAAAAGCCGCGGCAAAAACTATCTACAGTTTTTGCGTTTGCTTACCGTGATCGAAAGGGCAGAGGCGCTCGGCACGAGAGTTTTGCTGGATTAATAACAGGGGAACAGGGGAACAGGGGAAAGGGTAAGACGAGCGAACGCGTTCCAATGACACTACCTTTACCCTTTTCCCCTTCCATAGGTCTTACCGCGCTCTGGTTAACATCGATTTAATCTGTCGTTCACGCGGCTTTAACGCCTCGCTTCCATGCTGGGTTTTCTCCACGCAGGACCTTCAATCAAAGGACAATCACCATGTTGATGAGATTGATCGCCACTTCTCGCAAGCATGCTCTGGTCACCTTCGCTATCGCGTTGGTGACTCTGGGGCTGAACACTCCGGTTTTGCACGCTCAAGTCGCCGCCAGTTCAGATTCGCCGCGTTTGGCGCCCGAGCGAAATGCAAACGATGTTACGCCGAAGACCGCAAGCGGACTTTCCTCGGAGCCCAAAAAGCCGGTGACGACTGAAGAGAAACTGAGCGCGCTTGAGCAAATGCTTGAGCAGCAGAATCAACGACTAAACCAGTTGCAGCAAACAATCACCGAGCAGCAAGAGACGATACGCCTGCTGGCCAGCAAACTGATCCGAGAAGAACCTTCAGCTGGACCTGCCTCGGCGGTGCGTGTGACTGAGCCACTCCCGACTCAAGGTGCTCCAATTGAAGATCGAGTGAAGAAGCTCGAGGGCCGCGTTGCCGAAATTGGTTCGATCAAATTCAGCGGAGATCTGCGCCTGCGCGCCGAGTCTTTCTTTGGGCTCTCCAACAATCTGGCAAACGGCGACAACCCGGCTGTGCTGGGTAATGAGTTGAGTCCGCGGCATCGCATGCGCCTGCGCGCCCGCCTGCAGATGCGCGGTTCGATTAGCGATGAGTTTGACTGGGGGTTGCGTTTTGCGACCGGCAGCTTCGCTGACAGTATTTCAACTAACCAAACGATGACGGATTTCTTCAACCGCAAACCGTTTGGGCTGGACCAGGCGTTTATTACCTATAAACCAAAAAAACTTCCGGGGCTGCGCCTGCAGGGTGGCAGGTTCGAACCTCCCTGGATCTTCACTGAAATGACCCTCGACAACGATTTGATGGTTGACGGGTTCAACCAGTCGTATTCGCGTACTTCCAAAAAGTCAGTCCTCAGAGACCTGACGCTTGTCGCCTTCGAGTTGCCGATGCTTGAGCGCAACTCTGCCTTCGTGCGCAACGCCAACGGCACCGTCAACATCGATCAGTCGCGTCGCGGTGGTCGCGACCTGGCGCTCTACGGCGCGCAGGTTCGCGCCCGCTTTGAACCGAGTTCCAAAGTTGCCCTCACGCTCTCCGCCGCCGACCTGTATTTTTCCGGCACCCAGTTCATTTCACCGGTCCAGGTTTTCGGCAGTAATTTGCAACTCCCAATTACGTTTACAATTCCCGCGACTGCCACCACCCCGGCACAAACCATAACCACCCAGGTGTCGATCCCGAGAGATCTACTGGTGGCCGGCAACAGTAATCTCGGTTTGACCACGGCCAGCAACAACGCGACTAACCGCGACGGACGTTTATCCTCAGGCTACAACCTCGTTGACCTGCTGGCGCGCCTCGAGTTGAAACACAGCAAGCGTTTCCCGGTCACGCTGCTTTTCAATCTCGTCACCAACACCCAGACACACGGTGTGGTTACGGCTGGGCCAGGCGGCGCTGATTTGGTTCTTCCCAACGACGAGAACCAGGGCTTCTGGGGCGAGATTCAGGTGGGGTCAACCAGGGCCCGGGGCGACATGCAGTTTGGCTACACGCTGATGCGAATCGAAAAGGACGCGGTGTTGACGCCATTTAATTTCTCCGACGTGACTCAGCAATCTGATATGCGCGCGCACCGTTTCCAATTTTCTTATGCGGCGGATCCCCGCGTCACGTTTGCGTTCACTGGTATTCTCACGCAGCGTCCGAAGGGCGCTCTCGGCGCGTTTAATCTAACGCCGCCGGGTTCGTTGAACCGTCCGACCACACGACTGCAATTCGACACAGTGCTTCGATTCTGAAACAGCGTGCCCCCGCTCAACTCGCTTAGCCATGCATCTTCAACTTGAAAACTCAACTCCAGGAATTTCGCAGTCAGGAAGGGGGCAAAGCGCAGCGCGCCGCTCACCTTGCACGACCATTCGAGACTGGGATTTAGTTTCAACTGCCGCTAGTTTGCTGGACTTGAATTTTCAATTTTAGAATACGCGGCTATGCGGTTGAGCGGGGGCGCGCTGCGCTTTGCCCCTTCCTGACTGCGGTTGAGACAGAGCGTCGTCAAAATACGACAGTACTCGCTGACTCGAAACTGTCCCACTACGAATGGATCATCAATTGGCATGATCTGGTCGAGTTTGAGGTTTACCCAGTCATTTCTTCAACCGAGGCGGCAGAAAGAATTTCACCACGTCTTTGATCAAACTCGCCTTCCAAAAATTTCTTCCTGTTTCGATGACACATAAAGACAAGCAGGCTCAACTCGATAACGCCAGGGCTGATAAGAGGATCTGTCAAAGCGCAGCGAGAGCTGGGAGCCTGTTTTGCTACTGGCGATTGGATAGGCGGGAAAGATGAAGCAGAAGCCGTCCGATGGTACACGGCGGCAGCTGAACAAGGGCATGCCGAATCGCAATATGACTTAGGCTTCATGTTGCTCCTGGGCGAAGGCACCGATCAAAATACGTTGAAGGGTATGGAATGGCTGATTAAGGCAGCCGAGCAGGGAAATGATTCAGCTTGTCAATTGCTCGCCGATATTTATGATCAAGGCATGTTTGACGTCGGCAAAAATGATGAGAGAGCGAAGCATTGGAAAGACAACTGTTTCAAGGGCAATTAAGTCTGACATATGATCAGGGTGAGCCCCTCTCGTGATGTTGTCGCATCTCAGCGGCCGCATCAGAACCGGGAGCCGTAGCGACCGGGTTCGTTGTCGCATCTCAGCGGCCGCATCACGCGATGATCCCAAGTCTGTGGTCCATCGTAACAGGTTGAGTTTGTCAGAGCTTCGCGGGTTAGAAACAGTTGAGTGATGCCGCAGCGACCTTTTCGCTACGGCTCCCGGTTCTGATGCGGCCGTAACGCGAAGAGTTGAACTTAAGATCCCACCCTCTCAGACCGTCCTAACCCTCTCAGAAATCTTTCAGAAAACACTCAGAGAAACCTAACGACTTTCTTTTCTCCTTACGGCATTTTATCCGCGATGTGAGTTGAGCGTCGGCTTCAACCCGCGGGTATTCAAGAGCTTCCGTGTCAGTCAAGACGCGAATGCTGTTGGCTCGGCGGACCACGACCCGCGCGGACCTCACCAAATTCCAAACAACTAAAGAGGAGAGATTGAAGAAATGCTACGTCAGACTTTCAAGATGACTTGTCTAACTTTCGCCATACTGCTCGTCGCATCGTGTGTCGAGGCCAGAGCGAACTCATACCTGTTTCGCCTCACTGATGAAGAGATCAATGAGGTCATGAACCGCTACTATCCGCGGGGTTACGATCGGGACGCAGTGCTCAGACAAATGTCGGAACCGTTTGATTGTGAGAACTTCGGCGACCTGTGCAGTGAAGTGGGAAGAGACTACGCCTACCGCGTCGTCGAATCAGTCTGGTCGAAAGCGAGAATGGGGTTCCCTATCGAAATGATTTACCGGAGCGCGGAGGGCGAGATCGACAACTTCACGATCCGGTATCTCGAGGAAACCTACCCGTTAGGAATTTCTGATAAAGACCCTTTTTGGGGTGAAGAGAGGTCAGCCTCGTCTTCCAATAGCTGCTCGCCTTCCCTTTCCGCCACCAGCGGTGACTTCCGCATCCTGACCCAAAGTAAGCGACGCAACTTTGCCGTGACGGTCTGGGGCAGAGTTAAGGTTGACCACTTCAAGAAGAACCTCTTTGGGAACTTCAAGCTGGAAAAGGCTGACCGTCTCGAGGTCGAAGGAACTGTTTTCCTCAAGGTCGCGGGCTTTGATGTCACCGAGCACGCGATAGCAGACGTGAAGTATGACGCGAAAGGCATGGCAGCTTCATACGCCTACGGAGGTCTCACCGTAGCCTCAGTTCCGTTCGTGGAAGGTTGCGGCGGCGTCGGCCCGAATTCGATTCTTTGGGCCTGCACCTGCTCAGGTACGCTGCCTTCGATACCATAAAACAGCCTACTCCGACGAGGACAGAATATAATCAGGCGCGCGGGCTCAAATGCTCGCGCGCCTGAGCAATTTGAGACGGCCGGATGTTTCTGCGCGAAACAACAAGTGACACTCATGAAAGTGAGCAAACAAGCGTGCATCTTGTGCCGAAAGGAAAAATCAAAAGAGAAAGGAAAGGGATGCCGGCGGTACTTTCCCAGGGGAAGTCTCATAGATTGAAATTGTCAGCAGAAGGCTCGGCGCCAGCGAGGCAGGTGATACGCGTCAGTAGTTTTCGTTTCCAGAACCATCAGAACACGGTTGCACTTCCGAATTAGATTAGCGATAGACCATTCATGAAAGTGTTCCTGGCAATCTTCTGCTCTTTCCTCGGCTTCGTCGCCGTGGACTCTGGCCCAGCGGCGCCACCGCAGCAACCTCGGCCTGGGCCGAATAATATTTTTCCGAGATTTTCTTTCGACGGAAGGAAAATCGTCTTCACTTCGGACCGCGATGGCGATCCGGAGATCTATCTCATGAATGCCGACGGCTCGGGCGCTGTCAGGCTGACTCATGCGCAGGGCAGGGACGCTCATCCTTACTTCTCGCGAGATGGGCGGAGAATCGTCTTTCAATCACCGCGCGCCAACCGTGAGGACACAAACATCTACGCGATGAACGCTGATGGCTCCAATGTCGTGCAGCTTACTAACCTGAGAGGATTCGCCGGCGTGCCAGCGTATTCACCCGACGAAAAGAGCATCGTGTTTCAATGGCGTTCGAGCAATAATTTTGAGGACAACCAGAAGTGGCGCATCTGCATGATCACCGCTGGCGGCGCTAACCTGCGTGTAATCACGCCGGGCGAGGCCAACGATCAGGTGCCTAACTGGTCGCGCGACGGTATGCGATTGATTTTCTATTCAGATCGAACCGGCAAAAACCAAATTTACACGATGAAGCCTGACGGGAGTGACGTGCGCCGGCTCATCACCACGCAGGCCAACGACAATGCCGCATCCTGGTCTCCCGACAATAAGAAGATTGTGTTCACCTCAGACCGCGATGGGAATCCGGAACTCTATGTCATGGACGCAGATGGTAGAAATGTGCATCGGCTAACGAACACACTTGCCACGGAACGTGCCGGGTTTTGGTCGCCGGATGGCCGGAGGATCGTTTTCTCCTCAGACGGAGATGGGCCGAGCCAGGTCTACGTGATGAAATCCGACGGCTCAAACTTGTTGAACCTGACTGCGCGTGTGAAGTAATCCGTATCGCCTGGATTTTTGAATGCCGTAGTTTGAGCCAAAGATCGAAGCCACCTGTTTGGGGGATTACGAATGAGCAATCCGGCGGAGACTTACGAGAGTTATATGGTTCCGACTCTCTTTGGTCCGTGGGCGTCACACCTGGTTCAAATGGCGAATCCACAGTCGGGTGAACGTGTTCTCGATGTGGCGTGCGGAACCGGAATCGTCGCACGGCAAGTTGCTCCCATGGTTGGAACAAACGGAGCAGTCACCGGCTTTGATCTCAATCCGAATATGCTGGAGGTTGCCCGGGCGGAGGCAGCACGTAAAGGTCTGGTTATCGAATGGCACGAGGGTCAGGCCGAGAGTCTTCCGTTTCCCGATGGCAGTTTTGATTTAGTGCTATGCCAGTTTGGATTGATGTTTTTCGCCGATCGGAATGCTGCGCTTAAGGAAATGTTCCGCGTCCTGGCGAGTAGCGGTCGCGTGGCGCTGAGTGTCTGGCGCGGGCTCGATTTGCATCCGTTCTATCAGACGCTGCACGAAGTGATCCAAAAGCGACTGGGAATGTCGGGCTTGCAGGACATCTTTGTGCTTGGCGACGCCGGCGAGTTGCAGATGCTGCTGATGGATGCCGGCTTCCAACAGGTTGAGATCGAGACGCGATCGATGACCGCGCACTTTCCGAATCCGCCAGGGTTCCTCGCCGGCGAGATCGACGTCGATACGGCGGCCATCCCTTCAATGCAAGACCTTGATGATGAGGCGCGGAAGGCACTCATCGCGGCCATCAGTGGTGACATGGAAGAGCCGCTGCAGCAAGTGACTCAGGGCGATCATGTGGTAATCCCATTCCACGCGTTGATCGCCTGCGCCCAGCGGTAAATGAAATCCGCGATTACGCCCGACTGAAGCTCTCGCGGCGTTTTGAGTGAATAGTACTTCGCGTCTTACTTCTGCCTCACAGAATCTGTGTATCTGCGAAGTCTGCGGACAGCCCCTTTCCTACCAAACCTGGCACTGCTTATCCGGCGGTCGCACCATCGCATCTCCAGGCTTGCAGCTGAAAGCTTCAGCAAACTGCGGCAAGTTTGATAATGGGCCATTGACGCGAAATCGTCCCAGCGGATGCGGATCCGTGAGAACCTGTTGCCGCATTGCCTCCGGCGTTTGGTTCCGGCCCCACACCTGCGCCCATCCCAGGAAGAAACGCTGTTCCGGAGTGAATCCGTCGATGTTGGCGGGCCGAGGTTTGCCCTCCATTGATTTTTGGAAGGCCAACCACGCGATCTTCAAACCACCGAGATCGCCGATCGACTCACCCAGCACCAGCTTTCCATTCTGCTTCATCCCGATCTCTTTAACATCGAAGCTGGAAAACTGATTCTCCACGCAGGTGGCCCGGTCCGTGTAGTTCTTCGCGTCCTCCGGGGTCCACCAGTCGACGAGATTGCCGTGCAGGTCAAACTTGCGTCCCTGATCGTCGAACCCGTGGGACATCTCATGACCGATGACGGCTCCAATTGCTCCGTAGTTAACAGCGTCGTCGCCCGACAGGTCGAAGTAAGGTGGCTGAAGTATGCCGGCCGGGAAAACGATCTCGTTCATGAGAGAGTTGTTGTAGGCATTGACAGTTGGCGGACTCATGGCCCACTCGGTACGATCGACTGGCCGACCGAGCTTGGCCAGATTACGCTGCCGCTCAAACTGACTCGCGCGTTCCAGGTTTTCCATAAAGGAGGTGCGTTCGATTTTCAGCGACGAGTAATCGCGCCATTTGTCCGGATAACCAATCTTGACGCCAAAGGCATTTAACTTCGCGAGCGCAGCTTGTTTTGTGGACCCGCTCATCCAGTCCAGGGTCGGAATATCTTCGCGCAAGGCGGCAATGAGATTGTTTACCAGCTGTTTCATGCGCGCCTTGGCCTCAGGCGGAAAGGCTTTTTTCACGTAGACTTCACCAAGTGCCTCGCCCAGCCGTTGATCGGTGCTAACCACGCAGCGCCGCCATCGCGGCTGAATCTCCTTCGTGCCGCTTAACGTTTTGCTGTAGAAGTTGAAGTTCTCGTTTACGAAGGCGGATGACAAGGCAGGAGCGGCGTCCCGGACGAGATGCCATCGCAGGTAGGTCTTCCAATCGTCCATGGGGACGCCGGTGAGCATCGGGTCCACGCCCTTGAAGAAGTCCGGATGGGCCACGTTGATTTCGTTGAACTTCGGGGCCCCGAGCGTCTTGATGTAAGTTTCCCAATCGAAGTTTGCCGTCACATTCTTCAAATCGGCCGGCGCCATCTTGTGATACTGCCTCGAAGCGTCGCGACGTGAAACACGATCCAGAGAAACCTGGGCCAGTTGTGTTTCAATCTTCATCACCGTCTGCGCCTCGGCCGCGGACCTGGCCGCTTCATCGCCAAGCAGCTTGAACATGTTCGTGACGTGTTCCACATAAGCGTCACGGGTGCTCTTCGATTTGGCGTCGTCTTTGAGATAGAAGTCACGATCCGGAAGTCCGAGGCCACCCTGGCCGGTGACTGCGATTACGCTCTCGCTTTTTTTGAAGTCCTGTCCGGCGCCGAAGTTAAAGATACCGGGCACTCCAATTCGATGCAGGTGCGCGAGCGTTGCCGGCAGGTCTCGAGGACTCTTCATCTTATTGATCACGACAATTTCTGCGGCGATAGGCTCCGCGCCAAGCTGTTCAATCTTCGCTTCGTCCATGCAGCTCGCGTAGAACGCGCCGATTTTCTGCTCGTTACTTCCTGCTGGCGCCGACGTATTTCTTGCCGCGTCCTCGAGGATCTGGCGCAGAGTGGCGATGTTTTTTTCACGTAACGGGCTGGTGATCCCCCAGGTGGAAAATGCCGGGGGGATTTCGTTTTTGGCTATCCAGCCACCATTTGCATACTGATAAAAATCTTCACAGGCTTTACATGTAGTCGTGCACATGTTGGCCGGGTCAAAGCCGCGGCTGGCAGTTTGTCCGAAGGTGGCCCAGCTGAACGACGCGGCCAGTCCGAGTGCGATAAAAGTGCGCAAATTGAAATAACGCATAAGATTCTCCTCAAAACGGATGTTGCGATCGGGGACGTTCCTCGGGATATGGGTATTTACTAAGAACCGAAGGGTTGACGCAAGCTATTACGCACGCGCAGCGCCAATATTTCGCACCGTGTTGCGCAACCAAACGCTGCGCGAAGTGCGCGCCATAAGAGTTTCTATTCAATGGTATCAGAGCCTCTAATTGACCATTGCCACGAAACAAACTCCTTGACTTTGACCATGATTGGGAATAGGTTTTGCGCCTAATTCATCTCAGTTCCCCTAAAAGAGTTTTAGCATACTCCCAGTCCAGCTTTGAGAGATAAACGTCTCTACTGATATCTCTCTTTTTCTTGTCACCTGTTAGGCAACTGCGGAGATGCTTCGCCCTTCGTTTGCGATCAGCCGTCTCGCAATCTGGTTTACGAAAACCGCCGCCTTACACCGTTCCAGGGAAATCAAGCCTCGCTGTGTGTCTCGCTGGCGCACTAAAAGGAGAGAATCCAGATG
>JAXIOV010000118.1:0-5778 GCA_045403245.1 Pyrinomonadaceae bacterium | reverse complement strand
TTCATGTTCACACGACCAGATTCGCAACTCTCGCGGTCTGTCGGTTACAAATGCCGTAGCCTCGATACCATTCATCACGAGATTGAGGATGACCTGTTGCAGCCGCACCCGATCTCCCAATACCGCAGGCAGATCAGCAGCCAATTCCATGTGCAGCGCCACGCCCTTTCCTTCTGCTTCATTCCGCATAAGAATGACGACATCTCTAATTGTTTGATTAATGTCGACGGGTGCCTTCTCGGTTTCAGTTTTCCGTAAGAACGCTCGAATCCGAGTGATGACTTCGCCCGCCCGATTCCCCTCACGGACTATATCCTGCGCCGCTTCGCGAGCTTCGTCGAGGTTCGGCGAATCGCCTGCCAGCCACCGCACGCAGGCACTACCACTGTTTACGATGGCTGAGAGCGGCTGATTCACTTCGTGGGCGATGGAGGCGGCCAATTCACCCATAGTCATCACCCGCGTGACATGGGCCATCTCTGCTTGCGCCCGTCGCAAGGCCTCTTCCGCGCGCCTTTGATCTTCGATCGACTTGCGCACTCTGGACATCAGGCGCGTGATTACAAATGCCGTTGTTACATAGGCAATAGGCGCGACGAAATCTAAAGTCTGGTTCATCCCGAGAGTGAAAAGTGGCGCGGTAAAGAAGTAGTCCAGGCATATGTAGGCGATGATCGCAACAAAGGCCGATGGAACGAAACGAGCCCTGAGGGACAATAGTACGATGACGATCAGATAAAGAAGGGCGACCGTCGTGGAGTTGGCGTGGAATCGAAAGCATAAAAACGTCAGCAACGCGAGCGCTGCGCTGCCCACTATAGACTGCACAACTAAATGCCAGATCTTCATCCCGCTCTGTCTCATTCCGATGCTCATTTCGAGTCGCGTGGTTCCAGCAACCAGAAAAGGTCGAAGTACTCTTATGACGGCACACTAATTAAGAGGCGTTGCCAGTTCTTTATTGGCGAAAGCATGTAAGCCGTAACCGTCTGGATTCATGTTATAACCTGTCCTACGTCGGGAGTGAATTCCAACTGTCCGATAAGTGCTGGTCACTAACATCAGGTTTATGGACAAAGAGTCATTCACAACGACAAACCAGCCGACCGAACATCAGGATCGCACGACGGATGAGGTAACTCCCTCTGATAGTGTCCCTCTCCAGACCGAGCGCGAGCCAAATCCCCTCAAACGATTTTTCAAGCTTCTTGGCCCGGGACTCATCACCGGGGCGGCGGACGACGATCCGTCAGGGATTGCGACCTATTCGATAGCAGGCGCCTCACTCGGATTTGCCACACTCTGGACCGCTCTGGTAACCCTGCCCTTAATGTCGGTGGTCCAGCTCCTTTGCGCGAAGATCGGGATGGTTAGCGGCATGGGCCTAGCAGGCGTGCTACGAAACTACTATTCGCGCTGGCTGTTGTATCCGGCGGTGATCAGCCTGGTTGTGGCGAACACTATTAACGCGGGTACGGATATTGGAGCGATTGCTGCTGCGCTCAACCTGATCATTCCGGTACCCATTTCGGTAATGATTGTGCCGATAGCACTCTTGATCGTTGCTCTGCAATTCTGGGGTTCATACCGCCTGATTTCTCGCGTTTTCAAATGGCTCACCCTCACACTTTTCGCCTATATCGGCGCCGCGTTTCTTGCCAAGCCCAATTGGCGCGAGGTGATTAAAGCGACCTTCGTCCCAAACCTTAGCTTTGACAAAACCTATCTTATGACGCTGGTTGCGATATTCGGCACCACCATTTCGCCATACCTTTTCTTTTGGCAAGCGAGCGAGGAGGTAGAGGAAGAGATTAGTATGGGCCGCAAGACTCTTGAAGAGCGGCAGGGTGCGACGTTCGCGGAGTTGAGAAAGGCGACTCTGGACACAGACGTCGGCATGTTCATATGCAACCTGGTGTTTTACTTTGTCATCGTCGCGGCAGCCGCCACCTTGCACGCGCACGGTAAGACTGACATCCAGTCAGCGACTGACGCTGCTCAAGCTCTGGAGCCCTTAGCCGGTAGCGCCGCAAAGTATCTCTTTGCCGTCGGACTGATCGGCGTTGGCTTCCTGGCAGTGCCGGTTCTCACAGGCTCTGCCGCCTACGCCGTTGCTGAAACATTCGGATGGGAATGCAGACTTGATGACAAGCCGCGAGAGGCCAAGCACTTTTATACGGTGATCGCAGCCTCAACACTTGTCGGCATGCTCATAAATTTTGTCGGGATAAATCCTATGTCTGCGCTATTCTGGACAGCTGTTATCAACGGACTCGTCTCGCCACCGTTACTAGTAGTCATCATGCTTGTCTCGAATAACAAAAAAGTCATGGGCGATAAGGTTAATGGCGTCGCCACGAACATAGTAGGGTGGGTTGCGGCTTTAGTGATGTTCGCGGCGGCTATCGGGATGCTGGTGACCTGGAGGAATTAAAGGAGAGATTCCGGTGCGCGCTGAATCCTGCGTATGGACTATTTCACCACAAAGATTTGAACCTTATGAAGCCTTGCAGACTCAACTGGATTTTCTTCCTTGTCACGTTTGTATTTGTCTCATCATCGCACGTCTACGGTCAGATACCCTTCTACACTGATGATGCCGACACCACGGAAAAGGGCAAGTTCCACTTCGAGTTTTTTAATGAGCATGACTGGCTCCAGAAGTCTTCACTTCCCGGGAAAAGGCAGAACACGACAAATTTCACTCTCAACTATGGCCTCACTGATCGAATCGAGCTTGGGATCAATGCGCCTTTCTTAAAAATTTACAACACTCAGGAATCAATGCTCGGTAGTCCGATGGGAATTGGAGATACTCAGTTAGGAGTGAAGGTGAGGTTACTCGATGAACGCGAAGGCTCGCGGCTTCCAGCCATGTCAGTCGTCTTTTATGTCGAAGTGCCGACCGGTAGCACTAAGAAACAGACTGGGTCCGGCTTAATGGACTTCTGGTTATACGGTGTACTCCAAAAATCTGTGACCAAACGAACAAAGGCGCGCCTTAATGGCGGGATTCTCTTCGCCGGCAATAGCTCAACAGGTCTTATCGGGATTCAGGCTAACAGAGGACAGGTTTTTACCGGCAACGGCTCACTGGTGCGGGACGTCACACCAAAGCTCAAGCTGGGGGTCGAACTTTTCGGCGGGGTGACTAACAATTTCAATCTGAGTCGAGGGCAACTGGTAGCCCAGATTGGAGGCAGTTATGCCCTACGTGACGACTTCGCGTTTACCTTCGGAGTCCTTGGTGGTCGCTTCCCCGCCAGTCCACGCGCCGGTTTCCACGTCGGCTTCGCTTATGACTTCAAGTGAAATTGAAGATCGGGGTCGGTTTAGATCTGACTACACAACCGCGCCGAAAAGTGCCCCAATGCCATAGGTGATCGCCATCGCAAGAGCGCCCCAGAGAGTTACGCGCAGGGCACCGACCGTGGCCCGAGCGCCTCCAGCGCGTGCCGCCAGCCACCCCAAGCTCGCAAGGAAAACGAGAGACGTTGCGACGACAACCGCTGGGAGAATTCTAGCGGGAGTAAGAAGCACTGTCAGAAGGGGCAAGGATGCTCCGACCGAGAACATTCCCGCCGACGCCAAGGCTGCCTGAACCGGACGCGCACGTTGGACTTCCAAAATACCAAGTTCATCCCGAGCATGAGCACCGAGAGCGTCGTGTGCCATCAGTTGCTCTGCCACCTGCTTGGCGAGAACAGGCTGAAGGCCCCTACCAACATAAATGCCTGCCAGTTCTGCTCGCTCAGATTTGTCTTGAGTCGCCAGTTCCCGACGCTCTCGTGCCAGATCAGCTTCTTCCGTGTCTGCCTGGGAACTCACCGAGACGTATTCACCGGCAGCCATGGACATGGCGCCGGCGACGAGGCCGGCAACTCCAGCGATTATCACTCCCTCCCTGGTGGCCCCTGCGGCTGCAACGCCCAAAACGAGACTGGCCGTCGACACAATACCATCGTTCGCGCCTAAGACAGCGGCACGAAGCCACCCGATACGCTCGGATCGATGACGTTCCTTATGGACCATACTCTTGACGACCTCCTTTATGAGCGCAAAACCACAACCTTAGTTTCATCGCCCGTTTGCGCTCACCTACTTAAGCTCAGCTAACTTTTGAGAGCAATGGATTATAATGCGTTTGCTTCTCCAAACCGGTCCCTAAAGAGGAATCCCCAATGCCCTGTGATCCAAATTTTCTCGCTAACATCAGGATGTTCGAGCACCTTAACGAAGACGACCGCATAGCGCTGGCGGAAGTCGTTGATGAGTTGAAGGTTCCCGCTAGCCATACGCTCTTCCAAGCGGGCGACCCCGGCGAGTCGCTATTCATCGTGCGGGTGGGCCAGATTGAACTCTTCATCAAGGATACTGTTGGGCAGAAAATCGTTCTCCATACGGCGCAACCAGGCGACATGTTTGGCGAACTGGCGATGCTCGATTTTGGTGCCCGAACAGCAACCGCTCTGGCGCTGGAGGATAGCGAAGTGCTCGTGCTCGACCGTGATGATTTAATCTTGCTCTTTCAACGAAAGCCGGAAGCAGCGCTTCACATGCTGGCTTCTCTGAGCGGCCTGACGCGTAAGGCTGATGAGCTGTTGCGCACGCGAGTCTCACGCAACGTAAACGAAGAGATGGAGGTCCATTCGACTCTGCTACAGCGGGTCGCGGATGGGATTGCCTGGTTCAGCGGTAGTATGCCGTTCCTTATGATCAACGGTGGATGGTTTATCATTTGGATTATCATAAACACTTTCGCAATTGGCATCACCGCCTTCGATCCTTACCCCTTTGGTCTTCTAACAATGATAGTTTCACTCGAAGCCATATTCCTGTCGTGCTTCGTTCTCATCAGCCAGAACCGTCAGGCGGAAAAAGATCGCGTGCGCTCGGATATTGAATATGAGGTAAATATTAAAGCCGAACTCGAGATCGCCCACCTGCACGAGAAGACTGATCGCATTTATGAAAACATGATGGCGCGATTTTCTGCTCTTGAAAAACAGACGGCAAAATAATCAACTGCGGCAATGCCTAGAGACTGGACTCTGCCAAAATCTACTGCCGCCGCTCAAACCGGCGGACTATAGCTGATGACGTGCTTGGCGAAGACTCCGTAAACGTGCCCACACTCACTGCAATACACGATATTGAATCGCTCGTCCCCGGCTTCGGATTTCTCAACGCTGTCTTGGGATACGATCTTATCTATTCCTACAACGCCACATTCGGGACACTTCGGATCGACCATCTGGAACTCCTCCTCAACCAATGAAGTTCTGCTGATGTTACCATTGAGTGACGGCATGACTTACCGTGCAGGGTCGATAGCATCGTCATTCTGTGCGGATGCTCACCGTTAGCTGCATCCGTCTATTAGGCTAAGCTCGTGTTTTTCCGCGCATCAGAGTCCGTTGGTACTTGGGGGAAGAGCCGCCGGCTGATGGCCGGAAGCGTGATTTTGGTTTTGCTGAATTCGCAGAAGGTCTTGATATTCGATATGACGATTTGGCATCTCAAACACGCTTATCGACGGAACTCCGAGATGAAGATGGGGCCAAGATGGTGGCGCGACGTGTTGATCCTAAGCCAGCCGAAGCGATACCTTGACGACCGCTAGGCGCTTAAATACTGGCTTGTATCGTTTGGTAAAACGAGGTGATGCTGGTTTCACCGGACTTCAAATCCGTTGGAATGCATGTTTGCTCTACCGCTGGCGCAAGCGGGCATCATCGGATAAAATGCCCGCATTCGCGGCGAAATTAGTTAAGCCGA
>JAXIOV010000222.1:0-12411 GCA_045403245.1 Pyrinomonadaceae bacterium | reverse complement strand
GACCTCGCGAGCCTCGGCGAAAAACCACAGGCGAAACAGGGCAAGGGCGACCCGGACATTCCTAGCTTCATCAAACAGGCCCTGATGAAAAACACGAAGGCCTGGGAGAACTTCCGGAAGCGCGCGCCGTCCCATCGCAGGGGTTACATTCAATGGATCATGGACGCCAGGAAAGAGGAGACGCGCAAGCGGCGGCTGCGAGAAGTCATCTCGCGCCTGGAGCAGAGCAGGGGCGAGCTGGATGATATCCCTCGATTCATCAAACAGGCCCTGATGGCAAACGCGAAGGCCTGGGACAACTTCCGAAACCTCGCGCCGTCCTATCGCCGGCAGTACCTTGGGTGGATCATGCACGCTGCGAAAGAGGAGACACGCGTGCGGCGGCTGCGAGAAGCCGTCTCGCTCCTGGAACAAAACAAGAAACTCGGCCTGAAGTGAGGAGAATCGATGACGACCATTGACTCAATCTTTCAACGCGCGTTGTCCAACATGCTGACGGAGATTTTCGATGGTCCGCCCGGCCAGGAGGCGTATTTGCTGAACCCGGGTGATCCCGGCCTGCTTCGCCAGCTCGACACGATCGATGCGAGCGCGGGGTCGCAGCGGCCCATGGCTGGAAAAACGACGATCGCCGCGCATGTCGATCACGTTCATTTCGGCCTCTCCATCCTAAACCGCTGGGCGGCGGGCGAGGCGAATCCGTGGGTCGGCGCTGACTGGAACGGCAGTTGGCAGCGCACCACAGTTACTGACGATGGAAGGACCCTTAGGAAAAGGCTTTCTCGCGCCGCTAGAGCCAAAGCGTCTCTCTAGAAGTTCCGGTTATAGCCAAGTAATATTCCAGAGCGGACCGAACAGTGCTACAAGAGTTATAAGATGATTAGTCATCTGGGAACCTTCGACGTGGAAAATTATGGCGACTTGCTCTACCCGATTGTCTTTCGCCATCTATTAAAAAGGCGTGATGCGACTTTGCAGGTTCGCCACTATTCTCCGTTGCCCGGTGAGGCACCGCAGGACGCTGGTTTCGAAACCCATTCCATACAGACTTTGTTCGAGCCCAGCGCAGAACCGCGCGTGGTCATTATTGGCGGCGGAGACATCCTCCGCACTGATTGGGACGTCGTCGCCAGTCACTACGGCACAAACTCGCGCGCCGGTTACCACGGGCTTCGGCGTTCAATCGGGACGCTCAACGCCTTCGATTACTTGCTGCGCCGGAAGATCGCGCATTTGGACCCTACCGCCTTTTACGCTGGTCGGTTCCGCGCCCGCTGGATGAGTTACCCCGCAGCGGGGCCTTTTGTGATCGACACTGATAACCTGCCCGAGGGCAGTTTGGTCTCGTACCTTTCCTGTGGCGTGCCGCATGACTTCACCCCACATGAAAGAAGCCGCGTCAAACTTATTTTGGATCAAGCGCGTTTCATCTATTTACGCGATGAAGAATCCGCCGAAAAACTAAGGCGCGCCGGAGTAGAACGGGCGATACACGTTGCTCCCGATTTGACTGTCACACTGAGCGATCAATTCGACAAGGAAGAGCAAGCCCGCCACGGACACGAAATCCTTTCACGGTTCGGATTTGACCAAGGCCGATCGCTGCTCTGTTTCCAGTGCAAACCCTATCCCGGTTTTGATGAAGACGAGATCATCAGGCAATTCAGGCGTTATCAAGAAAGAACGGATTCGTCTGTGGTCCTGCTCCCAATCGGTTACTGCCACGGCGATCATGAATTCTTACAGACTCTGGCGCGGCGATCTGCTGGGGCCCTGAAATATGTGAGTGCCTATTCAATCCTTGACATAATGGGCATCATCGCGGCGAGCGATCTGTTTGTCGGCACAAGTCTGCACGGGAATATCACGGCCTTGTCGTTCGGTATTCCACTCCTGTTCGGACCGCTGCCGGTGGACAAGTCAGCAGGCTTCTTGAGCGTCATGAATTTGCCGCTGGAATTGAAGCTGCGGTCGTGGTCTGAGCTCAATGAGCGAATAGTTCTGGCCGAGGGATTGAGTAGAGACTTGTTTTCCGAACGCGCGAGGGAGGCTAAGTCAAAGGTCTATCGGGTAGTTGATGAACTGCTTTACGATTGCCTGAATTAGCATGATTGATCTTAACCGGTTTACACCGCAGGTATTATCATCCGAACCCTATCGTTGGGCTTTTGTCGATCGACTGTTTTCGCCAGCTGATTGCTCAGCTCTCGTCGAAGGTTTTCCCCGCGAACATTTCAAGACGGTCGAGGGTTACGACGGCGAGAAGGGTTATCAGTACGAGGCAAGATCCCTCATCGCCCTGGGTGCTGACGCTCCGGCACACGCGCGTTTTTTGAGTCCTGCCTGGCAACGCCTTGCCGAAGATTTGTTGTCGCTCGCTTACCGCCAGGCGATGTCGCGCCTCACTGGAGTCGAACTCGCACACTTGCCGATTGAGGCAAACGTCTTTCACTACGGCAGGAGCGCCTGGCTGGGGCCGCACGTGGACCTGGCGGACAAGGTAATGACTCACATCTTTTATTTCAATGACGTCTGGGACGAGCGGGACGGGGGTTGCCTCACGATTCTGCGTGCTGGCGACGCGACTCAAATCGTCAAAGTCATACCACCGCTTGCCGGCAACTCGGTGGTGGTCGTGCGGTCTGATAATTCCTGGCATGCGGTGTCGCGCGTGCGAGAGAAATGTCGCAGCTCGAGACGCAGCTTGACCGTCACTTTCTATCGCCCTGGTTCAAAAAGTACGTTGTGGCCTGGGAATGATGTCACGCCTTTGCACGATTACACCCGCGAGCATTCCCGATTGGGCCGACTGGTGCAACAGAGTTGGCGCCGGATTAAGGGACGATGAGGGCCCACGGGTGGACTAATTTCGCGGGAGAGCGCTGCCCATTTTTTGATCTGTCGCTATCTAATCTATCGATCACTCCGTTATTCGCCGCGTGTCTGTCGATTACGCGTTCGTAGAAATCAATCAGCAACGGCAAGACCACCTGTGGCGTGAAGAGTTGTTCATACTTCTTCCGCGCGGCAAGACCCATCCTGCGGCGCAAACCAGCGTCCGCGGCCAGTCGAGACATGGCGGCAGCCAATGCTTTCGCATCCTCGGGCGACACCAAAATTCCCGCTTCATCACCGACGACATCGGGCACGCCTCCAACTGCGGTAGCGATGATTGGTTTCCCGTGGGACATCGCTTCGATAATCGCATTAGGAGTGCCTTCCGTCAGGGAGGGCAGGATGAAAACGTCAATGCTATGCATGAATTGACTTCTCTCCTTGAGCGTCTTGTAGACGCCAACCAGATGACATTTTTCCTCCAGGCCAAGTCGGCGACTGACTCCGATGATCTCCTTTCGCTGTGAGCCATCGCCCGCGATCTTTAGTTCCATCTCAGATTGCGTTTGATGTGCGATGCGAAAGGCCTCAATCAACCGCAGCGGACCTTTCAGGTGTTCGAGGCGCGCCGCGAAACCGAAGCTGACACGCTTCGAAGCGAGACTCGGCGCCGACGCGCCATTATGGTCTTGTGCAATGAGTGGAAGCACGCGGGCCGGAGCAATGTGCGGCACAGCTCGGCGGAGTTGCCGGGCAAGGCCGGGAGACAGGACTGCCACGCCCGTACAAAGTGGCAGCACCGAGACAAAGCGTTCGTACACTTCCTCAAAGCCCGGCGGATGAAAGGGCATACCAACTTCCTGATAGACCACGGCAATTCCGGTCTCATGCGCGGCGCGGATAAGCATCGCTGCGCCTGGATCGGGTGTCATGACGTGGATCAAGTCGGGCTGGTTGCGTCTCAGGTATTCGCAGCACGCGCCGTGATAACGTCGTAACAGGTCGAAGACGAGTTTGCGCGAGTTGGAGCGGATCAGGCCGCTGGCGGGTGAGCATGCGCGCATAGCGCGAATGGCCAGCTTTCTGCCAGCGGCAAGTGAAGCGCTGAAGGCCGTCGAAGCAAGCGTGCTCAATGGCACTTCGGCAGCGCGTAGTCGCGCCACGAACGGATCGCTTTTGGCGGGACGATGCACAAGCAGAACGCTCGTCGAGTGACCGGCCGCTTTCAAATGAGTCGCGTAGGTGACCACGATCTCATCAGCCCCGCTCATCTGCCCCCCGAAGCTATTTTTGCAGAAAAGGATTTTCATCGCCCCCGAGCCACCCCCTATATTCTTTCCGCGCGCCAATAATTTTCCGCACCACTTCTCAAAGATCGCAACGTCGAGAGGCTGAGCATCTTTTTAGTCATGCTCAGAGGATACATGCGTGCGCCCGCAATTGCGGCCCGGGCAGATTCAAGGAACAGTCCGCCCTTCAACCGCGCGCCTGCTTCCCAGACTAACTGTTGCGCTGCATGTGAGGCAAAATCACGCGAAACTTCGCGTCGTCGCGCGGCGCCTGCTTCAATCGCCCGCGGCAGACGAAGCCACTTGTCGTTGTGTAAACGGCGCGCTTCGCGATGCAACTTTTCGCTATGGGACGTGAACTGTTCTGACACCGGTGTGCCCTGCCGCCAGATCGCCAAAGCCTTATCTATAGCCATCACCGAATACAATTCCGCAATCCGCACCCATAGATCCCAATCCTCAACGCCCGGAGCTTCATCTTCCAGAAGGCCGAGACGCGTAAGGCAGGCACGGCGGAAAACGACGGTGGGACAGGGAACAAAATTCCAACGCAATAGTTCCCAGAAAACGTCGCCTTGCGGACACTGCGCCGGATAAAAGCTGCCGTCCGCGCGCCCCTCACCGTTACTATACAAGGCCTTGCCATAAATCATCCCGGCATCGGGCTGTGCCTCGAGCAACTCGATCTGCGCGTCGAGTGAGCCGGGGAGGCGCACGTCGTCATCGTCGAGAAAGCTGATGTAGGGAGAGGTGCTGGCGAGAATGCCGACATTGCGCGCAGCGCCTAACCCGAGCCTTCGCCCCACGCGTATACAGTGAACGTCAACCCACCCGCCGCAGACTTCAGGTGTTTGGTCTTCGGACGCGTCATCAACGACAACGATCTCTGCGTCGCTACTCGCGCCACGTGCGCTCTCGACAGCGTGCGGCAGGAGCGAGCAACGGTTGCGAGTGGCGATGATGATGCTGACCTTCGGCATCGAGTTTGAAAAGTCCGCAAATGGAAATGCAAAGCCGTCAATTAACAGGGCCCGGAGTGGAAGCGCGACGATTTTTTGAGTCGCGACACAAGTTGCGTCGACGCGCTGCGCCAAAGTACGCGCAGATGTGTTGGACGCGCAGCCCACAACGGGTTGAGTCGAAGAGCGATTAGGAAGTTTGACGCCGCGAAGCGAAAGGCGCCGCGCGGCAACGCTTCCGCGGCTCGCCAACTCAAGGTGTCTGCAACCCGTCGCCTGGTGCTTCGACGAATGGCGCGGCGTTGAACGGGCGGCGCATCCTGCGCTCGCGGCAGTGAAAGCAGACGCGCCTGGTGGTTGACCGCCGCGTGCATCAGTCGCCCCAGAGCTGAAGAACCTTGTCCTGACGCTGGCGATGCAACTCGATAGACGCAGACTGGCGTGGCGTCCACCAGAACGGGTCGCACCTCTGCGATGCGTGTCCACATGTCCCAATCATCAATGCCTGCGAGCCGGCGATTGAAGATACCGACTTCAAAAAAGCATTGCTTGCGTACGACGACCGAAGCAGGTATGAGGTGTAGGTCCAACTCCAGCACTTTCCAGAAAAGATCCCCGCTCTCCCCGCGTGGGATCGCCACCTCCCCAGTTGGAATGCAGTCCTGATCGGCGAGCATCACACCCCCTGCGACGAAGCCTGCCTCCGGATGCGTCGCCAGCAAAGAGACTTGATAGTCCAACGAACCGGGCAGCCGCAGATCGTCGTCGTCCAGGAACGCGATGAAATCACCAGAGCTTTCGAGCAACCCGACGTTCCTGGCTCCTGCTACTCCCTGATTGCGATCGAGTCGCACATATTTGATGTCGCGCAAACCGGCGCACACGCTCGCGGTAGCATCCGACGAGGCGTCATCAACTACGATAACTTCGACGTCGCGGCCTGCGCACTGCGCGCTGTCGACAGCTTGCGGAAGCAAATGCGGGCGGTTGAAAGTGGGAATGATCAGACTGACCTTATTCATAGATAATTAGAGTGATTCTGGCGCCCGCTCATCCAATCTGGCAACGTCCCAATAAAGCACCGGCGTTATTAATCCTAGTCGTTGCGGAGGTAGTGGGTTTCCAATGGCACTCACCTCAAACATCAAAAGGTTTTCATGCAATTCGATCCAGATTCCCTGAGCACTTCCTTCGCAACACGGGTTGAATCAGTTCATCTTCGCGCCACTGTGGGATTGCGGTGTCGAATAAGAGTCTCATAACGCGAAAATGTAAGAACACTCATGGATAATTGGTGCCCCCGCAGGGATTCGAACCCCGAACCAACAGATTATGAGACGGTTTGAGGGGCAGCAACAAGGCGAGACGAAGTGAGATGAAGCAGTATTTACCGAATCCGCAGCCGTCAAAGTTCGCTGCATCTTGCTGCGTCTGACCACACCATCGGGCCATAATCGCGCCATCGACATACGGCTTATTTCAGAGTCTACGTGACCATCCATTCCCACACCGGATGCTGGCCCAGTCGCTTTTCGCGTAGTGGGCCCTCTCTGCCTTGACTTCGCGACTTACGTGAAACAAGATCCGTTGGCACTGAAGATTGGTTCCACCTGTTTGGGTTTCCCTACTTCGTCCGCAAGCGAATCTTTAAGTCGGCCAGTTCGGTGTCCTGCAAAGACGTATCATATTTCAATTGTCGGAGGCGTCGCTCGGACCTCCGTCCTGGCCTTTTAGTTGCTGTCCGCTCTAGCTGAAGGAATGTTTCAGTCTATCGAGCAGCCGCGGAAAGAAATCGTATGCTGCGCGCTGGGCCATCCAGAAGAAAAACCCAAAAACAACCCCCTTCGGAAAGCACCACGGAGCGCCAGCGAACGGAGGAGGCCCTGCGAAAGATTGAGGAGCGGTGGCGATCCGTCTTCGAGAATTGCGCGATTGGCGTTGCGCTCGCCGATCTGACCGGCCACCTCCTGGCCGTAAATCCCACTTACCAAAAAATGCTGGGTTACACGGAGACGGAATTCCAAACTCTTTCATTTCTCGACTTTACTCATGAGGACTATGTCGAGCGTTGCGAGGTTCTGGCTGCGGAACTTGTGGAGGGAAAACTAGAGCAGTTTCAGATCGAGAAGCAGTACCGGCGTAAGGATGGCAGTCCTATCTGGGTAAGAGACAACATCTCCCTGGTTCCGGGCACCGAGACCATACCGCGATTTATCATGGCGCTCTCGGAGGACATCACTGAACGGAAACAGGCAGAAGAAGCGCTGAAAAAAAGCGAGGAGCGAGTCCGTCTCATTCTCGATTCCTCCGCTGAAGGAATCTTTGGTTGCGATCCCCACGGCACCTGTCTCTTCTGCAATCGAGCAGCAGCTCGCTTGCTCGGTTACGACGATCCTGTCGAATTGCTGGGCAAGAACATGCATACGCTGGAACACCACACTCGCAAAGACGGGAGCCCTTTCCCCATTGACGAGTGTCCCATCTACGTGGGCTTTCATAAGAACCTTGGCGTCCATATTGACGATGACATTTTTTGGAGAAAGGATGGCACCAGTTTTCCGGTTGAGTATTGGTCCCATCCTATGATTCGTGATGGCAAAACTGTCGGCGCCGTCATCACCTTCTTCGACATCACTGAGCGAAAAAAGGCGGAAGAGGCACTACGGAAGAGCGAGCAAAGGAAACACAGCCTTCTCGAGCTCAACAATGCCATCATCAACAATCTCACTCAAGAGGCGCTTTTCGCTTCGGCCTATGAAGCTATTGGTCGCGTCGTCTCCTTCGACCGGGCTGCCTTCCTTCTTTATCAGCCGGAAAAGAAAACCCTGAAGCTCCTCTCTATGGTCAGCGACGCGGAGTCTGAGTTCTTCCGTCTGGGGAAGGACTATGATCTGAAAGAGACCCGCATTTCGGCATGGGTTCTGGACCGTCAAAAATCTGTGGTGCGTGGCGATCTAGAAAAGGAACAACAGTCCGCCGGCGACCGGCGTCTTGTCGCTGAAGGCATTCAGTCCTATTGCGTCGTTCCACTCGTGGCTATGGGCAAAAGCATCGGCACGTTTACCGTGTGGAGCGAGACAAAGAACCGATATTCCGAAGCTGATGCCGAGCTGCTTCAGGAAGTCGCGAATCAAGTCGCGTTAGCGATCGCAAACATGAAATCGTATGAAGAGATCGCAGCGTTGAAGGCAAGGCTTGAAAAAGAGAATGTCTATCTCCAGGAGGAAATCCGTACCGAGCACAACTTCGAGGAGATCGTGGGTAATAGCCCGCCACTCCTCGAGCTTCTGCGACGGGTTGACCAGGTCGCTCCCACCGACTCGAGCGTGCTTATCTACGGCGAAACGGGCACTGGGAAGGAGCTGATCGCGCGCGCAATTCACAACCGCAGCATGCGTAAAAGTCGTCCCTTGGTTAAGGTCAACTGCAGTGCCATCTCCGCAGGTTTGGTGGAGAGCGAACTGTTCGGGCATGTGAAGGGTGCTTTCACCGGTGCCATTGAGCGGCGCGTCGGCCGCTTCGAGCTCGCCGACGGCGGCACCATATTCCTGGACGAAGTAGGTGAGTTGCCCTTGGAGACTCAGGTTAAGCTGTTACGCGTTCTGCAGGAGCGCGAGTTCGAACCAGTCGGCAGTAACCGTTCGGTGCGTGTTGACGTGCGGATCATCGCCGCCACAAATCGGAATCTTCAGGAGTCTATCAGTGCCGGCAGTTTTCGATCCGATCTTTATTATCGATTGAACGTCTTTCCGCTTGCAGTGCCCCCGCTGCGTGAGCGTCGTTCGGATATTTTTCAACTCGCAATGTTCTTCCTTGTTCGATATTCCCGGAAAGTCGGAAAAAGGATCGAAGGGATCTCCGCTGCGGCTGCGGAAAGGCTCAATAGCTACTCCTGGCCCGGCAACATACGAGAGCTGCAAAACGTCATCGAGCGGGCTTTGATTCTTTCTCGCGGTCCGATTCTCGAATTAGAGCCCGACCTAATCAGCGTTTCACCCTACGAAACTCTTCTCGACACCGCACGCGATGCCAAAGCTGCGCATCCCCCTGGGCCAGTTTCTGCGCTTAAGACCCTGGAAGAGGTTGAGCGGGCGCATATCTCTGCCGTGCTACAGCAAACTCACGGAGTAGTGGAGGGCGTAAACGGCGCTGCGAAGACTCTTGGTATGCATCCGAATACGCTGCGACATAGAATGGAAAAGTTGGGGATCAAACGCTCGGCCCACCGCATATCGTAGCTCTCCTACCAAAGACGATCTCCTTAACTACTAAATAGTGGAATCGGTGTGGATTTGGTGATTGGTACATTCTTCCGATTCGCTCGTGTACGCCGTCTCCGCAACTTCTCACATCTCCAATAATAGAAGAGCGAAACTTTCGCTGCAGGATTGCGCGGCACACAATCTGCAGCGCGTACAGTCAACTAAAAAATAGGAGGTTAAGGCAATGTCAGATCACTACCATGATCAAAAGGACCTGGCTCTATTGAAGGAGATGGGGAACCTTGCGCCTGTCGAGTTCGATGCCTGGCTGAATTTGGATAAGATCGTAGGTCGAAAAGATCGCGTGGTCCCGCAAAAGTATAGAGAGCTGACTGCAGTTGCCGTCGCACTTACAACCCAGTGTCCTTACTGTATTGAAGTTCATGCGAAAGCTGCGAAGGCCGCAGGAGCATCGCGCGAAGAGTTAGTGGAAACCGCGTTTATTGCGGCTGCCTTGCGCGCCGGCGGAGCTGCTACACATGGAGCGATGGCGCTAAAGTTCTTCGGTGAATAAGATCTGCAGAGGCGAGTTTGAGCAAACGCGCCCCCACATATCGTAGCTGTCCTACCAACGCTAATCTCCTTAACTACCAAATATCGTGGACCACGCTGATCGTTTTTGATTCTTCGCAGTTGCTGTACGTACTTTCTCCGCAAGTTCTGCGCAATCTCCAACTAATCAACTCGAAGTTCGTTGGCAAATTTCGCCGCCTGCATCGCGCGGCATACAAGCTGCACTGGAACGACTGGCGGCAAATTTCAAAGAGAGACAAATGATGAAGATCATTTAGTTGCGTCGCCGACACTGGATCTGAAAGCGATGGCCTGTTAACGACTCGGCTCTGATCACTTTTAGCTCTGTTTCAGGATTCACTTAGCCATATAGAGAGGATATGCAACCATGAAAAAGTATGCGTTTTTAGCGTTCGCCGCCGCCTTTGGCTTGTTATCGATAACCGTGCCGATCACAAATCGTCATACCGCGCACGCTCAAGTGAACACAATTGAAGATTTTGTTCCACCCACTGTGTTCCAGGCTGCAGGGCCAAACGTCGCCTCGATTCAAAGCTCAGTCGATGCGTTTCGCGCGGCGGTGGGAAACCCAAACAACGGCAACGCGGGGCCACTGGATACCGGCCACCGCGAGATCAATTGGGATGGAGCCGGCGGAGCTGACACTACTACTACGGTTCCGGTCACGCCGTTCAATGTATTTCTGAACACCCGGGGCAGCCAATTCACTACACCGGGGATCGGACTCACGCAGGCGCCAGCATCGGGGGGACCGCAGGGAGGACTCGCAGTCCTTTTCAATAACCAAAGCTACGGAACCATTTTCAAACCCTTCAGCAATATGCGCCTGTTCACGCCGGTAGGGAGCAACATCACCGAGGCCTTGTTCTTTCGACCCGGCTCAAATGGAAGTATTCCAGCGACAGTTAATGGCTTCGGCGCGGTTTTCACTGACGTCGATCAACCGGATGGCAGTGGTCCTGGCGCAAAGCGAGGCAACCGCGGAGCCAGCACGTTGATGGAGTTCTTCGGAGCCAACGGTGAGCTCTTGTTCAGCAGTTTTGTACCAGCGTCGCCGGGTGGTGGGAGTCAATCTTTCTTCGGCGTCAAACTTAGCGACGCGCGGATCGCCAGCGTGCGGATCACAACCGGCGATGTCGCTCCAGGTCCGGACGATGACAGCCTGAATGACATCGTGATGATGGACGATTTTATTTACGGCGAGCCCCAGGCACTGCCGTAGAAGACAATAACAACAACCCAGGGGGGCGACAGCGGGGATGCCAAGGCGCGGTCTTGGCGTCCCAAACTATTCCCGGTTGGAATCCGAATAGTCGATTGACAACCGTAACTACCACTCACCGGCGAGATTGAACAAGTGACTCGCGACAATTCAAGGGGAGACGAATGAATGTTGAAGATCACAAGAGTGGCAACGGCAAGCCAGGAAATTACTCTGCAATTGGATGGAAGCGTTACTGGCCGATGGAATGAGTTACTACGCGAGTCCGCCGAGGTGGTGCTGGAAGAAGGAATGCGGCTCACTCTTGATCTGGAAAATATTTGCTTCATCGACTGTGAAGGACTTGCGCTTATCAAACGTTTGATAGACCGCGGAGTTCGCCAGGTAAAAGCTCCGCTCTTTGTTGCCGAATGGATTAGGAAGTGCGAGGACGGGAGCGATGCATGACCAGTAAGAGCGCTCGCAGTCAACTAAACGAGAATAAAGCGTTTTCGAGATCACTTTAGCGGTTCCGGTTAAAGCCCGGTCGAGGAATTTATGCACAAACATCGTTCGCGTCGTTTCATTTCCCGTCATCCGTTGCTGTTGATAGCACTGTTGTCGATGGGAGCGTTTCTGGCAGCCGCTGTCAGTGTCTCGATCACGAGCGCCGCCACCTCCGGCTTTGCCGCCAAACAGGACTTCGCAACTGGCCCAAACCCGCGATCCGTCACGACGGGTGATCTGAATGGGGATGGCAAGCTCGATCTGGAGGTCGCGAACCTAAACTCCAACACCGTGTCGGTGTTACTCAATAACACCGTCCCTGGCGTCGCCCCGCCCACCTTTACCCCCAAACAAGACTTCCCTACGGGCGCCGGTCCAGTCTCGGTCGCGGTGGGCGATCTCAATGGGGACGGCAAGCTTGATATGGTCGTCGCGAACTTTAATGCCAACAACGTTTCGGTGCTGCTAAACAGCACTTCCCCGGGTGCCGCCACACTCAGCTTTGCTGACAAACAGGACGTGGCCACCAGCGAAGGTCCAATATACGTCACGACGGGTGATCTGAACGGGGATGGCAAGCTTGACCTGGCAGTCGTGAACCTTCTTGTCAACACCCTGTCGGTGCTGCTCAACACCACTGCCCCAGGCGTTCCCACACTTAGCTTTGCCCCGAAACAGGACTCCGCCACGGGCGACGGTCCGTTATCAGTAGCCCTGGGTGATTTGAACGGAGATGGCAAGCTTGATCTGGCGGTCGCGAACTTCAATTTTAGCAACGTGTCGGTGCTGCTCAATACCGCCGCTCCGGGTGGTGCGACGTCCAG
>JAXIOV010000094.1:0-21971 GCA_045403245.1 Pyrinomonadaceae bacterium | reverse complement strand
GCGAAGGGTTGCACGCCGCCGATGTTGTCCAGATCTTCCGTCGAAACGCCGTACGCTGTTGGCGTGGGGAAAAATAGAATCTTCTCGATAGGTTTGCCACTGTCGTCGTGGGTGAGCCGCGAGGTGCGGTGATATTCACCGGAGATCTGGCCGCCGGCCCCAATCGTTTGAAACACGGCATCTCGTTTGAAACTGTACTGGGCCAGAGCGTTGCGGAATTCCGTCTCTTTGGCTGTAAAAGCACTTACAATACGGTCAGTGTCTACCTGCGCCGCGTCCGTAGCCTGTTGCGACTGAGCTTTGAGTAGTCTGCTGTGGGATAGTCTGTCGTGATCTGGTGAAACCAACGGCGCCGTAAACGGCAACGCCCACATAATGATTGCCAGGAGAGGGGCCTTCATAAGTGTTATTGGAATCTTACGCGCTGAGTCTTGTCAATTCTTTTCTATTGCGGTTCGAGAGACTTCGCGCGCGCCTATTGAGGCCGCTAAAGCCATTTCTCGGGTCGAGTTGGATACAAAAATCCAAGCCGGGCGTGTCTGATGCGGTTGCTATACCCTTCCCCGCTTGTCACAAATCACCACCCACAGGTAGTCTTTGAGCATGGCTACATCTGAAGAAATCTTCCGCGAGGCTGTCGCGTTGCCACACGACGCTCGTGCTGAATTAACGGAGCGGCTGATCGCGAGTCTGGCGGCGGACGTTTCACCGGAGATTACCAGCGCCCAACTCTCCGAAGTACGGCGACGTATCGCCCAGGTAGAGTCTGGTGATGCCGCTCTCATTCCGGGCGACGAGGTTCTAGCGAAAGTTCGACGTCTATTGGCGGAGCACATGCCCTCTAGTTAGCGAATGGCCAGCTATGGATTTCATTCGGAGGCGGCTGATGAGTATCTGACGACCACGCGTTACTACCTCGACCAAGTCTCGCCCCTGGTAGCCGCTGCTTTCGTGGCCGAGATCGAAGCCGCGATTCAGATGTTGCTGGCCTCCCCCACAACTTGGGCAGTGATCGAAGAGCCTCAGATCCGACGGTATCTGCTCCAGCGATTTCCGTATTCCATCTATTATCGTTGGGAACCAGAACAAGATCGAATTTCTATCTATGCGGTCATGCACTTTAGCCGGAGACCTGGTTATTGGCGTGATCGATTATCGTGAACTCCACCGGTGGTCGATCGCCGCAGAGATTAATATCCAAATGAATGCATTTGAAACAAAACAGAGTGCGACCATGAAATGTCCCGTCTGCAAGTCGCCTGAATTACAGCCAACTGTTCTCGAAGACGGGCTCACATTTTTTAACTGCCCCGAGTGCCAGGGAAACTGGGTCCGCGGCGCGGAGTATTGGAAGTGGCTGGAACAGCACGGGTCAAACCTGCCGGAGCGTTCGGACCAGGACACCGGCCTGTCACTTGCCGAACCCGGCATCCATATCGATTGTCCTGAATGTCGATTCCGGATGGTGAAGTATCTGGTCGGACATGGCTTCAGTTTTACGATCGATCAATGCGATGGTTGCAAAGGTGTCTGGCTGGACCGGAATGAGTGGCAGGCTTTGAAGGAACGCAATCTTCACGACGATCTGAATTCGATGTTCACCTCGTTCTGGCAGGACGGTGCCCAAAAGTACGCGCGAAAGAAACGCCTGGAGCAAATCTACAACTCGAGATTCGGCCCGGATGATTATGCTGAGATCGAACGGGTGCGCGCGTGGCTCGCTACCCACCCAAACCGGGCGGGATTGCTTGCCTATCTGACTGACAAAGATCCGTTCGATGTTTAGTCGATCGTCTTACGCTAAGTTTTGAGACCTTTTGACTGAGCTACACAAGCTGCTTACTGGATCGCGGGCATCCCGCCCGCAATGAGCGCGGAAGCGCGGGACGCCGTTTGTTGGTGATAGCTGCGAAGCGCGACGAGCGGGCTGAGACTTTCGACGGTTGTCCTTGAAACGATTGTTCGCGCTTCGCGCTCATTGCGGACGGGACGTCCGCGATCCCAGTAGTTAACTGGCGCGGAACAATGTAGATTCCACATGCTGTATCTACCCAGGGTCGAGGCCCAGAACCAAAAATGAAATTCCTATTCTCTGTTTGTTTGATGGTGATTCTTTCCTTGTCAGTCTTCGCGCAAACCACCACTCAAAGTTCAACGGACCTGGCGACCGAAAAAGAACTCGTGCGCATAGCACAGGAACTCTTTGACGCGATTGCAGTCGGCAATAAGGAACCATGGGAAAAGTACCTGGCTGACGATGTGATCTACACCGATGAGAACTGGCACATACTGACAAAAAAGGAATTAGTCGAGGGACTGAGGCCGCTTCCAAAAGGTTACTCAGGAACTATCCGGATGGCGAATGTTAAGTCTCGCATTAACGGCGACTCCGCGGTCCTTTCCTATCGCGCGCTTGAGGAAGAGTACGTTTTCGGCCAGAGACTGGCCCCGATCTTTCTGGTGACGGATACCTATTTCAAACGCAACGGTCGCTGGCAGTTGGTTGCTACTCACGTCTCCGTGCTTCCGAGCGAACGCAAACCCATCGCCTTGAATCCGGATGCCTATAAATCAGTTACCGGCGAATATGAATTAACTCCGGGCGTCACCTACACCATATCCATCGAAGGCGGCAAACTTATGGGACAGCGCACCGGCAGGGACAAGGAAGAGTTGTTGCCGGCAGACGAAAGCACCTTCTTCCGCCAAGGAACCGTGCGGGGTGAAAAAGTCTTCGCTCGCGATGCGCGCGGGCGCGTGATCGAGATGCTTGACCGCCGGGAAAACAATGATCTGGTATGGAAGAAGATCAAATGACAACCTACTGGCGGCTCTGCCGCCTTCCGTGCGTTAAGCCTATGGCTTACCGAGAAACGGTGCTCTGGTCGAAGGCTACGCCTCGACCTTTTGCGGTTGTACCTCGGGGTTAAGCGAAGGCACAGCCTCTTGAGAAAAGGTCGCTCCCGGTGAGCCGGAGGGCCACCGGACGGAAAGCGGCCGAGCTGCGGTTGGTTTCGCCGTCTCGACCAGCCAAAACTCGCTTTTATGAAACCAGGAACAGGTTCTCATCCCAATCTGATCATTCGCCGCGGCATGCCTGATGACGCAGCGTTGTTAGCTGAACTTGGAGCGCGCACGTTCGCGGAAACGTTTGCCGGCGACAACACGCCTGAAAACATGGCCGCTTACCTCGCGTCAGCTTTTAATCGAGAGCAACAAGCTGCCGAGTTAGCTGATCCACATTGCTCGTTCCAGATCGCCGAGATTGATGGAGTGGCTGTCGGTTACGCGCTGCTGCGTTCCGGGGATGTGGAGTTTGGCGTAGTGGGCAATAAACCAATAGAGTTGGTGCGTTTGTATGTTTCGCAAGAAAATCTCGGCAGCGGCGTGGGGGCTGTGTTGATGCAGGCCTGCATTGATGAATCGCAACAGGAAAATTATGAAACGCTTTGGCTTGGTGTCTGGGAACACAACACCCGGGCCCAGGCCTTTTACCGAAAATGGAATTTCGTTGAAATGGGAACACATGTGTTTCATTTGGGCGACGAGTCACAAACCGACATATTGATGCAACTCAGTATTTCTGAGCTAACGAGCAGGTAGCGAGCCAGGAAGATTCGATGACCAACGAACGAGTTTGCAGCAGCATGGTGTGAGGCAATTGCGCGCAAAGGAAAGTCGGCGTGATGACTGGGTGATCCTCTCGAGTTAGTTTCTCGCAGGATGCGGTGAGGAAAGATTTTCCATTTGACATAGGTGGATTCAGTTTGGAAGTGCCACTGTAGGATGATTTCGCGGAGCACCGACCTCGTTTACGAGGCTGCCCGGAGGGCTGTAGGCCAGCCGTTCTACGGCTGGTAGAAATGCCAACTATTGACCATAGGCCGTTTCAACGGCCTTTTGATTGACAGCAAAAAGTCGCTAAAGCGGCCAGGAAGAATGAGGCTCCGCGAAACCAGCTGTAAAACAGCTGGCCTTCTGGCCCTGCGGGCCAGCCGCCTGAAGGCGGCAACGCGACTTTGGCGCTTAGACTCCTGCATTCCAGTTGGGACTGCAAGGCGCTGCCGCAGCCGGTTTCGTAGTCTCTCGGAGTAGATTCTAGTATCCCGGCGTTACCGCGCTCGGTTCTATAATCCTGCATGGTGCCGATTGACAACAAAGTGTCTCACTGCTGCATCTATCCACACGGTCTGGCAAGTTTCCGTCTCCCCCCCCGTTCTAAATTACTCAACGCTGGTCTCAGTCTTCAAAACGAGGAGAAAGAACATGAAACACCCAGGAAGTGTCCGAGTGGTTGGTCTGCTTGCGATCGCTCTTGTTTTTCCCGTTGGTTGGCTCGTAGTTGAGTGGTCCAACATAGACGTGCGGGCGAGAGATAACCAGAATTCCGCTGAACCGCCGGTGCAGGAGAAACCTTTCGATCAGGCGCAGGCGCTGGCGGAGTTGAGAAAAAAGATTTCCGGACAAGAAACCAAGCCGGCGGAACAAGTGTTCAAAAACATCCAGTTGCTTAAAGGAATGCCGGCTGATCGGGTCCTGCGAATTATGGAACTCGGATACGCCAGATCACTGGGAGTCAACTGCACGCATTGTCACGTGGTCGAACAGTGGGAGAAAGATGACAAGCCGACCAAGCAGATCGCGCGTGAGATGGCGGCGATGATGGCCGCTATCAACAACGACCATTTGAAAAATATCAAAAACCTCAAGAGTGAGAGACCGGTTATCAATTGCACGACCTGTCATCGTGGCCAGACTAAGCCGGCATTGAATCTGCCGGAAGCACCAAAATCGTAACCGGTTGAATTATCCAGGAGCCATCGCTAGCCTCGAAACGTCATGATGAATGCTTTGTTCAAAAAGTTCGGTTGGCGCTGAACGGGGAAGGGTGCGTGCCCAGAATGTTTAGCGTTTCTTTTCTTCGTCGCAGCGCGGACGGTTGAAGTTAGCCCGGCCTTTTCAAGGCCGGGGTGGCGACCACAATGGATCGAATCGCGTAGCGACGGCCGCAATCAGTATCCGGTTCCCGGCCTTAAAAAGACCGGGCTAACTTCGAACCACCGCTACGCGGCGAGAATGAACGCGAGACGTTGACGCAGTCGAGTAACCTATATCCTGTAAATTCTGTAAATCCTGTCGAATCGTATTGTGTTGCAATGAAACTTCTTAATACTCTAGTCAAACTCGTTCTGTGTGCGTCTGCTGTTTGGGTCACCTGCGCTAATGCCAACGCTAAAACCGTTCATCATTACGTCTTCTTTGGCCAGGACCGGGAAAAGCTCCGGGAGGCCAAGTCGTTTCTCGAATCAAAGGCATTTGAAGGGGCGCAGGTGGCCTATTCGTGGAACCAAATAGAGCAAGGAGAGGATGGATACGAATTCAGCATGATTCGAGAGGACCTGGCCCTCCTAAGGTCTCACGGCAAGAAGCTCTTCGTGCAGTTGCAAGACGTCACCTTCAGTGAATCGCGAATCAATCTGCCGCGCTACCTCCTGCGCAACCCCAAATACAACGGCGGCGCCGACAAACAGTATCATTACAAGTGGGGGGACGAGGATCATACAACCGTCATGGGCTGGATGTTGCGGCGTTGGGATCCGGCGGTCCAGGAACGACTTCACAAACTGCTCATGGCTCTGGGAAAAGAGTTCGACGGTGAGATCGAGGGAATCAACTTTGCGGAGTCAGCTTTTAGCATTGGTGCAACCGGGAAGTTGTTTCCCAAGGGTTTCACTTACGAAATTTATCGCGACGCCATCATTGCCAACATGAAGGCTTTAAAGCGCGCGTTTCCGAAATCAGTTGCATTGCAGTACGCCAACTTCATGCCTGGCGGCAGAAATTACCTGCGCGCGGTCTACGAGGCAGCTAAAGAGTTGAAGGTTGGGGTTGGCGGCCCAGACCTGATGCCTTTCAGACCGTTTCAATTGAGCAACAGCTACCCTCTGATCAGAGAGTCGGCCGGCGTCGTTCCTATCGGCATCGCGGTCCAGGATGGCAACTACGCGGATCCCAATCCCAAAACCGGGAAGCGGGCCACCATAGCCGAGCTACTAAACTTCGCAACTGACGAATTGAAGGTGGACTACCTCTTCTGGAGCACTGAGGAGCCTTACTATTCCACCGAGTTGCTGCCGTTTTTGACCGGAACTCTTGAAAAGGCAGGTCCACCGCCGACTGGACGATTCATTGTCGAGCCGTTGTTTAACACATCTCTCTAGTCCAGGATTTCTCGCATCATGCCGGGATATGTAGCGTTTCTGCGCGCGATAAATGTAGGTGGCCATACTGTTAAGATGGACCACCTCAAGCGGTTGTTTGAGGCACTCGGTTTTTCGCAAGTCGAAACTTTCATTGCCAGCGGCAACGTTGTCTTCGAATCGAAGTCGAGGAATGCCGCGGCTCTGGAACGCCGGATCGAAACCCATCTCGCCAAAGAACTCGGTTATGAGGTGGTTACCTTCCTCCGAACGAAGACGGAGGTTATCGCGATCGCCAGTTATAAACCTTTCAAGAAAGCCGAACTGAATGCCGACGGCAACCAACTGCACATCGCGTTCTTATCAAAGGAGCCGCTGGCCGAGGCGAAACAAAAGCTGCTATCGCTATCCAGCGCAGCGGACGCCTTTCATATTAACGAACGGGAAGTCTACTGGCTCAGACGAACCAAGATGGGCGTATCCGAATTTAACAGCGGGCTGTTCGAGCGCGCGCTCGGGATGAAGATGACCTTTCGAAATTCAACTACTGTGAGAAAGATTGCTGCAAAGTTTTCGGAATGATGAGTCTGACCATGAGCGACGATATCCGCGAACTGGGGACGTAGCGCCCTCACCGTCGTAGCCGCCGGTTCAGATACGAATATAGCTCTCAAAAATTGCCAGCACGCCTGGGGCGCCAGCAACTTGCTTTACACGTCTGGCTATTCACGTTTGCTTTCGTCTTAACAAAAAGGAGCCAAGCAACGATGATGGACGATTCTCACCAGCGCCGCCTTTTCACGTTAGCCGGCACGCTTGATCAATACGCAAAGAGGTACGAAATTGCCCACGACTCGCGGGCAGTGTTTACCTACACTTACGCGAAAATCACTCGCATCCTCGGAGGTGGAATAACCCAGGTTGGCTTCGACAACCCGGATTGGGTCGTCTCTCTCGCGGAGGCTTTTGCCGCACGTTACTTGTCCGCACTGGACTCATTCGACCAGAACGCGGAAACACCAAAAGCCTGGGCCGAGGTATTTAGGGTCCTCAAGTCTGAAACAACTTCGGTGCTCGAAGACCTGGTCTTTGCCATGACCGCGCATATCGTAAACGATCTGCCTCTGGCTCTGGGTGACGTAAAGCTGGTGGATTCCCTGCAAGCATCGCACATCCGAGACTTTCACAGAATGAACGATGTTCTGGGGAGCAACATACAAGCCATTGAGCGCGACATTCTAAGCCGGTATGAACCAGCATTTAGTTGGCTTGATCAGCTGGAGCGAGGATATGACCAGATACTCACCAACTACGGTTTTCGCTTGAGCCGGGGAATGGCCTGGTACAACGCAACTCGATTGCTCGATCCGAGGTCGTCGGCTGAAGCGCGCGAGTCGATTGCCCGGAGTGCCGTGCAACTGATTGATAACGTGAGAAATCCTCCGTTCTGGTCGGTAAGAATAGCGTTCCGGGTTGTTCGCTTCATTTCCGCGTTGTTTCGCAGGTGGCCGAAAGATCATGCTTAACGTGGAGAACAAGTCTTTCCCGGTCTCAAACGGGTGGATAGCAGGCTGGGAGTACCGGGCTTCGGAGGAGAAAGCAATAAAATCAGATCTCGCATTTTGGCCGGCGCGAGTCGATTGAACGATTTCTTGTCAAAACATCGCAACGAAACAGGGCTCACGGGCGTTAAATCAACCCACAGATCTGCCGATCTTCCCGCGCACAGGAGAGAACAATGAAAAGAAGTTTACTGCTGATCCTGGTTGCGATTGGCGTCGCGCTGTCGATCCCGTCTTCGCGCACCCGCTTTTCACAGTTCATCACTACGGCCAGCCCGCAAACAACGCAGGGCAAATCTTCGACCGCGACCAGTCCAGTCACGATTCCCTTTGAGCTGGCGAACCGGCACATCATGCTCAAAGTGCGGGTCAACACCTCGCGCCCACTCTCCTTTGTTCTGGACACGGGCGATCAGTTTGCCATCATCGACCTCGAACGAGCCAAAGAACTGAAATTGCAAATGCAGGGCCAGGTCGGGATGGGCGGAGCCGGCGCCGCAACTCATATGGGATCATTTGTTACCGGGTCTTCTTTTACACTCGATGGGTTCGAAGGATTTTCACAGCGAGTCGAACTCGCTTTGCCGATCGCCAGAATCGCCCCACGGTTTGGACAGGACTTTGACGGAATTATCGGACACAACTTCATCAAAGAATTTGTGGTTGAAGTCGACTATCCCGCGCGCGTGCTGCGGCTTCACAATAAGCAGGGTTTTGCTTATACCGGATCTGGTGAGAGCATTCCAATTCAATTGAGACACGGTCATCCGATCATCGAAGCCGAGGTCACTCCAGTTGGCCATAGCGCCTTCAAGGGCAAGTTTGTTATCGATCTCGGGTCGGGCGCCGGTCTCGCTCTGTACAGCCCCTTCGTATCCGAAAAGCGGCTGCTCAATCCCGAGTTGAAGACCATCAGGGCCCTGGGTGGTGGTGGCGTAGGAGGTGAAACTACCGGACGCTTAGGCCGGGTGACCGAGTTGAAACTCGGAACATTCAAGGTGGCCCAACCGATTACTTTGTTTTCTGAAGATAAAGCCGGCGCGTTTGCCAGCAAGGAGCTCCTGGGAAATATCGGCGCGCAAATCATGAACCGGTTTAAGATATTTCTTGACTATGACAACAACCGAATTATCCTCGAGCCGAACGGAGAATTCGGCAAGCCCTACGATCGGGCGTTTTCGGGATTGACCATCGGGGCTTACGGTCAGGATTACCGCACGTTTCGCGTTCTGCGAATCCTGGAGAATTCACCGGGGTCAGAAGCCGGGCTGCAGGAAAACGACGTCATCACGTCTATCGATGGCACGCCGGCGGCGAAGGTAAACCTCACGAAGCTGAATGAGATGCTGGAGCGTGAGGCTGCTTATCAACTTACTATCCTGCGTGGCGAACAGACGCTGCAGGTAAAGTTAAAGCCCAGGAGATTGGTTTGAGTCCAACTGAGTTGAGAATTCCGGTTTCGAATGGAGTTTACCTGTCCGCCGTTTGCCTCTCCGATAAAGCCGCATTGCTCGAACACCTTCGCACGAAGGACGTTTACAACACGACTCTGAATATCCCTCACCCTTATTCAGCTCTGGACGCCGAGCGCTGGATTCAGAAACGAATCGAGCATACTCAAGGCGTCGGGTTGGAAGTCACTTTTGCGATTCGCATTCCGGACAGTGGATTGATTGGGGTTGTCAGCTCCGAAAATTTCGAGCCGGGTCTGACCCACAAGGCGGAGATTGGTTACTGGTTAGCGAAGCCCTTTTGGGGACAGGGAATCATGACTGACGCGGTCAGGGCTTTTACCGATTACGCTTTCAGTAAACTCCACTTACTTCGATTAACGGCGCACACCTTCGAATCAAATCTGGCTTCAGCTCGAGTGCTCGAAAAGAACGGATTCAAGCTGGAAGGTTATTTACGAAAACACCTCCAGAAAAACGGCCAACTGCTTGACGCCAGACTCTACGGCCTGTTGAAAGAGGACTTTGCCGGACTCGGGGTTTGAATGTCTCTCAAGTTAGTCGCCATCTTTGCGCTCACCGAATTTTTACTCTCCTTGACTCCGGGACCCCCTTCCCGGTTTTCGTAATCTCCTGTTTTGTGAACCGATATCATCGGAAGTAGACTTTAGCGTCCGGCGCTACCGAGGCTGTGTGAAGACCCGAGCGATCTCCATGAGCGACTCTAGTACGCTAACTCGCAGTCAGGAAGAGGGCAAAGCGCAGCGCGCCCCCGCTCAAGCTTCGGTGCCGCACAACCTTGAGTCGAGAGTCATGTTCTCTGAGTTGAACTTGGGGTTTCACACAGCCTCTACTGCGCTCGGTTCTTTAACGAGTATGTCTTCCCCTCAATTGTCTGACCATTGCATGGCGCTCATGATTATCAAACTAACCCACTCCCGCGCGGTAGACTCCCTCAGGCGATTCACTCTTCTGCTCATTTGTCTGTTGACTGTCTGTTACGCCGAAAACGCTTACGCGCAGGTCAGCCAAAACATCGAGGAGATGAAACAACGAGCCGCCGCCCTCATGGAGCAGAATAAATACACGCAGGCATTACCACTGCTCGAGAAGATTGTGGTGGCCGAGCCCGATAGCGCCGAGACGCATTTCTTCCTCGGCTTTGCATTGTTGGGGCAGGCTAACAACACAGTTGACGATCATGATCGAAAGCTCTTGCGGATACGCGCGCGCAATGCGTTCATCAGATCAAGAGAACTCGGCAATCGTGAACCGTTGGTGCAGGGTCTGATCGGCAGTTTACCCGCGGATGGTTCAGAAGGCCCGGCCGTGTCAAAAAATCTTGGGGCACAGATGTCGATGGTCAAGGCCGAAGGCTTCTTTTCGCAGGGCAAGTTTGACGACGCTCTGGCGCTTTATCAAAAAGCGCTGGCCCTCGATCCGAACCTCTATGAAGCTGCCCTGTTCTCAGGAGATATTTACAACGAGAAAAAGGATTTTGCTCAAGCTGAATCCTGGTATCAGAAGGCTATCGCGATCGACCCGCTCAGAGAAACTGCGTACCGGTACTCTGCTACGCCGCTGATGAAGCAGGGCAAAGTGGACCAGGCCCGCGAGCGATACATTGAGGCCTTCATCACGGAACCCTACAGCCGCTTTTCGGTCAGTGGGATTACACAGTGGGCCGAGGTTACCAATACTCGTCTGGCCCACCCGGAGATTGATATCCCGACTCAGGTTACTTTCGATGAAAAAGGCGACGTCAGGATCAATCTGGACGCAACTGCGTTGCTGGGTGGCAAGAATGACGGATCGTTTGCCTGGATCTCGTACGGCGCGACTCGCTCACTCTGGCGCAAGGAAAAGTTTGCGAAACAATTTCCTGCTGAGATGACTTACCGTCACAGCTTGCCGGAGGAAGTGGATGCTTTAAGGAGTGTGGTTTCGTTGGCGGCCGCAGACAAGAAGACAAAAACCCTCAGCCCGTCGCTAGCCATGCTGAAGAAGCTGAATGATGAGGGTTTGCTTGAAGCCTTCGTTCTCCTGGCGCGCCCGGACGAAGGGATTGCCAGGGACCATCTCGCCTATTTGAAAGAGAACCGCGCGAAACTCCATCGCTATGTTGCCAGTTACGTTATCGCTGGAGGGAAAACGAAATAGGCGCCCCGTAAAGAGCGCCTACTGAGTAAAACCTCAATACCCTGCGCCAGGCTAAGGGTTTATTTTTTTTGCTTCGCTGTCGTTCTTCCTCACATAGATGTCGCCACGTGGTGTCAAACCGGCCTTGTTGGCGAGCGCGTAAAGTACCGAATCCAACAGCTCCTTCCTGTCCAGACGAAAACTGGTAATTCCCGCCACATGCGTATCAGGATCGCTAAACTGCAGCGTCAGGTAACTCACCTTGGTCTTGATGAACCCGAGCGGAAAGCCAAAGTATGGAATATGCTGAGCCACGGTCGCCGCGGCCGGCCGCCTCTTTTGCGAATCCGCGAAAGCTGAATTCACCGCCGCGTAAGGTATGAAGAAGACCTCTTTTTGCTTCTTGTTCTTAAATAGCAGGCGCTTGTTGGTGTCGTCGAAGCTGAGTGTTCCCTCGATCGTTTTGGGGTGACCAAAGACACCGCCTTCATACTTGGCCTTCATCTGTTGTGGCGCCGGAGCAGGCACCGCCTTTGACGCATCCGTTGGAGCTTCGATGGCCCGCGGCCGCTGTGCACAAACTATTGTAGCCGTGGCTATCGTCAACACCAGGGTTGCTATTAACTTCGTCATGCGATCCTCCTCAGTCTTTTCGACCGTTGATTACTTCGCAAACGGTCTGACCCGTTCGGCGGCTTCCTTGAAATCCGAATCGCTCGGCACCAGGCTCAATCCCTTTTCGTAAACGCCCAGCGCTTTCGCATATTGTTTCGTGATCTCGTAGGCATAACCTAGCTCACGATATACGTTGATGTCATCCGGCGACTTCTGCGCGGCGGTTTGCAAAGCTGCGATTGCCTTCGGAAAATTCTTGACACGCGAATGTGCGATTCCCAACAGATAAAAGGTTACGCCTTTCGCATCTTTGTCGAGAGTGGCCCTTTCGAGCGCCGCGGCAGCCCGGGCATATTGCTGCGAACCGATTAGAGCCTGTCCGAAAAGTGTGACCGCCTCGGCGTCGGTTCTTACTTTGATCAGTTCCTCGCCGGCTCGCACGGCGCTGAGATAATCTGCCGCCGCTTTTGTCTCATCCTCATTAAGCGCCGCCCTTCGCAAGTAGACTGAAGTTAAGAGCGTCCAGGCGGCAGCCAATCGCGGATCGTTAACGGTGGCGCGATTCAGCGCTGCAATCGCACCGTTAAAGTCGTTCTTTGCCAGCGCGATCTGACCAAGATAGAAAAGCGCCAGCGCGTCTTTTGGATTTGCTTTGACGACCGCGGTAAAGGTGCGCTCGGCGTCAAGTGGCTTGCCAAGCTTGTACTCGGACAGACCGCGATAGTAGAGCATTGACGGGTCGACCGGAGCACCGGTTCGAGTTGTTGCAGTTACCAGCAGCGGCAATGCGCGGTCAAATTTTTCGGAAAACACGTAAGCCTGAGCCAGCGCATCCGCCGTGTTTGGATCCTGGCGCTTGGAAACCTCCTGGAGGTTCATCGCCTTTTCCAGATGCTCGACGGCCAGGGCAAACTGCTTGAGACTCAACTCCGCAAAGCCGGCGATCTTCCAGGCTTCAGCATCATTGGGAAACTGCGCAGCGATGGCGTTGGCTTCCTTTGCCGCGGCGGCGAATTGTTTTTGCTGCAGCAGTTGATAGGCATGCGTCGTGTCGCCCGTGCCCACGGTGTTGACGACCGGCTTGACCGGCTGGACCTCAATCAGCGGCCGGTTTGAATTATTCCGGGCAGTAGGGCTCGGCTTCGGTTCCGGACGCAGCAGCGGCTCTTCCGCCGGAGCCACCGGCTGTTTGGTAACGCGACGTGGACGGCTGGATTGCGCGGTCACCAGACTGGCAACGCTGAAGGCAATGGCAACTATTGAAGTAAAGCTCAGCAAAAAGCTGGTAGCGGATCTCTTGGTCATTGGGAATCCCCTGGGGAGAGGGTTGGTTTTCGAATTAGAAAATACCAGCAAATTAGAAAGTACCAGCGAAAAACGGCACCTTTTCCGATGCAGCCTGACTGCATTAGGTTCGCTCCGGTTCACTTTAGCTCAAGTCGTTTTGTGGGACAAAAGGAAAGGGGTAAACCGAAGCGCAAATAAAACAGAGGCACGGCCTGAACCGTGCCCCTGCATGTCTTACCCGGGCATCGTCAAAGTCCGGAGCTAGAAGCTAAACTTCGCGCCAAACTGGAACTGACGGGGATCAAATGACGCAGTTGGCAGACTGAAGTAGCGGCCATTGCCGGCGCGCTGGTTGAAACCATTCACATCGTCGATAAAGGGCGAAGCAGCGCCTTCATTGAAGCGATTGAAGAGGTTGAAACCCTCGCCGATGAGATCGACGCGCACGCGCTCGCCGAATCTGATGGTGCGAGTTACGCGGAGATCCAGGGCAGTGAACCGGTGCGTGATGCCGGAATTGCGTCCCAGACTTCCCGACGTAAAGACGCCATTGGTGATCAATGGAGTACAGAGAGTGCTGGTTCCCGGAATCGGGGCGCCCGGAACACATAGCCTTCCATCAGACAGGACGCTGGGACGATCGGTCTGGCTCGATTGATCGTTATTAGTATCCTGGTTGGTCAAAATGTTGAAGGGCCGCCCGGACGACATCTCGAAGATTGGGGCCACCGTGAAGTCGGAAAAGAACCGATGCAGTCCGTTGCCTGAACGCCAGGCTGCCGGGGAGGTGACCAGGGCGCTGAACACAAATCGGTGGCGTTGGTCGAACAACGAGTCGGCGCGTTCAGCCCGGAAGTTTCGATTGTCCTGCGGCAGCAGCAGTGTTTGCAGGTCCGAAGAGTCGTCGATGGAATGCGACCAGGTATAGGACGTTAAGAACTGGAAGTTGTTTGCGTACCGTCTTTTGAAATCCACATTCAGAGCGTGGTAGGTTGAGTTTCCGTCAGACGTTTGCGCGTTGACCGAGCCAAAAGGAGAAATCGTGCCCGGGGTGCGCAAGGTGCCGCTGGCGGCCAGGGCAGCATTGAAGACGCCCGGCGTGACCACACCGCCAGTCAACGCTTGAACGAGAAAGTAGTTTGGCGCATTCGGGCGGAAGAAGTTTGCGGCCGCCGGAGCGATGACACCTCCGCGCGTCGTGATAGATATCAGTCCGGGAATGGGCTGCACTACGATGTTGCTGCACAGTGCCGGATTCACCGTCAATACCGCAGTGATGTTAGTGGGCTGCACGCCAAAGCAACGCACGAAATTCGCGATTTGCAAGTCGGTGCGCGGCGCGTTGACATCGAGCGGATGTGGCAAATGATGGGCGCCGACAAACAGGTAACTCGCCGACAAACTCATGTTCTTGCCTACTTGCTGCTCGACGGTAAGGTTGCCCTGGTTAGCGTAGGCATACTCAAAGTCCTTGTTCACATGAAGCGTGAAAGGCAACACCGGGCCAAAGCCGGGGAAGGTCTGATCGTTGAATCGCTGACGGCCGTTTTGATATTGCGCGGTCGAAGCGGCACCCGGCGTGCAGTTGACGCCAGGCACGGCGCCCGGGAAGTTGCAAACAATTACGGTTCCCTGGAACACTTGCGCGGCGTTTAATAAGCTTGTGGGAGAAGGACTGCCGGCAGTTAGGATGACCTGTTGCTGTTGCGACGCATCGCCAATGTCCGAATTGAACGCGACTGCCAGTAACGGGTGATCGTAGAACATGCCGAACGCTGCGCGAACAACGGTCTTCGCATTGCCGCGAACGTCCCAGGCCACTGCCAGACGCGGCGCCCAATTGTTCTTGTCACGCGGAAACCCCTGTTGCACATTGACGGCGTCCTGAGCGGCGAGCAGGTCGGCGGCAGAAAGGTTGATTCCGGACAAAGGATCGCGGAAGCCTACAGTAGGAATCTGTTGCGTCAGCTCATAGTCGTAACGAACGCCGTAGTTGAGTGTAAGATTGGGGCGCACCTTCCACGAGTCCTGAGCAAAGACGGCCATCGGTCGATTGCTGATGCGGCTGACGGGATTGCCGAAGCCCTGAATGAAGCTGGTCGGGAAGCCGAGTCCGTATTGCTGCACCGCCGTAAAATCGGGGGCGCCGGCGAACGCCGGATTCAGGGTGGCGGCTGAGAGACCGCCAAAGTTGAAAAGCCCGGCGAAGTTCAATTCAAAAATCGCCGACGGAATTCTCACGAAAGCGATGTCCCCGCCGAATTTTAGCGCGTGATTGCCCTTCACCAGACTTAAGCTGTCGGTCCACTCGTAACGTGTTTCGGTGCGGACCACCGGCGAGAATAGTTCGCGGCCAAAGAATGCGGTGCCCGAGATGTTGGAGGCAACCGCATCACCGTTTTGCGAGGTGAAGGTTGCGCGGCGCTCGCCGAAATTAAATCTTAATTCGTTGACGGCGCTGTCTGAGAGCGTCGCTATCCACGTGGCAACTGCCGAAAAATCGCGCAGCGTTTGGATCCCGGTCCGCGAAAAATCGTTTTGGCCCAGAGATTGGTTTTGTGATTCGACCTGAATTCCGGTGATCCGACTCGGATTGTAGCCAAACCGGAAATTGAACTGATGGTTCTTGGTGATCATGTGGTCAAGTCGAAACGAGTTGTAAGTGGTTCGGTCGGTGACTGGAAATATCCTTCGTAGATCGTTGAGAGGGCGAAACGCGATGAACTGGCCAGCAGCGTTAGTCGTTCCCACTGGTACGGGAGCTCCCGTCAGGAAAAAGCGGGAGCCAATCGCTGTAGTGGGCCCGGTGATCGGAGTGATCGCTGGACATGCACTGCCGTCATTAGGGCTGGTGAGCGGATTACTTCCGGTCAAGGCGGTTGAACCTCCGCTCGAAGCAAGAAATGCGTAAGCTCTGGCACCGCAGATCGCCGTTGGAGTGCCGGCCGCCAGCAAGCCATTAATAAACGCGGCCTGTTGGGGGGTGATATTCGAAAAGGTGCGAGCGATAGGATTAAGGCCGGGAATCACGGGTATCGTCACCGAAGCAGTCAAATTTCTGTTAACAGTACTCGTAAAGAATCCCGACTCGTCCCGCCGCCGCTGTTCGAAGGCAAAGAAGAAGAAGGTCCGATCCCTGTCAAGCGGGCCACCAAGTGTCGCGCCGTATTGGCTGCGGTGGAATTCCGGTCTGCTGACCGGGGCAAACGGATTGCGGGACTGGAATCTCTTGTCGCGCACAAACCCAAAGACATTCCCGTGAAAGTCGTTCGTGCCACTCTTGGTAACCACGTTCACAACGCCACCCGCCGAACGGCCAAACTCAGCCGCAAACGAATTGCTAACCACCTGGAATTCCTGAACCGCTTCCTGACTGACGGTCGAGCGCGCCGCGTTGACGGAGTTGTCGGTATGGTCGGCGCCGTCAACCTGGACCAGATTTGAGCGTCCTCTTTGCCCGCCAAAATTCAAGCCGGTGGTGGGCGCTGGTCCGATCGGACGACCGTTGTCGCGGCCGACCGTGGAAGTTGTGAGCGCAAACGACAAGTAGTTTCTTTCATTGATTGGAAGGTTGTCGATGCGTTGCTGATCGATGGTAGTGGCGACCGCCGTCTTGGAGGTTTCCACTAATTCGGTCCCGGCCCCGGTGACCGTTACAACCTCGCTGACCTGACCTACTTCCAGGGTGACATCCAGATCCGCCCTCTGCCCCACGGTTAAGGTAACGTCCGGCAACACAGCCTTCTTGAAGTTTGGTGCTTCAACTGTGATCTCATAGCTGCCCGGTGGTAGACCAACTATCTGGTAATACCCGTCGCTGGTAGTGTTAGCGCTCCGGCTGACGTTAGTTGCCGGATTACTGGCTGTTACTGTGGCATTCGTCACCACGGCGGTCGAGGCGTCGCGCACGTAGCCCTGAAGATCGGCGGCATTGGCTTGCGCCTGGCCGTAAGCGACACTTGCGGCGAGTTGCCCACAAGCAAGCGCAACGATCAAAAGGGTGGTTAACCGCATCGAGTTTTTGAGCCACTGGATAGGGGACGCTAACATCATCTTTTCTCCTTAGTTAATGTAGGCCACACCGAAGAGGGTAAGCCCCGTGCTCAATTTCAGCTATCCAAAGTTTTCGATGATCCCGGTCGGTCCGGGGTGATTTCATTACCGCGCGTGAGCCACAGTCTTGAGCAGGGCACCGGGGAGCAATTCAGACAAAAAACGCTCAGTCTTTTTACTCCAAAACCCACTATCTGGCAAGCATTTATATCCATCACTGACGGCGAAACCACGTGCCCACTGACACTTAGCGGCGCAATAAAAACTAGACCGGAGAAGGTCTGGTACCCTGCTCGACGGAGCGGCGCGTGGCGCGCGCAAACCGGCGTCGAAGATGGGTGCTGGCGCCGAATAGAAGTATCGTCAGTTCAGCCGCATAAGGAAGAAATGCGGCATGCCGAAGAAATCCTGACATGCGCAAACGTGAGCTAAACCTCCGCCGGTATGCAACCCGGTAGTCGTTGGCCACGGGCCCAAACGACCCGCCCAAACTGAGTCGCTTAAGATGTTGAGTTACGATCGTGCCTGCCACTTCCCCGCTCTCAAGCGCCATTAACATGCCGCTGCCGGTAAATGGATCAATAAAGGAAGCTGCGTCACCGATAGTCAACAGTCCGTTAACCGGACTCAGGGTCCTTCGCCCGAATCCTTCCAGCGAGACGCTTAGCCAGGACGTTCGTGCGCGGGCGCCAAGGAGTGTGTACGCAGCCCGCGAGTTTTTCATCACGATCTCGCGAACCACCCTTTCGGGATCGGAACCCAGTTCACGCACATCGCCGGCGGAAACGATAAAGCAAAGGTTGCTCAAGCCTCCTTCGACGTCACTACACCCGCCGTAACCGCCCTTGTAGGAATAGATTTCACACGCGCCGTGATCGATCTTTGTGTTCTCAAGATGCGCCTTAAACGCTACTAGTGGTGGGCGTTTTCGTGGGTGCCGGTCCTCAGGCTCGACCTGGCGCGCCAAGGCGCGCGGCCTTCCGGTGGCGTCAATCGTCACGAGAGCTTCGCACTCGCGGATGAGTTCTCCGGTTTTGAGTTGTAACCCACGCACTTCATTTTCCGCGGTTGTAAGAACAGTGGCGTGTGTTTCCTCCAACACCGTGACACCTGCTTGCTTTGCTCGTTCCAGAAGTTTGTGGTCCATCTCGCTACGGCTGAGCCCGAGAGCGCCGCCGGAGTAGTTCGCACCAGGCGTAAACCATTCACTTGGCACCACCACGCTGTGGCCGCGACGTGAATAAAAGACCGTTTTCGCCAGCGAAGCGCCACCTGCGCGCGACATTTGTTCCGCCACTCCAAGACGTTCAAAGTGTGACAGGCATTCTGGCGAAATGAATTCCCCACACAGTTTAGGGCGTGGATACTTCTTTTCTTCCACCAACAAAACTCGAGCGCCACTCATCGCGAGCTGGATCGCAGCGCTGGTGCCCGCCGGGCCGCCACCGGCGATGGCGACCTCAAAGTTGTTAGTTATGAAGCTCACTCGAACACTCAGCCTCGATGTTTAATGGGCTCCGCCCCACAGCATGGGCACGAGCTCCATTCGAATAGTTCGCGCTTAACACCAACCGGTAAGGAAAGCGTCGGGTCACCATGATTTCGTTTAGCCCGGCACGCTCCGCAAGTTTTTCTAATTCCCGTGGCTTGAACCCTCGCAGAATCGAAAGCGCGCCATCCTCTCTTAACAGCCGCGTGTGAAGAACGAGACGGCCCACGGTGGTGTATAGGAAGTAAGCCACCGGATGCCGGTGCAGATCTATGACAAAGATTCCGCGGGCTGCCACCCGGCCCATCTCCCGTAGCACGGACACAACTGCGTCGTCCGCGAAATGATGCGTGAAGAGCGAACAGATCGCGAAGTCAAACTGATTGTCCGCAAATGGAAGTTGGAAGGCGTCGGCGCGAACTGCGTTCGTCCTGGGGAAGTCGCGGGATCGCTGATTTATTGCTGACGCCGAGCGAGCATTGAGTTCTACCCCAATCAACTTTGCTGTTCGATGTGTCTTGCGGGCCCAATCGGCAGTCACCCGCAAAAGCTCTCCCGACCCTGCGCCGACATCAACTACTGAAAAAGACTTCAGCTCAAGTTTGACAATCTCATCAAGCAGCGAAGATGTAAGCGCGCTGGCGTCACCCATCCACCGGTTGACACGTTGCAGCTCGACGAGGCAACCCTCATATTCGGCGGCTGTGTAGTCGCCTTTATCGATGTGTTCAAGATCCGAACTGCGTTGGCGAAACTGATCGAACATCTCAACGGTCCTGGTACATTGAGCTTTGGTCAGGGATCAATCCATCGTGCTACATTTGTGGTCAACATTCAATGTCGAATCGTTGGCTTTTATGCTGTGTGATCCGGAGCCGCTCGATCGGTTTTTAAATCCTGCAAATGTCGGTGACGTGTGCGAGCCGAGTTTCACGGGGCAATCAGCGTCACTTCAATGCGGCGCCACGCTGCGAATTTCACTTCACATTGACGACTCGCAACGCATCGACGAGGCGAGATTTCGAGCTGCGGGCTGTTCTGTGATGGTTGCGGCAGCGTCCTGGTTGACCGGAGAAGTAAAGGGTAAAACCACCGGAGAGGCTGCTTCCCTTGCCTGTGTGGAGGCTGGTCGTCTCGATACTCAGGACTCAGGGCTGTTGACCCGGCTTGGCGGTGTCGCAGCCGAGCGAAGTGAATGTGTCGCACTTGCCTGCGATGCGTTAGTCCAGGCGATTCGGAAGTTCAGCGATTCGGCGCGTGATGAATGGCGCGGTGACGAAGCTCTAATTTGCACCTGCTTCGGCGTCTCTGAAACTACGATCGAACGCGAGATAAAAACCGGAGCTCTGACCGGAATCGCCGAAGTTACCAGAGCCTGCAACGCCGGCGCCGGATGTCGTTCATGCTACCCGTTGATTGAAGAAATTTTGAACGAAGTAAATAGTAAATGGTGAATCGTAAATGGACGGGTCTGTTTCGAGTAAGCGAGCATTACAGAACCGAGCGCGGTAGCGCCGGGCGGTTACAGAACCGAGCGCGGTAGCGCCGGGTCGTGGCTCAGCCTGACGGAAGTTAGCCGACGAAGCGTGAGCGTCGCTGAAGTCCGTCTCGTAGCGTTGAGAAAAACTTATTATCCGGCGCTACCGCGCTTGGAATGGAGTTGACGCGAGGACCCGGCGCTGCCGCGCTCGGCCCTGTACCTGCCCGGCGCTACCGCGCTCGGTTCTGTACCTGCGGTCCGTTTCACCATTTACGATTTACCATTTAATATTCACCGCACATGATCTACCTCGATAACAATGCCACCACGCGCATCGCGCCCGAAGTCTTCGAAGCGATGCAACCCTACCTGACCGAAGTTTACGGCAACCCTTCGTCTGCCCACTCGCTCGGCCAACGGATGAAGTCGGCCGTCGAACACGCTCGCGAACAGGTTGCTCAACTGATCGGCGCCGCGAATTCGGACGAGGTTGTTTTCACCTCATGCGGTTCGGAGTCGGATAACTGGGCCATCGGCGGGTATCTGGAACAAAACCCGACGCGCCGGCACATTATCACCACCCGGGTGGAACATGAGGCAGTGCGCAACCTCTGTGAACACCTCGCCCAGACGGGTTGCGAAGTAACCTGGCTTGAAGTCGATGAAAACGGCGAGCTCAATCTGGAGGATTTGCGAAACGCCTTGCGGCCTGAAACAGGAATCGTCTCCGTGATGCTGGCAAACAATGAAACCGGGGTGCTGTTTCCCATCAAAGAAATCGGCAGGGTTATTCGGGAGAACTCCGACGCGGTGTTTCACGTGGATGGTGTGCAGGCGGTGGGCAAGATTCCGATTGACTTGAAAAAACTAGAGGTTGATCTCTTCTCACTCTCCGGTCACAAATTGCACGCGCCGCAGGGAGTCGGCGCGCTCTACATACGCGACGGCGTGCGGTTACCTCCCTTCATTATCGGCGGCAGCCAGGAACGTGGACGCCGCGCCGGCACGTCCGCAGTTCCAAACATTGTTGGCCTGGGCGCAGCTTGCGAACTGGCCACAAACCTCGACCAACATGAGCGCATCGAGCTGCTGCGCAACAAACTGGAAGACACTATCCTGGGCACGATCCCGAATGCGCGTCTGAACGGAATTGCCGATCGCGCGAAAAGACTGCCAAACACGTCAAACATTTCCTTCGAGTACATCGAAGGTGAAAACATCCTCGTCAGCCTGGACCAGGCGGGCATTTGGGTATCAACGGGTTCTGCATGCCATTCCTCCACCAAACAGTCGTCGCCCACTTTGCGCGCGATGAACGTGCCCTACACCGCCGCGCAAGGTTCGATCCGTTTTTCTCTCGGCCGCTACAACACTGAAGAGGAGATTGATTACACCTTGCAAGTGTTGCCGCCGATCATCGCGAAGCTCGTGGAAATGTCTCCCTATGACGAAGAGCTGAAGGTGTTGCGAATGGGAAAGAAGTAGATGCTTTTGAAATTGGCAGGTTGGGAAGGCGGACAGCAAGGTAGAAAAGCCGATTTTCCATTTGTCATTTGGGTAGTGGGTCAGTTTGAAATTCAGCCGCGGATTAACGGGCTAAGCGAAGCGCCCGCATCAGAACCGGGAGCCGTAGCGACCGGGTCGTCGCCTCCACACTCAACTCACATGGCTGCGCAGGCGTCAAGCTGCTGAGTC
>JAXIOV010000190.1:0-4972 GCA_045403245.1 Pyrinomonadaceae bacterium | reverse complement strand
AGAAGGGTGCGGCGGTCAGATGCGGCGGTCGCAGGCTCTGAGGACCAGCCTGTCAAAACAGTTTCGAGTTTTGAGTTCCGGATTTCGAGTTAGAGGGAACTCATTTCAAGACCAGAGTATTGCGAGGTGTGCGCATGATATGAGAGTCGCGGTGTGGAGTCAATGCAGAACGCGAGGGCTACGCCCGCGTGAAGTTTTTTTGCAGCTGGAACATAGCCCAGAGATACCTTTCCAATTACGGGACCTCCTAGACCTTCCGCACATCAGACGGCGGAGCCGCCGGAAACTTCGCGAAACTGACAGGCAGGAATGCCTGTCCTACACGCTGGTGATTTCGTGTTCCTTCGACTTCGTGAGTTCGTCGATCTTGCCGATGTAAGTGTTAGTCAGCTTCTGCACTTCCTCAAGGCCGTCGCGCTCGTTGTCTTCCGAAATCTGCTTGTCCTTCAGCATCTTCTTCAGACGTTCGTTGGCGTCGCGGCGAATATTGCGAACCGCGGTGCGATGATCCTCAGCAATCTCGTGGACCTGCTTGGCGAGCTGTTTGCGACGCTCTTCGGTAAGCGGTGGGATCGGGATGCGAACGAGCTTACCGTCGTTTGAAGGATTCAAGCCGAGATCAGCCGCCCGAACCGCTTTTTCAATGGCCGCTACCTGCGTCTGGTCCCAGGGCTGAACCGTCAGCATCTGCGGTTCCGGAGCATGGACCGACGCCATCTGGCTCAGTGGCGTCATCGTCCCGTAATAATCAACCATCACGGTATCAAGCAGGCTGACCGCCGCCCGTCCTGTGCGCACCGTAGCTAATTTACGACGGAAGTCTTCAATGACGGTGTCCATCCGCGGCCTGGTCTCTTTGATTACGTCCTTCTCGCTCATTTATCTGCTCCAGGAAGAGTTTCGAGTTTCAGTGTCTGAGTTCTGAGTGCTGAGTCCTGAGTAATGAATGCCACGAATACATTTGAACTCGAAACAAACTCGGAACTCAGCACTCAGCACTCAGAACTCAGCACTCGGCCCTTAGTATTCCAGACAAACCTTCGTGCCAACACCTGCCTCACCCATAACCACCCGCGTAATATTCCCAGCTTTTCTCATGTTGAAAACAACTATGGGCAGATTATTGTCCATACAAAGGGAGATCGCCGAAGCGTCCATTACCTTCAACTGCCGCTGAAGAACTTCATGATAAGTTATGCAATCGTAACGCGTGGCCGTTGAATCCAGCATCGGATCGGCAGAATAGACCCCTTCAACCTTGGTGGCTTTGAGGATGATATCGGCCTTGATTTCCAGCGCCCGGAGCGCCGCCGCGGAGTCGGTGGTGAAATAAGGGTTACCAGTACCAGCAGCAAAAATGACGACCCGATCCTTTTCGAGGTGTCGGACTGCTCGTCTTCTGATGAAGGGCTCCGCAAGTTGAGGGATGTCAATTGCCGACATCACACGCGTGTTGACGTCGAGCTTTTCCAGCGCATCCTGCAACACCACCGCGTTCATCACCGTCGCCAGCATGCCGATGTAGTCAGCCGCCGAACGATCCATGTTGCCCGCGCTTTTGGAAACACCGCGAAAGATGTTTCCGCCGCCGACCACCACCGCTACTTGAACGCCCAGTTCGTGTACGGCCTTGAGTTCCTGAGCTACCTGATGGGCGACATCGACATCGATGCCATAATTTTGCTCGCCCATCAAGGCTTCGCCGGAGATCTTCAAGAGCACGCGCTGGTAGGCCAGGTCGACGGAATCAGATTGCGGCTGCACGGTCATATTATTTGGTATTCAGCGAACTAAAATCTGTAGTGTGAACGCCGGGCTAACCCACGAGTGACGCAACTTCGCCCCCAAAATCATCATCGCGCTTCTCGAGTCCCTCGCCCATCTTGTAGCGTTGAAACCGGCGAATCGTAATCTTCTCGCCGGTCTTTGCCACCTTCTCGGTCACCAACTCGGCCACGGTTTTCGCCGGATCCTTCACGAAGGGCTGGTCCAAAAGCACAGTCTCCTCGTAGAACTTGTTTACCCGTCCTTCCACGATCTTATCGATCACCTGATCGGGTTTGTTCGCGTTCTTCGGGTCATTTTTGGCCTGCGCCCGCGCAATCTCCCTCTCTTTGTCGAGGTCAGCGGTATCGACATCCGCGCGCGCAACGTGCCTGGGTTCTGCCGCCGCTATGTGCATCGCAATGTCCTTCACCAATTGCTGAAACTCCTCGCCGCGCGCGACAAAATCGGTTTCACAATTGACTTCTACCAGCACTCCAACCTTGCCACCCATATGGATGTAGGAGCCTACAATTCCCTCGGCGGCGATGCGGCCTTCGCGCTTCTTTGCCGAAGCGAGGCCGCGCTTACGCAGGATCTCGATAGCTTGTGGTTCACTGCCGCCAGCTTCGACCAACGCATTCTTGCATTCCATCATCCCTGCGCCCGTCTTTTCGCGAAGCTGCTTTACTGCTGCTGCTGTTACATCTGCCATGATTACCAGTTTCTCCAATGACACAGACTTCAATCCGTGCCTGCTTCTTCTGGGGACCTCACGGTGTGTGGACCCGTCAATAAGAAACGCAGCCCCGGCGGAAGTACCGCTTCAAAGGCTGCGCTCGCCGATAAATAAAAATCTCGATTTGCGTGTGCTTAGCTGGCCGCCACCACCGACTCAGCGCCTTCGTCAATTGATGCCTCCGCCTTGGCCGGTTCCGGGGCGGTAGATGGCTCAACACCCACTTCAGTGCCCTCGGCGGCCTCACTGGTTTCGGTTGTACCCGGTTCGGTGATCACCGGCTGCGCAGCAACCCCTCCGGAACCAGTCGTTCCGGGGCTCTTTTCTTCCCCGGCGACGCTAGTCACCTGACCTGCCTCGGGCTCACCGGCTTCAGCCTGGGCTACCACGCCGCCCTCGGTTGCGATCTGCTGGCCTTCGAGAATAGCGTCGGCGATTCGAGAAGCGAAGAGCCGGACGGCGCGCAGAGCATCATCATTGCCGGGAATAACGTAATCGATGCCTTCAGGCGAGCAATTGGTGTCGACCACAGCAACGATGGGAATGCCCAAACGATTTGCTTCCGCGACCGCAATCTCTTCCTTGCGCACGTCAATGATGAAAACGATGTCCGGTAACCGGTTCATCGACTTGATGCCTGACAGATTTTTGTTCAAGCTCTCACGCTCGCGGTCGAGCTTGATGCGCTCTTTCTTGGTCAGCTTTTCGTAGCGGCCGTCGGTCTGCATCGCCTCGAGATCTTTGAGGCGTTTGATCGACTTCTGAACCGTCTGGAAATTCGTCAACAAGCCGCCCAGCCAGCGCTGGTTAACGTGGTACTGTCCCGATCGTTCAGCTTCTTCGCGAACCGCGTCCTGTGCCTGTCGCTTGGTGCCCACGAAGAGCACCGTCTTGCCACGATCTTCAGCAATCGCGTTGGTCACAAAAGCCAGCGCGTCGCGAAACATTCGTTGCGTTTTCTGAAGGTCAATTATGTAAATGCCATTGCGCTCACCAAAGATGTATTCTTTCATCTTCGGGTTCCAGCGCCGGACCTGGTGGCCGAAGTGCACACCGGCCTCCAGCAATTCTTTCATCGTAACCTGAACCAAACCGAGTCTCCTTTTCAGTGAATTGGTTTAATGTACTCGCCACAGCCCGGAAGCCCTTCGCTTGAAGAGCAACCAATTCGAGCTATGACAATGGCTTTAGAATTTCGGAATTCGGATTGCGGATTTCGAATTTCTCGTTGTCAAACTTGCTCGGCAGAATTTCGAAATGCGGGGACTTCGGATTTTCTGCTTTTCAACCTTGCTGCGTCCTAAGACGCTGACCCACCCGGGTTCTCGAAATTCGAATTCCGAAATTCGAATTCCGAAATTCTTACCTCTTCGAGAACTGGAACCGTTTACGGGCGCCCTTCTGACCATACTTCTTGCGTTCTTTGATTCGTGGGTCGCGTGTGATCAGGCCCGCCTTCTTCAGCGCCGGCCGCAGGTCAGGGTTAGACTCGAGCAGCGCCCGGGTAATGCCGTGGCGAATCGCACCTGCCTGTCCTGCCGGTCCACCACCTTTGACGTTGATCAGTATGTCAAATTTATTGACCGTTTCGGTCAAATTCAACGGCTGGCGGATAATCATTCGCAGCGTCTCGTTGGGAAAATACTGATCGAAAGCCTTCCGGTTGACCTTAACTTCGCCGCCCCCGGGACGCAGGTAAACTCTGGCGGTGGAAGTTTTGCGTCGTCCGGTCCCGTAATATTCAATTTCAGCCACAGCTATATCGTCCTCTTCTTAACTCTTGGGTATTAAGCTTGGTTTGACCTGGTAGGTAGTTGGCGGACTTGCGGGCGTTGCGCGGTGTGTGGGTGCTCGCTATCGGCGTAGACCTTGAGTTTTTTGGCCATCGCCTTGCCGAGTTTTGTTTTCGGCAGCATGCCCTGCACGGCAAGCGTAATCACGCGGTCCGGCCGCTTCGCAAACATCTCTTCAGCCGAAACCTCGCGCAGGCCGCCGGGATACAGGGTATGCCGGCGATAAACCTTCTGCTGAACCTTCGAACCTTTGAGAACCGCCTTGCGGGCATTAATCACAATGACGTGATCGCCCACATCCATAAAAGGAGTCCACTGCGGATTTCGTTTTCCGCTCAGAATGGAGGCTACCTCTGACGCCAGATGACCAACCGTTTGGCCCGCCGCATCCACTACGTACCACTTGCGTTTTCCAGCGAGATCCTTGCCGCTGGGGAAGTATGTTGACATGGTTAACTATCTCTGTTTTCAGCGAATAAAACGCGAACGGCTAGAATACCCAAGTACCTCAAAAGGTGTCAAGTTGAGGCTGATCTGGGTAGTGGGTCAGTTTGAAATTCAGCCGCGGATTAACGGGCTAAGCGAAGCGCCCGCATCAGAACCGGGAGCCGTAGCGACCGGGTCGTCGCCTCCACACTCAACTCACATGGCTGCGCAGGCGTCAAGCTGCTGAGTC
>JAXIOV010000194.1:0-11188 GCA_045403245.1 Pyrinomonadaceae bacterium | reverse complement strand
ATATGCATGGATCGTTTGGCGGTAGCTGGTGGCCACAATTCCCAGCACGATCGCGATGACGATGGAAATCGGAACAACATAGTAGAACGCATAACTTTGTCCGAAAGCGGCAGCGACAGCCAGAACCAGTAGTATTTCTTCCGAAGCATAAGCCGTGGATGACAGAGCGTCTGACGAAAACACGGCGAGGGCGGTCTTCTTTGTCAGGCGTTCATGAATCGCCTGCTCTGTCCGCTTAGGGGTGCCAACCAGAAGTCGTTTAAGTGTAGTTGCCATCTTTCACCTCCGGGGCGGCCCCTCCACAAAGAAAAAGCGCGGAGCAATGAGCTCCGCGCTTCACAATGTTCGCGGCACTGCCCTCCCTTTTGGCCTACGAGGTTAGCTGACGGGCTCGAACTGGAAGTGTTCTACGCTAAGCTTGAACTACGAAGCTTCACGATTCGCCCCATGTTTCGCACCGGCGAAACATTGGTTCCCCCGCGTCATTCGTGACGGGCACGAGTGACTTCGGCAGACAAGATTTTCAATGACCCGATCTTACGCCTCTCGATAATGCTGATCAACTTGCGTGACTAGAACAAGCTCAAATGCGGTCAGCCACCGACATGAACGATGGGCCGGCGCTCCGGGTCTTTTTCGGCCTGTCGCAATACCTCGTGCGTGACCGGAGCCGTATCTCCTTCGCCAAACGCGACGTACTTCATCAGGTAAGTAAGCGGATTGCCTTCGCTCCAGCCAAAGTAGGCATGTGGCAACTTTCCGGTTTCATCTCGCAGAAACAACAGGAGCGCGGCGATCGCATTCGGAACCGCCGGGTATTCGGCTTTCAGAACCCGGTACCCGTCAACTCGTTCACCACGAACTCTTAATATTCCTGAAAACTCCGAAGCGTCACCCGGAGTAACTTCGAAAAAGAGGATTGGCTCACCGGCAGGGATGTGGTTATCCGTGCGCTTTTCCCTTTCCTTGATTTCGTATTCGAGCGCATCTCCCGTATCGCGACGGTTGGCAACAATGCGCACGGTACCCGCGGCAGCCCGTCTCACGAATTCACGCGCGAGGTCGTCCAGCTCAACACGTTCAACTCTTAATTCAGTAGTGCGCATAATACGGGAGATAAACGAAGCGACGACAATAGCCAGGATGAAAAAAGAAGCGATCTTGATGCCTTCCGGCCGCTCACGAATGTTTTGAATCGTGGTGTAGGCAAAGACAATTGCAATCACCAGATATGGAATCCAATTTTGACGTCGCCTGCGCGCGGCCAGGGTCACTGCTATCGCAGCTGAAGTCATTAACACTAAAACGCCCGTTGCGTATGCGCCTCCCTGGGCGTCCACATCCGCATTAAAGATCAATGTCACGGCGAAGGCGATTATGGTGAAGACCAGAACGAGAGGACGGGTGGCCTTGGCCCATTGAGGCGCCATGCCATACCGCGGCAAGTAGCGGGGAACGATACTTAATAGCCCCGCCATCGCCGACGCCCCGGCAAACCAGAGAATTGCTATGGTGCTGAGATCGTAAACTGTTCCAACCAAATCACCGAAGAAGTGGTGAGCGAGGTACGCGATTGCGCGTCCATTTGCTTCACCGCCCTCCTCAAACTTTTCCGCCGGAATCAAGGTCGCGGTTACCACACTGCTGGTGATGAGCATGACGCTCATGATCAAGGCCGCAGAGCTCAATAGTTTCTTGGTGTTTCTAATCCGGCCCTCCAGCAACAGCCTGGTGCGTTGCTCGTCGCCACGGCCGGTGCGCGTCGAATGAATGGTCTCCCATTCCTCGTTGCTGAGATCCGAGTCACCCTTGACCAGTGGCATGACAGCCACTCCCGTTTCAAAACCCGATAGACCAAGGGCGAGTTTGGGAAAGAGCATGAGAGACACGAAGACAATCAGCCACGGACTACCGTTGACTCGCGGATGATGCAACATTGCCTCTTTCCATTCCGGGAAATGATAGGGATGTGATAGCAGTTCGTAGAGACCAAACCCAATGACGATGGCGTTCAGTATGAGATAGGTAAATGTAAGGAAGACCGCGAGGCCAATCGCTTCCTTGAAGCCTTTCAGAAAAATCGCTCCCAGCAGCGCTACCAGCACCAGGGTAACCCCGACCTGATGCTTGAAGAGTTGCGGGGTAAACGGGTTTTCGATGACGTGCGCGGTGGCGTCGGCGGCGGAGAGCGTAATGGTGATAACAAAATCCGTAGCTACGAAGCCCAGCAGTGCAAGTACAAACAGCTTCCCTTTCCATCGAGACAGCAAGTGCTCCAACATGGAAATTGAGCCCTCTCCATGCGGACTCTCCTCCGCGACTCGACGGTAGATCGGTAATGCGCCGAAGAGAGTGAGAAGGACGAGGATCAGCGTTGCGATTGGAGAAAGCGCGCCGGCGGCAAGGAATGCAATGCCAGGCTGGTAACCGAGTGTCGAGAAATAGTCGACGCCGGTCAAACACATCACTTTCCACCACGGATGTTGTTTGTGTGGAGTTGGCTTGTCAGCCGAGGACTCTCTCGCTCTATCTCCGTACAACCAGCGCCTGAATTGCCGCCGGACGGTTCTGCGGTTTAAAGGTTGAGGCATTTCAGCTTACTACTCGCCATCTCCCAAACGCTGAAAACGAAGGCATTCTGTTGCCGAAGTATTTGCCGGACCACCGGCTTACACATGTCTTCGCCGTTGTGGATGATGTTTAGCTCGCGAAATTTTACGCTGATTCGATCCTGCGTCAAGCAGATTCGAAAATCTGGAGTGACAACCTGATTTTCGGAGCACAAAAAGAAAAGCGGGCGGGGGCCTCCCACAGCCCCCACCCTAAGGCCACGTGTCCTCACCCCACGCGACCGCTTCGTTCACCGGGGAGGTGAACGCACGCGGATTATGCAACAACTGCTACAAAACTTTCAACCACTTCTCGCAGGCAAAAATGGTTCAAAAAATTGCAGGAAAACGGCGGGCTGGCCCTACAGTTAACAGCCTGCGGAATTAACTTCTTCCGCAGGCTGTTCTTGATTTCAGAATGGAAAAATGCCGCGACGACACTACGGTGATGGCGGCGAATTTCCGGGGAACTTTTCGCCTGACCGAAGATCGCTGATCGCTACCACAACCAGCACCGCGCTTACACCCAGAGTCGCAAGGATGTAAAGCAGCGCTGTTAACTCCCAATAGATCAATAGAATCGTGCCGATGCCAAGCAACCCGGTCCAGAGAACAGTAAACATTATTCTCTTGCGACGATCGTCAGCTACGCTTCTTTTATGTTTCATTCTCGCTATTTCGCTCCCCGAAAAAATCTGTCCGCTAAAACTAATAGATAACCCGGTTCGTCAATGAACTGCCGCCCGTAGTGAGGACACTTCCCAGGCCGCCACCCGCCGCGCTAAGTAATGTTTGTCCTATTCTACCCGGAGAAAACATTCCAGCTTCAGGAACTTCGATCACATCAAACGCTTGCAACAGGAAGTCGGGCTTTTGGTTCTTCTTGATTGCGGAGTAGTCGACGCGAATCAATTCGTTTTCCGATTCGCCGGGCTTTTGCCGGTGAATCCTTACATCACTGAGCTTGGCTTCTTTTCGAGCGCCTCCCACCATCGCCAGTGCACGGCTCAACGTGAGTTGGTCAAGTTTGTAGATCCCTTGCGGGTTCATCACGCTGCCTATCACGTAAACCGGTTCGGCTTCGGTGACCGTCACAACGTCACCGGGTCGGATAAACGGATTTGCCTCAGCTTTGCCAGACTTCAAGTCGGCAATCTTAACTATTTGTAACGGAGCCTGCGCTTCGGGAGCCGGCTCAGCCTCAGCTTCTTCGCCGGGTGCCGGACACATCACTGGTTCCGTATGGACTATCTGAATAGTGCCCGATGCACGCTCCGTGAATCCGCCGGAGACCACCATCAACTCATAGAGTCTTACTTTGCGCTGCATCTGGACCCGCGCTGGTTGCCTGACGGCCCCAAAGACAGTGGCAGGTTGCCGGCTCTTTCGTTCGCTAATTCGAACGCTCACCTGAGGGTTTTTCAGATATTTCGCGTATGCCTTGGCTACTTCCTTTTGCACTTCCTTTTCGGTTCGACACTTCACGGGAATCGGCGCCTCGAGAAAAGGCAGTGAGCTGATGTTCCCATCGCTGTCGATTTCTACCAGCGCGTTCAGATCGGGTTGGCCAAAGACCCGGACGTCAAGGATATCGCCAGGTCCCAGGAGATAGCTCTTGATTCCCTGCCCGTCCACGGCAGAGGACTGCGAATCGTCTGCACTGCGCTTCGAAGCGGTTTGTTGCTCCTGACTGCGCACGAGCCCCGGAGCGATCAAGCCAATCAAAATTGCCGCCATCGTCAATCTTCTTTTCATAACCAAAACCCTCAGCAAATCGAAAACCTTCCAGTCTGTCGACTTCTCAAAGATGTAATCGCGAAGGGGATCGATGCCCTAACGCTGTTTGAAATCTACTCCTAACTGTTCTTGGACCGGGAAAGGTCTGAAACCGGAGTCTGCTTGGCAGGCGAGGCGTCATGCCGCCGGTTCCGTTTGTTGCTTCTTCCCACGGTGCCGGGAACAGCAAAGCCTGTAAAGAGTAGATTGCAATGATTGCATAAAAGGTGATGGATGCCAACTATGCGAAAGAACCACGGTGTGGGTTTGTAGCCCTTTCTTATTCGAGAGCTACGACACTTGGGGCAGCGCTGTGAGATCATCGAGTCAAACCTCTTACTGTCAGTCTCTTTCCCTATCTGGAGGAGTTTCGCCTTTGCCATTTTTCTGCTTCCGCAGACGAGCCTGCAATAGCTCGATTTCCCGCCCAATTCGTTCGGTGCCGGGTATTCGAATCTCGTCTTTGACTGTTTCGCGGCCTAAATAAAAGAGTGCATCTTTGTAACGTTCAATCGCCCGCCGGTAATGGCCTTTGAAGGCGGAGCGCTCCGCGAGCTCCACCCAGTGGGCCACCTTCACGGAAGCCATAAACTCGCGAATCGCCACGCTCGATTCTTGCAGGTCGACTTCGTCCGGATAATACTTCAAAGCCGATTCCAGACAATGGAGCGCGCGATTCGCAACTTCAATCTTGTCAGACGTGCGGGCGCGCTGTTGTGCCTCATAGGTCAACGATCGCGACGCATCTTTAGCCCAGGTCAACAAGTGATGTTTCTGCAATCCCCTCACTCGATCCTGGCCCGCCTTGATCGCGATTCTTTTCTCCGTGGGCATACCGCTGGACCGCAGCACGTCGTCAGTGGTTGCCAGATAGTCCTTACAAAGATGGAAGACATCGTAGTGCTTATCAGGACTGGCTGATGCATCAGCCGCTTCTGATTGTTTCTGAATTGCCCGCCAGGCTGCTGAGAGCAGCGAGGTTGAGTACGACTTGCCGGATGGCCCCTTCTTCTCGGAACTCTTTCTTACGGGTTCCGCTCCGTCCAGCAGGTAGCGCGTCCAGGCGCGTCTCATCACGACTTCCCGAGCGGAAAGGGCAACCAACAACACGACGCTGGCCGCGAGGCCTGCAGGGATCCACGGCGCTTCGTCACCGCCGCTCACCAGCATCCACCAAAGAGCGAAAAAGAGCGCCATCGCGGCGACAATGGCGCCCGCGAGATAGCCCGCGCTGGACGGCATGCGCGCCTTCGGCCGGCGCCGCGAGGTGTCGCCGACACTGTGCACGTGTGAACGCGCAGATCTCGGGAAAAAATCGTCTGCGGAGTTGTGTCGCAAGTGCGTTTCTCTCAGGAGGTCAGGTAAAGGCTGCCGCTACAAATGTCGAAACGTCAATTTGGCTGCCTGGGGGAACAGATAGGGCGACCGTGCCCAAACGAAAGACCCATAATACTCAACTTTTTACTATTCGCCTGTCAATATATCATTGCGGCGACCGATCAACGCCACCCAACCAACGAAAAGGAAAACAACATGGAAAAAGCATTTGCGGGGAAGGTTTTGCTCGTAACCGGGGCTACCTCCGGAATCGGCCGGGCCACGGCCCTGCGGTTTGCCGAGGCCGGAGCAAGTGTCGCAGCCGTCGGGCGCAAGGAAAGCTCCCTGACAACGCTGAAAGGCGATGTCGAGCAGGCCGGCGCGTCATTGCTGGCCATACCCGCGGATTTGTCTCAACCGGAAAACGCCGAAATGGTGGTCGAAAAGGCCGTGCATCATTTTGGCGGAATCGACGTTCTTGTCAATGCCGCCGGACACATCTCCTCGGGCACAATTGAGAGCACCTCGCTCGAAGCGTGGGACGCGATGCTCAACATCAACGTCCGTGCAGCTTTCGTTCTCATGCAGCAGGCTTTGCCGTCGATCATTAAGCGTCGCGGCAACATCGTCAACGTTTCCAGCGTCACCGGATTGCGCGCGTTTCCAGGCGTGCTGGCCTATTGCGTTTCGAAGGCGGCGCTTGATCAGCTAACTCGCTGTGCCTCGCTCGAATTAGCAGCCAAGGGTGTCCGTGTCAACGCCGTGAATCCGGGCGTTGTGATCACTGAAATTCACAAACGGGGTGGCATGAGCGAAGCTGATTATGCAGCTTTCCTTGAACATTCAAAGAGCACTCACCCGCTGGGGCGAGTAGGCGAAGCAAGTGAGATCGCCGACTTGATCTTCTTTCTCGCGTCTGACCGGGCTTCCTGGATCACCGGCGCAACGTACTCAATCGATGGTGGTCGAGCCCAAACGTGCGCGCGCTAATCCGCGGTGGAGACATCGAGGGTTGCGCATATAAGACTCGCTCTTGAATCGCGCTGTGTATATACTCAGCGCCGTCAAAACCGCCTGCAGCGCCCGGCGACCCGCGTTCTTTCGCCTTTGAAAGGAGCGTCGAACTACCATGATGAATGATCCTCGTTTCGCCAACGCCCAAGTTCGACTGTCGCCGCCTGGGAGCTCAACTGCCCTTAAGGCATTCAAGATTGTACTGGCCATAACAGCCGCCCTCATTGCCGCCCTTCTTGGGCTTATCATCCTTATATTAATTGGGTTCGAAACCGGGCCCGGAAATCTCATCATCGGACTCATCTGTGCGACCCTGCCGGTGCCGGTGTATCTCGGCCTCATTCTCTGGATTGATCGTTACGAGTCGGAACCGCTCTGGATGCTGGCGACCGCATTTTTCTGGGGGGCCCTGGTCGCAGTGTTTTTCGCCATCGTGCTCAACACGGTGGGCGGCGTAGCAGTTACGATGTTGACTGAAGACGCCAGGGCCGGACACGCGTTTGGGGCAGTTATCTCCGCGCCAATCGTGGAGGAGAGCGCAAAGGCGGTAGTCCTTTTTATCTTCTTTTTCTGGAAGAAGGACGAGTTTGACGGCGTAATCGATGGCATCGTCTATGCGGCCATGGCTGGACTCGGTTTCGCGATGACTGAAAACATTCAGTATTACGGCAAGGCAGTAATGCAGGAGTCGCTGCCGGTGGTTCTTATTCTTAGGGGCGCAATCTCACCTTTCGCTCACCCGGTGTTTACGAGCCTGACGGGAATTGGGCTGGGGCTGGCACGTCAAACCAGGAGTGGTGTTGTCAAATTCATTGCACCGGTCTTCGGTCTATTGGCCGCGATCTCAATGCACGCCATCTGGAACGGATCGGCGGTCATCTTCGGCGGGCTGGGGTTTATCTTGATGTATGTGCTGATCATGGTCCCCGCATTCTTCATCATCTTTGTAGTGATTGCGCTGGGGCTGAGGCGTGAGGGCCAGATCATTCGTGAGTTTCTGACACCCGACTTTCAATGTGGTCTATTGACGCAGCAGGAGTACAAGCAATTGGGGACGCTCATGGGACGCATGGGCGCGTCGTACAATGCTTTTTCGCGCATCGGCTTTAGCGGCTGGAAGGCTTGCCGACAGTTGAACCAAACGGCCAGCGAGTTGGCATTTCATCGCAGCCGCATTTCCCGAGGCATCACTTCGCCGGATGCGCTGCAACGTGAGCAAGCCTACCGCCTGGCAATGCAAGATTTGCTTAAACGAATCCGGGCCGGCTGACCAGACACTCTGGAAACAAAGTTCTCCAATTTGCCGACGGTTGGCTTATACTGAAAGCCAATGCGAAGGGTAATTCATTCGATCTGACTCGTGAGAATTCAACTCCTACCCAGCACCTTTGATAGTCAGGGGCACGCTACCTTAGAACAACGCCTGACCTGCTTTCTAATCGATGAGTGTGTCGCCGTCGACGCCGGCAGTATCGCCCTGGCGCTGGACAGCACGCAGCGCGAAAATGTGCGCGACATAATTGTCACTCACCCTCACATGGACCATATCGCCAGCCTGCCAATCTTCATCGACGACCTGTTTCCGACGTTGCAGAGTCCGGTCAGGATCCATGCGACGCCCGAGGTGATCTCGCTGCTGGAGCGCGACATTTTCAATTGGAATGTCTATCCGCGCTTTTCAGAACTAAAGAATGAGTATGGCCCGGTAATGGAGTATGTCCCGATCCCGATCGGCGAGGAATTTCAGGTCGCGCATCTCAAGGTGACTGCGGTTCCGGTTAATCACATCGTACCGACAGTGGGGCTGGTGATCTCTGATGGAGCCAGCACCGTCGCTTTTAGTTCAGACACGGCCGAGACTGATGAATTCTGGAATGTCGTCAATCGAATGCCCGGCGTGCAAGCGATCCTGATCGAGGCGTCCTTCCCGGATTCGATGGCCCAGCTCGCCGATGTTTCCCGCCACTTCACGCCTGCTTCTTTAAAGCGCGAGCTGAGCAAACTTAGCCACAACGGCCTCGACATCCTCGCCGTACACATCAAGCCTGCATACCGTCAGGAGATCATTGCCGAACTGAAAGCTTTGAGTATTCCCGGTCTGGGTGTGATGGAACCGGGGAAAATCTACACCTGGTAAAAAAGTCTAAAGTCCAAAATCCAAGGTCCAAAGTCACTCAGGCAGTTCAGAGTTCAGCCTTTAGGCTGCGGTTTGCGTGCACGCAACTCTGAACTACTGAAGCTTCACCTACAGTTAGTCTTTGAACGCTTGGACTGAGGGTTGGACTCTTGACTTTTGGACCTTGGACCTTGGACTTTGGACCTCGAAACCTTGGACTTTAATTCACCCGCTCAAACTCATTCTGAGCATGCTCGCCGGCGATCTCGTGCAGGGTTACGCGTCCACTGGGCAGGAGGTCTTTGACGTGGGCAGTCCGTTCTTCTCGATCCCGACCCGGCATCAACTCGGCCCGAAATGTAACTTGCATGCCGGGTCGTGCCCAAACACTTCCCGGGTTCCCGGCTCCTGGTTGTGCTTTCATTCCCATGCGGTTTTTCTTCCTGATGAACGCGCCGGCCGCGCCCACTGCACCGGCGGCAAGTGCTATTCCACCGAGCAGGCGCTTGGTTCCTTTTTTCATTTCAAAACCTAGTGAGAGACCGACTCGCAAAGGGGGTCGAGCCGCGCGGTAATTGTGGGGAGACCGCTTAGCGCGCGGTCGGCGTTGATCTGCGTAAACTGCGCCCACTCAGCAGGAACATTGGCTTCGGCAAATACCGCTTCCACCGGACACTCAGGGACGCACGCATCGCAATCAATACACGTCTCCGGATGGATCACCAGCATGTCGTCATCCAGATGAAAAGCTTCAACGGGACAAACAAGCGCACAATCAGTGTAGCGACAATTCACGCAAGGTTCAGCTACGACGTATGTCATTTACCGTTCGGTTCTCCTTCTTCGGTGCGGGACAGATACTCCCGATTGTCCCTTCACACTGAAATAACTGCGCTACTATATTAACCATGAACCGGCGGGTTTGGGAAAGAGAAGTTTTTGGTTGAGCGGCAACTCGAGTCAGGGTCAACAATATTCCGGTAGGGCATTGGTTTGGTTATGGTAACGCCAACTCGTTGGTTTGCGTTCGCGTTGAATGCCGTTTCGTTCATCGCAAACTAACAATTTACTTTACAGAATTAGAACGCCGCCTATATTCCAACTCGGTTGACCACCCTTCCGGCGTTGAAATAAAACAGCGTGAGATCTTGCCGGGGCGGACAACTGGAAGTAGACTCGCCGCGTTTTTTCTAAACCCTTCGTCAACGTGCGACTCCTCTCACGTCAACGAATTCCCTTTAACCGATTCCAATATGCAGGTCCCTCCCAACTGCGTTCCCGTATTCCCCGTAGGGAATTATTGTGATCATCCTTGCAAGGACGGTCTTGCCTGCAACAACGAAGCAATCTACCGACGCAAAAAGCTCTGCAGTCAAACTGCTCTGACCGGAGCTGGATAGTTAACATCGCCTCCCGCCTGGGATGCCTCTTAGTAAGCACTCACCAGCTGTGGCGGCCAAACTCTCAAGGAGCTCACCATATGTCTCGACCCCGACTCTCACCTCATGCAACCAAGATCCGTTTCTTATTGGTCGTGGCGCTTTGTTACTTGTTGGCGCTTCCGCCTTTCTGGATTGCCAGCCACCTGGGAGCTACAGCATCATCTCGGGTCGTGTCGCGCTCAGATTCGCCGGCACGATCACTTTCAGGGAAAACCACCAGGAATGAGGGTCCAGGTTCTCGCCATAATGGTGAATGGCTCCCGAATGTAAGGCGACTCGTAGATCCCTCCTTACTGAGTCAGTCCTTCGGCATCGTACTGACACCAGTCAACGGCTCCTTCAACGGGCATACAGGCATTAATCATCACCAGCCAACTAACAAGGTGCTGGCTTCGACTGCTTATCCATCAGGTCAGCCCAACAACTTCGAGCTCCTCGCTGCTGACGGTACGCATACGGAATTCTCAAACATAGCCGGAATCGCCGGTGAACTCAGAATCGAAACCGCCCGCGACGAGGGACAAGGGATAAGCTTGGGTGGGTTCACGCCCGGTGAGGTATTAACCGGCACAAGTGTGCCCGGTGTAATTGCACGTATCGCTGCCGACGGTGCGTCGCTCCAGAACCCGTGGGTAGTTTTGCCGGATGAACATGGTTTACTAAATGGGGGACTTCACCTCGATAGAACAGGGGTGTTCGCAGGCGATTTGATCGCGGTCACAACGCTGGGTGGAGTTTGGAGAACCACAGCTTCCGGACAAACCACTCAGATTGCAAATCTGAACACCCGCTTGGAAGGGGTCACAGTCGTTCCCAACGATCCGGACCGATACGGCCCCTGGGCAGGGAAAATTCTCACCGGAGCGAAGACGCAGGGCCTCGTTTATGCGATCGATACTCAAGGAATTACTACC
>JAXIOV010000110.1:0-35605 GCA_045403245.1 Pyrinomonadaceae bacterium | reverse complement strand
GAACGCAGATAGTAGGTAACGGTACCGTTCTCGCTCTTCTTTACCCGCAGGCCATTGCCATCGTAATTCTGCTGCAACAAACCAAAGGAAGCCGTCGCCTGCTGACCGGTCGCGTCGTAAGTAAACTGCTGACCCAGATCGTTTGTGAGATTTCCCGCCGCATCGTAAGTGAACCCGTTGCGCCGGTTGCCGGTGTAACTGTAATTGATATCACTGGACTGGCCGGCACCGCCGCCCTGCACTTCCCCACCCCAGCCATACTTGTGCGTCACATTTCCCCAGACGTCAAAGTCATAGCCCTGCGAGTAGGGGCCATCCATTGTGCCCCACTGACCCGTCCATGCGTGGGCCCGTGCTTCAGCTCCAGAGTGCGAAATTACCAGCCGGCCAACGTGGTCGTATTCATAACTGCGGTCGAGCGTGGCATCGTAGATGCTCCCCGCATACGTCACGCGACCCGTGCGCTCGTTGAAATAGTCATAGTTGTAGTTGTAACCGAGAACGTTCGAGACATCCCACTTCGTCGGCCGCAGGCGATTGTCGTATAGGGTTGATAACGTTTTCCCATCGCCATAGGTCATCCCTTTGATGGCGCCGAACGCGCGATAAGTCACTCCGCTGGCATAGTTCGGCGGATTAATGCCGCCAGAGCCGCTGATTCCTGAGACACGGCCTATCTTGTCGTAACTGTAGTTGACCACCATCGCCCACTGATCTGTGATGGAAGTTAACTCACTGGCCAGGTTGTAAGTGTAGCTTAGGGTGTATGAGCTGCCGTTTAAGCCGCGGGTCTCTGAAGTCAGACGTGATAGCTGATCGTAAGCATAGGTCACTGACCCTAATCCATCATTCATTGACGTTCGATTGCCGGCGGGATCGTAGCCAAAGGACACGCTCGGGGTGGCAACCACGCTCTGACCAGCAATAACGCCTGAAAGATCATACGAAACAACCGAAACCAAGTGTCGTGGATTCTAGGTAAATATTGTCTTCGCCCCACGGGTCAGCTCGATTTGTGCTCGTAACCGTGCCGCTGCTGTTTGTAATGCGCTGGCTCTTAGTAACGGATCGTTAATGCCGCCTTCCTAACGCTCGCCTACCCCGCCCAGTTTATTGATCCTTTTCTAAAAGCAACTTCGAAAAGGAGACTTACAATTGAAACACCAATTAGAATGTCCAGAGGATCAAACGTCTTAGTGAACAGCAAGTAGAATCCAAAGCCTGAGAAACTGATATTTATGATTGCGAGCGCTACGAGCCTCTCCTTCCCAATCGACTGTTCGGCCTTAGGTAACAAGTCAGTTCGGCCTCGAAAAAACAAAACCAGCCTAACAAGACCACCCACAAAAAGACTCGCCAAGAAGATGCTTACAATCGAAATCATCGCATTATTCTGCTCCTCTCAGTTGAAACGAACATGATAGCCAAGTCTTTAACTACATAACAGTTTAGTCGAAGCATGCCTTGAGTGCGCGTAGCGCCTCTTTCTTATTATTGAAAGATTCTCTTACCAGCTTTGGATAAAGTTTTATGCCGAACCCAACAGCAGCCAACCCGTACTGCACCCCGCTGAATACTGAATGCATTTTGACGAACATTTCGATGCCCATTTCCGACATCGTTCCAACTGCGATACGTCCTGCTAGCCCATGTCCAAGAAAAAAGCGTGAGGCGAGGACGCCCAGGCCAATGCCAGCATTCAATGCCTGTTGCTTGAGCAGTGTTAGAGCTTCACGGCCAAGATAGTGCGCAACCACGCTTGCGACACAGGTTTCAATCCTTTGATTGGTTGGATTGGTCTCCTGCGGTTGAATCGGGAGCAGCGGCAAGATACCAAGTCCGCCGAGGGCACCAACAAAACCACCCACGTGGCTTCCGAAGGAAGCGAGGCCACCGGGGAAGAAATAAAGGATGGAGTATGGACGCGCGGGCCAATACTCCCAGCCGTTGCCGGTGTTGAAGCCCGTTTGGGACCACCCGCTTACATAATAGAACCCGCCGCTACTCCCGCCCAAGAAACCTCCGCTGCGTCCGAATGACACCTTCGTCGGGTCTATCCCACCCTCGCCCATGCCCCACAGTCCGGTTGGATCCACAAAGTTCGCGGGATCATTCTGGACATATGCGTAGCGGTTGAAGCTTTGCGGGTCTGAAAAGTCGTAGCTGCCGTCGTAAGGATCGGGTTGGTCGAAGCGCGATTGCCAGCGGTTATGCCGCCGGAACATCGCTTCGTCGCTGCCATTGCCGTCGCGCTCGTAGCTGGTGAACTTCCTTGGCTGAAACGCGGCGTTGTTTGAGCGATTGGTGTCGGCTCCCCACGGATCTAATTCAATCGTGCTGACAATTGCGCCGGCCCCATTCGTCACGCGCTTGCTCTTTGTAATCGGGTCTTCGTGCATCCAGAAAACGCCATTACTCTGCAGGGCCAATAACTGGGAACCGACGTAGACGTAGCCCCGGGTCCAGACTCCGGTGCCGCTGATCTCCGCCACAACCTGCCCGCCCAATGCACTCGAACGCAGGTAATAGGTGACCGGGCCATTATCATTCTTCTTCACCCGCAGCCCATTGCCGTCGTACGACTGTACTAATGAATAGCCCCCATACGAAGCCGTTGCTTGCTGTCCCGTGGCATCGTAGGTAAAAGTTTGACCCAGATCGTTGGTTAGATTTCCTGCCCCGTCGTAGCTGAACCCGTTGCGGCGGTTGCCGGTGTAACTGTAATTGATGTCGCTGGATTGGCCGGCGCTCCCGCCCTGCACTTCACCACCCCAACCATATTTATGCGTCACGTTTCCCCAAACGTCATAATCGTAGCCTTGCGAATAAGCGCCATCCATGGTCCCCCACTGTCCAGTCCAGGCATGTGCCCTCGCTTCTGCTCCCGAATGTGAGATTGCCAAGCGACCTACGTTGTCATATTCATAGCTGCGATCCAGACTGGGATCGTAAATGCTACCAGCGTAAGTCACCCGTCCAGTGCGCTCGTTGAAGTAATCGTAATTGTAGTTGTAGCCAAGCACGTCGGACACTTTCCACATCGTGGCCCGCAGGCGATTATCGTAAGCGGTGGTGAGCGCGTGCCCGTCGTTGTAGTTCATTCCCTTTATCGCTCCAAAGGCCCGGTAGCTGATGGAATTGGCGTAAGACGAAACGCCGAAATATCCCGAACCGGTAACGCCGCTGACCCGGCCCACCTTATCGTAACCGTATCCCACTACGGCGCCCCATGGATTCGTAACCGATGAAAGTTCACTTGCGAGATTGTATCCGTAGCTCAACGTGTATGACCCGACGCCGTTGAAGCTGCGCGTCTCTGAAGTCAATCGCGAGAGCTGATCGTAGCCGTAAGTGGCCGAGCCCAGGCCGTCGCCCATCGAGGTGCGATTGCCGGCCGGGTCGTAGCCAATGGAGACATTGGGGGTTGCCGCCACTCCACCCGGAACACCGTAGGTGAGGCTGGTTACCAGGTGTCGCGGGTTATAGCCAAACGTGGTTGTCGCGCCGCGCGCGTCAGTTACAACGTTTATAGCGTCGTCGGAATTGTAACTGTAGTTTGTTACACCCTGCTCCGGCGTGGTTCGAGTTTGCAGCCGCCCGTAACCGTCATAGGTGAGAGAGCGCAACTGCCCAGCCTGATTGCTTTGAGTGATCTGGTCACGCACGTTGTAGCTGTAAGTCGTGGTCGCGTAGACACTCGTATTCCAGTTAAGTTCTTCCACTTTCGAGAGGCGGCCCACTATGTCTTCTGTCAGGCGCCGTTGGCGTCCATGTTCATCCTGTAAGGTAATTACTTCGCCGCCCGCACAGCCACACCCTCCGTAAGTAGCCACTGTCGTCGTGCCGTCAGCGTTGGTTGTTTGAGTCGGCCTGCCGTTCCAATCGTAGATGCGCCTGCTGAATTTCCACAATGGGGCGTCATCGCCCGTAACTGTCCAGGAACCGTTGATCTCAGAGGGATTCGACCGCTCGTATAGACGCCCCATGACGTCGAAGATGAAGTACTGGCCTGAGAAGCCGCCGGCACTCCCGGGATGATCGGAGGCAACTCTTCTGACCCGTCCGGCCCCGTCAAAAATGCTGGTTGAAAACGCTCTCAAGCTGGCGTTGGTTATCGAGTTCGGGTCGATCGTGGTGAGCTGATTGATCTCCGTCATCGTGTTGGGATAAATCCATTCCGTAAAAGCCCCGTTCACGCCATTTGTCGCCTTCTGTATCCGACCGGCTGAATCGTAAATGAAGCTCACGGTGGGCGCTGTTTGCCCTGCATTCGGCGACGGTGTTTGCCCCCAGGTAACTGCACCGTGGTCAAAGTTATATTTGACCAATGACTGGAAGCCTTCGGCGTCGGTCACCGTTGTGGGAGACGCGTAGGTGTTCCGGTTGACACCATCCGAGAAAGAATCCAGATAACTCCAGGTCTTCTGATGACTAAGAGCATCGCGCGTGAAAAAAACCGAGCCGAGTGAGTTGTAAGCAGTTCGCACCTGCGCGATCGCTTTCGCTGCATTGTCTATGTCCGTGACATCCCACCGTTTTACCGCAGAAAGATTTCCGCGTCCGGTGATGAACGTCGGGCCGTAGTTTGCAGTGTCATGTTGGGTTCCGTCTGGATTTGGGCCGACCATATATTCGCCGCCCCAGTCGTACTCAAAGGTAGTTTTTGAAACAGTCGTGCCTGCTGAATCCTTTACGAGGGTCGTGCTAACCAAACCAATAATTCGGCGATCCAGGTAGACGCTGCTGAGATTGTAGTCAGTGACGTTGCGTCGAAGAACAGTTGACGCGTCTGCCGCATATTCGATCACTTCGTTAGGCATACTGTAGGCAGCATAAGGCCCGTAACTGATTGCCGTCCGTCTTCGATTACCCACGGAGTCATAGATGTTGGTTTCGATAACCCGCGGGTTCTTGGCGAAACTCAGACTTACATCGTCCTGCGTCCAGGAGATAGTCATCCATTTTTTGGCGGCATCAGCCAGCTCGTCGGTGGCGTTTGCGTAATTTTTGGTGCTCGTGGTCAACCCCGTCTGCCACCCTGTCGTGGCGAAAAACTCCTTGTAGATTGTCCCGTCCGGGCTTATCACTTTGCTCCATGAACTGTCTCCGGCCACAGCAAACGTGGTCACTGCCTCTTCGCCTGGCGCCGGCAGTCCATCATTGTCTCCATTCCAGTTCTCCGCCCAGTCCCTGCGCTCCGTGAAACGCGGGCAGTCGGTCTGTCCGGCGCTGGTGTCCATGTTGTACGACATATACTCAAGTAAATGTGGGTTGCCAGCATGGTGATTGATGCGATTAACCTGACCGAAGGCGGCGTTGTAATTGAAGGTGAAGAATGAACCGTCGTGGAGATTGACTTGAGTTAGGACGGTAACGTTATTGTTGTTGGGTCCGTTGACTTGCAAGCCGCCACCAAAGTTTGGCGCCACCAGCACTTGCCCGTAACTGAAAGTCGCCCAGTCATGCGCCACACCCGCCCAGGTTTGACGAATGGCTTGCAGGTTGCCATCCGGATAATAGACGAAGGTTACGACTCGCCCGAGCGTGTCAGTGATGGTTTGCAAGTGACCATTATTCAGATCATAGGTCGCCGTGATGTAATTACCGTTCCGGTCTTTAATTTGGGTGCAACGAAATTCGTTATTAACCGCGACAGGCGTGAACGTATATTGCGTGCCGTCCGCAGTGCGCACGGTGACGTTTTGCGATGCGACCGGAACGATTCGAAAATGTTGATGCGACGCCGGGATATAAGACCATTGATTCAAGACGGCGCCATTGACCAGCGAACCGACCGAAACTTGCAGGACCTTCCCGCTGTGGCGGGCCACCAGCCGGTAGTATCCGTTGCCTATATGCACTGGCGCCCACTGTTCGTGAGCGGCGCCTTCCGTCCAGTCCCACTGAACTACGTTGGCGCCATTCGCATATGAAACACCGGCGACCGCCGCCACCTTTCCGCTGTTGTGATTAACAAGCTTGTAGTAGCCAGAGTCTGTCGGCACTAACTGCCATTCAAAATTTATGTCGCCACCAGGGTTGGGCCATTGAACGATTTGCGCGCCATTGGCCGTCGATGAGCCGGCAACGGCCACCTGCTTCTGGCTGTGCGCGGCGGTAAGAGTGTAGTAGGCGCCCGTTTTCAGTTGCACATTACTGCCGTCAGCAGATTCATAAACTCCTAAACCCACTTCACGCATCTCGACGCGACCACCGGATGGACTTACCATCAGGTAGGAGTTTGTCCCTGCCCGTGAGTTGATAAATCTTTGCTGCAAAATTGGAAGACCGAGACGAAACCCCGGTGCCGGAGTGCCTAAGTCGGCGTTGTACTTGATGAACGACCCGTCCCGCGTCCACACTAACGAGTTGTAGAACAGCGTTAGGTTGAGATCCAGACCACGGCCCCCGAGACTAAGAAGCGTTTGACTCCAGTTGAAGTTGCGCGAACCCAGATCGACCGCCGTTTGCCCAGTCTCATTTTTAAGAAGGGTTCGCGCGGTTGAGAAGTTAGGGTCGTCTGGCGGATAGTATTGGCTGCCGCCACCACCGTTTTGTGGATCACAATCTGCACAAGTGAAATTCGCCTGAATGGGCTGTTGTGCGCTGGGCTGCATAGGCTGCACGCTACGCAACTGATTCAGATTCGGATTACTTCCAGGGGCGCTTTGTGCGCCTTCAGGCGCCGGCTCGCGGTGTCCCTCTCTGCCGTAGGCGCGAGCATTGTTGTTTTCCCTCAAACCTGGAGGCACATATGGCTGGCTATTTCCGCCCCCATTACTGCCACCTCCGTTGCCATTGCCGCCGTAAGGGTTTCCACGAAGAGAATGCAGGGCTCCGCCGCCGTCAATCACGCCTTCCGACGACACTTGGCCAGTTAACCCCGCGACCTGGCGAGCGCTGTTCTCCACGGCCCTGCGAATAACGGCAGGAGCCGCTCCTGGTCGGTAGCTCTTAAGAAGTCCCGCCACTCCGCTAACCAGCGGAGCGGAGGCTGAAGTACCCGTCACCATCCAGTATCCCCCGCCCATCCGCGTAGTCAGAATGTCGGTCCCAGGGGCAGCTACACTGACATGGCCGTGGCCCCGGTTGGACCACGAGGAGAGTTGGTCAAGGTTGTCACTAGCCGCGACGGCAATCAAATCCGCGATATTGAATGAGGCGGGGTAGTAAGGGATTTGGTCTATATCCTGTCCCCCGTTTCCCGCTGAACACACAACCACAACCCCCTGACGGATGGCGCGTTGAAGCGCACCTTTCAGCGCCATCGACTCCCCACTCGTGCCCCAGGAAATGTTGATGACCTGAGCGCCGTGAGAGACCGCATAGTCAATCGCTTCTACGGCGTCAGCAATATTGCCGGTGCCGGTATTGTCCAACACGCGCAGGCTCATTAACCCGGCATGCCACATCACTCCCGAGACTCCCTCGGCATTGTTTCCCTCAGCGGCAATGATTCCCGCGATTGATGTGCCGTGTCCCTGTTCATCGATGATCGCGCTCGTATCGGTGATGTAATCCCAGCCATTGATGTCGCCATCTGGTTCTGGCGCAGGATTGATCCAGCGGTTGTTAGCAAGATCAGGGTGACTGAAATCAATACCGCTGTCGATCACTGCAATAACTACCGACGGCGCTCCCGTGGTTGTTTGCCAGGCAGTGGTCACGTTAATGTCTGCTCCAAACTGGCCGCCGTTTTGTCCGGTATTGCGCAATGCCCACTGTTCGTTAAATCTCGGATCGCCTGTCGCCATTTGATCTTTCGCAATCAAAAAGTTTGGTTCCGCGAATTCCACTTCCGGCTGCAACTGAAGTTGCAAACTAGCCATCTCTGGACTCTGTCCGCCGAGTAGCTCGAGGTTCTCCACTCCCGATTCCCCTCGCAATAGCGTCTTGCGCCGCGCGCCGTGCGTTGCAAGGACCGTGTCTTTGCTTTGCTGGCCAACGCCAGCCCGGAATTTGATTAGTACTTCACTGTCGCGACGCGCCGCGGATTGAACGGAGGCATTCGGCAATCGTGGCGCAGGACTTTTTTTCGCGAAGGGAGCAGCAATCGTGCGCGACTGCAATTGCGGCAGTGAAATGGAAACTATGCCCGCATACGCTAAGATCAGGGCAATAAACAGACGAGAGGAAGTGGGACGAGAGGCGATTGACATGAGATCTGCTCCTTGGTGAGAGATAAACCAGGTTGCTTAAAACAGTTCAGCGCAGATTTGACACCGCTCAGATGTAAGAAGCTCCAGAAACATACCGAGATTGATTATCGGAAAGCAGGTGAGAGCAATGGACAAGGGCGAAAAAGACATTGCCTGCGTTTCAAACGCGACCCTTCCAGATTTAGTACAAACCGATTCTAGTGAGATTAGGGGAGTTAGTTTCCAAACCGATTGTTGGTTCCTTCGTACATCTGCCAGAACCGTTATTGACAGTAACCAAGCCGGCAGTTTTGTGAGCTGTTAGTCAATGAGAATTGCGAATTACACGACGAACCCTACAGAAGTAATACCAGTGAGTCAATGGACTCTCTTTTTTGATGAATTCTGAAAAGATGCAAGAATTTTTGCATGCCGAACTCAGGAGAACCTGGTACAGGGAAAGAGGACAAAACCGCGATAGAATCCGGATTGACTGAACTCCCGGTGAGGCCCGGCTTCCTTCTTGCACTTCCAGAATTACAACTTCCAAATCTCGAGAATTGCGGAGAGGCGGAGGCGCGGAACTTCCCGATTGGTCGACTGCGGGCAAAGAATTGCTTCGCATCGCGTGAAAGAAGCTCTTCAGGTCACCGCGGAGACGGCGACACGGTCGACTCCGGCTTGGTCGACTCCGGCTTGATCGTCTCCTGGTAGATGTACCTGCCGTCGCGGAGTTTGAGGATCACCGCCGGTTTCACTGCGTTTCGATCCGCGTCGATCGTGATCGTCCCGGTCACACCTGGAAAGTCCTTCGTTTTGGATAACGCATCGCGCAGCTGTTTGCCTTCGGTTGTGCCTGCCCTCTGAATGGCTTCGATGAGAAACTTCATCCCATCGTAAGCCAGCGCGGCGTGGGCGTCAGGGACCATGCCATATCGCAAACGGTAGCTGTGCACGAAACTTTGAATCATCTCAGATGGATCGTCGGCCGAGTAGTGGTTTGAGATGTAACACTCGTTGAGCGCTTCGCCAGCTAGTTGCCAGAGTTCGGGAGCGTCCCACCCATCGGCGCCAAGTAACGGAATTGTCAAACCGAGTTGCCGCGCCTGCTTCACAATCAACCCCACGTCGCCATAGTAACCAGGGATGTAAACGACGTCTGGATTGGATGCCTTGATGGCGCTCAACTGCCCGCGGAAATCAGAGTCGCCCTGTGAGTAGGACTGTTTGTCGACAACGCCTCCATCGAGCTTGGCAAAACTCAGTTCAAAAAAATCAGCGAGGCCCTTGCTGTACGGTGAATTGAAATCGAGAAGGATTGCGGCTTTCTTCGCCTTCAGCGTGTTGACCGCAAACTTCGCCATGACCTCACCCTGGAACGCGTCCATAAAACAAGCGCGGAAAATGTAGTCGCCCACCTGGGTGACCGCGGGATTGGTCGACGACGGGGAAATCAGCGGCACTTTGGTGGACTGAGCGAGCGGTGCGGCCGCCATGCTGTTACCGGAAGCACCAGCGCCGATGATCGCGATTACCTGGTCGTTGCCGATCAGTTTGCCGGTGATCTGGGCGGCCAACTCCGGGCTACCCTTGTCGTCCTCTATGATCAGGTCGATCCGGGCGCCGTGGATTCCACCGGCCTGGTTGATTTCGTCGGCGGCCATGAACACACCGTTCTTGGCTGACTCGCCAAAATTGTAGGTAGGCCCGGTAAGGTCCCCAAAGAACCCAATCTTGATGGTCGACCGATCCCTGCCTGGGGGTGAATTGCCGGTACACGACCAGACGAGCGCGACCAGCGCAATCGTAATCAGCAGCGAGACAATTTTTCTAAGGGACGGTTTGGTTTGTGGCCGGTGAAACAAGGCGGTAACTATTTGACTGAGACTTAGTCTACTCACCAAGGTAGGCTTCTTTAATCCTGGGATCGGCGGCAAGCTCTTTCGACGGGCCTTCCATGACAATTCGGCCAGTCTCCAAAACGTAAGCGCGATCGGAATGTCCGAGCGCCGCATGAGCATTCTGTTCGACGAGCAGAATCGTCGTTCCCTTACCGCGAATCTCATCAATGGCTTCGAAGATTGTGTGCACGACGAGGGGCGCCAGTCCCAGCGACGGTTCGTCGAGCAACAGCAGCCGGGGTCGAGACATGAGCGCGCGCCCAATAGCCAGCATCTGCTGTTCACCTCCCGACAGCGTACCCGCTTTTTGCGACTCACGTTCTTTCAAACGGGGAAACATCTGGAACGCGCGGTCCATGTCGTCGGCTATCTCGCGTTTGTTCTTTTTGAGATAGGCGCCCATCTGCAAATTTTCGCGCACCGAGAGATTGGCGAAGACCCCACGACCTTCGGGTGACATCGAAATGCCACGAGCCACCAGCTTGTGGGTCGGGCGGCCGCCAATCTCTTCACCTTCGAAGTTGATCGAGCCGGACCGTGGTTGCAGCAAGCCGGTAATCGTTCTGAGCGTGGTGGTCTTGCCGGCGCCATTAGCGCCGATGAGAGTCACCACCTCGCCTTTTCCGACGCGCATCGAAATGCCGGTCAGCGCTTCGATGGCGCCATAGTTAACAAAGACGTTGTCTAGCGTAAGCATAAAGATTGTCAGTTGTCAGTTGTCAGTAGTCAGTAGTTAGTGGTCAGTAGTTAGTAGTCAGTTGTTAGTTGTTAGTTGTTAATTGTTAGTTAATTGTCACTAGCAAGTTGTAGTGGCTCGTCTTTGCAACTGACAACTGACCACTGACTACTGACCACTAAGAGTTAATCCCCCAAATACGCCTCAATCACCTTCGGATCGTTTCTAATTTCTTCAGGCACGCCGAGAGCGATCGACTTTCCATAGTCAAGCACCTGAATCCTCTCACACACTCCCATTACTACTTTCATGTTGTGTTCGACAAGCAAAATGGTCAAGGAGAATCGATCTCGAATCTTCTGAATCAAGCCCATCAAGTCTTCCTGTTCGGAAGGATTCATGCCGGCCGCGGGCTCGTCCAGGAGCAAAAGATGCGGTCGCGTAGCTAGCGCTCGAACGATCTCCAAACGCCGCTGGCTGCCATAGGGCAAGCTCGTTCCGCCTTCGTCTTTCAGCCGCGCGAGGTCGAAGATTTCCAGCAACTCCAAAGCAAATTCGCGATGCTCGCGTTCGTCTCGCTCGAAACGCGGCAGACGAAGGACCGCGTCGAGCAGATTCTGTCTGGCGTGGCGATGACAGGCGGTCATCACGTTTTCGAGCACCGACATGCTGGGAAACAGTCGGATGTTTTGAAATGTACGCGACACGCCTCGACGCGAAATCTCATAAGACCTGAGACCGTCGATACGCTTGCCTTGAAAATATACTTCACCGGAGGTTGGCTCATACACGCCGGTGAGCAGATTGAAGACGGTGGTTTTTCCGGCGCCGTTGGGACCGATTAGGCCATAGATTTCGCCGCGCCGGACGCTCATATCGAGCGCATTGACCGCCACCAATCCCCCAAACTTGATAGTGCACTTGACGGTTTGTAATGGTGCATCGTCTTCGAGCTTGCGCGCCTGGTGTTGGCCAATGACGCGCGCGGCTTCAGAGAGCATCTCGTCTTCGTTGGTCGCCTTGATGGCATTCTGGTCAGGTGAGCTCATTGGTTCTCGACCTCTTTCGACCCGTTGACGACAGAAGATTGCGTTTGCTCGGCGATGGGAACGCCACCCGATCCAACGGGCTTGTCTCCCTCGGGTCGTTTGCGTGCGCGCTTGAGCCACTTAAGTCCGAATTCGCGAGTTCCCAAAATTCCCTGCGGCCGCGTTAACATGATGATGATCAGGAGGGCTGCGAAAATTACCAGCCGATATGCAGCCAGGTCACCGAGGATCTTATGCGCCCAGGCGGGAATATTCTCAGCTCCCATGATAGCGCCCAGGAGGGACTCCAGACGGGGACCCAGTTCGCGCAGTAACTCAGGCAAAAATGTGATTACGATCGCACCCAGGACTGCACCGGTCAGCGATCCCAGTCCGCCGAGCACGATCATGATGATGATTTCAAACGACCGGATAAACACAAAGTCGTTTGTACTTAGAAACTGCGTGTAGTGTGCAAACAACACGCCGGCCATGCCTGCCAGCGCTGAACTGATGACGAAGGCCAGCACTTTGTAGCGCGTCGTGTTGATACCCATAGCTTCGGCAGCCAGCTCGTCTTCACGAATGGAGATAAGCGCGCGACCGATATCGGAGTGAACAATGTTGGAGACGATCACAATCGTGATCACCACAAACGCTCCGACCCAGAGAAAGTTTGTGTAACCGGGTACGGTGAAACCGGTGGCGCCGCCAACCTTGTCGATATTGAGCAACACGATGCGAATTATTTCAGCGAAGCCGAGGGTTACGATTGCCAGATAGTCACCCCGCAGCCGCAGCGAGGGAATGCCGACCAGCAACCCGGCGAGGGCGGCAACGATTGCGCCAACCACAATTGCCAACAGGAAGATCAACGCGTGCGCCACGCTGGCCCCGACCACGCCCGCGAGAGCATGTTCCCACGACTGAGCGTGAAAAACGGTCAGGTAGGCCGACGCGTAAGCGCCTACCGCCATAAAACCAGCATGCCCAATGGAAAATTGCCCTGTAAAACCAGTGATGAGATTCAGTGAGACGGCAAGGATAATATTTATGCCGGCCAGCATTATCAGCCGCGCTTGATAGGGCGGAACGCCGAAACCAAACAAGCCCTGCTCGCTCATGTATTGGTTCAGAACTATCAGGACCAAGACGATCAGCGCCGCAGCCACGAGGCGTTTTGCTAGGATGGGCATGCTTCGATTTTGGGTTTCAGATCTTAAATTGTGGATTGCGTCGAAGAAATCGTGGTTTCATTCAGCATCAAAAATCAGCAATCTGAAATCGTTACACTTTCTCCTCCACCGTCGAACCGAGCAAGCCTGTTGGTCGAAACAGCAAAACCAGAATCAGGATCGCGAAAGCGACAGCGTCGCGAAAAGTGGTAGGAACTCCGACGTTTTGTCCGTAACCGACCACGAATGTTTCGGCAAGACCAATTAGCAAGCCACCCAAAACAGCGCCGGGAATATTTCCAATCCCACCGAGCACCGCGGCCACGAACGCTTTCAGTCCGGTCATGATCCCCATGAGCGGGTCGATCTGTGGATTATATTGAGCGGTCAGCACGCCGGCCGCCGCAGCCAGTGCCGAACCCAGGGCAAAAGTGAATGAGATCACGAAGTCTGTATTGATGCCCATGAGTTTTGCCGAGTTGAGATTAAACGAAACCGCGCGCATGGCGGTGCCGATCTTGGTCTTATAGATGATCCACTGGAGCAGCAGCATCAAGGCCACTGACACGGCAAAGATCAGGATTTGTGACTTGGATATCGCAGCGTTGCCAAAGAGCGTGTAACTGCTCTCACTCAAAAGTTGGGGAAAGGCCTTGGGCGCGGCGCCCAACCAGGCGACAAACAGGTTCTCTATGAATAGCGAGACGCCGATGGCTGTAATCAGCGTGGTCATCCGTGCGTATTTTCTGATGGGACGATAAGCGAATCGCTCAATTGCCATACCTACCAGGGCGGCGGCGATCATCGATCCAACCAGCACCACGCCAAGGCCGACCAGGGTTGGGCCGGCAGCAAACCCGAGTTGGAAAGCCAGAAAATATCCGACGAAGGCGCCCACCATATAAATGTCGCCATGAGCGAAGTTGATCAGACGCAGGATGCCGTAAACCATGGTATAGCCCAGAGCGATCAGGGCATAGATCGCCCCGATCGTCAGGCCATTGATTAGTTGCTGAACGAATGTGTCCATGACCGATTTAGTTTTTTTGCATTAGTGGGGAGACGCTGCCTGCGCCGCTGGCGAACTTGCTGCTGCCGGCGCCGCGGCTGCCGGTGAGCCGGCCGTTGCCGGCGGAGTCATGCCCTCCGGATAAATCGTTTCGACGTAGATGTACTTCCGATTCTCCAGCTTCAGCACGACTGCGGGTTTCACGGCGTTTCGGTTGGCATCGATAGTGATGTTGCCAGTAACTCCCGCAAAGTCCTTCGTGGCGTTGATCGCGTCGCGCAACTGTGGTTCCTGCGTGCCGCCGGCGCGCTTCATAGCGTCGGCCAAAACTTTCATCGCGTCGTAGCCCAGGGCGGCGAGCGCATCGGGGATGTCGCCGTAGCGTGCCTTGTAGTCGGCCACAAACTTCTGGATTGCCGGTGCGGGATCGTCAACTGAATAGTGATTTGAAATGTAGCTGCCATTGATCGACTCGCCGCCGAGATCCCACAGTTGTGTCGAGTCCCAACCGTCACCACCCAGCATTGGCGCTTTGATATCCAGTTGTTTCGCCTGCTTGGCGATTACCCCTACTTCGCCGTAGTAGCCCGGCACGTAGATCACATCCGGATTGGCAGAGCGAATTGCCGTTAGCTGTCCTTTGTAGTCACGGTCGCCCTGGGTATACGACTGCTTATCGACAATCTGTCCACCGAGTTTGGTAAAACTGGCTTCGAAGAATTCTGTTAGACCGCGACTGTACGGCGAGTTGAAGTCGAGCATGATTGCCGCCTTCTTTGCTTTTAGAGTGTTGGCAGCAAACTTGGCCATCACGTCGCCCTGAAACGGATCGATAAAACAAACCCGGGAGATGTAGTCGCCGACCTGCGTTACGGCAGGGTTGGTGGACGACGGCGAGATCATGGGGACCCTGGCGCTTTGCGCTTTCGGCGCCGCCGCGAGACTGTTGCCGGATGCCACTTCGCCCAGGAGCGCGACGACCTTGTCCTGATCGATCAATTTGGTAACAACGGTGGCGGCCTTTTCCGGTCGTCCTTCGTCATCTTCAGAAAGAATCTTCACCTGCCGGCCATTGATTCCGCCCGCCTTGTTAATTTCATCGGCCGCCATTTCAACCCCGTTCTTAGTTGACTGGCCAAAGTTTGAGGTACGGCCGCTCAAGTCTCCGTAGTATCCGATCAAGATCACGCCAGTATCATCGGTGGTTCCGGTCCCGCCTTTGCGTTCGCAGGCAAAGGAGACAAGGAGAGTTGCAACAATTCCGAGCGATAGAAGACTTCTTTTCATATTTTCCTCACATGGCGAAAAAGTTTGCCGGCCGGCATACCGGAGCGCGAAGCTCGCACGCCTGCACTGCGGCTGTTTTCCGATAGGGGTGCTGTAAGCCAAAATCGAGGCAGCATAATAGCTTCCAGAGCGTTATTGACGCAAACTTTAACCGCAAAAACGTGGAATTTACCCAGCGGCTAATCTAGACTGCGCTTAATGACTGAACCACAGACAAAACTTTCGTCACCCATTGGCGACATGGGGAAGGAGGAGTTTCGCCGCTTTGGCCACGAACTAATCGACTGGATCGCGGATTACTTTGAACACATCGAGGATCTCCCGGTGCTGGCTCAAATCGAACCCGGCGATCTGAAGGCACAGTTGCCCGTCTCTCCACCCCAAAAAGGAGAGCCGATGGAAAGCATCATTGCCGATGTCAATCGTCTGATTGTTCCCGCCTTGACTCATTGGTGCCATCCGTCCTTTTTCGCTTACTTTGCAACTTCCACCTCAGCGCCCGGCATCTTTGGCGAACTGTTGAGCGCTGCCTTCGACAACAAGGCCATGTTGTGGCGGACTTCGCCCGCCTCGACCGAGTTGGAGGAGGTAACGCTTGACTGGTTGCGCCAAATGATGGGACTCGATGCCGGCATGATTGGAACTATTTACGACACGGCTTCAGTCTCGAGCATGCACGCAATCGCGGCGGCTCGCGAGGGCGTAGAAATGCGGATCCGGGAAGAAGGGATGAGCGGCCGCAACGATCTACCGCTGTTGCGCGTTTACGCCTCAGAGCAGGCGCACTCGTCGATTGACAAAGGGATCATCACGCTTGGTTTGGGCCAGCGTGCATTAAGAAAGATCCCAACAGACAAGGAATTCCGGATGGAACCCGCCGCGCTGGCCGCGGCCATTGAAGAGGACAAGCGCAACGGGTTTCGCCCCTTTTGCGTCGTTGCGACTGTTGGCACCACCTCGACGTCGAGTATCGATCCGGTCCAGGACATTGTGCCGATCGGTGAGAAGCACGAGCTGTGGCTGCATGTTGACGCCGCATATGCGGGATCGGCTGCTGTCGTTCCGGAGTTGCAAGACATCCTAAAAGGCTGCGAACGAGCCGATTCTCTGGCAGTCAATCCGCACAAGTGGTTATTTACACCCTTTGATCTTTCAGTCTTGTATTGCCGCCATCTGGACCTGCTTGGTCGCGCCTTTTCACTGGTGCCGGAATACTTGCGCACTCCTGAGCAGGCGAAAGTCCGTAATGGCTCCGATTATGGCGTGCAGCTCGGGCGGCGGTTCCGGGCCCTGAAACTCTGGATGGTCATTCGCTACTTCGGTCAGGAAGGCCTCGCTGCCCGTATTCGCGAACATTGCCGGTTGGCAAAACTCTTTGCGTCGTGGGTGGAGGAATCGCCCGAATGGGAATTGATGGCGCCAACGCCTCTGGCTCTGGTTTGTTTTCGAGCCTGCCCCGTTATCAAAGAGACGGACGATGAGGCGCATAACCGGCGTTTGGATATTCTGAATGAAGCCGTTATGCACGGAGTTAATGCCACCGGAAAGGCGCTCTTGTCTCATACGAAGCTCAATGACAAACTTACGCTTCGATTATCGATCGGCAACATTCGCACCACTGAAAAACATGTGCGGGATGTTTGGACCTTATTGAACGAGCAACTAAAGCTGCTCCAGGGTCGACATAACGCCTGAGTTAAGCCGGGCCGCGGGATCTGGGTTAGTCTGAGAAACAGTTTGGGAGGGTTTAATGAAACCATTGCGTAACTCTATTCACTTGACCGTGTTGCTGCTGGTTTGCAGCCTGTCCGTTCTTGCCCAGAGCGGCGACACAAAGCAATTCAAGAAGGACGGCCTGAGTTTCAACTACCCGGCGAACTGGTTGTTTAATGACACCACGAGTAACCAGGATGCGCAGGATGTTCAGTTAGGACGCGCCGACATTGATGGACAGATCAGGGTCTGGGTCTTCCGCACGACAATTGACACGCCCGAAAAGATGGCCGAGGCGAAGAAAGTTCTCGTCGATACTTACGTTGCCAAAACGACGAAAGATCTTCAGCAGGATGGAGGCCGTCCTCAGAGTTTGCCCGCTAGCCTGGACATGGGCGGCGTCAAGGCCGAAGGCGTAAAAATCAGCGCCTCTCTCGGAGGCGAGCCAGGGGCCGCGGAGATCTTCTGGGGTTTGGTTGGACGCCGGTTAGTCGTGCTTACTTTCTTTCGGCCGGACCGAGCACTGAAGCAGATGACACCCGCCTGGGACACAATTCGCAACAGCATCGCGGTGGAGGAAACGGCAGCGCCGCCAAAGGCGGATCCACAAGCGGGTCCAAAGCCGAGTCCAAAACCGACCTCGAAATAGCGCACTGCCTTGTCTAACCTGACAGCTTCAACCGAGGAGTTGTGATCGTCGATGTTGAGAAGCGCCTCTGCCGCGATTGCGACCGTTCTCGCTGCGGCCCTGGTGTTTGTTTACGCCCCTCGCGCCTCTTACGCTCAGTCGCGAAGAATGAGTCCAGCTGACATTCTGCGATTTGCCAACGTCGGTGATGCGCAGGTTTCTCCAAATGGGCGATGGGTCGTCTATACCGTCTCCACTGTCGATGGGGATCGACCGGTGAGCACTTTGTATCTGGCTCAAGCTAACATTGATCTGACTCCGGATCCGACCCTCGTTGAACAGACATTGGCGCCGCGAGTTTCTGCCGAACCTGCCGCATGGCCAGAACCGCAATCAACGTCGACACCTCTCCTGCCGTCTGGATGGAGCGGATCAACTCCGCGTTGGTCTCCTGACAGCGCTCAGATTGCGTTTCTCGCCACCCACTCGAAACTCAGTTGTGTTTGGGTGGTCAACGTGGGTCGTCAGGAGTCAAGTCGCCCCTTGCCACAGTGTGTCGCACCGCTCGAAGACACAAACTTCTTCATTACTTATGAGGATGAATCGTTTGCGTGGTCACCCGACTCCAAACGAATTGCTTACATTTCAGCAACGGAGGAAACCCCGGAAGCGACAGGCGCTCAGGAGACGGCAGCGGGAAACGATCCACAAGTGTTCGATCGCCTGCAATACAAATCGCGCACTTCGTTTTCAGATAACAAGCGCACTCACGTCTGGATTACCTCGGTTGAACGGCCGGAACCACGACAACTCACTACCGGCGCTTTTTATGATCACGCACTGAGTTTTAGCCCGCGCGGCGATGAAATCGTCTTCCTTTCGAACCATGAACCCGATCCAGACGCAAACAACAATTCCGACATCTTCGCAGTTGATCTCAGCGGACAGGTGCGGCAAATCACCCAAACGAGAGGATGCGAGTATGACCCTGTCTGGTCGCCCGACGGTAAGTCGATAGCCTACACGGCGACCAAACGAGACATCACCACTATCGACAGCGTGGCGGAAGATACTCACGTTTGGGTGATCGACGCCTCCGGTGGCAACAAGAGGGAACTAAGTGCCGAACACGATCGTCGCGCTCGAAGTCCCCGATGGTTGGATAACCGAAATATTCTTTTTCTAGCCGGAGACCAGGGACAAACGCTCGTCCATCGTGTAGGGATCGACGGTGGACGAGTGCGCCGGGCCCTCGAAGATCCATACTATCTGGTACGTGGAGAATCGGAGTCGCATCTTAAATCGCCGGTGGCGCCGTTTCAGGTGAACAGCTTCAGTGTTCGCAATGCGACCTTGCCGGTGATCGCAATGACCCTCTCCGATTCCACGCATGCCGCGGAAGTTTGGTTGGCCGGTCTGCCAGTCACTCCCACCACGCGCGCGCCTTTTGTTCGTTTGACGGCCCACAACAATTGGGCCCGTCAATCGGCGGTCAGCTTGATTCGCCCGGAAGAGATAAAGCTCAGGAGCTTTGATGGCACGGCCATCCAGGGCTGGTTGATCAAGCCTGCCGGTTTCCGCGAAGGCCGCAAGTATCCACTGATTCTCAGTATCCACGGCGGACCACACGGCATGTCCGGCTGGGCCTTCAATCCGACGTTCCAGGTTTATGCGGCCCATGGCTATGCGGTTCTCTATTTGAATCCTCGTGGCTCGAGCGGGTACGGACAAAAGTTTTCCGACGGCACATTAAACGAGTGGGGTGGCGGAGACTACAGAGACTTGATGGCTGGTGTTGACGAAACGTTAAAGAAGTACTCGTGGATCGATGAGGACCGGTTGGGCGTTACCGGCGGATCTTATGGCGGCTTCATGACCAACTGGATCATTACTCAAACGCCACGTTTCAAAGCTGCAGTCGCAGCCGCGAGTGTCAGCAATCTCATCAGTTTCTACTCGACGTCGCTTTACCAGGACCTCATCCACGCCGAGTTTGGCGGCTTTCCCTGGGACAATTATGATCAGCTCTGGCAGTGGTCGCCGTTGAGATACGTCAATCGGGCCCAGACGCCGACTATGTTCATCCACGGAGAGTGGGACAACAACGTTCACATCACGCAGGCTGAGGAGATGTACATGGCGCTAAAACGTCGCGGGGTCGTGACGTTGTTGGTTCGTTACCCTCGAGAGGGTCACGGACTACGCGAGCCGAAACACCGGGTCGACGCGCTGGAGAGAACGCTCGCGTGGTTTGATCGGTTTTTGAAGTAATTGTATTCCTCAAATTTCTAGAAGTTTCCGGTAAGCCATAGGCTTACCGCACGGAAAGCGGCTGAGCCGCCTCTGCACGATGCGTTATATTAAGGAGAGTTTGATCAAAGCCAGCCCCGAGCGGGTCTTCGCATTTCATGAACAAGCCGGCGCCTTAGCTCTGCTCACACCGCCGTGGGAAAAGGCCCGCGTCATTCAAGCCGCAAACATTGCCGAGGTCGGCTCACAGGCCATTGTCGAAACGCGCGTTTTTGGGCCAATCAAGTTGCGTTGGGTTGCCGAGCATACAGCGTATGATCGGCCGCGCATGTTCGAAGACGTTCAAACTAAAGGACCGTTCCGGATGTGGCGTCACCGCCACGTCATCAAAGCGGACGTGGAGGGGGCGATATTGAAGGACGAGATAGATTACGAGCCGCCCCTGGGATTTCTCGGTCGTCTGGTTGCTCCGTTTTGGATTCAGAGCCGGCTTGAGCGACTCTTTAACTACCGCCACGAAGTGACTCGCGCGTGGTGTGAGGAAGGAAAGGATGAAGGATGAAGGCGGAAGTTGGAAAGATGAGGGCGGAAGGGTGAAGAATGAACATCCACCGCGAACTTCAGAGCGTCTTCATCCTTCATCCTTTCATATCCTCCGTCATCCTGGTTAATCATCATGCTTACGCATATTGTGATCTGGAAATACCGCGCTGACGTTGAACCCGAAGTAAGAGAGGAACACGTTGCGTTGCTCAAAGGATTGGCCACCGTGATTGCTGAAATCGAGAGTCTGTCTGTCGGTTTCGACGTGCTCGGCCTGCCTCGTTCGTACAACACCGGATTGGTCGCGACGTTCCTGGACCGCGAAGCGCTTCACGCCTACACAATTCATCCTGAGCACGTGAAGGCAGCCGCGTTTGGCAAAGCTGTTAGCGAGCACGTCGCCTCAGTGGATTTTGAAGGCTAACATCGCAGAGACTCGAGCCTGAATGAAACGTTCGCAGAAAGGTCTACTACTCCTGGTTGTCCTGTTCGTCCTCTCTCAGATCCCGTTTGCTTATCGCCGCTACCATCTGGGGCGCCTCAACGCCTCGATCCAACACATGAACTCCCAACGCGTTGCGGTTCAAGACGACCTTAACGAATACAAGGGCGTGGTCCATGTCCACTCTCTTCTGGGGGGTCACAGCAAGGGAGGCTTCGAAGAGATCCTGAACGCCGCTCGATCCAACCAACTCAACTTCGTAGTAATGACGGAGCACGCGTCGGAAAACTTCGACACGGCGGCGATGACACTCAAGGGAAATCACGGCCCCGTTTTCATCAATGGCAACGAAGTTCAAACAGCGACCGGTGACCGGCTCTTACTTTTGCCCGGCAACAGTTTGGCGATGGCTTCGGGCAGATTGTCGACAGTGGAAGTTCTGACGCGGCACAAGGCCGCTTTATCATTCGTCGCTTATCCGGAGGAATTCAAAAGTTGGGATGCGACCGGCTACGAGGGCATTGAGGTCTATAACGTTTATACCAACGCACGGAAGATCAATCCGATACGCATGTTCTTCGATGCGGTCTGGTCCTACCGTAGTTATCCCGAACTGCTTTTTTCAACCTTCTATGAACGACCTTCAGAGAACCTGAAAAAATGGGATGAAGCGATCGCTCAAAAAAAGGCAAAACTGGTTGCCATTGCCGGAAACGATTCGCATGCAAATGTTGGAATCAGCCTAAATGATTCGTCCGGAAAGCGTCTGCTGGGACTGGAGCTCGATCCTTATGAGCGGAGCTTTCGATTGGTCCGCTTACATGTGCTGGTGAGTTCTCTTCACGGGCGGGGTTTCAGCGAGGTTGAGTTGCTTGAAGCGATTTCCGCGGGTAACTGCTTTATCGGCTACGATATTTTCGGCGACACTTCGGGATTTCGCTTTGGTGCACAAGACACAAATGAGACAAGAATTATGGGCGACGAGATTACGTTTGACCGCGAAGTGCGATTGACGGCCAGCGTCCCCGTGGCAGCCCGAATCGTCCTGTTAAAAGATGGAACTGTAATCAAGGATGATTACGGTGTGAATCGAATGGAATTCGTTGCGAAAGAGCGGGGAAGTTATCGGGTGGAGGTTTACCCGTCACAGCTGCCGCCGCCGGTGCGTGATCAGCCGTGGATCATTTCGAACCCAATCTATATTAGGTAGGACAGGCATTCCTGCCTGTCCGATGCCGTGATTGGGAGTGGACAGGCTTATCTGGAAGGGACAGACAGGAATGTCTGTCCTACGAAGAGACCGGACAGACAGGAATGTCTGTCCTGCAAAGACGCCCAAAAACGACATCGCCCCACAGGGTTTGTTGTTGGGCCCAGTGGGGCGACAAATCGGAAAGCTCCGATTTTAGTATCGTCGGAAGCGGTGCTTAAGTTCACCGTACTTACTGTAGAGAGCCACGTTGTTTGACTCCTCTCTCGTGCGTCTCCCGAGTGTTAGGGAGGCACGAGTACAGCCTTCCATATTCTGTTTTCAAGTAGCGATAGTTTAAGGCTTGCTTGAAGCAACTGTCAAGTTTCAGCTTGACTGCACGCGAAACGTACAACTGGCCCAGGCGCACCTTTACGTCTTCTTGCCTGACTGCCCGCAAAAGGCTACCTTCTAGTTAAAGAAAATCCAAACACTCGTTTCTCTCTAAATTCAATCAACACAAAACATGGAAATTTCTATCCCTACGCCGCGAAATTTTAGCTTCAAGCGAACGGTAATCAGCCACGGTTGGAGCGCCTTGCTTCCTTTTGGAATGGACGAGAAAAACTGGATACTCACTCGCACACTAGACCTTAGAGGTTCCATGCCGGTAAAGCTGACAATTACTGGCAACAGGCGGGCTGTGAGAGTTGAAACCTCTCGCCGTCTGAGGCAGAGCGACGCGAGGCAAGTAGTTACCGACGTTCGGCATATGCTCAGGCTTGATGATGATATGGGGGAGTTTTACCGGCTCCTGGCAGCCGATCAGGACTTTGATTGGGTACCGGCCCAGGGCGCCGGCCGGATGCTGCGTTCACCCACAGTTTTTGAAGACCTGGTAAAGATGATCTGCACGACCAATTGCTCCTGGGCGCTCACCGAAAAAATGGTGACCGGGCTCGTCGAGAATCTGGGACGTGAATCGGACGATGGACAACGCACGTTTCCGACACCGGAAGCGATGGCGCTAATGCCGCTTAAGTTCTATGTCAACGAAGTCAGGGCGGGTTACCGGGCAGCCTACCTAAAAGAGCTGGCTGACAAGGTTGCATCCGGTGAACTAGACGTGGAGAAATGGCTCAAGAGCCCGCTCGCGACAGCCGATTTGATCAAGGAGATGCAAAGCGTAAAAGGAGTCGGTCCTTACGCCGCCGAAAATCTGATCAAACTTCTCGGACGTTACGATGGTCTGGCGCTCGACTCCTGGACCCGCGCAAAGTTTTTCAAGGTCAGAAACAACGGTCGCAAGACCACTGACAAAAAGATTGCACGCTACTATTCCCGCTTCAAGGAGTGGCGCGGTCTGGCATTGTGGTGTGACATGACTCGCGATTGGCTCGAGTAAACCATCCGCAGATGACGCAGATTGTCACCTGAACAAATAAGAAGCTTTCTTGACCTCTCTCCAGGTTTGTTTCCTTGCTACTGATCAATCTTTCAAGCGAGGGCGTCTCTTAGCTGTGTGGTTCTCTAATCTGCGTAATCTGCGGATAGGTCTTAGATCTATTTCTCCAAAATCCTAAACCCACCTACGAATCTTCGTTCGCGCTCGCTAAAACTTTGGACAAAAAATCTATCGAAGTGTAGTTGCAGCGGTGATTCGTGTTGCATTGTGTCTCACTTCAGAATGTTTTTTCTTTCAGCTTGAAATTTCGGAACCTGGTCGTGGTTGCGTCGTATTACAAGGACACTCCCCTGTGCGGAGACTGACAAACCAGACAAGGAGCCTTGTTATGAAGAAACTAATTGCTCGTATCGCAATCACTCTAGTAGTAGCCTCACTTATGGGTATTACCGCATTGGCCAAGGTGAAGAAAGGATCTATTACCCTGAATTCCAACATGAGAGTGAATGGCACGCTGGTGAAGAAGGGAACCTATGAATTGAGGTTTGACGAAGAAAAGAGTGAATTGTCTGTGGTCAAGAACGGGAAGGTTGTTGCGAGCGCAAACACCACCACGGAGAAGCGCGACCAAAAGGCAAAGAACCTGGAGGTCAGGTCAACCGGCACTGGTGATGACACACGATTGACTAAGGTGGCTTTCGCTGGGATGGAGCAGAACCTGGTACTCGCGGGTTCAGCTGCGAGTAACTAGTTCCGAACCACTTGGCTTTCAAAGTTCGCTCCCGCGATCCGTTGGTCGAGGGAGCGACCGTGTTTTGAACCGCTACACGGTCCCGGCTTTTGGTGCGATAAAGACTAGTGAGCATCCTCCTCCTCTCCTTGTTTCGTCTTATCAGATGTTGCTCCCGGCGTATTCAAATCGGTACCCATCCAAGCCGGAGGACGACCAATCCCTCTCAGAAAGATGTTGACAACCGAGAGCCGCATCGGCGAATCTAAACGCCACCTGCCCACCCCCCGGGCAAGATTTAGAAAGTAGCCCGGTATCATGAAGAGAATTTCCCCCGCGTTATTGCTAATCATTCTGGTTGTGTTGATTGCGGCTGAAGTGCAGGCTCAGGGCGCCCTGCAAAGTGGCGAAGCCCGGCCTCGCAGAGCGCATCCAGCCTCAGCACAGGATCCGCAGCCCAGCCCGTCGACCAGACAACTCCCTCCGCCGGATGATTTCGAAACTGATGACCCAGAAGCGATCGCGCCCGCCGCTGACCCGGCTGCCACATCCGGTCGTCGAGTACAAGCGCCGGCCACCCTACGTCTCTTGACGCCGCTGCAAATTCAAACTCGCACTGCGGAAGCTGAGCGTCTCTTGAAATCGCGACCCCTCCGAACTGCTTTGACCTTGCCATCGATAGAATTTGTGACTCTGGCCGCGCTTGATCGAACCACGTCCCGGCTACACCTGGTTACGTTTTCCAAAGAGACGTTTCTTACCAAAAGCGCTGAAGTGACCATGACGAGTTCGCTGGGTACACCTCTCAGTGTTCGTATTTTGCGGGCGAACGGAGTGAACACCGCGGTAACCATCTTTGATAGCCAGGGACGCTCCTACTTTCCACTGGTGGTCGAGTATCCAATTGAAAAACGCGGCGTCTTCCGCGAGATGGCCTACTACACGTCGGCGCATCCGGCTTTGCTGTCGCCTGACCTGACCCGAGAGGGTCGTGCATACGTGCGGCGAATGATCGATCTCGCCGCCAAACGCCTGCGCGAAAAGGGCAAGTTTATTAACCCGAATATCGTCGATGCTGCCGAACGCCTGTGCCTGGTTGAGCATGTGGACCACGAGCGCTTTCGCGCCGAGAATCGGCTCCAGCTGTATGACGAGATCTACTCGCTGTTTGCGCTGAACGAGCTGAACACTTACCGGTACTCGGTAAGTTCGGCCGGCGCCGGGGGGATGGTGCAGATGATTCCCTGGGCTTACAACCTGATGAAGCAACGACATCCGGGCGTCGGCCTGACACCCGACTTCGTGGTCGGAATGCGAAACCACGCCAACGCGCTCCAGGCTATGTTGCTCTACATGCAGGACACCTGGAACGATCTCGCAGCTAGTGAGGACGTGCAATACGCACTCAGTGCGAAACTTGCCACTCAGACGGAGTTGTTGGCTGCCGGTTATAATTCCAACGCTGCCCGCTTGCCGCTTTACATCAGACGCGGCGGCTCAGGCTGGCGGACACTGATTCCTCGTGAGACGCAGATGTACCTTCAGATCTACAAGTCGGTGGAAGGGCTCGTTCCGCAGAAGTCACGTACGGGCTCCCCGGCGTCGTCACTATCTCAAAAACCCGCATCCGCTTCCGGCGCAAGGAAATCTCTCTAAGTTCAAGCACTATTCGCTGGCACCAGGACTCGACGGAGAGTAACCGGCCGCTGCCGCTTTCCGTGCGCCCGTCGAGCCTGTACCGTTACGCTTCAACTTGCCGTGGGTTGACTGCAGCAAAACCCCTTCTATTCAAGGAACAATCCTGCCCTTGTCCGACCGGTCCGGCTGTCAGCAAGTCTTTGAAACCGCCTTTCACAGGATTTCGCGCGCCTTTCTTCGGTGGAATGGTGTTTGCCCAAGCCAACTGCGTCGGATTCTAGATTAGAGGGAGATCCTGCATTGTTAAGAAAACTTTTTGCGCTATCGATTTCGGCGATTTTTCTGGCCATGTCGTTGTTCATTCAATCTGTAAGCGCCCAGTCGGGAGACGCTTTGCTCGCAAAGTCTCGAGCGAAGGTTGAGAAACTCGGTGTTGGGTCAAGAGTTGAAGTTAAGCTCCGGGACACCACGCGGCTGAAAGGTCATATTGATGCCGCCGCGTCAGATTCCTTCACGGTAGTCGATAAAACTGGCGCCAAGCACGACGTTGCATACATCGATGTCGCGGATGTCAAAAAACCAGGCAGTGGACTTTCAAACAAGAGTTGGATAATTCTTGGGTCAGTGGCAGCCGGCGCCATCGTGACGTGGATTATTGTCAAACCGGCACTCTGCGACGGCGGCGCGCAAACGCGTGGGCCGTGCTAATGCTCGTTCAACTTCAATAGCCCTTTGCCGCAAAGATTTTTTTAGGAGTTGTTCACCCGGTCGGCTTGGAGGCGGCACTATCGCAGTGGGCGAAAGAAGGCGCGAATGTCGTCCACGAGGAGTTTCGGTTCTTCAAGCGCTGCAAAGTGACCACCGTGCGGGAATTCCGTCCAACGCTTCACCTCATAGCAGCGATCAACCCACTCACGTGGCGGGAAGGGTGCTTCCTTCGCAAATCTCGCCACTCCGCACGGCACTTCGACGCGTTCGCCCTTTGCGAAATGCAGTGGTCGTTTAGGTGATTCATTGTAGAGGCGCGTTGATGAGTGGAATGTTTCGGTAAACCAATACAGCGCCAAATTGTTTAGCAACTCATCCCTGGTAAAACATCTCTCGATATCGCCGTCTGAGTCGCTCCAGTCCCGAAACTTCTCCACCACCCAACCGGCCAATCCTGCCGGAGAATCATTAAGAGCGTACGCAAGCGTTTGCGGTTTTGTGCGTTGAATATGCGCATAAGCGCCGTCCCTGTCCCACCACTGTTGGTCCTCTGAAAGAAAACTCTGCTCCGCCGGAGAAAGCGGGTCAGCTCCAGAACCCAGATAAGGCTTATAGGAACCCCAGTAAGCCACCAACTCCTTCATGTAGGCGAGGCTCGAGCCGTAACTCCAATCTGCGCTGGCGAGCGAATCGGGCCAACGAGTGCGTGCGAGGCGCTCGCGCAGATCATCGAGAGATGTTTGTGGAATCTCGACTTTGAAAGGTTGGACCTTCATCCTGCGTAGGTTGCCACAAGAGCGGTCATTGTTGCCAGGATGCCGGGTCCAGGTCGTGCGCTGGTAGGAATTTCATTCGCGGTAATCCGCGGCTGAATTTGCGGTTGACTGCCATTAACCTCAAACTGAGCCACGACCAGGTTTCAGGAGTGTTCCGGCTCAATTACAATTTACGCACCAGCGTTATTTCTTCCATCCAGCTTTCCTTGCCATCCTGGTACCAGGTCCAGCGCGAGGACACATGATCGTCATCCGTAAAGCGGAAAACGACCTTGTCCATATGGCCGCGGTCGCGGGACACCAAATTAGTGCCATCGAGAAACTCAAAGGTTATCGCTCTTCCGTTGTCGGCGAAACCGGTGGCTACCAACCGAGGCTGATTCTTCGCAACGCAATAGTGCGTCAGCATTAGCCGGTCGCCATCCATGTGGATCATTGTCATCATCGTTTCGTTGGGATGCGCGTCAAACGAGGTCCCGACGACGACTGATCCGCCTGCGATCGCTCTGTAGTTGACGACTTCTTCCCAGCCCTTGGTGCTGCGACCTGTCCAGGCGCCCTCAAGTTTCTTGAACCGGTCAAACGCCTGACGGGCAGGGAGGGCATCAGCAATTTTCCTGTCAGCGTGGGAATGAGTCTGCGCCTGGCCCGCAAGTGGCGCAATTAACAATAGAGACAGCGCACAGGCGAATATTAGTAGTTGACTATCAGCTGGGATTTTTACAACTCGGGTCATCAGTTTCCTCCTTCATGTGTGGACGAATAGAATTGGAATCGCTGGTAGCGGCATATTCTGTTTTCTCTCACTTTGTTCTCCGCGGTGGAAAAAGGTGGCGAAAACTCACAACAGAGACACCGAGAACACCGAGCGAGCACAGAGGAATTCAATTTGGACCACTGCCAAATCTCTCTATCTGTCTAAGTTCAACGGTGCCACCGTGCTTCAAGTGTGGGCACGTCTTCGCGATTGCGAGAGCCTGGTCATAGTTGCTGACGGGCAGAAGAAAATAGCCGGCCATTGCTCCTTCAGTGACCTCGACGCGTGCTTCCGAGATGGCGGCGGAATCCTTCCCGGGACTGAGCAACCAGGTTTCATCCTTGAGTTTTTCACCGCCCAGCATCAAACCTTTGCGTTTAAGATCGCGAGCCCAACCGCCGTACTCTCTGACTCGCTGCAGTTCCTCGTCAGGCGACTTCGCTTCGAATTCGGGACGAGCGTTGCGGACGACCAGGATAAATCCCGGCAATTCAGATTTAGGTTGCTCTGAAAACCAGCGAGCGCCAGCGAGGACGCCAACCACGAACAGTGCCAGTGAGATGGGTAATGCGACAGCCACCGTTGTGATTGGCAGCCGGCTCAGTCTCGATTCGCGAATCACGCCGGTGTGTTTAAGGTTCTCGACGATCCGCTCCTCCAGAAACGCTGGTGGCGTTTTCTCGTGTCTCAATTCGGAGAATGCCCGGCGCTCATTCTGGCTAAGCTCCTCAGTTTCGTTGTTCATTCCTTGGCTCTCCTTGCAGCGCGGCGCGTAGGGCTTTGCGCGCTTGATAAAGCTGACTCTTCGACGTGCCGGCATTGATCTCCAACAGCAACCCGATCTCCTCGTGCGTGTAACCTTCGATATCGTGAAGCGTCAATACCTGCCGGTAACCCGTTGGCAGTCGTTCGATAACTTGCTCGAGATCGAGACGAGCTGCGGATGGGTATTGAGCGGGAGCTGAATCGTCGTCAGGCGATTCGTCCTCCTTGAGGCGCCCGCGCCCGCGATTGCTTTCACGCACACAATTGATCAGGATGCCGGTTAACCAGGTTCGCAGGCTCGACTTCCATTCAAATTTCGCCAGCGCATTACACGCGCGGATCCACGTTTCCTGGAGCGCGTCATGCGCGTCAGCCTCCACGCCGCCGACCAGACGCAGGGCCAACGGGTACAGGATAGGAGTGTGCCGGCGATACAACTGTCTGAAGGCACGCTCACTCCCGCTGCGGAGGAATCTCCTCACCAGCCGCTGGTCCGGGTTTCCGAAAAACTGATGCATCTGATTATGAGTGACCGGATGAAGGCGAAGGGTTGTATGTGCAGCTCATACAGAACTTGATTGATCATGAAGGGTCCGACTTCGTAACCTCGATCGCCAACTACACCTTTAGGAACTCAGCACACGGTACGCCAAGTTTTAGAACGACGTCGGCGCCGTTGGCAGTCTGTCCGGGAATGACAATGTTGTAGGAAGGGTTAGGTAACGGCTGATCAAGGCGAAGCGACCAGCGGCCGGCAAATGTGGTTACCAGGATTGCGAGTGCGTCAAGCCACTCTCTGCCGGCGACTCCGTGAAGCTGCTCGATCCTGTTTCTTAGGTCAATTGGAACGTTCATCAGGATTCCAGGGGCGAAGAATCCTAGAACGAGATACTGAACGCGGCGAACAGGGCCAACACGACGGCCAAAATAGCCTCGCCGGCAATCAGGCCTGAGGCCAGCGGAATCCGGTTGTCCTCCTCCGACTTCGGCGACGCTTTCTTCCAGATCAATTGTGCCACCCCACCCATGATGAAGGTCATGAGAACTGATGCGGGAATGAGCATGCCAATTCCGATCGCCGCAGGCGAAGGAGTGTAGTCAGCATATTTCTCTGCCAACAAGGTGAGAAGGATGCCAACGGCGATCCCGATCAGCAGTCCGACAAAACAGCCTGGTGGAAGGCCTTCAATGCCTCTGGTAAGTAATTCCGCGAAGCCGGCCCACTTGACGCTAATAGGCGAAGATAGGCCCTGCGGTCCGATGCCATACGTATCACGCAGCACCGGATAAACCAGGGCGGTGGCCATTGCGCCGACGGGCGCAGCGAGCAATTGCGCAATCGTCAGGTTGCGAGGGTTGGAGCCGACCAGTTTCCCGGCTCTGAAATCCTGCATCAGCGCCTCAGACGTAACTGCGATAGTTCCGGTCAGTCCGCTGGACGACATGTTGACCGGCACATTGCCGGGCGAGATGATTGCGAAGATAGCCTGCATCATGTTTGACATCGCGCTGATTGGTCCCCAATTCGTTTCACCTAACACGCGTAGACCTACCAGCATCAGCGGCAGCGACAGGATGACTGCGGTCAGCGAAAGCCAAATAGGTATCCCCATACTAAGCTTTTGGACCACACAAACTATTGCGGTCATCGCGATCGCACCGATCGCCACGTATTGCATCGGAAAGTCGCGCTGGTCCAGTTTGTTGGACTTCAACCCGCGAAAGGTCTTCACGATCAGGTTCCATTTAAGCACAAGAGACATTAGTCCGCCCGCGACCATCAAACCTGTTGCCGGCCACATCACCCAACGAAGCGTCATCGGGAAGGTTTGCTCCGGAATCATTCCGTGCGCATAGAGATACCCGGGGAGGATGAACCAGGCAATCGCGGTGCCGATGGCCATGGCCAGACAAACGCGAAATCCCACCAGCAGGCCCGACCCAAAGGACAACAGACTCCAGTTAAAGCCGATGTTCATTGGCTGCATTCCCGGTCCCGGTAAAAACCACGTGTCAGGGAAGAGCTTGATGAAGCTGGTCAGAATCATAAGTCCGCCGGACGCAAGTCCACCGAGCCCGAGTGCCTTCACTGGTCCTGCCGATGTGCCTTTTTCGCGTCCCTCATGCAGCACGGCGATCGTTTCACCCGCTGCCAATCCATCGGCGTAGGTAAGGTTTTCCTCGTCGATATAGTGGCGGCGCATCGGCACTGCCAGAAGAATGCCAAGCAGGCTGGCGCTGCAAAGCCAGAAAAAGATCTGCCAGGTGCCAAGGTGAATTGCCGGGTTGAGCACCCCATTGGCGTTGAGCAGATCAAAAGCAGCCAGCAGCACACACATGAAAGCTGTTTGCCCGGCGCTGGTGCCCATAGTTTGCACGATATTGTTTTCGCGGGGGTTGGTGCCTGTCGCACGCAGAATGAGTACCAGCGCAATGAAACCAAAGAAGGCGGACACGACGGAGAGGTTTGGGCCAAAGCCCAGTTTTAGAACGCAGTAGGGATAGGCGCTGCCAATTACCACGGCGACGATTAGCCCGACGACGATGGAACGAACGCCGAGTTCCGGGCCGGTTGGGTGCGTGCCAACAGGTATCTCGCTCATTGACTCCTCCGCGATGAGTTGTTGAGTTAACGCAGGGCGCTTGTATGCCAAATCAGCTGATGTGTCAACGTTAATGGGTTGTGAAGGTACTGCGTCAGTTACAGGTTGAAACGCGGCCAATAGACTTCATGCAATGAGGAAACCGAAAATAACTACTACTGGTACTGAAACAAGTGCCATAAGAGCGGACCAGCCTCTGCCACTGAGTCGCCCCTGGTCAAACAAACTCCGAGTCGTCGAACGTTCAAAACAAAAGTGGGCGATCGCCAAAAGCATGACAGTAGCGGCCAACCAGTAGACCCTGTGCAGCAGAAATCGTGTCTGACTGCCCGCGAGGGACAAATCGTGGTTGGCCCATAACCTGTAAAGAGATGGATTGTAAAGCCAGTGGTTGTAGCCCAGGCTGTAGAGATAGAACAGGCCGCCGGCTGTTGCGATACTGACCGCGTAGGCCACGTATTTATCCCGCAGCAATACATTCAATGCGACGGCGGTCCCCGCGAGGAAGGCCACGTTCGGAATCAGGATCACAAAGTAGGCTACGAGGTAAGGCAGGACATCAACCGGGACGTGGCCCCTCACAATTTGCGTAACAATTGCGGTCAAAAACACCAGTAGGATTAGTGAAAGCGACAGGACAAGCGTTGTCAGAAACTTTGAGAGCAACAGAGTTGTGTTCGGGACAGGCATGGTCCATGAGATAGAGTCTATGCGCAGTTCGCGGTCGCGATGCATCGCCTCACCAGTGTAGAAAACGGTGATGCCAATCAGGAACAACAACAAAGTCCGGGTTGTGCTACCCGCATAAGTGGCGGAATAAGAAACCTCAGGAACAACTTCATAGAAAACCAGCTCCAGCGTAGACAGGAAGATCGCCAGGGGCATGATCACGACAAGACTTCGTTCCGCGCGAAGCAATCGAAACTCAACTGCCACTGCCGCGACCAGCTTACTGATGTTCGCGCGAACCCCTTCGTTAGCCCTTGTTAAGTCCGGGAGAGGGACTGCCTGAGGCTTCTCCTGTTGCAGTGAATCAAGCGGAGAGGCCCAGTCGCCGCGCGTCGCAGGCAAACTCTCCGGTTCGGCATAGACCCTTTCGGTCGCGGTTGAAAGATTTAGCGTGAGGGGGCCCGCCACATTTCCCGATCGTTCGGCGATGCTGAACCGGAGATAAAGAATTACCAGGAAAACTCCGCTGACTAGAATCCAGAGCCCGCGATTCGCAATCATGTTCGTGCTAAACGTGACGACGTATCGATTGAGAAAATCGGCGCTGTGTCCAAAGCCGCCACCTCCCGGCCCCGAATTTATCAGCAAAGGATCGAGAAAGGTTTTCCAACTCGGCGGCAGGCCCTTTAGTAAAAAGACCTGGTAAGAGATGTAGACGGGATAAAAACAGACAGCTAAGCCGTAGACTATTCGGGCGTTGCGAGTGAGAGTGCCAACGGTAAAGTAAAAAGCAGCCAGCACCAGGTGTGAGATCACGAGGAAGAAAAAGAAGAGCTTGAAATAGACTAGCACTTTCACGGGTTGAACAATCATCTCCGCGGTGCGAAATGCTTGCAGCAGGATGAGCGTCAGCACGAAAGCACTTTGACAGCAGACCAGCACAAAAAAGCTGCCGCAGAACTTGCCCAGCAGATATTCGGCGCGACCAATCGGCTTTGAAAAGACTAGCGGATCCACTCCGGTGCGAAAGTCTCTGATTACCGGGTCTCCCATAATGATTGCGTTAAAGATCGGAAGTCCCAACAAAAAAGAGAAAGCCTGGAGGTTTCTCATGATGTAGTACTCGCTGTTTGTAGCCCAGCCAAACTTGACGGCCGGCCCTCGACCCCACCACAGGACCGCGTTAGCAGCGAACAGAATCATCAATACATAAGGAGCGACCCGCCTTGAGTTAAGGAGCACCTCCGTACGAAAGATTGTGAAAAAGTGCTTCGGCATCTCAATTCGCTGCTTCTGGCTGACTGACCAGGTTCAGATAGTAGTCTTCGAGCGTCGGAGTGGCCTGCTTGAACTCAGGGCCCGGCTGCGCGCCTTTCTCGATTACTCTTACGCGCATCTGTCCGCCAACCATCTGTGAAGAGATTGTCTTGAAACGTGTCTTTACAGCCTGAGCATTTTCCCGCGGCACAGTCGCCTCCCAGACCGAGCCCTCAAGTTGCTCCACCGCCATTTGCGGGGTGTTTGACGCGAGGATTTTGCCGTGACGGATGATCGCCACGCGACTGCAAAGATTTGAGACGTCAGCGACAATGTGCGTTGAGAGCAGGACCACGGTGTTCTCACCGGCAGTTTCGGAGAGCAGATTATGAAAACGCACCCGCTCTTCCGGATCGAGTCCGGCTGTCGGCTCATCAACGATAAGCAGTTCCGGTTGACCGATGATGGCCTGAGCAATGCCCAATCGCTGCCGCATGCCGCCTGAGAATCCACCCACGCGTTGTCGCCGTGCGTCTTCGAGATTCACTCTCTCCAGCAGGCAGCTAACCAAAGCCCGGCGCTCGTTTCTATTTGTGACGCCCTTGAGTCTGGCGAAGTAATCGATCGTTTGTTCAGCGGTGAGTGTTGAATAAAAGCCAAATTCCTGCGGGAGGTATCCGAGCATTCTGCGCGCTTTCTCTTTACGCGCAATCAAATCGACGCCGTCCATTTCGGCCGAGCCGGAATCAGGATCGAGCAACGTCGCCAGGATCTTCATCACAGTTGTCTTGCCGGCCCCGTTTGGCCCAAGCAGTCCAAACATTCCGGGCGCTATTTCAAGGCTGACTCCCTTGAGTGCCTGGACACCGCTCGCGTAGGTCTTGTTCAAATCCTGGATCTTGAGCATTGGTTTCAAACGAACTCGAGATACACGAATATCGTCTCTTGAGGATCCACATTGATTCCTCAAGATGGGTTTGACCTTTTGTTGTAAGGCAGAACCAGTTAAGAATCCGGACGAGTTTTGTCAGCTAGAACTCGTTCGACGGGACTGCGACCAAATTCGTCATAAGGCGAAATCGACGAAACTGCATCAAGCCGGGGAAGAACTAGTGTGGAGTCTTTCAGTTCAGAGCGCAGAGTAGTTCGCAATCCTCGAGCGTGCAGCAACAAGCGACCGAGCACGGCGGTCATCACCATGACATCCCCAAGATGAGTGAAGGGCGCTCCCTGATCAGCCACCCTCAACAACACTCCGGCCACAAAGAAAATAGCAAACGTTATCTTCAACAATTTCACCGCCCGGCGATTTCTCTTTCTGATGGCAACACATTCCCCTTGAATCCGGTCGATATCGCCAAAGCGTTGTGAGGCGAGCGTCTTGGCAGCTTGCGCCGAGAGTCCACGCGCCTGGTATTCCTGGGCCAGCATTTCGCAGTGAAAGCGCAACTCTTCGGCGACTTCTCTTTCAATCACCGCGGCTTTTCGCCAGTTTGTGATGAACTCTCGCGACATCCCGCTGTTCCTTTAGACCGGTTGGAGGACTCGAGTGATCGCTTGAGAAATACGTTCCCAGTTGGAGCACTCGGCTGCCAGTTGTTTTCTGCCCGCGCGAGTAAGTTTGTAATACCTGGCCCGCCGCCCGTTTTCCGAAACGCCCCATTCAGATTCAACCCAACCCCGTTCCTCCATCCGGTAGAGGGCGGGATAAAGCGAGCCATCCTCGATTTTGATCAGGTCGTCCACGCATTGATGAATGTGTTGCGCTATCCCATATCCGTGCATGGCTTCGCGCGAGAGTGTGTTGAGAATCAACAACTCAAGCGTTCCCTGCATCAAGTCGGTCCTGGTTTTGGCCATCGGCTTAACGTTCCCCAGACAATCTAGGGAAGAGGTTACAGGTGGTCTTCGGGTCCTGTCAAGAAAAAGAAAGATTGGGTAGTGGGGTAATTGTGTGTTGCAGTCAAGAACTGCTTCGAATCTGTTGGAAACACCGCTGGGTGGTTACGGGCCTGCTGAAATCACGAGCCAGCTTGTCGCCTTCAGGCGGCAGCCCCGTGGGCCTATAGGCCAGCCGTTTTACGGCTGGTTCACTGCCGCGTAGTTTTTGTCGAGGCCGCTTCAGCGGCCTTTTTCGGATTGCGGCTCGGAGCAAGGCCGTTGAAACGGCCTCCCAATCATTCCTGGCGGCAGCTAACCAGCCGTAAAACGACTGGCCTATTCGCCCTTTTGGGCCAGCCTCGTAAACGAGGCATTTCGAATTTCACGAACAACTCTGTGTTTGACCGCAACACACAATTACACCACTACCAAAGATT
>JAXIOV010000224.1:0-7836 GCA_045403245.1 Pyrinomonadaceae bacterium | reverse complement strand
CGTCAACTACAGGATCGAGCGCGGCAACGCGCCGGATGCAGGAAATTAACGTGTATCGCGCTTTGGGAAGAGATATCTAGACTGTAGCACGCGGCGCTACCGCGCTCGGTTCTGTACCCGGCGCTACCGCGCTCGGTTCTGATGCGCTAGTTGCCGGAAACACTGACCACCGCTCTCGCCCTTGCATTGCCCCCCTTTGATCATCGCGGCGATCTCGTTTCCCCACGTGGGCCGCACATCCAATTGATTACCTATCTTGCAGTCAAAAGACCTGGTGAATTGGGGCCTGGTTGGTTACGGTCTCACTCGCCAACCACCATTCGACGTTTATCGCAAACCCCAACACGGCAATGGTGTTTGGGCTCCATCAATTCGTTATCACGAGGGTGAGTTTCTGATCTATTACTCGGGCCCGGATTATGGAATCTATTTGGTGAAAGCGCAGAATCCCGTCGGACCGTGGTCGCAACCGTTATTGGTCAAGGAAGCAAAAGGCTGGATCGATCCGTGCCCACTGTGGGATGCGGACGGCAGCGCCAATTTAGTCAGTGCGATGGCAGCCAGCCGCTCCGGCATCAAAAGCATTCGTCGTCAGTCGAATGAGTCGGGACGGAACGAAGCTGTTGGACGATGGGGCGATTGTCTTCGACGGACACGACAAACACCCAACCGTCGAAGGACCGAAGTTTTACAAGCGAAACAACTACTACTACATCTTCGCGCCGGAACTTCGCATTAGCAGCGCAGCAAGCCCGACCTGACGAGACACGTTGAGTAGCGAGAAGAATTGCTACGGCTCCCGGTTCTGATACCAAAAGCGCTTCGCCAGCCGTATCAGAACCGGGAGCGGTAGCGACTGGGTTGCTGTCACGGGTCTCAAACTTCGCATTAGCAGCGCAGCAAGCCCGACCTGACGAGACACGTTGAGTAGCGAGAAGAATTGCTACCGCTCGCGGCTCTGATACGAGGAGGTTGAGTGAGAAGAACCCGGTCGCTACGGCTCCCGGTTCTGATACGAGGGTTGAGTGAGAAGAACCCGGTCGCTACGGCTCCCGGTTCTGATACGAGGAGGTGGAGTGAGAAGAACCCGGTCGCTACCGCTCCCGGTTCTGATACACTTGCAGTGCACGCCACCTGAACGCGTCTCCATGAGTGAAGTTGGTCCAAAATAGATGGAAGCATCCTCCTTAATTTCGACGGGCGCACTGGCGCTACTTGGTCTCGGGTTGATATTTGGCTTGAAACACGCAACCGAAGTGGACCACGTCGTAGCCGTGTCAACCATAGTCAGCGAACATCGCAACCTGCTTCGGGCGACTCTGGTTGGCGGGTTATGGGGAGCCGGGCACACAATCTCGCTGCTGGTCGTGGGTCTGGTGGTCCTGGTCTTTCGGGTTGCGATTCCGGAAGCCGTCGCGAGCTGGCTCGAGTTTGGCGTCGCGCTGATGATTATCACGCTGGGGGCGCTGGCGGTGTGGCGCGTATTCCGTGGGCGCGGCGACGTCCACCTACACGAACACACTCACGATGGCCAATCACACGTGCACATACATTTCCACGAACACGGGACCGAGCACAATCGACCTGTTTCAAAGGCGACGTCACACTCGCACGCGATTTCGCGGCTTGGGTTTAAGCCGCTCCTGGTTGGCGCTATGCATGGCCTGGCTGGATCCGCAGCGCTGACCCTGCTGGTGTTGACCCAGATTCAGTCGCTGTCATTAGGACTGCTTTACCTGTTGCTCTTTGGAATTGGTTCCACGGCCGGAATGCTCCTGATGTCTGGTTTGATTGGACTACCCCTTGTGCTAAGTGCGCGACGTCTCACCGGAATCAACTATGGACTGCAAACAATTGCCGGAGTTTTCAGCATTGCATTTGGTTTCTGGTATGCGTATCAGACTGGCATCGCCGGGCGACTGTGGTAGGCTACCTTGCCGAACTTGCAGTACATCGACGCTGGGCCCTCGACCTCACCAACCACTAACAACTCAGGCGCGGATTTGGGACCTGGTCTCTACGGAAATTTGGTAGGGGTCATGGCGTGGCTGTTAGTTTGCGCGTACGTTGAATGAACATTAATCTTGTCGCAAACCAACAGTGTGCTTTATAGATCAGGGCGATACCCAAATTTGAGCGGCTTGACTGCCCGGAAGTATCCGGCCTAATGTTCAGGGAATAGTGGGACGTTGCACAATCGTGGTTGGAGATAAGAAGCTGATCCGTTTGCCGAAAAGGCCCTTCTGGCCGGGAAGATCACCCAGCCGCGAAAAATTCGTGGCCCATTCACTGAGTGAATCTCGCGTTTAGAGATAAAGGGCATCTAACGGAACTCTTGCCGCATGCGGAAGCACAGAACACTGGATGCAGTTTATTAGCCAGTTTTTCAGTCAAAACTGCCATGACAACCCCAGAAGACAAAACCGAAGCCGGCGCCCGGGTGTCGGCAGCAACTCCCCGGTCCGCTGACGAGACACCTTTTCTGGCCTGGTCTGTCTTCAACCGGGATTTGAGCCAGTTGGAATTCTTTCGCCGAGTGCTGGAAGAGGCCGCTGATGAATCGCTGCCCGTGCTCGAGCGGCTGAAGTTTCTCGCGGTCTTCAACAGCAACCTCGACGAGTTTTTTATGGTACGGGTTTCAGGCCTCAAGGAAATGCTGGACATCAAAGACATCGTCCCGCTCCCCGGGGAGCTGACGCCACTTGAACAGCTCAAGGTGATCCGGGAACGCGTGCTGCCGATGTTCAGGCTCCAGGTGGAATGTTTGCGCGACCAGGTGATTCCTGAACTCGCGAAAAAAGGCGTTGAGATTGTTTATGCGTATGAATCCCTGACGTCGCGTGAGAAAAAGGCGCTTCACCAGTATTTCATGACAAACGTGTTTCGCGTGCTGACTCCGCTGGCGGTCGATCCGGCGCATCCGTTTCCGCACATCACAAATCTTAGCCTCAACATCGGATTGACTGTCGAAACCGAGTGGAATCCTGATGAGCCAATCACGCTGAGCAGCGCGCCGCGGTTTGTGAGAATCAAGGTGCCGCCGGTGGTGCCGCGTCTGATACCGGTAGGCGACAGCGGCCAAAAATTCATTCTGCTCGAAGAACTCATTGACGCAAACCTTCATTCTCTTTTCCCGAGCATGCGCTTGAGCAAGAGCCACATGTTTCGTGTCACCCGCGACGCGGACGTGGAGATAAGAGACGACAAGGCGGCGGATCTTTTGCGGCTTATCAAAGAGTCGCTTCGCGAGCGTCGGTTCGGCAATCCGGTGCGTCTTGAAGTGTCTTCGACGATGCCGCAGGAAATGGTCAAGTACCTGACGGAATCGCTACGGCTGGAGCCGGACGATGTTTACGAGATGGGAGAAGTTTTGGGTGCCGGCGATTTGATGGAACTCTACGGTCTAGACCGGCCCGAGTTGAGGGACAGACCGATTCGGATGACGGTGCCCGCGGCGCTCAGCAAGAAGAAGCACTACTTTGATGCGATCAAGAAAAAGGACGTGCTACTTCACCATCCTTACACGTGTTACTCAACGGTGACCGAGTTTATCGAGGCGGCCGCGAAGGATCCCGAGGTGCTGGCGATCAAGATTTGTCTCTATCGGACCGGAAAAAACTCCCCGATACCACAGGCGCTGATTGAGGCCAGCGAACGTGGCAAACAAGTGACGGCAGTAGTCGAGATCAAGGCCCGCTTCGATGAAGAGAATAATATCGAATGGGCGGGACGGCTGGTCGAAGCGGGTGTTCACGTCGTCTACGGCCTGGTAAAGCTGAAGACCCACAGCAAAGTGGCGCTGGTAATCCGGCGGGAAGACCACGGATTGCAGACCTACGTTCACGTCGCTACCGGGAATTACAATCCCACTACTTCCAGAATCTACACTGACCTGGGCTTGTTAACTGCGAATCCAGAGATTGGCGACGATGCGACGGACCTGTTCAACTTCATCACCGGTTTTTCAAGACCGCGCGAGTACACCCATCTGATGGTGGCGCCCGTGAACCTGCGGGCACGCATGCTTGGATTAATCGAGCGGGAAATTGAGCATGCGCAAGAGGGGCGTCCGGCGCACATCATGGCCAAAATCAACCGGCTGACGGATCTGGAAATTATCGACGCTCTTTACCGCGCTTCGCAGGCCGGGGTGAAAATTGATCTGATCGTTCGCGGTTCATGCATGCTGCGACCCGGAATCCCCGGTCTTTCTGAGACAGTCCACGTTCGTAGCGTGGTGGGCCAACTGCTTGAACACAGTCGCATTTTCTACTTTGCGAATGGCGGCGAAGAAGACGTTTACATTGGCTCAGCGGATTGGATGAAAAGGAACCTGGACCGGCGCGTTGAAGTGGTAACGCCGGTTCTGGATCCCGATTTGAAGCGGTATTTGAAAGACGTAGTGCTTGCCGCTTATCTAAAAGATAATGTGAAGGCCCGAATCCTGAATACCGAAGGCCTGTATGAACGCGTTCCCATGCAGCCGGGAGAAGCGTCATTCCACAGTCAGTTGCATTTTGAAAGCAGCATTAGTCTGGATTCCTAGAGCTCCGGCGGCTGCCGAGTTTTTCAACCCCAGGAGGCTATATGTACAGAAGGTTCGTTTTAGTAATGGTTTTGGTGTTAGGTATTTCAAGTGCAGCTTTTGCGCAGAAGGATAAGAACAAGAAGAAGGAAGCCCCAGCCCCGCCGACGGGAACACTGGTCCTCTGGCAAGATCCGGGTAGGATCGAATCTCGCAACCTGCTGAATGGACCCGGCGGCACAACGAAACCTGATCTTTCGCGAACGACCTTTGTGCGAGACCAGATGGGTGGCGGGTTCTCGATTAACTACCGGGTCCGCGATGCGGCCGGCAAGACCTGGGTGGCGAAGCTTGGTAAAGAAGCCCAGCCTGAAACTGCGGCTACCAGGTTGGTGTGGGCCGTCGGTTACAAGACCGAGATCAATTACCTGGTGCCTTGCGCACACATTGAGGGCGCGCCTGAGCCGCGCTACAAAATTCCGCGTTGCGAGGGCAAGGGTTTTGCCAACGTCAAGTTTGAGGCTCGCCCGGAAGGCGTGAAACGCCTCGAGTCGTGGGCCTGGAACAGCAACAAATTTTCCGGCACGAGAGAGTTTCAGGGCATGCTGGTCCTGATGTCGCTGCTCAACAACTGGGATCTCAAGGACGACAACAACAAGATTGTTTTTGTGCCCAAAGGAAAGAACGGTGGCCCGGAACTGCAATACATCATCAGTGATTTGGGAGCGACCTTCGGCAAAACAGGCGGCGCGCTTTCCCACAATCGCAACGATCCGGAAGACTACGCCAAGTCAAAATTTGTTAACGGGGTTGAGGGAGGCTCGGTGAAGCTCGCCTACAGCGGAAAGAACCAGGGTCTTTTCAAGAACATTACGATCGATCAGGCCCGTTGGATTGGAAGTTTGCTTTCCCGTTTAAGTGAACAACAAATCAGCGACGCTTTTCGCGCCGCCAATTACTCTCCGGAAACCGTCGCCTTCCTGACAGGTGCGGTGCGCGGGAGGATCGATCAATTGAAGAACATACGTTAGAAGGTGAGCGACGAGGCCGGGACGTCGGGTTAACCTCTCGTCGTGACTTGTCGCTCTAACCTGTGAAGGGAATCGTGAACATGAAGACAGCGACCATCCGACTCTGGATAATTTTTCTCGTCGTATTAGTGGGTAGCGGTCTTCTGGTGTATCTATTGCTCGATCGTGGTTTGCGAATGCCGGTTAACGACTCCGGTGTGGCGCGATCGCCTGCCCCCGAGACGATTATCCCTGAATCAACCCCTCGGCCTCAGGAAAGTGGGGCCGGGTCGCTGCTACATGAGTTGTTTGGAGCCAGCTCGACCGCACCGACAGCGCCCGAATTTCACGACAAGGGCGCAGTTGCAGTTCGTGTCTTCCTGAGGTTCTTGATTGCCGCATTGCTTGCCACGTTACTCGCGTTTCGGTGGCGCCGTGGTCTCGATGTCACCAAGCGCAATCCATACGTTGCCCAAACTCAGATTCTGCTGGCCGTCGTAGCTGCCGCGATGATGATGGTCGTCGGCGACAGCGCGGCACGGGCGTTTGGCATTTTTGCGGCGGCCTCACTGGTTCGGTTTCGCACCAACATTCGAGACCCAAAAGAAACAACCGTACTCTTGATCTGTCTCGGCGTGGGGCTGGCGTGTGGTGTTGGTCGGCTGGATATGGCGGCCATACTCGCTGTGTTCGTGCTTTTGGCTCTCTGGGTCCTTGAGCATTTCGAGTCGGGGCAGGTATTTCGGGCGATGGAAGTCAGCGTTGGTACGCGCAACGTCGATCAAACCCTGAAGGTGCTGAAAGATCTCTTTGCCCGGCACAGATTCAATCCGGAGCTACGCATACTTGACCGCCCGGCTGAAGAGGGAGAGACCGGCAAGATTGTCTACGAGTTGAGTATTGGTGGGAAAATCAGTACCGATCAGTTAACTGAGGAGATACTCAATGCGGACGCGAACCATGTGAGCAGTGTCGAATGGGATCAAAAGAAGAGTAGTACTTACATTTATAACTAAGCATCCGGGCTAAGCACCCGGTACGAAACTCAAAAAGGCCACCGATCGGGGTGGCCTTTGCTTTTGCTTTGATCTTGATGGGCGGTTTTATTGCTTTTCGATTTTCTGGTCACCGGAATCGCGAGCTGCAGCAGTCACGGCCGGCGATTTAGCCGACAGGATTCGATCGTAGTAGTCCATCACAAAATCTTTGAAGGCGCCGTGGCCCCACCTGGTGTAGAAGTCATAGCTCTTCATTTCCTGGTACACCTGCTCGAAGTTCCAGTCGTAGAACTTATAGCGGTAAACCGCGCCCATTGCTCCGGTGCGATGACGTCCACCGGCGCAGTGAAGGAAAAACTTGCCGGTGTTTGGATCTCCAACAACTTTCAAAAAGATGGCCGTCGCTTCCTCGGTAGGATACTTCCTGGCGATCATCGGGATGTGGATGTATTTCATTCCCAGAGATTCGGCCATCGGTTTCTCGTAATCCTTAGGATCATCGGTCAAGTCAATGATGGTGTGAATGCCCAACGCAGCCAGGGTTTTGTAATCTTCTTCTTTGGGCTGGGCGCCGCGATAAAAGCGGTCATCCATTTGACCGAAGTTCTTAATTTTGATGTCTGGATTTTTTTGGCGAGCGACTTCTTGTGCCTGCGAGACAACAGCCAGCGCCAGAATAGTGAACACCACACTGGCAACCTGACGGAAAGGCTTTAGAACTGGTCGAAACTGCATTACACGGTGTCTCCTAATGACTGCCGGGTATTGGTCTGTTGGCTCAAACTCTTCGCCGGGGAAAGCCCCCACACAAGACGTCTAGAGTTTTACCACAACTGAGATAAACCTCAAACCTCTTTAGAAATCCAGTTTTGAACGCAAGGTTAGTCAAATTTCACACAACCTTTGTTAAAGAACAATCGATCCCGCCGTTTTTTGAGGATTTCCTTAGTAGATGATGCTGGCAACGAACCAGTTGCGGCGATTGCCAAGGTTTCTGCTGCAACTTCGCGGCTCTGCCGAATTCCGTGCGGTAAGCCTATGGCTTACCGGGCATTGTGCTCTTTGTCCGAGGCTACGCCTCCGGCGCCTGATTGCGGGTCAAAAGTTGATGGCTGAGGCACAGCCTCCACGGAATGCTTGTTTCCGGTGAGCCATAGGCTCACCGCACGCGCGCCTGGAAGCGCGCACGTTCAGGGAGGTGAAAGTCCTCTCCAGGCAAACGCTCTCCGGCCTGTAACCAACTGCTACTGCGACGCAGCGATGCGTGGTGGAGAGCCGCAGGAGGTGAACGACCAGTCCGTAG
>JAXIOV010000019.1:0-15177 GCA_045403245.1 Pyrinomonadaceae bacterium | reverse complement strand
TTCCCCTGCTTAACCCAGCAGCTTGCTGACTTTTTTTATATAACCGAAAGGCCAAAGCGGCGCCAGGCCCGCCGCACTCCAAAGGTTCACTCTTCTACGAGGCTCGCATTGAGCGGACCCGTTTGCCCTTGAGCATCAGTCGCGATTTTGATTAGCCATCGCAGTTTCTCCTGCTGCTCGTCGTTCAGGTCAACAAACCGCACGCCGAATCCACTCCCCGCGACATGTCGGACTTCACCCTCCAGATACAACCAGTCGTCATCAGGTAACAGGATGCGAAAGCCGACGATTTCTCCTGACCTGACTTCGCCAACTGAATCGAGAAAGCAACCACCCTCTGAGAGATTCGTGACTACCGCGCTGTGGGCTTCAGTTGAACTGTCCCACATCGCGTCGAGACTAACTCGCAGCCTCGGTTTCGTGCGGCGATTATCCATGTCAACTATTCTTCGACGTGAAACTTGTGAAGCAGTCGATGGGCCAGGGGCGTGAGTACAATGCCCATGATCGCGATTAAGACCAGTCCGCTGAAGAGAGCGTAGAATGAAGCAAAGAGCTTGGCAGCATCATTTCGTAGTGGGTTCACCGGTCCCATGCCTCCCAATATCATCGATGCTTCAAGGAGCGAGTCGATCCAGTCAAGTTTGTCGATCCAGTGGTAGCCGACTACGCCAATAAACAAAGACGGCAGCACGATCCCGATTGCCACCGCCAATGCCATCAGCATTCTTCTGGCAAATACGGACAGCGGCGCTAATTGTTCGTGCCTGCGTTCAAACATAAGACTGAGCGTCAGTTGTTCGTTGTTAGTTGTCAATTGCGCGATGTAAGTTCGCAGCCAATGCAATGTCTGAAGTGGGCCCAGCAATGCAGCGCCGCTCGCACTTCACCGTACGATCTGAGGTCTCGCACCTACGCGGTCTTAAACTGCGTGATCTCGCCGGGCTTTCGTAGCATCTTATTGACTTCACCCAAGTGCAGTTCTTCCTCGGCGATCATCTTGCGCGCGAATTCCTCCAGGAGCACTGAACGGCCCTGGACTAAGTCCAGTAATTTCTTGTAGAGAGCCAAACCAGTTTTCTCAGCCTCCAGCGACTCCATCAGGATGTCGTTGATCCCGTGCTTATGGGTCTCGAGCAACCCACCGATCTTCAGAGAGGGATGTTCGCCGAAGTGTGTCACCAGTTCGCCGGCTTCGTTGGCGTGGGTAAGGCAAGTGCTCGCCTCGTTTCTGAGCCAACTGACGATCGGGATTCGACTGTGACCAAAAACCATCAACGCGTAATGCGTGTATCTGACGACCCCGGCCAGTTCGGTCTCCAGAATCTCATTCAATAACGCTACGGCCGCCGATCTATCCAAACTCTGATCTGACATAGTTGCCTCCTGGATTTTTCACTCCTGGGTTTGCCAGGTGATTCTTGCGGGGCGAGCTTCGTGTAACATGAGACTGCCTGAATAATCAAACACCCGCCTGAGGTCAAAAAACCGTGGAACCTTTGCCCTCGAAAGCCCGGGTAATCATTTACAGTCGACCGGGCTGCCATCTTTGCGAAGAGGCTAAACAAGCAATGCATGATTCGGATTGCGCCAATGAATATACGCTTGAAGAGATAAACATTGAAAGTGATCCGGAGTTACTTCGCCATTATCGATATGAGATTCCGGTCATCACCATCGACGGCCGGGAGGAGTTCAGGCATCGCCTGACCGCAGAAGACTTTCGACAGCGGATCGAGAATCGTGGGGCCTAAGGGTTAAACGCGCGGGGTTCTCGTGTCGTCTCATTCAAATTCAACTTGCCCGCATACTCTTCGATCGATTCAAACAATCGCTCGCGCTCCAGATCTTTTCGCGCCTGCCGGTAGTTGATCACCAAATCCTTCAGCGTGCTCAAGTCATTGTAGAGTCCGGCGTTTTCAATCGGCGGTGTTAGATAGGAAATCAGTTCCGCATAGGACCGTCGCTTGGCGATCGAACCTTCAGAGGGGTTGTTCACGCTGTAGATGTACAGGTTCGGGAGTTCGCCAATCAATCGATCGGGCCAACACTCGCCGGAGAGGCCGATTTGTTTACCCGGCATAAACTCCATTGCGCCGTGGGTGCCCACATGAATCACCGCGTCCACGTCCAGCACGTGCGCAAGGTATGTGTAAAAAGCCATGAAGCCATGGTGAGGCGCGCCGCCTTTCGCCATCATCAACCGCATTGGGTCGCCTTCATATCCAAACGTCGGCTGGATCCCGATAAAGATTCCCCCCAGATTGACGCCCTGAATTAGCAGGTCCCGGCCAAAGGAGTTTACAGACCCCGGCGCCGCCCCCCATTCGCCCTCTACTTCTGCGGCGTACGGACACAGGCGTTCATACTCGCCAACACTCATTCGATATGCGACGTTAGCCGTGGCCCCGAAAGTGGCCGCATTGCCGCCGATTAGTTGGTCTCGGAGAGCGTCTGCCGACACCGGCAACTCAAACTCGTAACCCTCCGCCTTTAGCCGTTGCAGTGTTTCCCAAACGCTTGGAAACACGTCGAGGTCTGCGGCTGTGCCGATGTTTCCTTTATTCGGTGGAAAACAAAAGAGCACCATCGCAAGTTTCAACTCGGATCGTGGCGCAGTTAGCAAACGGTTCCAGCGTCTTAGGCGACGGGCCAAACGAGTGCAGCGATCGTCGAGCGCCGTCGGTTCAACACCACTCGCTGGTATCCCACCGTAGACAAAAGGCTCTGTAGCTCCATCGATTTCGGGAATGGCAATTTGCATCCCCGCCTGAACCGGATTCAATCCAGTTTGAGATGCGCGCCAGGCGTCGATTGTTTGAGTGTCGAGGCTGAGAGCCGAACGATAAGGCCGATTCAGGCTGGTGAGAAATTCAGACGCGGCTTCACTGTCGTTCATCGCCGGACCGCCGACAAAGCTAAAACCGGTCAACGAAACAATCTGGCTGACTCTGGATTGGTGGGTTGTCCGCTGTCCGTTGTTAGTTGCATCTTTTGTAAAACGGACCCTGGACTTTGGATCCTGGGCTTTGGTCTTCGTCTTATCGATGAAAAAGTTCTCACAAGCCTCTCGATTATCCATCAGCGTCGACAGCGCCGGTATGACACTCAAACCCTCAGCCTCGATCGCCCGAATCAGAGCGTCGTAGTGCCTGGTGGTTTTACTAATCACCTGCGGCCGCATCAATAAGAGGCCGACGGTTGATTCCGGATCCAACAAGCGCTGAGCGGGCTTTGGACTTTGGACTTTCGACTTTGGACCTCTAGCGCCGTACCACTTCTTATACGCCGCAAACGTTTCAAACAACGCGGGCGCGTCAGGATGATAAATCGCAACTGCCGGCATGCGTTTCGGTGGCGACACCTTGATCCTTTGCAACCTTTTGTCCGGTACGTACTCTTTAACGGCAGATAGAACCATTGACTGGATGTTTGCCGGTGTCGGCTGCAGGAAATAACAGAAGAGGTTAAGGTAGTTTTTCGCATCACGGAGCTTGCCCGTGCTCGGGACAAATTTCAAAATGCCCGGCAACCGATCTGCCAGTTTCAAATAGTGTCGATACCCCTGCCGATTCCCATTCTCATTGCGGCGGCGAACTTGTCTTCCAACCCACGATCCAACATTGGCCAGTAGACCCAAGGCTCTCCATTTTTCCCCTTCCCCCTGACCCTCTTCCTCTTTCCCCTTTTGCCCCATTAGATTTGATGCGTCTAGCCGTCCCATGCGCGTTCGCCGCATCAGCTCCGGCATGCAGTTGATAACTACGACGGCGATGTGTCGCGTACGGTATTGTTCTAGCGCTGTGAGCAGGCGTGCGGCGTTCTCGCCGTCCATCACGTGGATAACGAAAACCACATCCGTTTCCTTTAGATCATGGTCGACGGTCTGCCATTCCCGGTCACTGAAAGCCGAACCAAAATTGTGAGCTGCCACCTGCAAATCGAGTTTGTGGGCGCGGTTTATTTCCCGCTCCGCCGCCTTGAGGGGCGCCAGCAGACTTGAACCGACGTACAACACGGTTACCTTCAAGCGACACCCTCCAGATGGTCTTCAAGCGTTGCCAGGATTTCACGCAATTGATCCAATACGTCTGCGTCCGCATCCCAATAGCCTCGACTGTTTGCTTCGAGCAAACGACCCACCAAAGAATGCGCCGAATGAGGATTTAGGCTTCTTAATCGTTTAAGCATTTCGTCGTCCAGCACAAACGTCTTCGCGACTTCGGTGTACACCCAATCGTCGACCGCGTCCGCGGTGGCGCTCCAGCCGAATGTGTTTGAGACGTGTCCCTCGATTTCTGCAACGCCCCGGAAGCCATGCTTCAACATCCCTTCATACCACTTCGGATTCAAAGTCTTCGCCCGGGTCTCGAGTTGAACCGTTTCCTCGAGTGATCTGATCTTTGCATCCTGGGAAAGCGTGTCCGACAAATAAATAGCCGGCCGGTTTCGAGCGCGCTTTTCGACAGCTTTGGAAATTCCGCCCAGATATTCGAAATAGTGATCGACGTCCGTGATACCAATCTCAAAGGTATCGATGTTTTGATAGGTTGCTTCCACTCGCGCCAGCGCCCGATCCATTGCGATGCGGGCCTCGCGTCCCTCAAACGCCTGTCCTTTCGAATCCCGTCCGTAAGCAAAGCACTTTCGCGTGACAAACAGATCGCCAAGCGTTTCGTCGCGTTCCCACTGAGAATCCATCACCATGAAGTTGACGTTTGTGCCGTAGTTGCCCGGTGCATTAGAAAAGACGCGCGTCATCGCCTCATCCAGTTCACAGTTCTCACTTTCAACTTGTTGTGAGACGTGGGCCCGCAGGTAGTTTGACTCCGCCGGCTCATCTAGCTGGGCAACTAATCGCACTGCCTTGTCTAACAACTGCACAGTCGGGCTGAATAGATCGCGAAAAATTCCCGAGATCGTCATCACTACGTCGATTCGCGGCCTTCCCAGCTCCTCAAACGGAATCGGTTCGACTTCAGTTACACGATTCAGCGCATCTCGTATGGGCCGGCATCCCAACAACCACAGTGCCTGGGCCACGCCCTCGCCCTGCGTCTTGATGTTGTCCAATCCCCAGAGTACCAGCGCCATCGAACGAGGGTAGCGACCGTGTTCGGAGAGGTATCGCTCCAATAACTTGTTGGCGACAATTTCGCCGCGGGCGAATGCGCTGGGCGACGGAACTGAGTAAGGATTTATCGCGTGCGTATTTCGACCGGTGGGAAGGATCGCCGGGTTTTGAATGATGTCGGCCCCGGGTCCCGTTTGAATAAACTCGCCGCGCAAAGCACGCAGCAGCGACTCTACTTCGGTATTGGTTTGAAGCTCAGTTGAAACTCTTTGGAGAAGCACAAAAGCAGGGCGCGCGAGATCGGCAGCTACATTCGCTTTCTGTTCGAGCAAGGAAATTGCCGCTTCAATCCCGTCTACTTCAAACTGTTTGATGGCCTCCGATACGATCGTGTCGATCTCTTCGCGATCGCGCAATTGACGTTCAGTTACCCGAGCCCGCACCTTTGGCATAGGGTACTCCAGCCCTTCGGCCACCAGGTCAGGTAAACTCCGGATCCCAGCTTCAGGCCGGTCAAACGAAGCAATCATTTTGAGCATATCCGCGCGCTCGGCGGCTGCGGACGGCTGCCCAAATACATGCAGACCCGTGGGGATCAATCGCTGCTCGATTTCGAGGAGTTGTTCGTAGAGCGCGAGCACCCGAGCATCGCGTTCTTCAGGGGTTAGAGGTTGCGTTGCAGTGTTCATTCTGAGCAAAAGCGGGAAAACTCTGCGCAAAGACTTGTCGTGGGGTAATAGGCGGCTCTGCCGCTCTCCGTTCGGTAAGCCTCTGGCTTACCGCAATCAGCTTATTTACGTCGAGGCTGCGCCTCTGCCTGGCGCCAGCATGCAGAAACGGTTGAGGCGTAGCCTCGGACTCAACCACCGCGCCTCGGTAAGCCATAAGCTTACCGAACGGAAAGCGGCAACCCGCCAACCATCTAACTTGAGCCGCCCGATTGATCGATCGACTCAATGTGGGCCCCGAGGGTTTCCGCTATCTTCATAGCGTCGCCGTTTGATCTGTACCTGGCTGACGTATCGACAACGATCGACCTGACACCGGATTTTCTTAATTCTGTGCCGAAGAGCGCAACCTCAGCATCGATGGTCCGTTGTCTGGTTGCGCGATCGGCGCCTGCGCTGCCACTTAAAGCGACATTCGCGTGGCCGTCAGTAAACAGGAGTACAAACTTCTCCGCTTTTTCCTTCGTTCGTCTGGCCAATTGCAGTGAACAGGCCAGACCAGCTGAGAGTGGGGTCCCGCCTCCCACGGCCGCCGAATCAAGCACCCGCCGCGCTCGGAGAATGCTCCGCGAAGGTGGCAGCAAGAGTTCGGCTGTCGCGCCGCGAAAACCGACGATCGCTACGCTGTCACGCTTGATGTACGACTGCCGCAGCAGTGCGAGCATGACACTTTTGGCTTGTGTAATCCGGTTTAAAGCCATGCTTCCGGATAAGTCGATGACAAAAATGAAGAGGCGGCCTTGTTTCCGCTTAAACATCTTGAACCGCAGGGCGCTTGCGGGAAACTGTGACTGGCGATTTTCGTCGGACCCTATCGAAAGCGGGGATGGGGGACGCGAAACTTCAGTTTTGAAACCCATCAGTGCGCGCAAAGTCGCATCAAGGGCTACGCGCGTCGATGCCCTCCGGCGAACGCCGGATTTAACGTATCGCCCACGCTCATGATCCAAAACGGCCTTGCCGATATTCTGACGAGTGCTCTCAAAACGCGAACTGGATCGCTCGCTTTTTTGGGCGGTTCCCACCTTGGGTGTCGTGTGCCCATGTTTCGAGGCTGGAATTGAAAGAGCCGTGAATGTCGTCGAACCTCTTCTTCCGTTTGGGGTCACCTTTGTCGAGCCACCATTGCTGTCTGCCGGGCTACTGGAGCGACTTGAACCACTCGAGGACTCGGTGCCGCCCTTCCCCTTTCGGCCCTGGCTGTCAGAACGTTCAAATAGTTTCTCCACCTGGCGCTCGATTCGCTCACTGCCAGGCGAATCCTCGAGCGCATCGCGACGCAAACGGTGACGCAGTGACATCACGGCCACCTTCTTTACGTCCGCCTCCGTTACTTGCTTGCGCCCTTCGAGCGCCGCAGCTGCCCGGGCGGCGCGCGCGATGGTAAGCTCGCCGCGATGACCGTCCACTCTTAACTCTGAGCAGAGCTGCGCAATCTGCTTGAGCAACTGCCGGTTCATTCTTACTTTGCCAAGTTGTCTGCGGGCGCGCGCAATTCCATCCCGGAGCTGCTCTTGTTGAGCGGCAAACGTTCGGGAAAAGTCTGCCGGGTTGCGATCAAATGCGTCACGCCTCTCAACAATCATCATGCGCTGCTCAAGGTCGTCCTCCGTTTTGACGTCCACAGAGAGCCCGAAGCGGTCAACCAATTGAGGCCGCAGCTCGCCCTCCTCAGGATTACCAGAGCCGATCAGCACAAAGCGCGTGGGGTGCTCCACCGAAATGTTTTCGCGCTCGACTTTGTTTATTCCGGTGGCGGCCACATCGAGCAACAGATCCACCAGGTGGTCTTCGAGCAAATTTACTTCGTCGATGTAAAGGAAACCGCGATTCGCCCGCGCAAGCAGACCGGGTTGAAATCGCTTCAGGCCGTCGCGCAACGCCTGTTCAATATCGATGGTTCCGCAAACGCGATCTTCCGTGGCGCCGAGCGGTAGCTCAACGATTCCTACTTTAGACTTCTGCGCCTTGAGTTTCTCGCCGGCTGCGGCCTGCCGGCTACAATCAGCACACAATCCGTCATAGTCTTGCGGATCGCATCGATAGCTGCATCCCACGACAACCGTAATTTCAGGCAATAAATCCGGGAGTCCGCGCACAACCGTTGACTTACCTGTGCCGCGCTGACCCATAACCAGGACCCCGCCGATGAGCGGATCGACAGCATTGAGCAGAAGGGCGAGCTTCATCTCTTCCTGACCCACTATCGCAGACAAGGGGTAAGCAGTCTTTCCTGAGTTCGGCGCCTGGTTGTGTGCTTTCTTCATAAGTTATGGCAACCCTTTTAACTGAAAAGAAACGAACCGGCAAGCGGGCACTACCGCCGGCGATTTTTGGTTCTCGGACTGGACTTTCAACAAGCTTGCGGAGGGGGCTAATAATGAACGTGAAAAAATGGAATCTGTTGAGTTTCGCGTTTTTCTCAGTCGGCCTGGTGATCACAAGCGCTGCAACGCCGGATGTTGCTGCCTTTGCCGGCCCCTGCATGGTCACGGACAAATCTTCTGGGACTGCCTTCATCACAGCCGAAGAACTGAAGGCAAAACTCGCCAGGAACGAGCCGGTAACGATAATTGACGTGCGATCTGCGAGCAGCTTGATCGATGGAGGAGATAAGATTCAAGGTGCGATTTATGTGAAGTTGAGAAGGCTCAAGTACCGTCTCGGCCTTGCGCCGCTAAAGGATGTTTCTCGTAATCGGGAAGTGGTTACTTACTGTGCCTGCCCGAATGACGAATCCAGCGTGAAGGCGGCCCAGGTGCTCGTGGAGTCAGGCTTCAAACATGTACGCGTCTTGAAAGGGGGTTGGGTGCTCTGGAAGAAAGCGAATGGTCAGGTAGAACCCCGCGCCAGACCGGCCTAGCCTCTACCAACTTCCCCAGTCTGTGAACCCTCGAGGTCTCTGTGATGAATATACCGTCAAGCAAAATACTCAACACAGAGACGCGGAGAAGGGACCGAGAATTTCAAATGAGGAAACCACCCGAAAGTCCCTCCCATGACAACGTCCGCGCCTCTCAGTTATCATACTGATTCCTGTCGATCACTTTCTTTGCCTGTCGGTCAGTTTTCGGTTTGCGAGAGCAGCAATGCTAGAGGCCCAAAATGTAGCTTGCGTCCGGGGCGATCGGAGTTTATTCAGCGATATAAGCTTCGCGTTGACTCCTGGCACACTACTACAAATCACCGGGCCGAATGGGAGCGGCAAGACAAGCTTGTTGCGCATTATTTGCGGCTTGCTGCCCCCGGAGAAGGGTGAGATCCGATGGCACGGTGCGAACATTCGCACACTGGGTGAGGAATATTCCAGTAGTCTTACCTACATCGGGCACCGCAACGGGGTTAAAGAGGAGTTGAACTCCCTTGAAAACCTTCAGATCTCCAGTGGCCTCTCAGGAAAAACGCTGACCGGCGAAGAGGCACAGTTTTCGCTTGTTGAAGTAGGTCTTGGGGGGCGTGAAAAATTGCCGGCGCGTTTTCTTTCAGAAGGACAGAGAAGACGATCGGCCCTGGCGCGGCTCATCAAAAGCGGCACGACACTCTGGGTGCTGGACGAGGTGTTGGCATCTCTGGATGCGGCCGCAGTGAGCATGATTCAGGCTACTATTGAGCGCCACTTGAACCAGGGCGGGATGGCAGTGGTTGCCACACATCAGGAACTAAATATCCCCGCAGGCTCGTTTCAGCGGCTCGAACTTTCGTGAGTGCCCCGTCCACTTTGTCGATGTTTCGCTGGATCGTTACCCGCGATTTAACGCTGGCGTGGCGGCGTCGCTCCGATGTCTTGTCGACGCTCTTCTTTTTTGTGATCGTCGTCAGCCTTTTCCCGCTTGGGATTGGGCCCGAAATGACCCTGCTGCGATCAATCGCACCAGGGGTTGTTTGGGTAGCGGCTTTGCTGGCTTCGATGCTTTCGCTGGGAAGGCTCTTTGCAAACGACTACCAGGATGGAACACTCGAGCAGATGCTGTTGACGCCGCAGCCGCTTTACCTGATTGTGCTTGGCAAAGTGTTTGCGCAGTGGCTGGTGGCTGAGGTTCCGCTCGTGGTAATCGCGCCTCTGTTGGGGTTGCAGTTTGGCCTGGAGCCGCAAACGCTTCTGGTACTCTTTTTTTCATTGTTGCTCGGGACTCCGGTTTTGAGTCTGATTGGATCGATCGGTGCAGGACTTACCCTCGGCTTGCGAGGCGGCGGCGTGTTAATCGCGCTTTTGATTCTGCCGCTCTACATTCCGGTACTGATATTCGGCGCGGGCGCCGTGGATGCAAGTATCATGGGAGCCGACCCGGCCGCAAACCTTTATCTGGTGGCTGCCGTGCTGGCGCTCGCAGCGGTTTTTGCGCCGTGGGCGGCCTCCGCTGCTCTTCGGATATCGCTGGAGTAGAGCGTCTTTCTCGAGGGTGTAATAGATTCATGAACTGGTATAAATACTCATCTCCAGCAGCGTTTTATTCCCTGGCAGGTAAACTAATCCCCTGGTTCGCAGTCCCCTCGGCCCTGTTTTTCGCGGTTGGGTTGTATGTTGGTTTCTTCGTGGCTCCCACTGATTTCCAGCAAGGCGACGCTTATCGCATAATGTTTATCCATGTTCCCGCTGCGTGGATGGGAATGTTCCTATACGTTCTGATGGCGTTTTACGCAGCCATTGGCTGGGCTTTCAATGCGCGCCTGGCGGCGATGATGGCGTCAGCAATTTCAGTGACCGGCGCAATGTTCACTTTTCTTTCTTTGATAACGGGCTCGCTCTGGGGCAGACCGACCTGGGGAACATGGTGGGCGTGGGACGCGCGCCTGACGTCGACTCTGATCTTGTTGTTTCTCTACATCGGTTTTATTTCGCTTCAGGCCGCAATCGATGATCCCAGGCGCGCCGACCGTGCCGGTGCGATACTAGCCCTCGTCGGCGTGATCAATGTGCCGATAATTTATTTCTCGGTACAATGGTGGAACACTTTGCACCAGGGGGCAACCATCCGGATTCTCGGAAAACCGTCGATCGCCGCACCAATGCTCGCGGCCATGTTGATCATGCTGGCTGCTTGTTGGCTCTACGCGATCGCGGTCAGCCTGTCTCGGGTTCGTCTGATTATTGCCGAGCGAGAACAAAACGCATCCTGGTTTGCGAGGGCAGAAGCTTAAGATATGGACTGGTCGACATTTTTTTCCATGGGCGGTTACGCCTTTTACGTTTGGGGTTCCTACGCGGCAACGCTGATAGCAATCTCAACTGAACTGTTCTTTCTGGCAAAGAAAAAGAAGTCGCTGGAACGAACCAATCATGATTTGCAATCGAGAGGTGATCGCACTAAATGAAACGCCGTCATAAACGAATTGCCTTTATTGTCGCCGGTCTCGCCGGACTTGCGGTGGCCGCTGCGCTGGTGTTGAGTGCATTCCAAAGTAACCTGGTCTTTTTCTTTAGTCCTTCTCAAGTGGTAGCCAAAGAAGCTCCCGTGGGCAGGACGTTTCGCATAGGCGGGCTGGTGGAAAGCGGGACGTTGAAACGAGCTGACGATGGTCTGACAGTTCATTTCGCTGTTACTGACACCGCCAAGAGCATTCCGGTTGTCTACAAAGGCATTCTCCCGGATCTCTTCAAGGAAGGCCGGGGCTGTGTCGCACAAGGGCGAATCGGATCCGACGGGGTTTTCTACGCCGAGCAGGTCCTGGCCAAGCATGATGAAAACTACATGCCACCAGAAGCCGGCAAGGCTATCGATGCCGCGAAGCACGAGCGCGAAGCTGCGAAAACGGTTATGCCTTAATCTTTGGAGTGCGCCGGCCCGGCGGCGCTTTCTCCTCAAGTGACGACAAAATCACCGGAGGACAAAAGCGGCGTCAGGCCGCGCAGTCCAAAAGCAACCATGATTCCTGAAATCGGACAAATTGCGTTGGTTCTCGCGCTGCTGATGGCGCTTACCCAGGCCACGCTGCCGCTCGTCGGCGCGGCCAATGGCAACCGGTCGTGGATGTCGCTGGCAGCGCCGGCCAGTCAGGCACAGTTCATATTTGTAGTCATCGCCTTTTGCTGCCTGGGCTATTCATTTATCACCAACGACTTTTCAGTTCTTAACGTCGCCACCAATTCAAATTCACGGCTGCCACTTCACTACCGGCTGGCCGCCACCTGGGGTTCACATGAAGGCTCGCTGCTCCTGTGGACACTCATGCTCGCGCTCTGGACCGTTGCTGTTTCGCTCTTCAGCCGGCATCTGCCGGAGCAACTGGTCGCGCGAGTGTTGAGCGTCATGGGTATCGTCAGCATTGGTTTCCTGCTGTTCATGTTGCTGACGTCAAACCCGTTTGCCAGATTAGTGCCGGCCGCTGCTGACGGTCGTGATCTAAACCCATTGCTGCAGGACCCGGCGATGGTGGCGCACCCACCAATGCTTTACATGGGCTATGTCGGGTTTTCCGTCGCCTTTGCCTTCGCCATCGCAGCCTTGATCAGCGGCCGCCTCGACGCAACCTGGGCACGTTGGTCGCGACCCTGGACCACGGTTGCGTGGATATTCTTAACCTGTGGTATTGCGCTCGGAAGTTTCTGGGCCTACTACGAACTCGGTTGGGGTGGCTGGTGGTTTTGGGACCCGGTCGAAAACGCGTCGTTCATGCCCTGGCTGGTCGGCACCGCGTTGATTCACTCGCTCGCTGTCACTGAAAAGCGCGGAGGTTTCAAGAGCTGGACGGTGTTACTGGCGATCGCGGCCTTCTCGCTCAGTTTGCTGGGCACGTTTCTAGTGCGCTCCGGAGTGTTGACTTCCGTGCACGCTTTTGCCGTTGATCCGGCGCGCGGGATCTTTATCCTGATTTTTCTGGCGCTTGTTATTGGTGGATCACTCTTCCTTTACGCCTGGCGTGCCAGGCAGGTCGGCCTCGGTGGTAAGTTTGAAGTCGTTTCCCGGGAATCGTTCTTGCTTTCAAACAACGTGCTGCTGGTGGTGGCGGCTGGGTCGGTTTTGCTGGGCACTCTCTACCCACTACTCGTTGAGGCACTTGGTGGAGCCAAGCTTTCAGTCGGTCCGCCTTATTTCAACAGCGTCTTTGTGCCTCTGATGGCGCCCGCAATGTTCCTAATGGGCATCGGGCCAGTGGCGCGGTGGAAAAAAGCAAGTCTTCCGGACCTGGCGGTTCGGCTCCGTTGGGCTTTTCTGGTGAGCGTAGCTACTGCCTTAATCCTTCCCTTCGTACTCGGCCAGTGGAAACCACTCGTCGCCCTCGGACTGATGCTGGCGCTGTGGATTGTCACCACGGCTGCGCTGAACATCTGGGAACGTGTTAGGGCTTCTACCGGCGGACAGCTAAGCATCTGGCAAAAGCTGCGGATGCAAAGTCGAAGTTACTACGGCATGCAGTTGGCACACCTTGGAGTCGCAGTTTTCATCGTCGGCGTAACACTGGTTACGGGCTATCAATCCGAACAGGATGTGCGGATGGAGGTCGGCGATACGGTTACCGCGGGTGGCTACACTTTCCGATTCAATGGCGTCGCCAACGTCATGGGGCCAAACTACCAGGCAGCGCGCGCTGAGATTGAAGTGAGCAAAGGCGGCGGGGTGATTGAAAAACTCTATCCGGAAAAACGCTCGTACCTCGCCTCCGGAAACGTCATGACGGAAACAGCAATCGACACCGGACTTTTCCGCGACTTGTACATCTCGCTCGGCGAGCCGGTCAGCGGAGGCGCCTGGAGTGTTCGCGTGTATTTCAAACCCTTTGTAACCTGGATTTGGGGCGGCGCCTTACTGATGGCCATGGGTGGCGGACTGGCGCTGACCGATAGGCGCTACGCGCTGGCAGCTAGGAAGCAACGTGAGGCGCTTGATTCCGCGGCCCCAAAAGCAACAGCAATAGCCGCAGCGTCGGCCAAGCAAGAAGCGTGAGTTGATTTCTATGCGTTACGCGATCCCTTTGGTCCTGTTTCTTGGACTCGTCGTTTTCCTCGCCATCGGCCTCGGGCGCGATCCGCATGTAGTTCCCTCACCGCTAATCGACAAACCGGCGCCGGCTTTTCAGTTACCACAGCTGAAGGAGCCCACGAAAAACTTCTCCGTGCAGGAGATGCGCGGCAAGGTATGGCTATTAAATGTTTGGGCTTCCTGGTGCGTTTCCTGTCGCGAGGAACACCCGTGGCTATTGGAATACGCGCGTTCGGGAGCCGTGCCGATTTACGGTTTCAACCTCAAGGACCGGCGCGAGGACGCTCTGGGTTGGCTTGGCGAACTCGGCGACCCTTATGTTCTGAGCGTCTCTGACCTGGACGGACGCGTCGGCATCGACTTCGGCGTTTACGGCGCGCCAGAAACTTTTCTGATTGATCGCAACGGCGTCATCCGCTTCAAGCAAGTGGGTCCGATCACACCTGAGATTTGGCAAAGAGTGATCCTGCCAAAGGTCAAGGAACTAAATCAGTGACACCTCGCTTTCTTCTTCAGCTTCTGCTTGTTTCTCTAATTGCGCTTCCTGTGGTGGCAAAGGAAGCGGAGCCGATGGCGGACGATCCGGTTCTTGAAGCGCGGGTCATGAATCTTTCAAAGGAGCTGCGCTGCCTTGTTTGTCAGAATGAGACCCTTGCCGATTCGCGCGCAGACCTCGCCGTAGATCTTCGCCGCGAAATTCGCGACCAAATGAAGGCCGGGAAAAGCGATAAGGAAATTATCGAGTTCTTAACAGCCCGTTATGGCAAGTTTGTCCTGTACAGGCCGCCGGTGGATCCCACGACTTACTTTCTTTGGTTCGGGCCGTTCATCCTGTTGCTCGGTGGTCTCGCTTTCCTTTTTCGTTACGTCAAACAGCGTCGCGGGCTTATCGTCGAGCAACCGCTCTCGGCCGACGAGCGACGCCGCGCGGAATCTCTTTTGGGTGGAGACCCGGAAAAAGAAACGACATGATCTTGTTCTGGCTAATAACCGCGGTGTTTGTGGCAATCGCCCTGGCGTTTGTTATGCCACCTTTGTTGCAGCGCGCGGTGAAGGAAAATGAAAACGAAGTTAAGGAGGCGAACGTTGCTATCTACCGCGATCAAATTGCGGAGCTGGACGCCGATCTTAGCAACGGGTTGACGTCAGAAGAGCAGTACCGGTTGGACCGCGACGAGATCGAGCGACGGTTGTTGGAGGACGTAAGCGGTGACACAACCGGACAGAAACTTGAGAAGACGTCAGCGGGGCGTGGTCCAGCGTACGCGCTCGCGCTCGGCATCCCGATAATTGCCATCGCGATCTATATGAAGGTTGGCACTCCTTCCGCAGTAAATGGCGTCGAGACGATGTCGCGTCAGCCCACAGCGAGTCAGCCGGCCGCTCAGGAGGAAATGTCGGCCGGGCAGATCCAGGCAAACGTGGCCACCCTTGCCAAACGACTTGAACAGAACCC
>JAXIOV010000096.1:0-101323 GCA_045403245.1 Pyrinomonadaceae bacterium | reverse complement strand
CCCCAACCGCAGCCGCCCCGCCCCCTACGGCACGCTGGTCACTTGCAGTCCCTCTGGGTATGTCACGCTTGTCTGATGCTGACCCGGTCGCTACGGCTCCCGGTTCTGATGCGGACCCGGTCGCTACGGCTCCCGGTTCTGATGCGGACCCGGTCGCTACGGCTCTCGGTTTCGGATTCGCCAGCCAGTATTGATCGACCTCGAAGTTTGCCGGTTATTGACACTCGCCTGGAGTTGGGCCGACAATGCCGGCAATGAAAACACCTAGATTTCTATTGCGTGGATTCAAACGTCCAAGCGAAGTAGCAAGTGAGTCTTTGGGGAAGTTGGAACGCCAAGTGCTCGACGAGGTCTGGCGCCGCGACGAAGTCACCGTGCGCGATGTTTATCTGGCCTTTGGCGAAAGAGTTGCTTACACCACGCTAATGACCACGCTGGATCGCCTCTTTAAAAAGAAGCTGTTGAGGCGGCGAAAAGACAGGCGCGCATTTCTCTATTCGCCGGTAGTCACGCGCGAAGAGTTTGAGCATGGGATTGCTGAAGACGTGATTGACGGCCTGCTCGGTCGGGGCGCCCGCGGAGTCGAGCCCGTGCTGGCCTGCATTGTCGACGCAGTCAGCGAAAACGATCGCGAGTTGCTTGATGAGCTCGATCGCCTCATTCGTGAGAAGCGGCGCGAGCTAGAGGAGCGATAAACTTGTTCTTCCTGCTTGGAATCTGCATCGCACTGGCGGCCCTGTTGACCTTCAACAGTCTCGCGTCGTTAGTCGCTTCGTTGCTCTGGAGGCTGCTGGGGAAGCGCACTCGCTGGTTCTCCGCGTCCAACTCCGCGGGCCTCGTTTTTCTCCTTCGAGTGCTTCCCATCGCCACGGGAATCGTTTGTGTCACGTTGCTGCTGGCGCCGGCTTATCTCGAGCACGAGCCGCGCGATTCGCATGAAGACGTAAGCGCCAAACTCGCAATCATTGCCATTGCCTCGGCGATTGGATTGTTGCTGGCGCTGTTTCGCGGTCTGGCCGCCTGGCGAGCCACCTCCAGACTCGCTGCTGATTGGCTACGACATGCCAAACCAATCCACCTTGCAGAAGTCAAAATTCCTACTTTTCGTTTTGAACACCAGTTTCCGGTGATTGCAATCGTCGGCGTCATTCGTCCGCGCCTTTTCATCGCGAACCAAATCTTCTCCTCGCTTTCTGAAGCGGAACTGGTGGCGGCAATTGCTCACGAAACCGGACACGTTGTGGCCCGGGACAATCTAAAGCGTGGCCTGATGCGCGCGTGCCGTGATGCACTGGTCATGATCCCTTGCGGGCGTCTCCTGGACCAGGCCTGGCTGGAGGCCTCGGAAGCAGCCGCAGACGAATTTGCTGCTGGACGTGGTGAACAGATTGCACTTGACCTGGCTTCAGCGCTGGTGAAGATCGCCCGTCTGATTCCCGCCGGCATCAGACCCGCGATGCCCGCCAGCGCTTTTCTACTTGGCACCGACGAAGACGGCGGAGTGAAGACTCGTGTGCGCCGTTTGATGCAACTGGCCAAAGACCGCCGCGACGGCAAACGAACGGGCCGCATTTTCAGAATACCGATGCTGGTGCCAATCGCATTGACTGTACTAGTCACCGCCGTTGCCGCCAATGAGCCTCACGTTCTCGCCACGGTCCATTCGCTGATGGAGCATGCTGTAGAGATTCTGCAGTAGTTTCTCGAGAACAATCCCGCCTGACTTATCAACGAAGCCTAGTAGTAGTTGTGGGTTCCGCGTAGGCTTCCGCTACTAATCTGTAACCTCAAGTATTTCTCAAGCAGCTTGCGGCAAACTAGAGAAATGGACTCCCTGGTTGATCGCGAGGAGACCGCGCAAATGAAACGAGTACGGACTGCGGCCACGGTTGGCGCCGCACGCCTGGGTTCACTAACGTTGTTGTTTGCCATGGTTTTCACCACGGCGGTCAGTTTACGAGCTCAAGGGAATTCTTACGGCAAAATCTCCGGAGTGGTCAGGGATGTTTCCGATGCGGTTGTTAGTAACGCCGAAGTGTCACTCATGAATGCGAACCAGGGGACGTTGAGCCGAACCAGGACAGATACTCAGGGCCACTTCCAGTTTAACCAGGTGCGCCCTGGCTCGTATGTGGTCGTCGTGAACCGGCCTGACTTTGCCACTCATCGCGTGTCTGTTCAGTTGGCCTCGGGAGAAATCAGAAACATCCCGGTGCTCTTGCAAGCCAACCAGCTCAGCGAGGAAGTGACGGTAACCGCGGAAGCCGGACAGATCGCCGAAGCGCGCAACGTGTCTCAACCAATCAACATCATCAGCGAAAACGAAGTATTGCAGCGCGCTCCGGAAGTGGTTGCGCAGGTGGTTGACGAGGAGCAGGGAGTTAATCTGCAACGCACTTCGCCGTCGCTCAGCGCTGTTTTCGTGCGCGGTTTGACAGGTCGAAACGTGGCCGTCTATGTCGATGGCGTGCGGTATACGACGAGCGCGCAACGCGGTGGCGTCGGCACATTCTTTAGTTTGATTGAGCCGTCGAGTTTGGAAACCGTCGAAGTTCTGCGCGGTCCCAACAGTTCGCAATACGGCTCCGATGTGCTTGGCGGCGTGGTCAATTTCATTTCGCGGGCTCCCATTTATGGTGGCAGTGACGGCGAGCTTCACGGGAACACCAACCAATTCTACTCGTCAGTAACAAACGGATTTGGCGGCAACGCATTCCTTACCTACGGCACGCGCAAATATGGAGTCTTGTTCAATGCCAGCGCGCGTCGCATTAATCGTGTCCGGCCAGGAGATGGCCTCGATTACCACTCGGCGCTGACGAGGTTTTTGGGCATTCCCTCCGACTTCTTCGGCGAGCGGTTGCCCGACACCACCTTTGCTCAGTATGGCGGATTGTTTCGCGCAAACTTCAACCTCGACTCCTCGACCCAATTTCTGTTGAGTTACGCGCGAAATCAGCAGGATGGCGGCAGGCGTTATGACCAGTTGCTGGGCGGCGACGGAAACCTGATTGCCGATCTGCGCAACCTGATGACGGATCTGTTCTACGCTCGCCTTTCGAAGCAAAACCTCGGTTTCATTGATAACGCCTCGTTTACGTTTTCTTATAACGGGCAACGAGAAGAACGAATAAATCAGGGTGGGCAAGGCCTCTCCACCGGCGCAATAACGAATCAACGCGAGCGCACGAATGTCTTTGGATTCAACTTCCATCTCGACAAGCAACTTGGCGAACGCAACACACTTCTTTTCGGCGGTGATATCTACCGCGACAAGATCACGGCCCCGGCGTTTACTACTAACCCGGTCAACGGAGTCGTGACTCCTTCTCGCCCGCGTATTCCGCATGGAGCCCGGTATCTTTCGACCGGCATTTTCGCCCAGGATATCTTCACGGTAATACCGGACCGCTTGCGAATCAGCGGAGCGCTGCGTTACAGCGTCGCTTCCTACAAATCACGCGCGGCAAACGCGCCCGTGGTTGCCGGGAGGCCGGCGTTTCCGGATGACAGCGCTCGCTTCGAGGCGTTTTCGGGACGCGTCGGTGCAGTCCTGAATCTTGGCGGCGGTTTCGACCTCGCGGGGAAGTACACTCGCGGCTTCCGCGCTCCCAACACCACTGACCTGGGCATACTCGGATTGGTAGGGACCGGGTTTGAGGTTGATTCCGTTACCGCAGCGGCTCTCGGCGGTTTTATTGGAACCACTGCGGGCGCGGACGCGGTTTCATCGGGTATTCCCGTCACCCGTCTCCGACCCGAAGTAACCGATAGTTTCGATCTGAGTCTTCGCTACACGAGCGATCGCTTTGCTGCCGAGTTAACCGGTTTCACTAACTTGCTCAGGGATGTTTACTTCGATCAAGCCCTCATTTTGCCAACAGGCGCAGTGGGAACGTTTCTCGGTAGTGAAGAGATTATTCGGCAGGATCCGAATGGTGTGGTGTTTGTCACAGCCGCTCCCACGAGTCCGGTCCTGGTGCGGGCAAATTTTGATGACGCGCGTTTCAACGGCGTCGAGTTTGTAACTCGAGCAAAACTCAATAACGATTTCAGCGCCAACGCCAACTTCACGTACATTCGCGCGTACAGTCTCCTTAACGGATTGGCGCCAAACGTCGAAGGCGGTGTTCCTCCGGCAACCGGCTTCTTAAGCTTGAGGTATCAGCCACGCGGGCGTTTCTGGATCGAAGCATACTCGACCCTGGCCGGCCGCCAGCGGCGGCTCTCTTCGCTCGACCTCGGTGACCGTCGCACCGGCGCGGCACGTTCACGCACGAACATACAAAATTTCTTCCGCCGCGGCGCGTGTGTTCGTGGGGTTACGACTCCCGGAGGCGGTGGGTGCACAACTGCGGGTGGCATCCTGATCCCCACTGGCGAAACGCTGGCCCAGGTGCAAAATCGGCTCCTCCCCATCGGCGCAACCATCAATGGGGTTTCCATCGCCGGCCCGGATACGTCAGTTCCACTATTTACTGCTGTTCCGGGTTACGGGCTGGTTGGACTGCGGGGGGCGGTCCGTATTGGCGAACGTTCGGAAATCTTTATGGACTTTGAAAACATCGGAGACAAGTCCTATCGCGGGATCAGTTGGGGTGTGGACGGCGGCGGCCGCGGCGTGACGCTACGCTATCGTTATAAATTCTAGTTTTGGAGAGTAGCTGGCCCGGCAAGGTTCAGGTCTAAAAAGCTGATTTTCCATTTTTCATTTGGTCAATAAAGGCCAAGCACCTCGGCATTAAGACTTCAAGAAGGCGAAGCTCTTGGTACCTACCCTCCCAACCTGCAAATTTGCTCAGCTGATTAGCTTGATGAAGCCTTCTTAACGTGCAAATCCTGACAAGTTAGGCTCAATAAGAAAAGTCCCGCGTTTTGGTCGACTCCGGGAGGCTGGGCCGGGCAAATTCACCGGCATCCAGTTCGGCAAGCGAGAAGTCTGACTGAAGTTGTCGCCTCCTGCTGCCAACATAGAGACGCATAGTCAACAGCAGAATGCCGAGCGACGAAACGATCCACGCGCCGGCCCAGAAGAATGCAGGAATGCCCGTCGCATTTGCCATGTTTACAGCGTCCGTCGGCACGTTTGGCGCAAATGGTGATGAGAGAAAGAAGACGGTCTTTAGATCCAGCAGTGCGTTGAGTACACACTGCACTGCCAGGAAACTCAAAAAGAAACTGGCCACGCGTGGGCGAGCAAACCTTGCCACCAGGACCAGGCCCAACGACAAAACTGTACCGGCCAATAAAGTGAAGGGAATTCCTGACGCACCCAATCCAGAGGTCAGTGGTTTGTAAACGCCATAGATAAGTGTCAGCCCCAGTACCACCGCAGCCGATCCAACTAATACCAACCGGGCCGCAACACTCCGACGAATCAGTACCAACAAGAGGGCGCCATAAATCATTGCCCCAATGTAGCCGGCACTTGAAACCAACACCTGTGATATCAGTCCGCCTTGCGTCGTGTAAGTTTCGCCACTCGCATTGGTCGCGATGCTCAGGCCGGCAACCGAGTTTCCGGTGAAAAGCGCGGCGAGTGCGTGGCCACCCTCATGTATGAATGTGACAAACAGGCGAAATGGATAGGTCAGAAATTCGGCAAAGGGAATGAACCAGAGGCCAATGGATATTGCCGCCGCAAGTAACAAGACATTCGCTTGTGGTCGTGCATCGCTGGAAATGTTCATTCTCATGCTCAAATCTCCCTCTAAGTCAGCACTTTTCCAAAGCAGTAAACGCTGGGGAAAATTGCTATGTTCCAGCTATTGTGGAGACGTTAGCTCTTCCTTTGGTAATCGCCCGATTTGCCCCCGGTTTTGCGTTCCAGCCGAACGTCCGAAATCGTGATTCCCTTGTCGAGCGCTTTGCACATGTCGTAGATGGTTAGCGCAGCAACAGAAACTGCTGTGAGCGCTTCCATCTCGACGCCTGTCTGGGCATTGGTGGAAACTGACGACTCGAGATAAACGCCGTAGTCCTCCAATCGGGCCTGGACATCAACGTGCGTTAGGGGTAGGGGGTGACAAAGCGGAATTAGTTCTGCGGTCCGCTTGGCCGCCATGATTCCGGCGAGCCGCGCGGCCTCGATGGGGTCGCCCTTTGGCGTCCGGTGGGCTGCAATCGCAGCGGCGGTTTCAGACGTCAGCAGAACTCGCGCAGATGCAATCGCATGGCGAGTTGTTGTAACCTTGTCGCTGGTATCGACCATTCTTACGCGACCCTGGTCGTCGACGTGGGACAGTTGATCGGCCATTAGCAGAAATGATAGGGTTTGCAGACTTCGCCGGTTAAAACCAAGCTTCACGATTTTTTTTGCAGCATATCAGAATAATCTTACGCGCTAAAATCCGGACAGAGGGCGGTCAACGTAGTTTAAAGAAATCAAGAGCTGAGTACTACGCGGTTTGATAATCGCGAAACCCCGGCGTCGAGAATCATACCAATGTCCCCAATGTCCGCTCGAGTCCAAAAAACAGACGCAACCGACGCTGATGGCGCCGCAGCAAGAGGTATCCTGCCGCCCGGTTATAGCGGGATCGAGGAACACTCAGCGCCTTTTCACTCGTTTCTCGAACACTCAACTACATACCTTTTTCCCCTGGTCTTCCTTCCCAGCCTTTACTTTGCTCTAAATCGCCTTTATGAGCTTGAGCTCATCTGGCTGGCTTTGGTGGCTATTCCATTCAGTTTGCTCCTCGGGGATCTGGTCAGCGGAATGGTGCACTGGTTTGCTGATACCTATTTTCACGACGATACACCCATCGTCGGCAAGGCACTGATCAAGCCGTTTCGTATGCACCACCTCTATCCACGCGACATCACGACGCACAATCTGGTGTCGCTCGTAGGAAACGTCTGCATCCTGGCAGTGCCGCTACTAGCGTTTTGTTTGTACCTGCTTTGGATGAGTGATCACGGACTGCTGGCGTTTGGCGTTTTCTGCACCGCTTTGATGACCGCGGCAACGGTCGCTACTAACCAGTTTCACATGTGGGCGCACCAGGAAAACCCCTCAGGTTTCGTGCGCCAGCTACAGCGAATGCGACTGGTGCTGGAGCCACAGCATCATCAGGTCCACCACGACGATCCGCATGACAAGCATTACTGCATTACCAACGGCTGGCTCAACCCTCTCCTGAACCGGATCAATTTCTTCCGCAGGCTTGAAGCGCTGTTGGGGTTTCTGGGAATTAAGCCGGCCGCATACGGGAACTGATCGAACTCCGTCCGTCAATTCGTCGATGAACAACGGGGCAGTAGCCCGACTGTCAGGAAGGGCTCCTTACGGAACACTCCGCGCCCTTCCTGACAGTCGGGCTACTGCCCCGAACCTCATTGCGGCAAACGTACAACTCGAACTCTAGCCTCCGCTTCAATCTGGGGCGCGCCTGCCGGAACAACGATTAGCGAATCGGCGCGCGCAAAGGCCACGAAGTCGGAGGAGCCGCCCCATTTCAAGGGGCTGGCAACCAGATGCCCGGCATCCCCGGTACTGAGTTGTGCCGGTAGATAACTTTCCCGGTCGACAGAACCCTTTACCGCCTTTCCCAGAATCGCCGTTTCACTTTGCAGCTCAGTTTCCGTTGCTTTCTGCATCGCGAGCAGAGTCGCTCGGGTGAAGAGATTGAACGTAACCGAGACTGAAACTGGATTGCCTGGTAAGCCAAAGAAAAGAGTACCGCCAGGAAGACGGGCGAAAATCGTTGGTTTGCCGGGACGCAAAGCGACGCGTTTGAAGAAGACTTCCGCGCCCAATTCTCTTAATGCAGGTTTGGTGAAGTCGTAGACGCCCACGGAAACTCCGCCCGAGGTGATCACGACGTCACTGCGTTCAGCTGCTTCGCTGATCTGCCGCTTCAGTTGGGCTGTGTCATCCCCAGCGAGTGGGAGTCGTTCAACCACGGCGCCTGCAAGTTCCGCGTAAGCTCCGATTGAGAAATTGTTTGAGTCACGAATCTGGTCGGCGCCGGGTTTTTGTTCCACTGAAACCAGCTCGGTCCCCGTCGCCATCACGGCGACGCGAGGACGTTGTCCAACGCTCACCCGCGCATAACCAAACGAAGCCAGCACCGCGATCATCCCCGCGTTGATTCGGTCGCCTGCACGGAGAACGGTTTGGCCAGCCTTGATCTCGGCTCCCCGCCTAACGATCGATCTTCCAGCAGCAACCGCTTCCAGAATTTCTACTAATTCACCTTCCGCTCCGCCGTCGGGTTCACGCGTGAGTTCAACTTGCTGAACACTGTCGGCGCCTTTCGGCACGGGCGCGCCGGTCATGATCCGCACGGCCTCGCCCGACCTCATCTCCTGATGCCAACCTCGGCCGGCAGCAGACTCGCCGGCTATTCGTAAGATTGACGGCGGAAATTGCACGTCGGCTGCCTTAACGGCGTAGCCATCCATCTGCGAGCGATCAAACGGAGGCAGATCGGAGTCGGCCACAATGTCTTCAGCGAGAAAACGACCACAGGCGTTTGCCAGTGCAACACTTTCTGCCGGCAGTGCCGCAGTGTTTTCTAAGACGATTCGAACGGCTTCGGAAACAGCAATCATCTAGCGCGCCTACCAGAATGAACAGCCATGTTGTGAACTCACCAATTGGCAATCGGAAATTGGCAATTGAAAATCAAAAAGCGGTTGCGCTTCATTCTACCTGAAGTGCAACCGCTTTAAAGTGGCGGAGCCGACGGGACTCGAACCCGCGACCTCCGACGTGACAGGCCGGCGTTCTAACCAACTGAACTACGACTCCGCATTCAAATCTAAATTTGAGATCTGAGATCTAAAATCTGAAATCTCAAAATGGTGGGCGCGGAGGGACTCGAACCCCCAACCTCTTCCTTGTAAGGGAAGCCGTCTACCATTGACATACGTGCCCGAATTTCCAGCCAAAGATCAAGACAAACATCCCGCTTGACGCGTCGTCATGCTAAGAGAAGCGTAACTAGACTGTCAAGGTGAGCACTTGTCATGGCATTTGCCAGACGGGGCAGTACCCCGACCGTCAGGGAGGGCGCCACGCCGCAAGTTGAAGCCCTTCCTGACGGGCGGGCTACTGCCCCGTTCCTGCGGCGCCCATTAATCCTTCGCCGCGTTTTGCACTTGCCCGATTTCCAGTTATATTTTCCCTCAAAGATTCCCATTACTCCCCAGGCAGTTCCGAAAACGATAAAGACGCGATGCCTTCCATTCTGAGAATTGCGTTCTTGCTGACAGCCTGCTCCGGCCTGCTGATCTTCGGGGCGCTACGTCTGTCTGTTCTCGGGCAGGATCAGAACAAACAACAACGCCCGCGCCGCGTCACCAGTCCGGGCCAGCAAACCCCGTCCACATCTGAAAAGCCCGCCGGCACTGAGGAAGTGGATGAAGGCGACGTGGTACGCGTTGACACGCAGCTGGTTTCTGTACCCGCCGTGGTGACCAACAGTTCGGGCCGGCCGGTCGCCGGGCTGCGGCCCGAAAACTTTCTTCTCTTCGAAAATGGTCAGCAGCAGAAGATCGCAAACTTTGCCACCACTGAGGCGCCATTTGAGATTGCCTTGCTGCTTGACACGTCTGGATCCACGCGCGCTGACCTCGATCTCATACGCCGAGCGGCTTCGTCCTTCGTCGACTCACTCAGGCCTGGCGACCAGCTGGCGATAGTCGGTTTCAACCAGATGCGCAATGGCGACCGGCCACTTGCGGGAGTTGAAGTGCTGACGAACCTCACCGATGATCGAAAGAAATTGCGTAACGCAATCGGAAGCCTGGGTTCAAGTAACGGCACGCCTTTTTATGACGCCCTCGAACGCGTCGCGGATGAGGTGTTTGAAGCGGCCCCGCGCGATGAATTGAGCGGACGCCGGGCCGTGGTTGCGCTGACGGACGGCGTCGATTCGAGTAGCGATTCGGAGTTTGCATTCGCGCGAGCGAAGTTACTCCGCAAAGGCGTGGCGACTTACTTCATCCAGGTGAACACGGAAGACTTCGTCGAGGATCGTCTACTCAAAGACTGCGAGGACGATGGGCGGTTAACACTTTCCGCGAAACAGCTTCAACGCTGGCGGCGCATTTTCTTCCCGCGGGCAAAACCCGACGACGTCGTGGATTTTTGTCAGATGGGCTCGTTCGAGCGGATGCAGACCAGCCGGGATCTCTACAATCTGGCGAGGTTGGAAATGAACGAGCTGGCCAAGGCCAGTGGCGGCAGGAATTTTGTGGCCAACAGCCTGCAGGATGCGCGCGCAGCGTTTGCATTGGTGTCGAGGGAAATCGGCACCCAGTACAGCCTGGGTTACTATCCGACAAACAAGGCGCGCGACGGAAAGTTTAGAGCTATTCGCGTCGAGGTCAGCGGCGTGAAAGAAAAATCGCAGGTGCGCGCCCGCGAAGGTTATTACGCGCCTAAGGGATAAGACAATTTATCATTTGAGATTTGACATTTATCATTTGTCATCGAAAAGCGGGCGACATCACTTGAAGGCCGCTTACGAGGAGACAATTTATCATTTGAGATTTGACATTTATCATTAGTCATTTGAAGGCTAGGGCCGGTTACTCTATCGCTCCAACCGTCTGATTAGTTTTTGATTTCACCTCCTACATTTTATTAATTCTAGCCCATGTGCGATTTACCCTCTCGCGACGGGTAGGAGAGCATTATGGGAGATCATCGAGGCAAAAACTCTCACCCGCAGCCGATCGAGAATTTTCGGTCGCGCGCAAATGAGCTTGAGGAGCGTCTTATCGATTTTGCAGTTCGTATTATCAAACTTTCCAGCAAACTGCCAAAAACGGCAGCAGGTAAACACATCGCCGGGCAAATCATGCGATCCGGAACTTCTCCAGCACCCAACTACGGCGAAGCTCGAGGTGCAGAAAGCTCAGCTGATTTTGTTCATAAACTGCGGATTGTTTTTAAAGAGTTAAACGAGACGTCGATCTGGCTCCGTATTATTGAGCGAAGCGATATGCTTAGAAACGAGTTAATAGTTGATATCATTGGAGAGAACAGGGAACTCTGTCGGATATTTGCCACGTCTCTTAGAACCGCACAACGCAAGACCCAAATGAAAAATGTCAAATCTCAAATGTCAAATGATAAATTGTAGTGAAGTTCAATTGTACAAAGCATGCCTAGCTTCAACCGCATAACACTTATTGTCCTCGACGGCGCCGGCATAGGCGAAATGCCCGACGCTCCGGAGTGGGGCGATGCTGGCTCAGACACACTCGGTCATATCCTCGAGTCGCGCATGCTCAGGTTGCCCAATCTTCAACGCTATGGACTTGGCAACGTGCGGCCGCTAGAAAATGTGCCGCCGGCAGATAAACCCGAAGGCTCTTACGGCCGGTGCGCTTTGCAGTCAAATGGTAAAGACACCACCACCGGTCATTGGGAGATGGCCGGAATCATTCTCGAACAAGCCTTTCCAACCTATCCGAATGGTTTTCCAGCTTCAGTGATCGACCGGTTCATCCGCGAGACCGGCGTGCCGGGCATCCTGGGAAATGTTCCCGCCTCCGGAACCGAGATCATCAAGGAATTGGGAAACGAACACGTCAAGACGGGCAAACCGATCGTCTACACGTCAGCCGATTCCGTTTTTCAGATTGCGGCGCATGAAGAAGTGATGGGGCTCGATCGACTCTACGAGATGTGTGAGACTGCGCGGCGCTTGCTCGATGGCGAACACAAAGTTGGACGGGTTATTGCACGCCCCTTTCTGGGCGAGCCCGGCGCCTTTTACCGCACTGAGAACCGGCACGACTATGCGGTGCCGCCGCCGCGTGAAAATCTTTTGCCGGCGCTCAAGGATGAGGACCTCGACGTCGTTTGCATCGGCAAGATTGCTTCTATTTACGACTCGCTGGGTGTGACAGAGGACTTGACGGCCAAAAACAACCAGCAGTCAATCGATCAGACGATCCATGCGCTCGCGCAGAACACGCGGGGCTTGATCTTTTCCAACCTGGTCGACTTCGACATGCTCTACGGCCATCGTCGGGACACGGAAGGCTATGCTCGCGCGCTCGAGCACTTCGACGATCATCTTCCGCAGATTGAAGCGGCCATGCGCGATGACGATTTGATGATTCTGACCGCGGATCATGGAAACGATCCCACGTTTCCAGGTACTGATCACACGCGCGAGTATGCGCCGTTACTAGTTTACGGAAGAAACGCGCGCCGAGGCGTTAACCTTAGCACGCGCGACTCGCTCGCCGACATCGGACAAACTATTGCGGATAATTTTGGTTTGAGGTTAATTGCGGGCGAGAGTTTCCTGTCGCAGGTTTTGCCAGTGTAGTCAATACCTTGAAAGTCACGTCCGGCTGTATTATCTTCCGTTCGCTTCCGTAACGGTTGCCACGCAAGAGTTAGGTTGACCTCCGAGCCTGCGTTGACCGTTTCCTCAGTCCCAGCGTCGAGCAGCAGCATTCTAGAAGTGAAAGGAGCAGAATATGAAGCTCAAATATGGCGACTTCTCGATCCCATGCAAGACTGGGGACGAGATCAAGTTTGAGTTGTACCCGAGCGGGACCCAACATCAAGTTCATTACTTGTTTGGTGAAGATCAAAATCAGTTGGCGGAAAATGAAACGTTCGGGCTCAGATGCGATATGAATACATACAAATCCAAGCCCCTCTCAATGATCTTGGTTTTCTCGGAACCGGAAGGAGGCAAATATGAGATCCGGGCCAAGCGACAGAACGGATCAATCGAGAAGTTCACCATCAAACAGCCAGGCGGTTCAACAATAAAGATCATCCAGTTCGGTCTGGAAGGCGATCCGTATACGGATTACGATTAATCGGTTTCTATCGAAATCCCAAAAGGAGGGAAAGAAGTGTTTGGTGAACTGCCGAAACTTTTTGATAGAGATTTTGCGATTGCCTACATTCTGCCGTCGGCAGCATTTATTGAAGCGTCACATTTTCTGCTAACCCATCTGGGGGTTGTCTATCCTCGATTCATACTCTCCCAAAATACTCTGCTTTCCGATCTGACGGCGTTTGGATTACTCGCCCTGCTGGGGGCAATAGTTCTTTCCGTCTTGAACCGTGGATTAGTGCGACTCCTGGAAGGATACTGGCCGCTGCGACACTATCTGAACTTTGCGGAAAAGCTGCGCTATAGGTGGCTTATGCGACAAGATGCCAAGTCCGATAAGGACCGCGAGAAATACAGTTCCGCAACTTTTCCTCAAAAGCTGCGGAACCGGCGGAACAAAATCAAGCGAAAAAAAGTAGAACAGTTTCCAACTGAGGAAAAGCTCATTCTGCCAACTTCTTTCGGTAATATTTATCGAGCTTTTGAAATCTATTCGGGCGCGATCTATGGACTTGATGCAATTCCGGGATGGTATCGACTAATGGCGGTGGTCCCAAAAGATTATCGGGCACTCATAGATGCTGGCCGAGCTAGAGTGGATCTGTGGGTAAACACCTCGTTTGTGGGTCTGCTGATCACGTTTGAATACTACGGCGTGGTGTTCTGGGCGCTGGATAAGGATCACGCGCCCACTGGCTGGTTGTCCAGGATCCCTATTTTTTCGCTTTTGGGCGCCTACATCGCGTACAGGCTCGCGAAGAACGCCGCCATCGAGTGGGGTCATTGGGTAAAGTCAGCATTCGATTTGTATATTCCTGATCTCCGAGAAGCATTGGAACTGACAGTGCCAGCAACCAATGATCAAGAAAAGGCCATGTGGATCGCGTTCAGCAGGATGGCTATCTATCGTGATGCTGCGGCGATGCCTGCCAAATCTCGAAAGACGCCCGCGACTTCGAACGATTCAAACCAAAGCGCACAACTGCTTGCGCTGAACGAGTTACTCATTGCGAAAAGGACCTTGGAACTCTTGCTTCAAGATGTGTCGAGCTCAAGGCGCGGGTGAAGACCGGGAGGAGGAGGAATTAATTCTCATCCCAAAACAGAACGAATCAATATGTTTGGACTATGGTCGTCTTAAGAGACCTTCGCAGCGAGACTGTTGTAGACGAGTTCAATCCAGGTGTCCGTTTTGATATAGCCGGTGCCCCAGGCTTTCCATTCCTCGGGAAAACCTTCCGTCTTGATCTGCTCCAGGGTTTTGTTGGCCGCCATCTTCTTGCGGACTATGTCTGTGGTTTCGACCAGCATCCGGTGAAATTCTTTCAGCCCGTTCGTGTCTGTCAGGGCTCCGTGACCCGGAATAATCTTCACGTCCGCGGGCAACTTAGCAATCACGTCACCCACCGTTTTCGTCATTCCCAAAACGTTGCCACCAGCTTCCAGATCGACGACGGGGAATCTTCCATGGAAAAAGTTGTCGCCCATGTGAATCACGTTTGAGCCGGTGAAGAAGATGATGCTGTCACCATCCGTATGGCTGTGCGGAAAGTGTATGACCTTGATCTCCTCATCGTTGAAAAAGACGGAGACCGCATTGTCAAACGTGATTACCGGCAACGCCTCTTTGGGCTGGGCCAGAGTCGTGCGTTTGAAAAACTTCGAGACTTGTTCAGTCGAGAGGCGCTTGCGGACATTTGTTTGCGCAATGATTGGCGCTTCGCGACCAAAAGCGGCGTTTGAGCCGGTGTGATCGCCGTGGTAGTGGGTGTTGAGGACAAACTTGAGTTTTCCCTCGCCGAGCGTTTTGAGTGCGGCCTTGATCTTGTCAGCCAGCGGCGCAAACTGATCGTCAACGATTAGAATACCGTCGGGTCCGACTGAGACCCCGATGTTTCCGCCAGCTCCTTCGAGCATGTACACATTGCCGTTTACCTTCTGGACTTTGATCTCAATCTTCGACCAGTCAGTTTGCGCGCTGGCGGTCGCCGCGGTGACGCAGATGAGCAGCGTTCCGATGATAACAAGATGTTTCTTCATGAAAACTCCTCGGTGGATGGTGATTCCTCTGTGCAACCTCTGTGTATTCTGTGCCTCCGTGTTGGAAAACCTTGGAGGCGGTTCACCACCGAGACATAGAAGACACAGAGCTTGCACAGAGAGAGAAGCCAGGTTGTTTTACAGCGCAGGATTCTTCAACACTGCAATAAACGGCAGGTTCCGATAGCGCTCGGCGAAATCCAGACCATAGCCAACCACAAAATGATCGGGGATCTGGAAACCGAGGTAATCGATCTCCACGTCCTTCTCGCGCCGCTCAAACTTATCGAGCAGCGCTGCCAGTTTCACGCTCTTTGCGCCTCGCGATTTAAGATTAGCGAGCAAGTAGCTGAGCGTGAGTCCGGTGTCGACAATATCTTCAACCACCAGTATGTCGCGCCCTTCGATTGGCACGTCCAGGTCCTTCATGATGCGCACTTCGCCCGAAGTACGAGTTGACGAACCATAACTGGATATCGCCATAAACTCGATACTCAAGCGCGTGTCAATGGCGCGCAGTAAGTCGCTCAGGAAGAAACAGGCGCCCTTCAACACGCCAACCAGCAGTGGATTCTTGCCGGCGTAGTCGCGCGTGATTTGCGCGCCCAGCTCCTTGATGCGCGTCTGAATCTGTTCCTGTGTAAAGAGGGTTTCGAGATTAGGGTTTGTAAATTCTGAAGCCATATGTGCGGAGGGTGTAGCCAAGCTGTTCATCTCCTATCGAGGCGAAGCGGGTTAAAGGAAATTCGAGATCTCAGATTTGAAATTTCAGATCTACCGGAGAAATCGCGGTTGCCTATCTGCTTATGGTGCGACATACTATTGAAGCTCTCCGCACAGGTCAATCGGCTTCAGAATCTCAGCCTGTTATTTTTTTGCTGTGAGTTGTTTGTATACCAAACGGCCAGCATATTGCGACCATCCGGCAGGGATGGGGAAGGCTGTTTGATTACGCAAACGGACAGTTTGCGTTGCATCGCAAGAAAGAGACAAGACGTTGTCCAGTATCACATCTGTACTTACAAAGTTGGTGCTATTGCTTTGTGTTTTGGCGGGGGCTATTCAGATTTCGTTTGGGCAAGCAGCCTCAAAACCAGCACCGGCGCCTGCCGATATCAGGGTTGGCGAAACGCAACTCTCGGTCGACTCAACCATTCCTGATGATTCCGCAGTCTACAAGATGCTGGAAGCTTACAGCCCGAAGGTAAAGGCGCTGGATCTCGTTATCGGCAAACTGACGGGCGACATGAGAAAGGGTGGCGTCGGCGCCGGGTCGATCGGCAACTTTGTTACCAACGGCATCAAGTCGCAGGCCAGTTTGAAACTTGGCAGGCCCGTCTTGCTGGCAGTCACGAATGGTCGCGGGCTTCGGAAAAACTCATTCACTGAAGGCGACTTGCGGCAGCGAGATATTTTCGAGTTGCTGCCTTTTGAGAACGCCCTGGTTCAGTTTGACTTGACCGGCGCGCAAGTGCTCGATTTGCTTCGCGTGGTCGTGGCTAAACGAGATGCACAATCAGGGGCGCGAGTTAAGTACAAGATCAACAGCGACAGGCAAACTGAGCTGGAAAGCGCGAAATTGTTGATTGAAGGTTCGGAGAAGGAAATTGATCCGGCAGCGATTTATACAGTCGTGAGCATTGACTATCTGCTGAGAGTCACCGGCGGGGACTACGGGGCTTTGCTAAAGGCAGCAAAGGACACCCGGCCGCTGGGCATAACCATACGAGATGCGATGATTGACTACGTGAAAGCAGAAACTGCGGCCGGACGTGAGATCAAAGCAGATCTTGATGGCCGCTTTGTCTTTGATAAGGAAGCTTCGGCAGTCAAGGAGGAGCCGGCTCCATGATTAACCGGCGCAAGTTTCTCAAGGCTTCAATTGCCGGCGGTGCTGCTCTTGCATTTCCGCAATCACGGGCGGAAATGCTTTCGACCCCAGGGTGGCGGGCACTTAGCGCGCCCTTGCTGGCCGTAGAAGCCGGCGAGACGCTGATCACGATTCTTCACACCAATGATACCCATTCGCAAATAGATCCGCTTCCGGACAATGATCTTCAATACCCCGGCAAAGGCGGTGTGGCCAGGCGAGCGACTTTGGTTAAGCGCGTTCGCAAGGAGAACCCCAATACTCTCCTGGTCGATGGCGGCGACGTGTTTCAGGGCACGCCCTATTTCAATTTCTACAAAGGCCAAGTTGAATACAAGGCCATGTCGCTTATTGGGTACGACGTGGTGACACTGGGCAACCACGACTTCGATAACGGCGTGGATGCGCTGGCAGCGGCAATGAAAAACGCGACCTTCGAGTTTGTTTCTGCCAACTATGATGTGCGCGGAACGGCTTTGGAGTCACGCGTGAAACCTTACACGGTTAGAGTGTTGGGCGGCGTGCGCGTCGGACTCTTTGGGTTAGGAATTAGTCCTGCCAATCTGATCACGCCAGACAATTTCAAGGGGGTGAAGTATAACGATCCGATCAACGCTGCCAGAGATGCAGTGAAAACGCTGCGCGAGAGCGAACGCTGCGCGCTCGTTGTCGGCATGACGCATCTGGGCTATTACTCCAACCCACGGGAAGGCACTGTCGGCGACGTTCAGGTTGCCGCGGCGGTGGACGGCATCGACTTTATTGCAGGTGGACACACGCACACCTTCATGAAAGAGCCCATCGTGCAGAAGACGCCTTCAGGCGGAAACACCATAATTTTTCAGGTTGGCAGGAGCGGTATCTACGTCGGCAGAGTGGATATGAAGGTCCGGAATGGAAAAGTCGTGGCGTCGGCTGGACGGTTGCTGGATCTCCGAAATGCGTAGTCAGTTGTCAGTTGTTATTGGTTAGTTGTTAGTTGTTAGTTGTCAGTTGTTAGTTGTCAGTTGTTGTGGTGTTTGTGACAACGGGTTAATCATTCAGATGTAAGGCCGCCATCGATTGTCGCGTGCAACTGACAACTGACAACTGACAACTGACAACTGACAAACCCGATTTATGGACAACCAAACCCGCGATCGCATCAGGGCCCTGGTTCGGGACGTGCTGGACAAGGCACTCCCGGAAGAGTCTGCGCAAACCACGTCCAGCCGCTTCATCGATACAGTTCCGAAATCACCAGCCAATCCGTCGACCGACACACCGACTCGCGACGAATCTTCGAAGTCAGTAATTACGGAGGATGATGTTCGCGATCTTCCCGAAGGATCTGTCCTGCGCATTGCGGAGGCCGCGCGTTTGACTCCTTTGGCCGCCGACATCGTCAACGCCAAAAAGATTGAGCTGGTGCGGCGCACGCCCAGACGTGGCTCCAAGACTTCTCGCCTGATAGCGATTGGTGCTGATCACGGCGGTTACAAAATGAAAGAAGATCTTAAGAAGTTTTTGCACGATGCCGGGCATCAGGTTCATGACTTCGGTACAAATTCGGAAGACCCGGTTGACTATCCGGATTTTGCTTACGCGGTCGCGAAAAGTGTTTCGCAGGGGATGGCGGATGTGGGAATTGTGATTGACGGCGCGGGTGTTGGGAGCGCGATGACCGCAAACAAAGTGCCGGGAGTTCGCGCTGCTGCGTGTTATTCCGTAGCCGTTGCACGCAACTCTCGTGAGCATAACGACGCCAACGTGCTGACGCTTGGAAGTAAAACGATTTCGAATGCGGAGATGCGCGAGATAGTTGGTGCATGGTTGGGCACTGAAATGACGGAGGATCGTCACCGCAAGAGAGTCGGAAAGATTGAGGCAATCGAGCGACAGCATTCCCGGTAGCTCCCGCGCAAAACCCAACATTCAGCCGCGGAATAACGCGAATAGACGCCGCCGGGGCAGGAGCCCGACCGTCAGGGAGGGCATCGTTACCCTTGAGTCCAGCCCTCACTAAGGGTCGGGCTACTGCCCCATTGCCCTTCCGACACACGTGTTAGAATATGAACCGGGTAGCACCAAAGACTGCGCTATCTCGGAGCCTTCATTCAAATGCCAAACTCGCATAACGGCGACCTGGAACTGCTGATCGAACAAATTACCGACGCGATCGTGGCGCGCCTCAACGGCGATGCCACCGACCAGGCCCGGATGTGTGGCTGCACCTCGGAATGCTTCAATCGTTGCCCGGAGCGGATGCACCGCATAGTCGATGCCGGCGCTGCGCGTATTGGATTGGTCTTAGGTGAAACGTCGTCCGCACGAGATTGGGCCAGCCTGATTGACCATACGCTGCTGAAGCCCGAAGCCACTGACGAAGATATCAAGAAACTTTGCGAGGAGGCGGCCAGATATCGTTTCGCGTCAGTTTGCGTTAACCCAACGTGGGTGCGTGCCTCGGCATGCAACCTTCAGGGCACGGGCATTCCTGTTTGTACTGTTATCGGGTTTCCGTTGGGCGCGACTCTGTCGGACGTGAAGGCCTACGAAGCGCGACGCGCGATACTCGATGGCGCGCGCGAAGTGGACATGGTCATCAATGTCGGCGCGCTCAAGAGTGGTGACGATTGTCTGGTGGAACACGATATTCACGGCGTGGCGGAGGTTGCCCATGAGTACAACGCCATCTGCAAAGTCATCATTGAGACTGCGCTGCTGAATGACGATGAAAAGGTGCGTGCTTGTCAGGCGGCAAAGAATGCTGGAGCCGACTTTGTAAAAACCTCGACCGGCTTTTCCAAAGGCGGTGCGACTGTGGCGGACATCGCACTGATGCGACGCACGGTTGGAGCTGACCTTGGTGTCAAGGCATCAGGTGGGGTGAAAGGTCTCGAGGATGCGCGCGCGATGGTCCAGGCCGGCGCCACGCGAATCGGCGCGAGCGTTGGCGTCAAGATTGCACAGGAAGCCGCCAGCGCGAAGAGCAACGGCAGTGGCAAGACCGCTTATTAGTCAAACTCCACATTTGCGGGCTTCTGGTCTGCACCCACCCGTCCCAATTCAATATCCGCTTTGAAATAGTTTTCGCCGCGAATAGGACCACCAGACATGCGGCGAAGCATTGCCAGTTGGCCCACGTGGGTCAGCGAATCTGCCACCGGACCCTGGAAGAGTTTGTCCTCGGATTGTGCCAAAGGCGCCTCCGATGCCAGGTATTCATCGAAGGCAGTTAGCGATGAGAAGAAGCGATCTACGCCGGCTTGCCATTCGGTTGTCTTGGTACCAGCCCAGGCTTGCTTGCCAACAGCCATCGACAGTCCCCAGTCCATCAAATCTCCCAGGTGCGCAAGAATCTCCGCTGGTGTACGCGTCGTTTCCCCGGCTCGATATTCGGCAAACCCCTCCGGCGCATCGCGCAAAACCTTCCCACCGCGATAGGCCAGCGTCGCCAGCGTGTGGCGCAATAGTTCGCGTTTCGTGTCCATCGTTTATCTCCTAACCTGGCTGGATTGGCCTGGGAATTTATCACATTTCCAGAGACGACCTTGAAACCGGCGCCCCTTTGCGTCTATGCTCGCTTCAGTTCTTCAATCCCACAATTTGCAATCAATATCGCCTCGGTAGCAGGCAGCAAGGCGCGAACGAATGGCTGACAAACATAATCTGCTTGCAGTGATTCTTGGTGGTGGTGCGGGCAGCCGCCTCTTTCCACTCACTAAGGAACGATCAAAGCCAGCAGTGCCCCTCGGTGGCAAATACCGGCTGGTCGATGTTCCGATCTCAAACTGCATTAACTCCGACGTCATCAAGATTTTCGTCCTGACCCAGTACAACTCGGCGTCGCTAAACCGGCACATCGCGCAAACCTACCGCTTTTCGACTTTTGCTAACGCGTTTGTCGAAATCCTCGCGGCCGAACAGACGCCGGAAAGTCCACAGTGGTTTCAGGGAACGGCCGACGCTGTCCGTCAGGTGCTTCCACACATCCGCGACTGGCGCATCGATACGTTGCTTATTCTCTCAGGCGACCATCTCTATCGCATGGACTATCGCAAGTTTCTGGCGCGTCACTACGAGACCGATGCGGACCTCACGATCTCCGTGCTTCCAGTGGCGCCTGATTCGGCGAGTGAATTTGGGTTGTTGAAGACCGACACTAGTGGTCGGATTGTCGAGTTCAGTGAAAAGCCCAAAGGAGAGGCGCTCGAAAAAATGCGCGTCGACACGTCCGGGCTTGGTCTAACTCCGGAGGAAGCGGCTGCTCGTCCGTATCTGGCGTCGATGGGAATCTATGTTTTCAAGTATGACCGGCTGGAGGAACTGTTGCGGGAAGACACCAAGCACATGGACTTCGGCAGAGAGGTAATTCCCGGTGCGATCAACCGGTACAAAGTGCAGGGCTTTCTTTTCAACGGCTACTGGGAAGACATCGGAACGATCGCGGCGTTCTTTAAGGCAAACCTCGATATGACCGCGCCGATTCCGCCGTTCAACCTGTTCGATGCCGAAGCGCCGTTGTTGTCACGCGCGCGCTACCTGCCACCTTCAAAGGTCAACAACTGTGAGATTCGCGATTCGATAATCAGCGACGGTTGCATCATCAACGGCGCCAAGCTTAGCCGCGCGGTGATTGGACTCCGCAGCAGGATTGGTGAAGGCGCGCAACTCGAGGCTGCTTACATGATGGGTGCTGACTATTATCAAACCTGGGAAGCTATGTTGGCAGACTCCAGCGCGAACCAGCCGCGTATCGGCATCGGAGAAAACACCATCATTAAAACCGCGATCATCGACAAGAATGCGCGCATCGGGAAGGGCGTGCGTCTGGTGAACGAAGCGAAGGCGATAAATGTCGATGGCGAAGATGGATCTTATTACATTCGTGATGGCATCATCATCGTGCCTAAAAACGCGGTCATCAAAGATGGTACGATCGTCTGACGCAACGCCGTAGGACAGGCATTCCTGCCTGTCCGGTTTGAAGTGGAAGAGGACAGACAGGAATGTCTGTCCAGCACTTTGGGAAGTCACTTTGGGAAGTGGAAGAGGACAGACAGGAATGTCTGTCCTACAGAGAGTTTTTATGGCTATCGGGTGGGGCAAATCTTTTGAAGAACAGGTTGAGGATGCTCACCAGCGAGCTTCCGAGCCGAAGTGGGGCCACAAATCGGCAGCCGACCGGAAGAGGGAAGGGCAGCTGGAGTCGCTCCGGCTTTCTCGTTCGAGAATTGAACAGCAGTTGGCGAAGGCCGTTCGCCCCGCCCATCGGGAAATGCTAATGAAGGCCCTCAGGGCAATCGAACAGGAATCCGAAGAAATCACCCAGGGCACGAAGCGCACTTAAAGTAAAAGATTAGGGCCACTGTTGAAGTAACTTCTTAGGTGAGACGTTTCAAACGTTCAAAACGCTTCCGTGATCAAGTCTGAAGCGCAAGTTTGCAGTCTTACAAGTTTCCATGCCTCGCAAACCCGCAACCAGGGAATACCATCCCGCCAGAGTCGAACGTTCAAGTACTGCACCGAAAGCTGCCAGGAAACCACCGGCAACTCGCCTGGTGTTGCCCAGGAATGAACAGGGAGTTGAGCTGGTCGTCCAGGGACGGTTGGTCAAGCTGACGAATCTTGGCAAGCCGTTTTGGCCGAAGCTGGGGATTACTAAGCGTGATCTGCTCCAGTATTACGCCGATGTCGCCCCCTGGTTGCTTCCACATCTAACCGACCGGGCAATGGTAATGAAGCGTTACCCGAACGGTGCGGCCGGCGAGTTCTTCTTCATGAAACGCGCACCCAGTCCGAGGCCGGAATGGATTGAGCTTTGCCACATCGAGCATTCTTCCGGGAATGTAATAGATTTCCCAATGATTCAAGACCTGGCCTCTTTGCTCTGGGTCATCAACCTGGGCTGCATTGACTTGAACCAGTGGTACGCGCGCTGTGATGACGTAGACCGCCCGGACTACCTGCACTTCGATCTTGACCCGGTTCCGGGTGCTTCCTTTGAAAAGGTGACCGAGGCGGCCCTTTTTCTCCGGCAAGCATTGGAGTCTTTGAAGATACCGGCTTATGCGAAGACTACCGGATCCAAGGGCATTCACATTTACGTACCTATCGAACGAGGGCCAACGCAAAAACAGGTGTGGGGCTTTGCAAAGGAATTCTCCCACGCGGCAGTGGCACAGGTGCCGGATCTTCTCACGGCAGTTTACGTAGTTGCGAAACGGCCGAAGGGAAGGGTGCTGGTTGATTACAACCAAAACGCCTGGGGCCGTACGTTAGCCTCAATCTATTCAGTGAGACCGCAGCCGAAAGCCACCGTCTCCACGCCCGTGAAGTGGTCCGAGCTCGAGCGCGGAGTCAAGCTCGAGGATTTTAGATTGGATAACCTGCCGGCAAGGCTCCGAAGGATCGGCGATCTGTGGAAGCCATTACTGGCTAAGCGTGGTCGTTTCAAACTTGAAGCTTATCTTTAAGGTTTGAGTCGGAGCCGACCGAGCGACTGAGGTTTACTTTGAGGTAATACCTAAAGGGTCGGCAAGCAGACACCTGAGAAATGACGTTAACGAACCAGGTGTTATGTAGACCGCAGCGATTACCCTCAGACAAATGTTGTCAAAAATGAAGACTATCTGGACTGTCGGCCACTCAACCCGATCGGCTTCCGAGTTCACTGAAATTCTCCTCGTCCATCAGATAAAGGTTCTCGTCGATGTCAGGAGTTTTCCCGGCTCCCGTCGTTATCCACAGTTCAATAAATCAGAACTTCAGCGCGGACTTCAGGGTGCGGGAATCGAGTATCTGCACATGAAGGATTTGGGCGGAAGGCGACGCGCGCGGCCCGATTCGAAAAACACCGCTTGGAAAAACGAGGGGTTTCGTGGGTACGCAGACTATATGGAAACAGAGGAATTTGAAGAGGGAATTGAACGTCTGGTCGATGTTTCTGCGTCAAATCGGACCGCAGTGATGTGCGCCGAGGCCGTGTGGTGGCGTTGCCATCGTAGCTTGATCGCCGATTCGCTAAAAGCGCGTGGAGCGGAAGTGATTCATATCTTCGATGAGCAAAAGACTGAGAGCCACCCCTACACGAGTGCCGCAAGGATTGTTGACGGGTGCTTATCGTATGCAGCTTTGCTGAGTGGATAACACTTGCCGGAGGATCGCTGAACGCTCTGAGTGTTGTTAAGTGAAGACTTAAGGAAATACTTTAGCTGCCGCTGCTGTGCCAGACCTTCTTCTTGCTGCCCTTCTTGCGCCGTTTGACCCCCGTCCGACGCGGAATCTCTTTTGGATCGCCGGTAGCAGCTTTCTTAACGTTGCCGCCCTCGTCCTCTGCAATCTCGGCGAGGGTCCGTCGGGTGAGGATTGAGGCCGGTGCGATGTCAGTGACTTCTTCCTCCGTTGTGTAGTAGTCGCGGTGCTTCAGTAATAGCCACTGCCGGTCGCGCGTTCTCACAAGCACCCAAGAGCCCTTAAGTTTTTGGCCGTCGAGTTCAAACTTTAGCTCGCCCTTGCGAAGCGCGGCACTGACATCGGCGGCGCCTTCAGGTTTGTACGTCCCGATGTCCCAGACCATTACTGTGCCACCGCCGTACTCTCCTTCCGGAATCACACCTTCGAAGTCGGCATAGTCGACAGGATGGTCCTCTACCTGCATTGCCAACCGCTTTACCTTTGGATCAAGTGAAGGTCCTTTTGGAACCGCCCATGACTTCAAAACGCCATCAGCCTCGAGACGGAAATCATAGTGAAGCTGAGTCGCGCGGTGTTTCTGCACGACGAAAAGACGGCCGGACCTGGTGCTCTTCTTCTTCGGACCCGGTTCAGGCGTCTTCTTGAAACTGCGTTTCTTCTTGTACTCGGTTAACGAACTCATCGCATGAAGAGGAAAAGCTAAACCATTTCTTTAACTATGGCGAAGTCTTCATTTTTATGAGGCAAATCACGAGGTTTGTGCGGCCGCGGCATCAGCAGGTGGGTCCGACTGTTCAAAGAGGTCGGCTTGAATCGGATCTAACCCCAGCGCCTGGCGGACACGGCCAAAACTTCGGCGGTGAATGGGGAGCGCGCCGAGTTCTTTTAGCGCGCGGCAATGTTCAGGTGTGGGATAACCTTTGTGTGACGCCAGACCGTAGCCTGCATACTGCGAGTCGAGTTCCAGCATGTGCGCGTCTCGCGTGGTCTTCGCAATGATCGAGGCTGCGGCAATGCTGGCCGAAAGGGCGTCGCCACGAATGATGCCGCGCTGAGGCGAGCGACAGTGTGGAATTCTGCGGGCATCGACCAACACAAAGTCGGGAGCGCTGCTCAAACCTTCCACTGCCCGCCGCATAGCGAGCAGTCCGGCGTGGTAGATATTTATTTTATCGATCTCTTCAACTTCAGCGACACCGACGGACCAGCAGACAGCGTCCTGCTTGATTTGCACAGCAAGCTCCTCACGTTTCTCCGGTTCAAGAATTTTTTTGGAGTCGTTGAGTCCGCGAAGTTTATAGTTTTGTGGGAGGATTACGGCGCCGGCCACCACTGGTCCCGCCAGGGGAGCCATTCCCGCCTCGTCCACTCCTGCAACCATCGAATATCCCTGCGACCAGAGTTCAATTTCAAACCGAAGCAGGCCGTGGAGCCGTTGACCTTCCGAACGGTTGCTGCGATAGCGTTCGCGTATCCGCTTGGCGAGTTGATGAGCTCCCTGACGTGAATCCTTTTCCAGAGCTTCAAGTAAACCTTTAGGTACTGAACGCCGACGCCCAAGAAACAACTCCCTTAGCTCAGGTATGGATTTCTTTAGTAAGTCTTCGAGTGAAAGCATTCTGTTCGGTAACTGAAACCCCAACTTCCAGCTTTGAAGGCAGCAACGCACCAACTTGCGTTACGGAGAAGTGGTATTCTAAGACGAAAAGTTGTGAGCGCGCGAGCAGTGGCAAGAAAAAACACAAATTTCAAAATCTAAATTGGCTGCTCAACACCTAACCAAATCGAAACTGCGACTCCTTGGCATTCTTCCACTCGCGTTTTTTCTCGCGCAGGGAATCCACTACTGGCAAATAAACGAGCTGGGGCAAATGCTGTGGATGTGCAACCTCGGCAACCTGCTGCTTGCCATCGGGCTCTTCCTCGAAAAACCGATGGTGACCAGGGTTGCCATACTCTGGACCATCCCCGGCTTAATCGTCTGGTTCATCTATGTCGTGCCCACCTGGGGCCTGTTGGTGGCGGGCATGATGAGTCTACGCGACGTGTACGGGGTAATTTCATCGACGCTGGCTCACGTGGGAGGAATTTCGGTTGCGCTGGTTGCATTGAGAAGCGTCAGAATGGAGGGACGTGCCTGGTTGTTTGCTTTTGGCTGGTACCTTTTAGTTCAATTGGCTTCCCGGTTGTTGACTCCGGTTCCGATGAACGTAAACCTTTCGCAGAGCGTGTACGCGGGTTGGGAACAAAGTTTTTCGGCGTACTGGAAGTTTTGGTTGGTATTGACCCTGACAGTGGGTTTAGGTTGCTGGCTCATTGGATTCACCCTCCACCGGCTTTGCCCAGTCAGAGCCATTGCCGAGCCGGCCTCTCCAGTTGAGCGCTAATTGGGCAGCCATGAAAAAGAAAGGTGGCCACTCGATGTTTTGAGTGGCCCCTGAACCGATTGGCGCTGATATTCCGGTCTACGCCGTTAACGAGCTGCCGGAAGTGACATACTTCGGTTTAGGATCACGCCAAACTCCGTTCCCGATTTCACTTCAGCTTCTTTTTCTTTCTCATACACTCTCGCGCCGGTTCCCAGGGCCCCACCAATAAGCGCGCCAATACCTGCGCCCTTACCACCGCCGGCGATCGCTCCAATTATCGCGCCGGTGGCGGCGCCACCACCGATGAAAACAGCGTCGCGTTTTCTATTGCTGCTGCCCTTGACGGTGCTTTCAGAGTCAGCATTGACGTCGTCGGCATCCAGCGTTGTCAGCGACCCATTCATCGCATAACGCTTGCCGGTGAGCAATTCAGCAGAATCAAAGGCGACGGTGATGTTGCCTGGCGAGCGCCGGCCAGCTTGCTTTACTGAAGTGACCCGACCCCAAATCTTGCTGCCCACCGGAATCACTTCGACTCCTCGCGACGTAATTGGTTCCGTCACGGTCGTCGAAAAACGGTCGCCAACTCGCGCGGTCTTCGAGCTCAGACGTTCGTTGAGCCGCACACGAATAACGGTGTCGGTTGGAACTGTGTAGAGGACAACCTTCGGCACAGCCCGCCGAGTTCGGCGAATTCGCCGCCTTTGTGCGGAGGCTTCCAAAACAACTCCGGCCATTAGTGACAGCAAAACAAAAAGCACCAACGTGCGTTGGGCCAGCTTGTGATTAGTTGTAGTCATGGTTTCTGTTCCTCCAGTGTTGCTACGCGGTATGACTCGGCCAAATTTTAGTGCGTCGCCTTGCGGCTACGGATTTACGGAATTCGTTAGCTCGGATTATATACCCGCAAGCGGATCTTTCAACTACGAGTGCCGGCCTTAGAAAAACCACCTGTGGCCACCTGGTTCGGAGACATGTTGATTTCCAGCAGCCCAACGCTTCGCGCTCGGTTTTGTAATGACCACACTTACTCGAAACTGGCACACAACCGCTGAGTACATTCGTGTTGACCACTAATAGCCTGTCGGCCATAATCTCGCTGCCCTCTCAGTTCGATGTTGAGCGTCGCGCAAGTGCTGGTTAGCACGCCCGGGCGCGCCCTTAATGAACTTGAACCTGGGTGGTTAAGGTTCACTGCTCTTCCATCTCGTTACCACCTTCTGCATTTTGACTGAGATCACCTTCAGAAGCCCGCGCTACTTTGTCATCGCAGCCGCCATTACGGTGGTCTACTTTACCGCGGCTGAGTTCGGGCTCAGCCTCGCCTCAATCCAGGCGAATGTTTCCCCTGTTTGGCCCCCAACCGGAATCGCGATCGCGGCACTACTGATCTTCGGACGCAACTTTTGGCCGGCGATTCTTGCCGGTGCGCTGGCGGCGAATTTATTAACCCCGGCTTCATTTCCGACCGCTGCCGGAATCGGGGTTGGAAATACTTTGGAAGCGCTTACCGCATGGTACTTGTTAAAAGGCCCGGCACGTGAAAACAAACCGCTTGACTCGATTGAAGGGGTCCTAAGATTCATTTTTTTTGCGGTCATAATCAGCCCCGTCGTCAGCGCAACCATCGGAAACGTAAGCCTGTGTTTGGGAGGCTCTGCACCATGGGCCAACTTTCCACATCTTTGGCTTACCTGGTGGCTGGGCGATGGTTTTGGCGCTCTGGTCATCGCACCGTTCATCCTCTCATTTACGGTCCGCAGCAGATTGGATTCGAGACCGCGCGCGATTCTGGAAGGCGTGGGTTTATTGGTCCTACTCTTCATTACCGCGATGGTCGTTTTTGGAGGATCGTTACCGGGCCGGTCAACGAACTATCCCATTGAACATCTCTGTTTGCCGCTTGTCGTTTGGGCGGCGCTCCGATTCGATTTGCGCATCTCGTGTGCGGCAATTTTGTTGCTGTCCGGAGTTGCGGTGTGGGGAACCTCACACGGCCATGGTCCATTCATTCAAGCCAGCATCAACGAATCGCTCTTGCTGTTGCAGCTCTTCATCGGCGCCAGCACTCTGACTGCTTTCGTGCTTCACGCGGTAGTCACCGAACGCAGAATGGCAGAGGAAGAGAAGTTAGGACTGCTCGAGCGGGAGCGGGCGGCGCGGGCGCAGGCGGAGCAGGCCAGCCGGTTAAAAGACGAGTTTCTCGCCAGCACCTCGCATGAGCTTAGAACGCCCCTGACTGCTATCGTAGGCTGGTCAAAACTCCTGCGCACCGGTCAGGTTGATCCTAAAGACTTCGGGCGCGCATTTGAAGTAATCGAGCAAAATGCCTGGTCGCAGGCACGTATCGTCGAAGACATGCTCGACGTTTCCAGAATTATTACCGGCAAACTCCAGCTCGCGTTTGTCGCCGTCGAGTTAGAACCGATCATCGCCGCCGCGATTGATGCCGTGCACATAGCTGCTGAAGCCAAAAGCATAAAGATTGTCAAACGGGCTGAGTCGGAAAATCTGATCGTGCGTGGAGATGGCGCGAGGTTACAGCAGGTGGCGTGGAATCTGTTTTCAAACGCGGTCAAGTTCACACCAAACGGCGGCATCGTTGAGGTTCTGATCGTCAGAGAGGGGTCGCATGCGAAGATCGTGGTGGCCGACACCGGAGCCGGAATAAACCCCGACTTTCTTCCGTATGTGTTTGAACGTTTCACCCAGGCTGACCGGTCGTCCACCAGACAGCACGGTGGGCTTGGTTTGGGGCTCGCAATTGTAAGGCACCTGGTCGAGCTACACGGCGGCACTGTCGAAGCGCGCAACAAAGATGAAGGAAAGGGTGCAGTCTTTACGGTTATCCTTCCTGCCTCCGATATTTCATCAAGTTCTTTTGTTTCAACAGATCACGGTCTGGGAGACTGATCACTTCTTATTAGCTGCCAGGCGGTATGTTGTTGGGCGCCGTTAGGTTCGGCCTGTTGGCAGAAGCTTAACTGTTCCCGGTTTACTGAATTTCAGCCAATTCTATACTTTTGGTTGATGAGGTCTAACGTCAACTGCCTGGAGGAATCATCGACTTCTCAGATATAATGTGCAGCGAGTTGTACGCCCCTTTTCCTCCTGTGGGCGTAGTGAGCGCGACGGATGCACGTGCAACCGTCGCGCTATTTTAGTTTGCCGTGGCGAACGCCTCCGTCTTCGCCAAAATTTCTCTGCAACACCGGACCGTTTCTTTGGGCCGTGTCCGCTGTAGTCCCTGCGGGTTTGAACACATAAGTATCGCGAGTGCGCACGGCGAGATTGGGTTGGTTAACTCGCACTTGAATCTGCCGTCGCTGGCCTGCCTGTGCCGGGTTTTTCGGATAGTATCCCAGGCTGTACTGGCGGCGCAGTTCTTCGGCAATGTTGGAGAAGGCGGCGCTTAGATTCTGCGTCGAATCGGCTTGATACGTTCGGGCGCCAGTGCGCTGGGCGAGTTCGCCAAGATATTGGCTGGCGGTGTCATAACCTCCCCCGCCGCGTCCACCTCGCGATCGGCCACCGCCAGAACCGCCCCGCCCCGAGCCACCACCATAAATTCCGCCATTGATCCCGCCATTGGGTCCAAAGATTTCATCAAAGATGTCTCTAACGGAGCGACGGTTGGTCCGTCTCGATCCTCCACCACCCATGTCCATCGTGGTGTCGTACTGAACGGGATAAATGAGCGCGTCCAGTTCTTCGGCGTCGCGCACATTGCTTTGATAGGAGGCGTTCCTGCTGGTGGTGTCCACTCCATCGGTGAAGAGAATTACGGCCTTGCGCCCTTCGACGCGGCTCAATCGTTCGTTCATAACCAGATCGACAGCGTCATACAACCGGGTTCCGTCACCGGTCTCTGTTTCCATTATGGCCGAGCGCAAGCGATTGCGGTCGCTGGTAAATTCAGTGAGCACGCGGATCTGATCATCGAAGGAGACAACCATCACCCTATCGTCTCTTCGCAATTGATTCACGAAAGCAATAGCTGCATCCTGAATTTCCTCAATCCGAAACCGCGTCGAGCCGCTCGTATCGAGCATCAGCACGACTGAAAAGGGCTTGTCCACGGACGAGAAGAAAGCGACCTCTTGCTCCAGGCCATCTTCCCAGAGTCGAAAGTCTTCCTTACGAAGATTGGGTACGTATTTTCCGTCACGATCCATAACCGTGACCGGCAAGGTCACGAGCGAAGTATTGACCTTGATTACGTCTCCAGCATCCACCTCTTCAGGGCCGTCATTGGTGGTTCGTGGAAGCGTGTTACCCGGTTGGGGGTTCTTGGTTCGATCTGCGCCGCGGAGAACGGGGGGACGTGCAGGCGTGGTGGCGCTTGGCGCTGGGCCTGGCCGTACATCGCTCGCCCGGCGCGGCCGCGTTTGGGCCAGCAGGAATACGCTGCCAATGGCAAACAGGGAGAAGAGTAGGAAAACTGAGAAAGTCCGTTTCATTATCGTGCTCCGCAGACGTCGAATAGCATGTGGAAACGCCACGCGACCTTTTTGATGCCTAAGTGCTGAATTAGATGCTTGACCCGGTAAAGGGCCGAGGAGAGTTTTTACGCATATGCAAGATAGCCTTGTTTTTGAGGTCGTGGCAAGTCAAAACCGGTCGCTTCCCACTCCGGGCTGGTGTTTAAGCCATGGTCGGCGCCAGTGTAACTGCGTCGGCAAGCCGGTTTCGTACCGGACATCGCCGTCCGGGGTGAATTGTGCGATTATCTCCCGCGAATTTTTGGTTGCGCCTGACCTTAGCGAATGCGAATCATTCGACGCCTACATTACTGGTGGTCACTTTTTGTCGCGGGAGCCCTGCTTCTTATCTTTGGTCCACCAGTATTGTTCGTTGCGTGGCTTACCAACAAACACGAATTAGTTTATCCATGGGCATTCTTCGGTGCGCGCAACTGGCTGCGCTTGAGTGGCATGAACGTGCAAGTCCGTGGTCTTGAGCATCTTGATCCGGAGCAGACGTATGTGTTCGTTTCAAACCATCGCTCGTATCTCGATACGGCCACACTCTTCCTTTGCACAGGTCGCAGATTAGGTCTGCTGGCAAAAAAGGAGCTGCTCAAGGTTCCGATCCTCGGCTATGGGATGGGTTTCGTGAATGTGATGGCGATTGACCGATCCAATCGAGAACGAGCCCGGGAAACTACCACGGCCGCGACCGACAGAATTCGTTCAGGCCGATCGTTTGCGGTGTTTGCTGAGGGCACGCGCGCAAAGCCAGGGGAGTTTCTTCCGTTTAAGAAGGGAGCCTTTTACATGGCTGCCCAGGCAGGGGTGCCGATCGTTCCGGTGGCAATAAAGAACACGGATTATTTGATGGGAAAGGGAACCGGCGAAACAAGGGCCGGCACCATCGAGATGGTTATCATGCCGCCGGTTTCGACGGTGGGGTGTTCTTCGGATGATGACGTAAAAGAGTTGGTTGACCGGGTTCACGGACTGGTTGGAAAGGAACTCGGTTGTTGATAGTTAGCCGGCGCGCTAAGGCTTTCGCGTAGGAGTAGGCTGCGGCTTGGATTCCTTCTTCGTCTCGTCAGCCTCGCCAACTTCAATTATCTTCACTTTGGCTCGCGCCGGCGCATAGTCGGAGTACTTGACCCGCATACGAATATGCAGAGGCTCGCCGCTGTCGAACAATAGCTCGTCGTCGGCGTACGAGTAGGTGGGAAACCAGTATCGACCATCAACCTGTTCGCGGTAAGTTTCGACGATGGGAAACTTGTTGTTCTTGGTTTCCGGTACGCCTTTGCCCCTGGTCTTCACAATTTGCAAATCCTGATCGTCAACCCACACTCGACCCATAAAGAGACGTTCTTTCGACTTCTTCGGATTTGGCATTACCTTCGGCACAACGTCAAAAACGTAGAGGTTCAGTTCGTCGATCTTCTCCCGGCCTACGTACCTGAAATCGTATTGGCCCACCTTTGAGGGCTCGAGAGCGAACGGCTGAATTCCCCCAAGGTCGTCTATGTCTTCCTGGGTGATTCCCGCGAAGGAAGGCATCGGAAAAAAGTTGATCTTCTCATACCGGGCGCCTTGATCGTCAAAGGTGAAGACCGACACTCGATGATATTCTCCAGTGACTTGCCCTCCCAATCCAATACTCTGAAGTTTTGCATCGCGCGTGAAGGAGTACTCGTTGAGCGCCCGGCGAAATTCTCCTTCCTTTGACGTGAAGGCAGTGATGACGCGGTTGATTTCGGCTGGAGACATCTCCGGGGATCCATCGCTCGGAGTTTGGGCCTTGCCGGAGCCCGCGATCATCAAGAGAAAGGTCAGCGCTAAAACCGGGCCTTTCAAGGTCTTTGCAACGGCGAATTCTCTAAGCATTTGCCTTATTCCTTACGATTAGGACTTGAAACTGGACGCTTCCACGACTGAAACAAGATCGCCCCTCAGATGCCGCAGGCCCTGCTTATGTTGCCACTTGTTGTATGTCGAGCCAGTCCCGGTTGGCCCGCCTTCGAAGTTCCCATTTTCCTGTTGCAAAATTCCCTGCAACTGATGTAAGGTGCTCAGCGAAGAATCAGTTAGCCTCAAGCTCTGACCTTAAAGGACTTTCAGTGGGACACACCACATGAATCCAGAAGTCAGTTGAAAGTGGATTGATTTTATTAGGCAAGTACTGAGAGATCTTTAAGGTCCTCACGTCGGTTGCTGGCAACGTCCGGTTATTTTCCCGTGAACCTCAACGCGCGATGGCGCAATGCAACGCAGAGCGGCCGCGTTGCTACACGGGATAGGCGTTAGGTCAAGCTTTGGGAGGAGCCTGATCAGGAGTCAGTTAACCGATGATGTGCGCGGCGGCATGTCATCCCTTCTGGGCGGGATGGCAAATCACGCCGCCGCGCGCACCCCAGCCTTCAGGCAACCACTCCCTCTCTACTAACAATTTCAAACACCAATCAAGCGGCAAACTCGACTACAACTGCTTTTGGAATGATCCCTTGCTCGTGTCCTTCGCCGAGCAAACGCCGAACCGCTTCCCGACCGCGTTCGGTGTAGTCGAGGGTTAGCTCGTTCACCCACATGGCCACGAAGCGGTCGGCAAGCGCCGGATCCATGTCGCGGGCAAACTGCATGGCATACTCCAGTGCGTCTTCGCGGTTATCCAGCGAATAGCGAATGCTGTTGCGCAAACAATCCGAAACTTGCCGGATTATCTCCGGACCCAAACTGCGACGGATCGCATTTCCTCCCATTGGTAGCGGCAGGCCAGTTTTCTTGTGCCACCACTCCCCCAAATCAAGGATCTTGTGAAGGCCGAGCGACTCATAAAAGAGTTGTCCCTCATGAATTAGTAATCCAGCATCGCAACGACCGCTTTGAACCGCCTCAATTATCTTGTCGAACGGCACCACCTCGTAGTTGAACTCCGAATTGAAAATGCGCAGGGCCAGAAATGCACTGGTTAACTCTCCCGGCACTGCGACTTTCAGGTTGGCGAGGTCGCCCTCTTTGGCCGGCTCACGTGAAATGAGAACGGGCCCGTAGTTATCACCAATCGAGGCGCCATGCGGCAGCAGCACATATTTGTCGGCGATGTATGCGTATGCATGAAAACTGACGGCTGTGACATCGTAGGTTTCGCGGAAGGCCTCTTCATTCAAAGTTTGAATGTCTTTCAGCACGTGAGTGAAATTCAGGTTGCCCGTCTCGAGCTTGTTAGTGGCCAGCCCATAAAACATGAAGGCGTCGTCTGAGTCTGGTGAATGGGCCACTGAGATGGTGCGAGTTTCAGTTAAGGTCGACATAGTATTTGAGCGATGAACTCCGGAGGTAAACTTTCGGATTAGGCCGGCACGCTGCTGCGAATGACCGGGTTATAGACGGTGTCGCGTTCGACGGCTTCGAAGCCGGCGTCTTCGATTAAGGTGACGATTTCAGAGCGAGACATCTTGACTTCGTTGTTTGATTCAATCGAATAACTCTCAGAAAGTTCCCCACCCTCGGTGATAGTCCCATCGATGTCATTTGCGCCGTAGTGCAGGGCGACCTGGGCCAGCCTCTTTCCGAGCATCACCCAATAAGCTTTCACATGGTCAAAATTATCGAGCAGCAGGCGGGAAACAGCCATCGTCTTCAGCGAATCCACCCCGGACGGCCCGGGCAAATGCGCGAGTTGAGTCTTTTCCGGATAAAAAGCCAGGGGAATCAGGCACTGGAAACCATGGGATCGATCCTGTTGTTCTCGCAAGCGGAGCAGGTGGTCGACGCGATCTTCGATTGACTCGATATGGCCGTAGAGCATGGTCGCGTTCGTTTTCAGACCGGCGGCGTGCACTTTGCCTGCCAATTCCAGCCAGCGGTTGCCATCGCACTTATGAGCGCAGATCATTGAGCGGGTCGGTTCACGAAAGATTTCGGCGCCGCCTCCCGGACATGAGTCAAGGCCCGCTTCGATCAACTTCTCGATCACTTTCTCATCACTCATCTTGTAGAAGTGCGCGAAGTGGTCGAATTCGACCATCGTAAAAGCTTTCAGGTGGAGTTGCGGATATTTCCCTTTTAATGCGGACAATAAGTCGGTGAAATAACTGAAGGGCAGTTTCGTATTCAAGCCCCCGGTGATATGCAACTCGGTGGCGCCTTCTTTCACCGCCTCACCTGCGATGCGCAGGCTGTCCTCGATATTGTGGGTGTAAGCATCGGGTTGTCTGGGCGTGCGATAGAAGCCGCAAAACTTACAATCCACGTAACAAACGTTAGTCGGATTGAAGTGTCGGTTGACATTGAAATAAGTAGTACGCCCGTGCTTCCGACGGCGAACTCCATCAGCCAGTTTTCCCAGCACCGGAAGGTCGTCCGTTCCAAACAATGCCACACCATCGTCAAAGGTCAGACGCTCGCCGCGTTCAACCTTTTCCGCAATCCTAACCAGTCGCAGGTCGTGAGAAATCATGAAATGGTCCTTAAGAGAACGGCTCCTCCAAACGTGACAAAAAGAATCACACTTACAAAAGCGTTTGTCGTAAAGAAGGCCGCGTTTAGTTTGCTCAGATCATTGGCGCGCACCAGCCGGTGCTGATAAATGAGCAAAATGGCAGTCAACACAACACCGAGTAAAGCGAAAACACCCAGGTGCGTAATCCAGTATAGAGTCAGTAGCGCCAGGAACGCTGCCGTGTGAAGGGCACGCGAGATTAACAAAGAACGGGCCACGCCGAATTTCTTAGGTATCGAATGCAGGCCCTCCTGTAGATCGAACTCGTGGTCCTGACATGCGTAGAGGACGTCGAAGCCGGCAGTCCAGAGCATTACGACCAGCGAAAGCAGAAGCGGTATCGGGCTGTCGAGAGTTCCGCGTACGGCGATCCACGCGCCGGTCGGTGCAATTGACAGGCACCAGCCGAGCAATAAATGCGAGAGCAAGGTCCAGCGCTTCGAAAAGGAGTAGAGAAAAACACTTGCCAGGGCAACCGGGGCGAGGATCAACGTAAGGCGATTCAACATCGCGGCGGCCGCGAAAAAGAGAATTGCCGAGACCGCAGTAAACATCCACACGAAACCAACTGACAAAAGACCTGCAGGGATAGCGCGGCCCGACGTTCGCGGATTCCGCGCATCGTATTCACGGTCGGCGATGCGATTAAAAGCCATTGCGGCTGAGCGCGCCCCGATCATCGCCACCGTAATCCAGACAACCTGCTTCAGAGTCGGCAATCCGTTTGCCCCTAAAACAGCGCCCAAAAAAGCAAACGGCAACGCAAACAGCGTATGCTCAATCTTGATCATTTCGAGCGTGATACGAACGTTGTGGAAGAGCGGAGACATTGGCACCTATTCTTCTCTCGGGCTTGTCGAACTCACAAGGTCGTTTGTATGTTCCTTCAGACCCTGCCATTGCGTCGCCTGGGAATGGGGCACGCCGAGGTGATCGAGAATGCGGAACACCAGATGGTCTACCAGGGACTCAATCGTTTGCGGCCGGTGATAGAAGCCCGGGCTGGCAGGAATGATGTGGGCGCCGGCACGAGACAATCGCAACATGTTTTCCAGATGGATCGCGTTGTAAGGTGTTTCGCGCGGCACGATGACAAGTCTCCGGCTCTCTTTCAACGTTACGTCTGCGGCGCGATGAATCAGATTTGTTCCAGCTCCTGACGCTATCGCCCCGAGCGTTCCCATCGAACACGGAACGATTACCATTCCTTCCTGCGGATGTGAGCCTGACGATGGCCTCGCGGCCATGTTGTCCAGACGATGTAGGTGGATCAGTTTGGAATTGCCCGGCAGGCCGACCCAGTCGTTGATCCGGGCCAGATCGGCGTTCCTGAGATCCGCTCCGAGTTCAACGCGCGCAACCGTAGTTGCGGCTTCGGACATGATCAAATTGATGCGTTCAACTACTCCGCTAGCAGCGAGGTGGACCAGGGTCCGGTGCGCGTAGATTGAACCGGAAGCCCCAGTAATTGCGACAGTAAATTCCATTTCGGGTCTGGATTGATCTTACTTGGGGGCTCAGGTAAGCGCAAGCGAGCCAACCTTCGGTAGTAGGGTAATTGTGTGGTTCTGCACGGCCCCGCCGCAGAGCGGCCAAATGTTTATAGAAATATGACGACGTAGAACTTCGTCGCTCCAGAGGAGCGAAACTCCTGGTTAACTACGTAGCGCTCGTCTGCCCCCTGGCTGGCTGCGGGGATAAGCGCAAACATGGTGAGGCAAATAATTGCCAGCGTAAAAATCCGGCAACTTTCTTCATATCCTCTCATTTAAAGTAAGTAGAGAGCGCGGTGGCGAGTGCCGCCCCGTAACCGGCGCAATATTGTCCGAACATTGATGAAGCATCGTCTGGTCCATCAATACATAGTGAAGGCGAGGATTAGCCGGAAGCGAAGGCATTGGCTTTCGCTTCCGGTTTCCCGTCGATGCCTCTGGTGGGCATCAGAAGAACAACGAATAGAGGAGGCGGTTAGGTGACCCTGTCCCAATACCACTCAACCTGTTCGTCGTGGCATTGTTCACGATGGCATTGCGAACCGTCGCGGGCGACGCGCCTGTGTTTGCCTGTTTGTAGAGCGCAGCAACCCCGGCTACGTGGGGCGAGGCCATAGACGTCCCACTCAGTGTGGCGGTCGCTGTGTTTGAGGTGTACCAGGCCGACAGGATCGACGATCCCGGGGCGAAGAGGTCGAGACAAGTTCCGAAGTTTGAGAACGACGAGCGTGCGTCTGTCGAGGTGGTCGATCCGACCGTAATGGCAGCCGCCACCCGAGCAGGTGATCCGTTGCATGCATTGGTATTGCTGTTTCCTGCAGCGACGGCAACGGTCACACCGGCGTTGATGAGATTATTCACTGCGGTATCGAGCGATGAAGATGCTCCGCCGCCAACGCTCATGTTTGCCACCGCCGGTTTGATGTGGTTGCCGGTAACCCAGTTAACGCCCGCGATAATGTTCGATGTGGAGGTAGTGCTGCCACATCCGAACACTCTAACGCCGCGCAACAGTGAACTCTTCGCAACCCCGTAGGTGGTGCCTCCAACAGTGCCGGACACGTGAGTGCCGTGCCCGTTGCAATCCTGACCGTTACCGCCGTTTACATCGAAGACGTTGGAAGCTCTTCCGCCAAACTGCGTATGGGCTGTCCGGATACCCGTGTCGATTACATAAACGCGGACGCCCGCACCCGTCCAGTTGTAGGTGTAGGAAGCCGAAAGTGGCCGGTCGCGCTGGTCGATTCGATCGAGACCCCACGGTGGGTTGGTCTGCGTCGCAATCGTTTCCATAACGCCGTCTTCCTCTACAAACTTCACTCGAAAATCCTCGCTCAGAGCTTTAGCATCCGCCTCAGACATTTCAATGGCGAAGCCGTTAAGCGCATCTTTGTAGACGTGCTTGATCTTTCCGCGATACCCGGCTGCGATATCGGATGCAATGTGATCTGCGATTGAGAAGGCCCCCTTCTCGCCGACCACGGATTCGTCGAGCACGACGATGTAACTGTTCTCTACCTTGTTTTCAGTTTTCCGAAACTTATCATTCCTGGCTGCAGTTTTTGTCGAACTTGACACAAATAGCAGGCAAGCCAGCGCTAAGGTGAGCAGCAAGACAATCTTCTTCATTTGTTCTCCTTCGAATAGGTGGGCAGGTTGATTGTTCGAGGGTGAGTGCCGCCCGCTCCGGCATCAGGAGGTAACGGGAAGATAAGGCCGTTATGTTGACTCATTTGACGTATTCTTACTTGAGCGAGCGACCCTGTGCGTTGGTGAACAGAGCTGTTTCCCGGGAACGGATGAAGCCGATTATTCCCAGGTGAGGTCGCATGAATCTACTGATAGTTGAGGCAAGCTGAATCTAAAAAATATCGCGCGTCGGGTGAGTTGGGGGACGCGAAGTATAGCACCGCGGATTCTGGGGAAAGATTGTTTTTACGTTGCGAACTGCGGCATTTGGAAAGGGTGGATCATTCGCTAACCCAGGGTAGCCGACTCGGCAACCGCGGGCTTTGAGACCTAACCGCTTTGCGGTAAGAACAGGACACGCCTGCTATTGATCTTTCCACTCCGGAATGCGTCCGGGGGTCCATGGAGCACCCGCCGCCTCCATCTGTTTCTCGAGTCTCGCGAGGTCGCCCTCAATCAGTTGGCGCAATTGTGTCAGCGTCTGTCCAAAGTCCTGTGCCGCGACGGCGTATTGATTGATTTGGGTCTGTGTCGGCCGAGATGTTGACAATCGCTGCGCTCCGACGATGTCGTTAACGCGTTCATTGATCGACGGTGGCAGGTTGATGTTGCGGGCGCGCAATGCAGTATCGCCACGCAGTGCTCGCAGAATCTCGTTGGTACGTTTATCAAGTGCCGCCGCGTCGTCGAGCAGTTTTTCACCTAGGGCCGGAGTGTCGAGCAGAGCCCGACGAATGAGCGCGAGTCGAGGTTTCAAGGCATTCGCGGCTTCCAGCGAGCCCTGCACTGCCCGCTGCAATCGAGCGACCTTCTGCTGAAACTCAACCAGGGCTGCGCGATCACTAACTGACATCCGCTCCTGTCCTTCAACGACCACCTTGAATTCCTGCGCCTGACCAAGCGGTGTCATCACGCCACCGGCCCGTTTTGCGAATGTGACTTTGTGAGTGCCGGGCATTACCAGTGGACCTGAAGGCCCTTCGGCGAAAATATCTTCTGTTTCCGGATTAGGTGGTGGGGGTAATACCGCCGGCGGAGTGCGCAAATCCCAGGTCACGCGTTGCATTCCGGCGGTTACTGGACCAGTCAAACGACGCACCACACGGCCTTCTGCATCTGTCACGGTGAGGATGATGGCTGGCGGTTCCTCTTCATCTTCTAATCGCAGATCGGCTTGACTCGGCACGGTTATGCCCTGTCCTTTCTTTGCAGCTTCTTTCTCTGACTCCTGACGCTTTGCTTTTCGGGTCTTAAGTTCTTCCTTCAGGTAGTAAGTAAACGTCGCGCCAAACGCCGGGTTCTCGGCAGTAAAGAACGACTCGCCCTGAAACACTTTGCCCCGTCCGCCCAAGGGCTGCGACTGGATGTACATGAGCGCATCCTTAACCGGAAACAGTGGGCCATCCTGCTTGAGCATCTCCGGTTTCAGTAAACGGAGCGGCGTGTAGTTGTCGAGAATGTAGATTCCACGGCCAAACGTACCCAGGACCAGATCGTTCTCACGTTTCTGAATGTTGATGTCGCGGACCGCGATGGTTGGCAAACCACCTTTTAGCTGCACCCATTTCTGTCCGCCGTCTATCGAAAAGAAAACTCCAAACTCGTTCCCTGTAAACAGCAGGTTTGGATTAACGTGGTCCTCCGCGATGGCCCAGACTGGACCATTCTTCGGCAAGTTGCCGGCTATTGAAACCCAGGTGCGCCCCGCGTCCGTACTTTTCAGAAGGTAGGGCTTGAAGTCGGCATTCTGATGATTATCAAACGCCGCGTAGACGGTGTTGGTGTCGTGATTTGAAGCAATGATGCGGCTTACATAAGACATGTCGGCAACGCCGGGAAACTTCTCGATTTTGCGCCAGTTTTTCCCGCCATCCTCAGTTACCTGAATCAAACCATCATCAGTGCCTACATAGATCAAACCGTCCTTCTTTGGTGATTCTGCAAGCGCCGAAGCGTTTCCGAAAAAGGCGGTTGAAGCATGCCTGGCGACAGCATCGATGCCCCAGAGTTTGCCCATAACCGGGAGCTTATCGCGGTCAATGCCGCGTGAGAGCTGCCCGCTGATCACTTGCCAGCTGTCACCTCGATCGTCGCTGCGAAAAAGTTTATCGGCGGCGAAGTAAAGCCTTGTGTGCAGATGAGGACTGATGATGAATGGCGAATCCCAATTCCATCTCAACGGTTCTTCACCGCGACCGATGGCCGGCTGAATGCCCATGCGTTCGCCGGTGCGCTTGTCGAAACGAACTAACCCGCCGTGCTGAGACTCAGCATAAAGGATGTTTGGATCTTCCGGGTCAACCTGCGTGCGAAACCCGTCGCCTCCCTGCGTCACATACCAATCGGCGTTGGCAATTCCCGAAGCGCTGCGCGTCCGCGATGGGCCGCCAAGGCTGAAGTTGTCCTGAGTGCCACCGTAGACGCCGTAAAACGGCTGGGCATTATCGGTAGTGATATCGTAAAACTGGGTGATGGGTAAGTTTTGTTTAAAGGCCCAGTTCGCCGCCCGGTCGTAACTCTCATAGACTCCACCGTCGCCTCCCACCAGGTAATGATCAGTATTGTTCGGGTTGATCCAGATTTCATGGTTGTCGACGTGTTTGGATTTTTCACCCAGGCGGCGCAATGTTTTGCCGCCGTCGTCAGAAACCATCAGAAAGACATGCATCACGTAGATTCGATCGACGTCCTTTGGGTCGGCGACGATGCGAGCGTAATACATGGCGGTAGAGTCAAACTCGTTGCGGCGTTCCCAACTGCCACCGCGATCTGAGGAACGAAAGATGCCGCCTTTCCGATCTGCCGCTTCAACAGTCGCGTAAATGACATTTGTATCGACCGGAGAAATTGTCAGTCCAACCCGGCCTATTTCAGTTGTGGGCAGACCTGCTTTCAGTTTGTTCCAGGTCACGCCGGCGTCGGTTGATTTGTAGATCGCACTTTCAGGACCGCCATTGATCATTGTCCACATATGGCGACGACGCTGGTACGACGCCGCGTAGAGCGTGTCCGGGTTTTGCGGATCGATAACGATGTCAGTCACGCCGGTGTGGTCACTGATGGACAGGATCTTTTTCCAGGTCTTGCCACCGTCGATGGTCTTGTATAGGCCCCGATCTCCGCCCGGACCCCACAGCGGTCCCTGCGCAGCGACATAAACTGTGTTCGAGTCTCTTGGATCGATGACGATCCGGCCAATGTGCTCTGAAGCTTTCAGCCCAACGTTTTTCCACGTCTTGCCAGCGTCGTCCGAGCGATAGACTCCGTTACCGTAAGAAACACTTCGCTGGCTGTTGTTCTCGCCAGTGCCGACCCAAACAGTCAGCGGGTTCCGGGGATCGAGCACGATAGCGCCGATGGAATAGGAGCCTTCACGATCAAACACAGGTGTCCAGGTGGTTCCGTTGTTGACGGTTTTCCAAACACCACCCGAAGCCGCGGCGATGTAGTAGCGAGCGGCGTTGTTTGGATCGACTGCGATTCCGGAAACCCTGCCGGAGGTGAAGGCCGGGCCGATGGAACGAAATTTCATACCATTGAAGGTGGGCGACGACATCGGATCGGCGGGCTTTTTGTCGTCGTCAGTTTTTTCTTCATCCTTCTTCGCGTCATCCGGTTTGGCTGCTTCAGGCGAAGCCTGTTGTTTGGCTGCGGCTTCCTGTCGGGCCTTTTGCGCGGCTGCTCTTTCTGCCGCTTTTTCTTCCTGCGCCGGCGTTGAGAACGGCAACAGGATCAGAAGCGAAAAAATGGCCAGGTGAAGAACGAAATGACTTGATCTGAATCTGGAAGTTGCACAGCTGCGCATAAAGAAACTTATCTCCTTCATTTTTTGACGAACGACGCTCGAGCGGTACTACGATAATGAAACTAACTGGCGAGACTGCAAATGGAAGGTAAAACTAACATTGACGATGGACGCGGGTAAAGTAAAACACAATTTGGAGTAGTGTCTTAATTTGAGGTTTTTCTCCGTGCAGCCTTTGCGTCCTCGGTGCCTCTTTGGTGGATAACAACCAGGAAAGCGAAATTCCTGGCCATTCAATTTCGCCGTTTTCTTTTTCAGATTCGCGGTCATCCGCGCTAATCCGCGGCCAAATGTTCAACGCAGCGCAATGTCTCAAACTTCGGGTAGTTTGCAGGTAGCGAAAGGCAAAGCGAAACGCGCCCCTGCTCCGGCCCGCGCAGTCACTTTAACCCAATCGGTCGGTTGCGGTGCTTGCGGGTGTTTTTGTAAACAACGCCGCCCTTCATCACAAACACCACGCGCCGCACGGCCGAGATGTCCTTCAACGGATCCCCATCGAGCGCAATGATGTCCGCTTCGTGACCGGGACTAATTGATCCGATTTCGTCAGCCATGCCGAGCGCTTCTGCCGCCAGCGAGTTGGCTGAAACCATCGCGGCCATCGGATTCATTCCGCAGTTGCGCACACGGTCAATTAAATCCTCCGCGTTGCGCCCGTGTGCGCCAGCAACGGCGTCTGAACCGAAGACTATTTTCAACCCGGGAACTTTCATTGCTCGCCGCATAAGTTCGCGGTTCATCGGGAGGATCTTCTCCATCGGCGCAAAGCCTTCCAGCGTGGTGGGGAAAAATGGTGTGCCGAGATACTTTTCCTTGTTCAACAAATAATTTTCCAGCAACAAGCCGGCTTGCGGATCAAAATACGTCCCTTTTTCTGCCATCAATTTCAGATCGTCGTCAGTAGCCCCAAGGCCGTGCTCAATCTGGGTGCAACCTGCAAGCGTCGCGGCCGGGACAGCATCTCGGTATGCGTGCACCAGAGAGCGAAGACCCTGCTTTTTCGCTTCATCGCAGGCCGCGTTTAATTGTTCCGGTGAAAGCGTCATTGCGCCTCGAAGCATTCCTCCCGACGCAAAAATTTTGATCACGTCGGCGCCTGCCTCCTTTTGTTTTCGCACGAACTCGCGGATTTCCTGCGGTGTCCAGGTTTGTTCACCTCGCCCGGCGAGCGGTTCGACGGCCGTGAGGATTCTGGGGCCGGGCAATGAGCCATTCGTGATGGCTTCGCGCAAAAAGATGTCGTTAGGAGACCCCACACTTTGGACTGTCGTGAAACCCGCCATCAGCGTCACCCATGCATTCGACGCCGTTTGGTACGCGGCGTCCTGGGTTGTGCCTGCGGCGCCCGCATTCTTCCCATCCCTGCCGAAGCTCCAGGTGATGTGCACATGCGAGTCAATCCAACCCGGCAAGACCGTCAAAACCCGCAGGTCGTAATCTACAGGGCCGGCTTTCGGATCAATGGCGACAATTTTTGAACCCTCGATCACGATGTGGGTGTTGCGCAGTATCTGGCCCTTGCCATCTAGAACCATGCTCGCGGCTATGACGACGCGCTTAGGCGCAGGCAAACTCCGCTGCACAGGCTTGATGCTCCAGTTCTGCTTCGCGATTGGTGAATGAGTTTGCTGCGCGTGTGCTAACGCTACAAGAATGCTCAGTAGGCACAGCGTGACGGTTAATCGAGCCACGACGCCATGTCTAACGGTTTCGCCGCCCGGTGTGCGGCGGCGGCTTTGCAGTTTTCCGGGTTTCGGGGCTTGCATGATCAATCTGACGTATTAGAAGGCAGCGGTGGGGTGGCCACGGACTGCCACCCCCTACAATTTCATTGTGCGGTCGTGATCGTCTTTTCTCCGTTGCTTCGCGCATCTTAATTCCTCTACCGACGATGTACAAAGAAGCGTCGTAATCTGGCCCAGCCCCGCTCACGTGACATGCAGATTCATGCACGGCATACTTCTGACATGGATCTGGACAGACTCGAAACCCTTTTGGCTGCTTACAAGAATGGTCAACTCGACAAGGCGGAAGCCGCGCAACGCATCAAGGACCTTCACTATGAAGACATCGGCTTTGCCAGAGTGGACCATGCGCGTTCAGCCCGGCAAGGCTTCCCGGAAGTTGTGTTTGGCGAGGGAAAGACTCGAGCGCAAATAGTTGGGATCGTTGAACGACTCACCAGGCACTCACCCAATGTTCTGGTGACTCACACTGATGAGGGGACGTTTGGCGAAGTGCGAAATGTTGTTACCGAAGCCGAGTGGCATGAAACGGCCCGGCTGATCCGCATTCAAAGAGATCACACAGATCGCGGCGAAGGTGAGATCGCAGTCGTCACTGCCGGTACCAGCGATATTCCGGTTGCTGAAGAAGCGGCTTTGACCGCGGAAGCGATGGGAAACCGCGTGAAGCGTATCTGGGACGTTGGCGTTGCCGGCATACACCGCGTACTGGCGGAACGCGCGCTATTGCAAACCGCACGGGTTGCAATTGTCGTTGCTGGAATGGAGGGCGCACTACCGTCGGTGGTGGGTGGACTTGTCAGTGTGCCGGTGATTGCAGTACCGACCAGCGTTGGCTACGGCGCTTCGTTTGGAGGCATCGCCGCGTTGCTGGGAATGCTTAATTCCTGCGCGTCGAATGTTTCGGTGGTGAATATTGACAATGGGTTTGGCGCGGGGTTTGTTGCGAGCCTGATCAATCGAAAATGGGCCCCGCTTTGAGAGCGATTCAAGACTGTCCGGAGGTAAGTTTCGGGTGCAAATAATCTTGCTTATGCTGGTAGAGGCAGGGAGTGAAGGAACCATTGTGCGTGCTGACCACCAAGGTGTATAACCCCATAGGCTTAGAAGGGCGCTATGGTTTTCTTAGTACCCGATCTTAACCACTCGATGCAGGTTGATAAGTTGTTTGTCCAGTCCTCGTTAGGCGTTGCAGAAATGGGTTGAAGGACCTCAAGGATCTCGCGAGCGGAAGAACGGGGGCGGAGCCAGGAACCCACCGAGTACATGAAAGTGTTCCAATCATTGGTTGAAGGATGCATAGAAACAGCAAGGATGTCGAACTCGCCGAAACGATATGGTCGCGTGTCCAACCCCGTCGCAGCGTCCTTTCCTCCGCGGGTCCGTTGAGTTTCTACTACATACTTCCCGGTTCGCATTTTCGGTTTGCCGGTTTCACTTCGTTGCATCTTAACCTGAATGCTAACGCGACCGATCGCGTCTTCGATCAGGAAGTCGTAGGCCGCATCTCCCGGGGGCGTGACGTCTTTCCAACCTTTGAGTTTTCCGAGAACTTCAACGAGGAACGCCGCCTCGGCAATAATGCCGCGGATGCCACGCAAGGTGAGATCGCTTGCTCGGTCAATTGCCTCCAGAATTACCTCCGCTTGAGTGTTTAGTTTTGCTTCGATTGCGTGGATTGGAATTGTCTTACGGAGGTATTGGAAGATCTCTAATCGTTCCTCCTCAGTGCAGGCTTCGAGCAGGCGTATGACCTCGTCTTTTTTAGTCATCAGCGTGGTTTCGTCAGTTAGCGGAGAGCGTCTCTTGGTTCATGATGTGAAGCACACCATCGTGAATCGATTTCGTGGTATGGTTGAAGCCAAAAAGCGATTCAGTCTAAGCTAATTCCTAGACTTTTGACTAGAACAACAGTATGTCGCGAGCCCCAAATCAGCAGTTTTCCTTACCCCGCCCTTCGTATGAGCGGGTTTTGGTTCCCGGATTCACCCCCTATCACGAGACTGGTCTCGGTGTAGCGTATTTGGAAGATGCCTTAGCAATCCTTCATGCGCTACCGGATAACTCCATAAACACGATCATCACATCGCCACCGTACGCTCTTCACTTCAAAAAGGAATATGGCAACGTCGACAAGAAAGACTACGTGGATTGGTTTCTTCAGTTTGCTAGAGAATTCTTCCGGGTGCTCAAAAACGATGGCAGTTTCGTTCTAAATATCGGTGGTAGCTACAACAAAGGAAAGCCGACGAGATCCATTTACCAGTACAAACTCCTCATAGAACTGGTCGACACTCTAGGCTTCCATTTGGCTCAAGAGTTTTATTGGTTCAACCCGGCTAAGCTTCCCATGCCGGCAGAATGGGTTACCGTAAGAAGGATTCGTGTAAAGGATGCTGTAGAGCACGTATGGTGGCTCAGCAAAACCCCGTGGCCGAAAGCAAATAATCGCAACATCTTGAAACCCTATAGCGGCGACATGTTACGTCTGAATCAAAGAGGCGTTCGCGCTACAGTCCGACCATCAGGGCACAATATCCGATCGAGTTTTGACAAAATCGCCAATGGCGGTGCAATCCCTTCCAACGTTTTCGAGGACGCCCCTGATGACTTTCTGAAGTTCGGCAACAACGCTGCGAATGATCTGTATACCTTACGGTGCAAAGAGGCGGGTCAGAAGATCCATCCAGCCCGGTTTCCAGCGACACTTCCTGAGTTCTTTATGAAGTTCCTCACAGAAGAAGGCGATGTTGTGTTAGATCCGTTTGCTGGGTCGAATACAACGGGAGCTGTTGCCGAGGGGCTGAACCGCCGTTGGATTGCTACTGAGACTGTCGAAGAGTATCTATCGGCGAGTAAGTTTCGGTTCGAGGACCACTCTTGATCTGCTCTTCATTGGGTTGACTGCTCCTCCTACTAACCGGCCGCTCCTAGGGATTAATCAGTGCGTTCAAGCGATCCGCCCAATCCTGATCAAGGCTGAGCAAAACGTTGTACTGTTCCAACGCCCCATTTCGATTTCCCATCGTCAGCAGCGACTTGCCAAGATTGTAATAGGCCTTTCCGAAGTCAGGCCTTAACTGGATGGCCCTTCTGAACGCCTCGACTGCGTCGGAAGTGAGACCCATCTCCAGGTAAGCCTCGCCGATGTTATTTGGCACGTTGGCATCGCCGGGCTTCAACGCGGAAAGCTGTTTGAAAGTCTCGATGGCGTCGGGAAATTTCTTCGAACGCAGGTACCTTGAACCGAGCCGCTCATATGCGCTCGTATAATCGGGCTTCAACCGGATCGCCTGCTTGTATGCCTGAATCTCCTCCTCGGGCCGTCCCCAGTCGCGATAGACCAGACCCAGCGCATAGTAGGCGTCGGCGGCGTTGTAAGGATCCAGTTTGATCGATTGGCGATAGTTCTCGGCGGCCTCGCGATAGTTTTTCAGGTAGTAGCTGGCGAGACCGATGTTGAAGTACGACTCGCTTGACGGACGCAGGCTGACCGCTTTCTTCGAAGCCTCAATCGCCTCAGCATGACGGCCGAGTTTCTCGCGACAGAATCCAGTCTGGGCCCAGGCTTCGGCATAGTTGCTGTCGGCGTCAACCGCCTTTTCAAAATAAGGCAGAGCCTTCTCGCAATCATCCTTTGAAAGAAAGCTCAAGCCGTCGCGAAAAGCCTGAACCGCCTTGGCCCGTTTGTTCCTGCCGGTTGCCGCTACCAGGTCCGACAATGGCACCAGGGGTCCCACCTGGAGTTGTGAGATCCGTTCTGAAGGAATTGCAAAGTTGACACTCTGGCCTCCGGTAATCTGAAGCGTGGCCACGCCGATCACCTGGCCCTGCATGTTGACCACCGGGCTGCCGCTCGACCCAGCGGAAATGGGCGCCGTGATCTGAATAATCCGGCCAAAGGTCGGGATGTCGCGAACTGCCGAGACGATTCCGTTTGTAACGCTACCTTCCAGTCCCAATGGATTGCCGATTACAAATACGCTTTCACCTTCCTGCGGCGAAGTTCTGTCCAACGAGAGCGGCCTTACCTGGTGGGCTGGCGCATCAACCCGCAGCAGTGCGATGTCTCCTTCAGCGTCCACCGCTATTACTCCCTTAACCGGATAGACGTTTCCAGTGTACGAATGAACCTCGGCGCGGTAAGCATTGTCGAGAACGTGCCGGTTGGTGACGATGCGATCGACATCCACAAAGAAGCCACTGCCGCGTGAAAGCTTTTCGCCGCGGAAGTCAAAGGTCTCAATGGCTACGGCTGACGGTTTGATCCGCCGAACGAGATCGGGAAGGTCCTGAGCGGTCACTGGAGATGCTCCAGTGGCCAGGAACAAAACTATTGAATAAAAAAACTTCATTTTCAGGATCTCAACAACAATGAGAGTGAGGTCCGGTCATAATCCAGCCAGCGCGAGTTCCTGGACTCGCGACACAACTTCGTTGAGTTTTACGTCTTCACTTTTTTTCGTCTGTCGCTCGAAGAGTTCGACCAAACCAGACGACACTTTCTTGCCGATAGTGACGCGATACGGAATACCGATCAAGTCGGCGTCTTTGAATTTAACCCCGGCGCGCTCGTCGCGGTCATCCAGCAAGACGTCCAGCCCGGCGCGTTGCAAATCCTTGTAAAGCTTCTCGCCGGTTTCGCGGAGCGGGTCGTCTTTCATGTTTGTTACCGTCACGATCACGTCAAACGGCGCAATCGACTTTGGCCAGATAATGCCATCGTTGTCGTGATTCTGTTCGATTGCGGCGGTGATGATGCGTTCGACGCCAATGCCGTAGCTGCCCATCACGATCGGCACTGCTTTTCCATCCTCAGTCAGCACGGTAGCACCCATCGACTCGGAATATTTGGTGCCGAGCTTGAAGATGTGGCCAATCTCCATCGCCTTGTAGACTTCGAGTTTGCCGGTTTCGCACCGGGGACAACCTTCGCCCGACTCCACGCTCCGCAGATCGGCCCACTGATCGGGTCTGATGTCGCGTTCAATGTCGACACCGCGCAGGTGATGGTCGTCCTTGTTGGCGCCGGTAGTCATGTTGCTCCGGCCTTTCAATCCGGAGTCGGCGATGATGAAGAGTTCAAAATTAGCTTCTCGCGCTCGGGCCCTCGCGCCAACCCCGCCAAGGCTCCCCGCCCCGGCGCCGAGCAGTTCGCGAATCTCTTCAGGATGCGACGTGCGAACCGCAGTGGCTCCCAGATTATCTGAGAGCTTCGTCTCGTGGAGCTGGTGATCGCCGCGGAGCAAAGCGAGCACTGGCTGCGGTTCGTTTCTGATCGTGGCCACGTAAACGAGCGATTTTATCTGGTTCTCAGCCGCTGCCCCTCCAGGAAACGTCGTCAGATCTTCGATCGTGCGGACACCGGGCGTGGGAAACTCCTCAGGCGCATCGAGTCCGATCGGCTCCTTGATTGGAGCCAAACGGGAAGTAGCCTTCTCGAGGTTTGCCGCATAACCGCAGTTTGGACAACTCGCAATCAAGTCTTCGCCGGCGTCAGTTTTCGCGACAAACTCGTTTGATTCCGATCCCCCCATCGATCCTGAGGATGCTTCGACGATCGAAAACTGGATCCCGCATCGGGAGAAAACTCGCTTATAAGCCTCGCGCTGGTCGATGAACGACTTGTCCAGTCCAGCCTGGTCCACGTCAAACGAGTAAGCGTCTTTCATGATGAAAGTTCGCAACCGCATAAAACCCGACTTCGGACGCGGCTCATCGCGAAACTTGATCTGAATCTGATACCAAACCTGCGGCAGTTGTTTATAAGAACGAAGTTCGTTGCGGGCAATCGTCGTGAAGATCTCTTCATGCGTCATGCCGAGACACATGTCCGCGCCCTTCCGGTCCGTGAGGCGAAACATGTCGTCGCCGATCGCGTCCCAACGCCCCGATTCCTTCCAAACTTCTGCCGGGTGCAGCGCCGGTAAATAGAATTCCTGTCCGCCGATCCGGTTCATCTCTTCGCGCAGGATTTGCATGACTTTCAAGGCGACGCGTTGGGCGGCCGGCAAATAAGAATAAATACCGGCGCCCAGCTGACGAATCAGTCCAGCCCGGAGGAGCAACTTGTGGGAAACGACTTCGGCGTCTGCGGGATCTTCGCGAAGTGTGGGGTTGAAATATTGTGACCAGCGCATCAGGTTTAGGGGCTAACTTTCCTCGATTTAACTACAAGCTGAACATTCTCGCTTAGTAAAAAGGATTAACGCAAACAGTGGGTAGGGTCCTAATTTGAAATCCTCCGTGCTTCTGTGTCTTCTGCGGTGAGTATTTGCTTAAGAGTCTATTCACCACTGAGGCCACGGAGAACACGACAGGAGGCACAGAGCAGACTGAACTGGACACTGCCAGATATTGGTCCCAATCATGGGTTGAGTCACTCGCCTTACCTGGAGGCCAGGTATACCTCTGGATTTTCCAGCATCTCTTCGAATCGGCTCAGGAAGCGCCCGACGTGGAGGCCGTCCATTAAGGCGTGATGCACTTCTACCGAAATTGGGAGGAACACGCGATCGTTCTCCTTCGCAAACTTCCCAAATGCGATCTTCGGTATCGAATCCTCTTTTGCAAAATCACGCGCGTGAGCAAAACTGGTAAACGACACCCAGGGCAACACGGTGAAGTGAATCCGGTCGTCACTCGCATCCGGCTTGAATGTCGGGTCTTCGTTTTGCACCCAGTCAACTGCGCTTTGAGCCCCGGCAATGAATTTCTCGAAGTCTTCCACGTAGTCAAAATATGCAAACGTAAAACTCTCATTCGGCAGCAGGACAATCGTACCGCCATGAATGGCGTCATGAATGAGGATTTTGCCTGCTTTCAGGCGGTAGCGGAATGGTTCGATTTCGTTTGCAATGCGGAGCGCGAAGTAGTGATACGTTAACGACACGCTGACCCCTGGACGCGTGCGCAGGTATGCAAGCAACCTCGTAACATCGAGACGAGTTGCGACGTTGAAGTAGGGATTGTCGTAGCCGCGGAAAAATTCAAACAGATCGCGACGTGCCCAATTGTCTATATCGAGAAACTTCGGCATGCGGCAGATTGTACTCGATCTTTGCGAGCGCAGTAGGACAGGCATTCCCGCCTGTCCCTTTCTTTTGCCGCACCACTTAACAAAGCGCGTTAGCGCCGGATGCTGGAAATCAAGGTGACTCCGAAGCCTCGAAACTGCGCCACCACTATGGTCTGTCCTGCTCTTTGCCTGCACTTCTAGCGTGATGTACCATCAAACCCTTCATTCATCAATTTCAACGGAGTTTCATCAATGAAGATTGCGCTTGCCAGCGACCACGCCGGTTACGCCCAGAAAGAACAACTAAAGCCTTTGCTGCGAGAGTTAGGACTGGAGATTGAAGACCTCGGGACGATTTCTGAACAGTCGGTTGATTACCCCGACTATGCTCGGAAGGTCGCGGAGGAAGTTGCTGAAGGACGTGCCGATCAAGGGTTGCTGGTTTGCGGCTCGGGTACTGGCATGGCCATCTCAGCAAACAAGGTAAACGGCGTCAGGGCAGCCGTAGCGTGGTCAGAAGAAACCGCCAGGCTTGCACGCCAACACAATGACGCGAATGTGTTGGCCATCGGCGCGCGAACAACACCCGCCGAACAAATTCCGGCCATTGTGCGAGCATGGTTTGATTCTGACTTTGAAGGCGGCCGCCACGCCGATCGCGTGAGGAAGATCACGGACATTGAAGTCAGTAGGCAGTAGGCAGAAGCAGGAGGCAGGAGCAGGAGGCAGAAAAACAAATCAAAGTCCAAAGTCCAAAGTCCAAAGCACGAAGTTCAGTACTGTACGAAGCACAAAGTCCAAAGTCCAAAGGAATGATTCCATGCCTGATCCCAGAAACGCTCGACTTTCTGAAGTAGATCCAACGATTTCTCAAGCCGTCGACAACGAAGTGGCCCGCCAGGCTAATGGCCTTGAATTAATAGCCAGCGAAAACTTCGTCAGCGAAGCCGTACTCGAAGCAGCCGGCTCCGTGTTTACCAACAAGTATGCCGAGGGCTATCCGAAGAAACGCTATTACGGAGGTTGCGAATGGACTGACGTGGTTGAGCAAACCGCCATTGATCGCGCGAAACAAATCTTTGGTGCCGATCATGCCAACGTTCAGCCACATAGCGGCGCCCAGGCGAACATGGCTGTCTATCTCGCCGCGATTCAGTATGGGGATCAGATTCTCGGGATGAAACTTTCACACGGCGGCCACCTGACGCACGGTCATCCCATGAACTTCTCCGGTTTTAGTTACAAGGTAGCCGACTACGGTGTCTCGCGTGAGACCGAACAGATCGACTACGACGAACTGCAGAGCATCGCGGAGGAACATAAGCCGAAACTCCTCGTGTGTGGCGCTTCGGCCTATCCGCGCATCATCGATTTCCATCGCATCAGCGAGATAGCGAAGAGCGTGGGCGCCCGGATGTTTGCCGACATTGCCCACATCGCCGGACCAATTGCTGCCGATCTGCATCCGTCACCGGTTCCCCACGCAGATTACGTGACCTCCACTACGCACAAGACCCTGCGAGGTCCGCGCGGCGGCTTGATTCTCTGTAAAGAGGAACACGCGAAGGAAATAGATCGAAAGTTGTTTCCCGGTGTGCAGGGCGGACCACTCGTACACATCATTGCGGCGAAGGCGGTGGCTTTTGGTGAGGCGTTGCGCGAAGACTTCAAAGAGTATCAACGGCAAACTCTGGCCAATGCAAAAGCTCTGGCTGCTGAACTACAAGAGCAGGGTCTGCGCCTCGTTTCCGGCGGCACCGATAATCACCTTATGCTGGTCGACGTTTGGATGAACGGCAAGGGGATTACCGGCAAGGACGCCGAGAAAGCTTTGGAAGCGGCAAACATCACTGTTAACAAGAACACGATTCCGTTCGATCAAAACAAGCCGTTTGTCGCGTCAGGCCTGCGCATCGGCACGCCTGCGGTGACGACGCGGGGTATGAAGGAAAATGAGATGCGTGAAATTGGGCGGCTAATTTCCGAAGTTATACACGCACCGGAGTCCGGAGAGGTGCGCCGCAAGGTGCGTGACGGAGTCACCGAACTGACCGCACGCTTTCCTTTGTATCCAAACCGCATGAAATCCCGCGCCTCCGAACTCGGAGCGATGGGCGCCGATTGAGAAACTATCATACGCGCCACAGCTCGCCATCAAATCTACAAGGAGTCAAGTTTTCATGAAGAGTCTGAACGTTTTGATTGTGACTCTGGCATTAGTCGCGCAATCAGTCTTCTCTGTCCAGATTAGCTTTGCCCAACCAGAACCTGCAAAATTGGCAAGCCAGGACACAGTCAAGTCCGACCGAATGAAGAGTTCAATGGAAAAGTTGGAAACAGAGCTCGTCGCAAAGTACGGTGAAGGCCAGCGCGGGCGCGTGCATCGTGGCGCGCAGCAGGTGGCGAGCTTCTGGCGTCCTGAAGACGGCGATGCGGCAGCCTTCGAGTCGTTTGTCATGACAAACTTTGCCGGTGATCAATCGACGCTCGACACGATGTTCAACCGTTTCGAGCATAACCTCGAACAACTTAGTGGGCACATGGGTGAACTCGGCCGCGAGTTCCGCAACCAGTCTGATCTTGATCTGGGACCAATTCTTGGCTTCGATGATATTTTCGCCGGCTACGATCCGTCGGCGCACATTAACGATGACTTTTTCCGAAACAAACTGGCTTTCATTGTCCTGCTGAATTTCCCGCTAACAACCCTGCAACAGCGCCTGACTGATGGCGAGAAATGGTCGCGGCGGCAGTGGGCCGAGGCACGACTGGCGCAAAGATTTTCGAAACGCATACCGGCCGACGTCAATCAGGCGTTATCGCAGGCCGGAGCGGACGCTGGACGCTATATCGCCGAGTACAACATCTGGATGCATCATCTGGTTGATGCGAACGGCAACCGTCTTTTCCCACCCAAATTGCGTCTGCTTTCACACTGGAACCTGCGTGATGAAATCAAAGCCGATTACAGCGATGCGAAAAGCGGTTTAGCGAAACAACGGGCCATTCAACAAGTGATGGAGCGCATCGTTACCCAAACCATTCCCGAGGTCGTCGTCAACAACCCTGGCTACGACTGGAATCCGTTTACCAACGAGGTGAAGCCCGCGGCTGTTAAGGACGCTGAAGAATCCTCAGCGGGAAACGGGACGACTCGCGCCGGCGCTCTCAATGCACCCGAGCCAAATACCAGATACGCCAAACTGCTCTTAACGTTTCAGGCCACCAGAAAAGTTGACCCCTACTCTCCAACAGCACCCACGCATATCTCGCGCAGCTTCGACGAGGGTCGTGAGCTTCCGGAAGCGCGCGTCAAAGCGATGCTCGAACAGCTCGTTTCATCGCCGCTTGCGCCTCAAGTTGGAAAGCTCATCGAAACACGGCTAGGCAGACCGCTCGAACCGTTTGATATCTGGTACAACGGTTTTCGCCCGCGTGGCGCCTACACCGAAGCTCAACTTGACGAGATCGTCGCTGCCAAATACCCAACGGCCGAGGCCTACAAAAAAGACATTCCAAATCTGCTGGTGAAACTCGGGTTTTCCAAAGAACGAGCTGATTATCTGGCAAACAACAACATCGTGGATCCGGCGCGCGGCTCCGGTCATGCGTTGGGTGCGGGAATGCGTTCGGCGAAAGCCCACCTGCGCACGCGCGTCGAAAAAGGCGGCATGAACTACAAAGGATTCAATATCGCGATCCATGAGATGGGCCATAACGTGGAGCAGACGTTCTCGCTAAACAACATAGGTCACACTTTGTTGCAGGGTGTTCCGAATACCGCCTTCACCGAGGCCCTCGCGTTCGTTTTCCAGGATAAGGATCTGGAGTTGCTGGGACTAGCCAAACCGGATGCGAAAAGCCAGGCATTGAAAACGTTGAACGACTTCTGGGGAGCGTACGAAATTGCGGGCGTGGCCCTGGTCGATATGGGGGTCTGGCACTGGATGTATGATCATCCAACCGCCACCCCCGAAGAGCTGAAAGATGCGACGATACAGATCTCACGGGACATCTGGAACAAATACTATGCGCCGGTTTTCGGGAAACGCGACGTAGTGTTGCTTGGCATCTATTCACACATGATCGATTCATTCCTTTACCTTCCTGACTATCCAATCGGCCACATGATCGCATTCCAGATCGAAGAACAGATGGAGAAGGCAGGCAACATCGGCGCGGAGTTTGAACGCATGGCCATCGTCGGAAATGTTGCTCCAGATCTGTGGATGAAGAAAGCTACGGGCGCGCCGGTGGGGCAGGAAGCGCTGCTGGCGGCCACGGAGAAGGCGCTCGGGGAAGTAGGGGCTGCGCCGAAGAATTAGTCGACATTACGGTGGTGCTTTGCACAAAAAGTATCGTCTAGGGGCTCAGGTTCGATTTGCTGGGCGGCTCCGCCGCATTCCGTTCGGTAAGCCTATGGCTTACCGCAGGACACGCGTTTTCTCCGAGGCTGCGCCTCAGGGTTGTGTTATTACACCCAAAGGTGAACCGCGGAGGCAAAGCCTCGAGGAAAAAAGCTGCTTTTCGGTAAGCCATAGGCTTACCGAACGGAATGCGGCAGAGCCGCCTGTTACTCATGACCCGACTATTTGTGCAAAGCCTGACTGTGGGATTAATTGTTCAAGTGTGTTCTGGAGTGGGAGGAAGTGCAACATAAAGAGTCGGTGTTTGCTGCACTGGCGGCGGGGTTGCCGTTCTATGCGAAACGGTCGAACAGAAGTGAATCCGGTGTAATCGTTTTGAGCCAAGTTATATGTGGGGTTCGGCTGAACGCCGCAGGAATGCAAATTGTCATGGAAGAGATCTTCGGACCTGACGGTCTAATCGCTAACGCGCATCCTGAATACGAACACCGTCCCGGGCAGATCGAGATGGCGCGGGCAGTAATGCGCGCGTTTGAAGACCGCCGCCATTTGATCGTTGAAGCCGGCACCGGCACCGGCAAGACGCTCGCTTACCTGGTCCCGGCAGTCGCCGCAGCCCTTGGCGGGCGCGGACGCGTCATTATTTCCACCGGCACAAAAAACCTTCAGGAACAACTCATGGAGAAGGACATCCCTTTCCTCCAGGGCGTCCTCCCTAAAAGTTTCAAGGCTGCCTACATGAAGGGCCGCAACAACTACGTTTGCCTCCACCGGCTGGGACGCGCGGAGGGCTCACCCGTTCTTGATGGTCTCGACGAAGTGGACTACTTCGAGGAAGTTTCCCACTGGGCTCGCGAATCCGAGGTTGGCGATCGGGCTGAGCTGTCAAACCTGCCGGAGTCGCTTTCGTTCTGGCGTCACATCGATGCTCGAACCGAGACCTGCCTGGGCCAGAAATGCGTCGATTTCAATCCATGTTTTATCACCCGGATGCGCGAGCGGGCACTCAACGCCGACATCGTGGTGGTCAATCACCATCTCTTCTTCGCCGACCTGGCGCTCCGAAACAGCATGTACGGCAGCGTGCTGCCGGATTATTCAGCGGTGATTCTTGACGAGGCGCACCTAATCGAAGACGTGGCCTCCGAATATTTTGGCGCGCAGGTGTCAAACTATCAGATCGACGATTTGATTCGTGACGTGGGCGGAGTCACCTTTGAAGAAGCAGACGTTGACCGTGAGATTACGAAGTCATCTTCGCGCGTGATCCGTTTCGCCGAAGATTTCTGGATGGCCTTTCGCATGGGGCGCGGCGAGGAAGGGCGTTATCCAATAATTCCGGATAGCTTTGCCAAAAGGAACGAAGACGGTGAACTGCAAGCAACACCGCTGGGCGATCTGTACGTTGCCCTTGATGGGGCCCTGGCCAGATTGGAAACCACACTCGACGCTCTGAAAGACAAACCGCCTGAAGTGGAGAACCTGGTGCGAAGAATTCGCCAGCTTCGCTTCGACATGCAGTTTATTGTGATGGGTCAGGACAAGAAATTCGTCTACTGGGTAGAGCGGCGTGGACGCGGCATATTTTTGCGGGCGTCGCCGATCGATGTGTCCGGAATACTTGAAGACAAGCTTTTCGGAAAGATCGATACAGTTGTGTTGACCTCGGCAACGCTGTCGAGTGGCGGCAACTTTTCTTTTATTCGCGAAAGGCTGGGGTTGGATTCAGCAGACGATTTGATTGCGGAACCCACCTTTGACTATCAAAGGCAGGCGCTTTTGTACTTGCCGGCTAAGATGCCTGACCCGCGCTCGTCCGATTGGGCCCAAGCGGCTGCGGCTGAAGTAACCCGGATTGTAAACGCTACCCAAGGACGCGCCTTCGTATTGTCGACCAGCCTCGCCGGAATGCAGTCGCTTTATGATCTGGCCAGTCCTGAACTTGATTATCCTTGTCTGCTGCAAGGGAGCGCTTCGAAAGGCCGCCTACTCGAGATGTTTCGGCAGACTCCCAACGCGGTGCTGTTTGCCACCTCCAGTTTCTGGCAGGGAGTTGACGTGCGAGGAGAACAGTTGTCATGTGTGATCATCGATAAACTCCCATTCGCGGTGCCTACGGATCCAATCGTAGCTGCCCGCCAGCGCTACATTGAGGATGAAGGCGGCTCGAGCTTCTTTGAATACAGCGTGCCACAGGCGATCATCAGTTTGAAACAGGGGTTGGGCCGATTGATACGGAGCACGACCGATCATGGAGTGTTGGCAGTACTGGATCCGCGATTGACAACCAAGAGCTACGGTCGATTGTTTCTGAAGAGTTTGCCGCAGTGTCAGGTAACTTCGCGAATCGAGGATATTGCCTCGGTGTTTGAACCCGATTCGGACACGGTTCGTGAAGTTACGAGGATTGAGTTTGTCTAGGGCAACTTGATGCGGTTAATGTCCTGAGAAGATCATCGCCCTGTTTGTTTGGCGGTTGTGGACCGGTTGATAATTATAGCGCAATGGTAAAACAGTTGTTCGGAAAGAAGTATTCGCTACCGAACCGAGTAGCTTTGCTCGTCTGCGACGCGCAGATAACGGTTCTGTAATGGCCTCGCTTACCAGAAACTGACCCTTACTTGCGACTTCGAAGTCCAGACCCTAGACTCGCGAATTGACTGAACAAATACTCACCGGGCAGAGGAACACGAATATGAGCCGGGACGAACGAGACGACAACCTAATCTACAGGGTCGTCATTAATAGTGAAGAGATGTATTCCATCTGGCCGGCTGATAGAGAGATTCCGCTCGGCTGGACCGATGCAGGCAAGGCGGGGCCGAGGCAGGAATGTCTCGACTACATCGAAGAGGTGTGGACCGATATGCGCCCGCTTAGCCTGCGTAGGAAATTGGAAGAGATGGGTCAAAAGTAAACATGCCTGGACTGTTTGAAGTAATGATCGAGCGAAACTTCTCGAGCGCGCATCAACTGCGTGGCTACAAGGGCAAGTGTGAAAACCTGCATGGCCACAACTACCGTGTCGAGATCTACGCAAGGGGCAGGGAACTGGATAACATTGGGTTGCTGGTTGACTTTGTCGAGTTGAAAGCTGCCGCCGATGAAGTGGTCCAGTATCTCGATCACCGTAACATCAATGAGTTGGATCCTTTTGTAGAGTTACAGCCTTCCGCGGAGAACCTGGCGAAATACATTCTCGAGCGAGTTGCCTCCCGGGTCGGCGACGACCGAGTTCAGATTTACAAGGTGCGTTGCTTTGAAACGCCGACGAGTGTAGCAACTTACCAGGTGGAGTAGCAGAAGACAGTAAGCTGAAAGCAGAAAGCAGAAGACCGACGCTAAAACAAACGGTTTTCTGCCCCCCCTGCCTTCTGCTTACTGCCTACTGCTTTTTACGCTTCGTCCCCGACCGCGGAAACGCTCGGAACATATACTGGCGAGGGTTCCTGCTGACGCTTTTCCTTCGGAGCCGACTTCCTCATGTAGGGCTTCTCACAGAATCTAAAGAAGAGCCAGGCGAAACCGACAGTCGCCGGAATGATGACAAGAAGTGTATTAACGATTGGTGGTAGTTCCTTAATGGTAAACCACCACGACTGTATGATCACTAATTCGTGAGTCAGATAGAGCGAATACGAGAACACCCCGATTGTCGCGGCAAGGGTTACTAAGCGAGGCTGCCATAACTTCGCCACCCATCCGCGCTCCGCCCGCACCGCTCTATTCACCAGGATAAAGAAACCCAATCCCCACATCGGGTGCATCAACATCCACCCAATGTCATGGGGAAGCGTATCCTTTTGAATTTGTGGAAGCAGGATTGAAACTGCTGACGCCAACACCACCGCGACGCCGCCAATCCATAGATTGCAACACCATTTGGGAAGCTTAACCAGGCCGAACGCCGCTTCGACTGCCAACGCCCCGAGCGCCCACGTCAACCAATGCGCCGCCGCAGCTTCCGGGACCGGAATGCCGGCGCCAGTCTTCAGCCAAACAAAGTGGCTGAACAAAAACCAGCCGATTCTGGTGACGCCACAAACAGCCAATGTGAATCCCCAACCCCATCGCTTTCGCATGAAGAGCAAAAGGAAGTAAGCCAGGTAGAGCTGCTCTTCGATTGCCAGTGTCCAGAAGACGCCGTTGATGCTGTAACAGGTTTGCGGATCGAGATTGTGAAGCATCAGCAGATGCATCACGACGTCATAGATCAGGAAGTGAGTAAGATCGAGGCCGGTAGTCTGAGCAGCCAGGATCAGAAAGAGGGCGAGCGTAATCAAATAAGGCGGATAAAGCCTTCGAATGCGACGTTTCCAGAAGGATCCAAACTGGACCGAACGCTCAGCGCCGCTGGCTTTGGTCCTGGCCCACTGCAAATGAATACAGAATCCGGAAATGACGAAGAAGAGAAAGACGCCGATGTACCCAAACGAGCTGACAAATTGAAGCAACTTCACCGGCCACTGGAAGAAATTATTGGGCACTGCGTTTTGTGTTTGCAAAACCGCGTGGTAAAACACAACCCCGAGCGCCGCAATGCCGCGCAACGCGTCGATGCTCTGCAGGCGACCGTCGAATAAAGATTGACTTGTTGACGGTTTCATCAAGAGGAGAGTATTGGCGTGCCTATTTTCTTAGCGTCATTGTTGTCTTTCCCAAAATGGTTTGAGTACGAGCATCAATTTTGGGACTTCTGGTCGGCTGTGAGGTTGAAATGATCTAATTCCGATCTGGAATTTGAGTTTTGAAATTTCAGCTCGGAGAGAATTTCGCCTCACCAGTCAGGCGCAACCCCGGCGTTCAGCAGCCAGGCGCGACTAAGCATTCACCAGAGACTGAACATCAATATTGTACTTCCTGATCTTGCTGTAAAGCCGCGGCCGGTAAATACCCAGAAGGTTTGCCGCGGCTTGCTTGTTACCTCCGGTACGTTGCAGGGTTTTCTCAATCACCAGGCGCTCAATGTCCTCGAGCGTCATGTTGGGCGGCACATCCCAACCGGCCCCAGCCGGCGACCCTTCCGGACCCGTACCACTGTCAAACGGCAGATCGACAGGTTCAATCCGGGTTCCCTTAGCCAGCAGCACAGCGCGTTCGATAACGTTCTGGAGTTCTCGCACGTTGCCGGGCCACGGATGCCCGAAGAGTCGCTGATAAGCTGCCGGCGAAACCTCGTGGATTGGCCGATCATATTTCTGTGCATACATGTGCAGAAAGTGTTCAGTCAGGAGCGTGATGTCTTCGCTGCGTTCGCGAAGGGGTGGAACGTGAATTGTGATGGTAGAAATGCGATAGAACAAATCGTCGCGCAATAACCCATCACGGATAGCGTCGGCCGGCGGCCGGTTGGTTGACGAAATCAGGCGAAAGTCGACGGCGTAAGTTTTCTCAGAGCCAATCTTTCGGTAGCTCCTCTCCTGCAACACTCGCAGAAGCTTTGGCTGTAGTTCGACTGGCATCTCGGCGATTTCGTCCAGCATCAGCGACCCGCCTGCCGCATGTTGCACCAGCCCCTCCTTGTCGGCATGTGCACCCGTAAACGCCCCCTTCGTATGGCCGAACAATTCCGACTCAATCAATTCCTTTGGCAAAGCAGCGCAGTTTACCTTGATAAAAGGCTTCTTAGACCGAAGCGACTGGTAATGGATGGCGTTAGCGATGAGCTCTTTACCGGTTCCCGAATCACCGACTATGAGAACGTTCGCGTCTGACTTCGCAACTGATTCGATCGTCTCATAAATCATCTGCATCGATTTAGCCGCGCCGATGATGTTGAAATACTCCGAGCTGGTGGAAAGTTGGCGCCGCATGTTTGCGTTCTCGGTGATCAGCTCGCGTTGCTTCAGTGCGTTTGTAATTCTCCTTAGCAGGGTCTCGAACTCAAAATTGTCCTTCTCGACAAAGTCAAACGCGCCTGCTTTGCTGGCTTCAACCGCTTTGGGTACTGAACCATGTCCGGTAAGGACTATGACCTCCGTCAAAGGCTTGGCATCCTTGATGTGTCGCATGACTTCCAGTCCGTCCATGTCGGGCAGCTGAAGATCGCAAATCGCCAGATGATGGCCACCCTGGTCAAACAAGGCGATGGCATCAGTGCCCGTCTCCGCCGTGTCGACTGCATAGCCTTCTTCTTTGAGGTTCTGTTTCAACGAGTCGGCCATGGTCGGCTCGTCGTCAACAACTAGAATTCTGACATCTTTTTTCTCCACTAATCGCCCCCTTAGACTGTTGGTTGTTCTCGCTCATTGAGACAACGGCAAACTCACACGCAACGTATGGTCTTGCCGCTCCGCGGAGCCTCCATGCTCCTCAACTATTCTGGCTGCCAGCGACATTCGAATTTCATGCCTGCCGGCGAACGACGTGAAAGGGTCATGGTCCAGGGCGTGCAGAGCCCGCCACTCGATAACCCCATAGTGCTTCTGCTCATGCAACTCGATCTTCAGGCAAACCTCCAGAGGCGCCTGCCGGTCTTTGTTATCCACCATCTTGAGAGCCCCAACGGAAATCGATCGCAGGGCGTCGGATAGCAGGTTCGAATCGAAATCACCGACCGTCGCATCAAGTCCGCATGTGACTGCCAGCTTTCCGACCAGCGGACCGGTGGTGGGCGGATGCCCGTTAACGTCTTGAACGACCTCGCGCAAGAGTTTTCCCAAATCGACCCCTGGCTGCTTCCGGAGCGGGATTGGCTGCCCGTATTCGACCAGCAAAGAGAGATCCGCAGCAGTTCGATCCAGCCCGCCGATCAGCTTGTTGACGGTCTCCAACTCGTCTTCTGGTCGCTCGCTCTTTTCCAGTCGTTTCCGCAAAAACGTGGCATAGAGTTTGAGACCGTTTAATTGATTCTTTAGATCGTGGATAATCTGAACGGAAGCCCGCCCAAGGGCCTGCATTGAAAGGTTAGGCTCAGAATCGGTTATTAATGGCTTCTTTGTCAGGTTTCCACCTCCCGCTCAAACCTTCTTGAGCTTGCCGGGGGAACGGCAATGCAGCCAGGGAGTGTACTGATTAAGCTCGACCGCAAGTAAGCAACATGTCGTCTTTCGGTGCGGGATCTTAGCAAAAAAGGCTTGCGTATTCTAGTCGTACAGAATTCCCTTCATTTGGAGGCCAAAAACATTTTGGAGTTAGTCCCAAAACCTGACAGTGCCAGCCCGGAAACGGATGAGACGGGCGAAACGACTGTTCTACTGGTGGAGGATACAGAAGATAACCGCCTGATGCTGAGGAGGCTCCTGGAACTCAGCGGTTACCACGTCGTCGAGGCCACTAACGGCAAGGAGGCGGTGCAGCTGGCCAAGCTGAACCACCCGAAAATCATCCTGATGGATCTAAGTCTGCCCTTTATTGACGGGATCGCCGCCACGCGCCGGATTCGCGATCTTGCGGGACTTCGAGAGGTTCCTATTGTTGCTGTTTCAGCGCACGACTCAGCGGATTTTCACAGCGAAGCGCTGGCGGCCGGTTGCAATGCTTACATTACCAAGCCAATCGACTATGCGGAGCTCGAAGGAGTGATTACGGGCTTGCTTCGTGGTCGATGAGGAAGCCTGCCGTTTTGCCCTTCCGGCTCCCTTCGAAGTCTGCCAATTCCTTATTTAATTCTCGAGGAGGTCGCTAAATGCGGAAACCAATTACTCCAGCAAGTGTCTAAAAACTTCTGGACCCTTCGGACGAACGTTGATTTTCCGGACCCGGCGCTACCGCGCTCGGTTCTGTTACAACCTCGCTTACTCGAGTAAAGACCCAATACCGGGAAGGTCTGGAAGGATTGCAAAGGATCTCCGCGCACACTAGAATCCGAGGACCAAATTCATGGCCACACCTGAGCGACAAACTTCCGGGACTGACGACTCGCGTCGAGTGGTTATCATCGTCGCGGTGATAGCGGCGGTATTTATTGCGGGTCTTTTTTATTTCCTGATGCGAGCAAGCAGTAGCCGTACTGCTGAACCACGACTGGAGGCCGCGATCAGATCCGGTTCACCGGAATTTGATCAATTTGCCCCGAGGATTGTCCTGGACGAACAGGATGCGGACCAGGCGAATCGAGCGCTCGGCGATATCGTGATGCATCTGCGCGCGACGGCCCGCAACTTCACCGGCCGCACTCTGACTGGCCTGGAAATAAAAGGCGCGGTCGTCGACCATCAGGGTCAACCGGTGAAACAAGCGACGGTGGTGGTGTTGCCAAATGCGCAGCACGCGGCACTGGAGCCAAATCGGACCATGCCAGTTGTCGTGCGGTTGGAAGGAATGTCCGACAAAGACGACCGGGCAAACATCAAAATGGAAGTTACGGCTTTCAAGTTTAAGCAATAACCGTCAATCACCCTCGAGAAACAATTCTTCAAGCGACTGCCTCACTGGCTGGACGGAAACGAGTTTTCCACCTGCTTTTCTCAAAGCCACAATCACCGCATCCACTTCGGCTTCGCCCGTGACTTCGACTTGCAACCCAGCCGGGGTTGGACTGATCCGAAACTGATCGCCAGGTAAGTGGGCTCGTAGTTTCGCTTCATCGGTAGCAGTAACGACAACTTCAACGACGTTTCGCAACGCGGTTTGTTGTCGCAGCTCCTCGAGCGAACCGATGTGGGCCAGCCGGCCGCGTTTCAAAATAGCGACACGATCGCAGAGCACTTCAATGTCGGACAGAATATGCGAACACATGAAGACAGTTTTGCCTTCCTGCCGCAGGTCAGCAATCAGGTCGCGCACTTCCCGGCGTCCGATCGGATCCAGTCCGCTCATAGGCTCGTCAAGGAAGACGACTTCCGGATCGTTGACCAGCGCCTGCGCCAAACCAACGCGCTGCAACATGCCTTTGGAAAACTTTCTCAGCTGAGTATTCCACTTTGTTTCTTCCAGACCGACCCGGGATAACAGTTCCCGTGACCGCGAGGAACGCTCCGTTTTTGACAAACCAAAGATCTCGCCACAGAAACATAGAAACTCAGTGGCGCTGAGGTAGTCGTAGAAATATGGATTCTCCGGCAGGTAGCCAATGCGATTATGCATCGCGACTTCCGCAATATCGCGGCCGAGAATCCGGGCCTGTCCCTCAGTGGGGAAGATCAGGCGCATCAGCAGCTTCAAGGTCGTCGTCTTGCCGGCGCCGTTCGCCCCAAGAAAACCAAAAATCTCGCCCTGGTTAACGGTTAGCGACAGCGCGTCGAGGGCGCGGACTTTTCGCTTGCGCACGAAACCGACTTCGTAATCCTTGGTAAGGTTTTCTATTTCAATAGCTGACATGTTTGCTGGAGGTGGGGTCGGAATCATCTTGTTGAATGTTATCGGAACTTGTCGCGATTCTTATTCGCGGCAATCCGTTATTGTGATTGGATCTGCTCGAGCTTTCTGCGCATCTCCGCTGCGCGTCCGGAATCATGATCCATGGCAAGGGCGCGACCAAACTCCGCCACGGCATCTACCTTTCGGCCCGTCGCTACGTAACTCATCGCAAGCTGGTAACGTACCACGACATCGTTTGGCCCCGTCACCAATAGCGCTTCGTATTCGCGAATCGCTCCCGCGTGATCGTTCAATGCCGCTTTAGTCCGACCAAGATTAAACCGGGCCGAACTTGAAGCCGGATCGCGCTCCAGGACCAGCGCAAACTCGCGCCTTGAGCCTTCGTAGTCTCCCTTATCGTAAAGCAAAGCGCCGAGATTGTTGTGCGCTTCGAGCGAAGCCGGCTCGAGCTTCACGGCAGTCTCAAGATTGGCAATTGCGTCGTCCAGCTTGCCCAGCCCAGCTTCCGCCAGTGCCAGGTTGTTGTAAACCGCGGCCCTTTGCGGATCGAGACGCCGGGCTTCGAGCATCTCCGTGAAAGCGGAATCATATTGTTTGCGACCGAGATAGGCCAGTCCCAGGTTGTAATGAGTGGAGCGCGATTCTGGGGAGTAGTTAACGGCCCGTTGCCAGAGCGCCACCGAGTTATTCCAGATACGATTTTGAAGAACTGTACTCGTTCCAAAGGCGAGTGCGATTATGATACTGATAGCCGCAGCCTCACGAATGCGCCTGTGGGCCAGGCGCCCGATCCACACCGCAACCAGAAAGCAGAATCCTATCGAAGGTAGATAAAGATAACGATCCTGAATTATGTATTCGGGATGAAACACCCTCAAATTCAAAACGAGCACAAGCGGCGCCACCATCAACCCGATTCCGATCCATTCTTCCGCCTTCAGTCTTTTTCTGTAGATCCAGACTAAAAATCCTAAGCCGAGCAGAAGTGCCAACGACAATAGGAATCTCCAGTCAGCAAAGCTTGTGATCAGCGTGGGGCCGTAGATGAGACTCAGATAGATCGGGGCGAACAGGTGTTTAAGGTAGCTTGCGAGGACTACCGGCACCGTCAACCAGATTGTTCCAGCCGGAAGATTTGCCATTAACGGGTGTTGCCAGTTAATGAGTCCAAGGACGGTAAACCGGAGAACCATGTACCCCGCTGCCACTACCGCATACGGAGCCAGGCGGGTCAGGATCTCGGTGAGCCGCGATGCGAGGCCTTTTTTATTTTGCGGTTGGGCGAGCTCCCAGACGGCCAGCACGAGCGGAAGAACGAGTGGGGTCTCCTTGCAGAGAGCGGCCAGTCCATAGGCGACAACCGAGCCGACAAGCCACTTGCGGTCTCCTTCCTGTCGATAGCGCACATACCATAAGAAACTCGCTATATAAAACAAAGCCGCCAGCGGATCGGGAATGCCGCTAATCCACGAGACAGATTCAACGTGCGCCGGATGAAGGCCGAACAGCAGCGCCGTTACCAACGCGACCAGGTTATCGTGCGATAGACGGTGCGCAAGACTATACACAAGCGCGGTCGCAGTCGCATGAACCAAAAGGTTCATGAGATGCCAGCCCGGTTCCCATAAACCGAACAGTTGATAATTGAACATCAGGTAAACCGTAAATAACGGCCGGTAGTAGGGCGGAGGTATATCGGTGCTCAGCGTCTGGCGTTGAAAGTTCCAGACATCGGTAGTGAACCCACGCAGCGCATTACTCCATGACTGCAGCGAGGGATTGCCTGCGATTTGTTTGGTGTCATCGAAAACAAAAGCGCCGCTCAGGGAGTTTGCGTAGACCATGACGGTGGCGGCAATTGTCAGAAAGAGTGCGCGACTGCGCGTAAGAATCTTGTTCGAGTCGGACTCGGCCCGCCCTGAACTACTCTTAGACTCCCGATCAATGGGTTTCTTGAAGTCCCGGTGCTTCTTTGGGCGACTCTTTGTCATGTTCAATCGATTGGCCGTCAACAGTTAGTCGGAGGGACTAACTCAGCGGTAGGGAACCTGGGACCGAGGATCAAGTTCCGCGGCCGAATGGTCGTTCGAGAACAGATAAGGCGTACCCGCCGGATCAAGCGGTGCTCCGGTATTTGCATCGATCCGAAATCTCAAGCCTCGCAGTGCCGGAGAGATGTCCCTCCAGGAAGCAGGGTAACGCCCCACCAGCCTGAAATATTCGGCGAGCACGCGACGGATGATTTCGCGCTGCTCAAACGAGTCCACCTGCAGCAACCGTCTCAGCAGCAGTAGTCGTACCTGATCGTCCTTTGATTCGTCATACAAGTGCTGATACATCTGACGCGCTGCCTGGATCGATCCGCCTTCGGCCAACATCCGGGCGCCCATTTCCGCCATCCATCGCGGCGCGCCCGAGAGTTTTCCGCCCTGGGTGTAGAGTTCGGCGGCCTTTTGGTAATCCTGCCGCTGCCAATAGACATAACCGAGATGCTGATAGAGTCGCCACCGGTCAGGGTTCTGCTCAATCCCATAACGCAGAAGCTCGATTGCCTCGTTGTCGTTGAAGGTTGGAAGAATCATCGCCCCATACTCGTAGGGGGCCATGAATTGTGGATCGAGTGTGGTGGTGATACGCAGCAGACGCGCCAGGATACGGAGGTCGAGACTCCCGAGATCATTGAGCGACAGTTGACCGGGATGCGTCTTCTGAAAATCCAACGCCTTCCGTCCCACGTATTGAAGCGACCTCATCCAATACCAATCGGCGGCCAGGCCGTTGAATGCCAGGCTCAGCCGCCTGGCAGTAGGACCCTGCAGGTACAACTCTTCCTGAGCCGATGCAATGACGGGAACTTGCGGATGAGCGTCCATCCATCTGGCCAGTAACACTATGCTCGCGATCCCCACCAGGATCACTGCACAGAGGCCCGCAGTTTGGCGTCGATTCGAAACGGTTCCGATCACTTTCGCGTTGCGTTCCCCGTTCATTTGAAGTTGCGTTGACTGAAAACCAGGGTGCCGATGGCCAGTATGACTGTTGCATAAAGGGTCGCGTACAGCAGTGAAACCAGCAGTGCCGACGCGGTGGGGACGTAGCCATGGGCGGCTGGCGTGATCACGCTGTAGTTTGAGAGGTTAGGCAATATGTAGTACAGAGAAGTGAAAAACCAACGAGCGGCAGCGCCTCCGAGCGACGCTGCAAAGGCCTTCAAATCGGCGCTGAAATGTCCGGCGATAAAGACCAGGAAGGTCAACAGTGCGGAAAGGGCCGGAGATGAAAACGAAGAGAAAAGCAGGGCCACGGCCGTCAGAATCGCCAATTCCATGTAAATCAGCAGCACGGCGGGCCAGATGCTAACAACCAGTGGATCCCATCCCCGTTTTACATAAAGAAGCGCGAGCGAAACGCCGGCGCCCATCACGAAAACATTGACGAGCAGGGTCAGGCATAACCCCAGATATTTTCCCAGAAGGAATTCACCCCGGCCGATTGGCTTTGAGAGGATCGCATAAATCGTGCGCCGCTCAATCTCTTTATGAACGAGGCCAACGCCGACGAAAATTGCAATGAAGACTCCGAACAGCAGTACCGAGCTCAGGCCGAGGTCGACAATGATCTTTGCTTCCTGACCACCTGACAATTCACCCAGAAAGATTGCTCCGGCGGTGAGCAGGAGCACAAACAGCACCAGATTGTAGAGCACTCGATCTCGCACGGCTTCGCGAAAGGCATTACGCGCGATGGTCACGATGCGCCAGATCATTCCGCCCTTGATGCTACCCGCACGAACGTTGATCGCGTTCGGTTCGAGACTGACACTTCTGCTTTGGTCTATTTCCGGGTTGCTCACTTCGCGAATACTCTATCGCAGCTGGCAATTCTTTGAAACCAAATAATTCCGGACAAAACTGTGCCTCGCGCTTAGTCAGCTAAGAACGCGAGGCTATTGCTTTTCAAGTTCTAATTGAAGGTGGGTCGTCTCACCGATCTAAGATCTTTTCAGTTCGGGTGTCCGATCAGGAGTCCAGATAAAAGGTGACACGACGGCGGGAGTAAGACAAAAGACGTTTAGTTCAGATGCGTTCCGGTGACCGTGCGCGCGTCATCGCCGGTGCAAGTCGGCGCCGTGTCGGTGGTGTTGTAGTAAACGACACCAGACTCATTCGCAAAGAAGCTGCGCGAACCGGTACCACTGATTATGCTTGCAGTGGTGTGAATCGACGGCTGGCTTTTAGCATCGAAGGCTGGAACACCGGGCACGTTGATGGGTTCTGCGGAGAAAAGATAACCACTCTTGGCCGTGCCGCCGGGGATGCTGGCTGCCGCAACTACGCCGTCGATGAGTCTCTGATTACCTAAGGCTGTTAGGTCGCCAAACTGACCACCGCCGCCAGTTGATTGGTAAGTAGCTTCGGCGCTTGTAATTATCCTCAATGCGGTCAACGCGGAGGCTTCATTAGCGGCACGCTTCGAAGCGAGCAGATTAGGTATGGCGATGGCGGCAATAACGCCAATAACTGCGACAACAATGAGTAGTTCAATTAGGGAGAAGCCCTTTTGGGTATTGCGGTTCATGCTGTTCATGCTCCTGAGGAAGAAGACGTATAAAACTAACCGAATCCTTGCATCGGTAATCTTCCCGGTCGGGATAGGGCGAGGAACTCGTGCGATTTTGCTTTCAAAAAAAATGCGGAGGCGATAAGGACTCGCCTCCGCAGGTAATTCAAGTATTCCCACGAAGGGAGACTAGTTGTTGAGGACGGTGCCCTCGGTCGAAGCGAGCCCGGCCACAACTGTGCGGTTTACGTCAGCAGTAGCAGTCGGTGCCGCAATGGCGGTGTTGAAATACATGACGCCCGTCTCGTTAGTATAGAAGGCGCGCGTGCCGGTGCCAGTGATTGCGCTGGTGGTGGTGTGAACCGACGCAATGCATGAAGCATCGAAGGCCGGCAGGCCAGCGACTACAACGGGAGCGGCGGCAAAGACATAGCCGCTCTTCGCGTTGGCTGCGATAGTGGCGTTTCTCAAAACGTTGTCGATGAGTCCCACGGTGCCCAAATTGGCCAGCGTGCCGTAAGCGCCGCCACCGGCTGTTGCCTGGTAGGTGGCTTCCGAACTGAAGATAACGCGCATGGAAGCGAGGGCGGAGCCTTCGTTAGCAGCGCGGCGGGAAGCGAGGAGGTTAGGGATGGCGATCGCGGCGATGATGCCGATAATCGCGACGACGATCAGCAACTCGATTAGTGAGAAGCCTTCTTGGCGTTTGGTGTTCATTTTCTTATTCGTGCTCCTTAAAGAGAAAGGGTTTAATGTGCTCGCGCCAACGGCTTCGTCATCAACGATCCATGCCGCGCAGAGCGCGATGTGTCGGAGGGACTTATAACAAGGGCTGTGCCACAAGGAAAACGGTGAAAAACTTAAGGAATTCCGGAGCTTTTGCAGGTTTTGCGGTTTCGGAGGCTGGCGAAGCAGGAGGTCTTTGACAAATTTTGTCAGCGAGTCGCTGACGGTTTACGTCAACCTGAGCTGCAACCGCGGGTAGGTGGAAATTAGCTTTCGCCGGCGCTCGCGGCAATCTCTGACTCGTCGTCGGCGCGGCGCCGGGGTCCTGAATCTGAGGCCCGCCGTCGGGGGGTTGAATCGGCGCCGCGGCGTTCGTCGCGCATCTGGGCAGTTAAGCCGCGGATTCCGTGTTTGTCGAGTAAGTGGCGGAGTGATCTGACCGACAGACCCAGCAAGTCGGCCGCGCTGGTTTGGTTGCCGTTCGTACGTCGCAACGCTTCGAGGATGTAGGTCTTTTCGAGTTGGTCCAGGTGGGCCGTTAGATTGACGCCTTCCTCGGGAAACTCGAAGGATTCGGCGATTCGGTACGGATTATAATTTGTGATCTTTTCAGGTAAACGCTCAGGCTGAATCGAGTTGGTACTTTCAAGGGCCACCGCTCGCTCGATTGTGTGTTCCAGCTCACGCACGTTGCCGGGCCAGACATAATTCTCCAACAGTCTCACCGCGTTTTCACTGATGGACAGCGTCCGGCCAGTGTCGGCACAGAACTTATCGGTGAAGTGTTGTGCTAGGTCAGGGATGTCTTCCATTCTTTCACGCAAGGACGGAAGTTCGATTTGAATGACCGCAATCCGGTAGTAAAGATCTTCGCGAAACGTCCCTTCCTTGACCATCGAGCCGAGATCGCGATTGGTGGCAGCGATTACCCGCGTATTGACGGTGGTTTCTTCGGTGGCTCCTACCGGCCTCAGCTTGCGCTCTTGCAGGACGCGCAACAGCTTCACCTGCATCGCGGGCGACATATCGCCAATCTCGTCGAGAAAAATGGTGCCGGTGTTGGCGGCCTCAAACAAACCCTTGCGATTGGTGTTGGCCCCGGTGAATGAGCCCTTGACGTAGCCAAACAACTCCGACTCAAGCAGTGTCTCAGTGAAGGCGCCGCAGTTGATTGAAACAAAAGGCTTCTCGGCCCTGGGACTGAGATCATGAATCGCGCGTGCGACCAGCTCCTTGCCGGTGCCGGATTCGCCGGTGACCAGAATTGTCGAAGAAACCTGGGCCACCGTTTCAATCATCTGATAGAGCGCCTGCATTTTTGCAGACCGGCCAATGATGTTATTGAGTTTCCCACGGGTGCGCTGCTCCTGAATGAGAACCTTGTTCTCCTCCAGCAGCGCCTCTTTTTCCTTCACCAGCGAAATCTTATCCAGCGCGCGCGTGACTGTTTCCTTGAGCAGGTCGTTGTCAAACGGCTTCTGAACGAAATCATATGCACCCAGAAGGAAGGCTTCGCGCGCAGTGTCGACATTGGCGAAAGCCGTCATCATCACCACTTCAACGTTGGGCAGCAGCTCTCTGGCCGCACGTAACAGCTCGATGCCATTCATGTCTGGCATGCGAACGTCGGAGATGATCAGATCGGCGGGTTCGGCGCGTAACAGGTCAAGCGCCTCGAGCCCATGCTCTGCAGCCCGGACACTATGGCCCTCGCGCTGCAAAAGATGCGTCAGAAACTGACGCATGCCGAGTTCATCATCAACGATTAGAAGATTGGCCATGACTTGAAAAAAATGTCAGTTGTTAGTGGTCAGTTGTCCACCGACCTCCGAGGGCAATTCAATAGTGATCGTTGTTCCCTGGCCTTCGCGGCTCCGTACATTGATTGTACCACCATGATCGCGAATGATTTGATAAACAATCGAAAGACCCAGCCCCGTGCCACCGGTTGTTGAGGAAAATGGCTCGAAGAGATGTTCCACCTGGTCGGGAGACATGCCGCGCCCGGTGTCCGAAAAAGTAATTCGCAACCTGTCGTTCGAGTTCATTTTCAGCGCCGCCCGGAGCGTTCCACCCTTCGGCATCGCCTGGAGCGCATTTCGAGAGAGGTTCCAAAACACCTGTCGCAGCTGTTCGGAATCGGCGCTAATCAAAATCGGCGCCTCGGGCAACTCTTCTTCCACCACCTGTTTCTCGTTCAGTTCTGCACTGTGGCGCAGCAGTGTGAACGTCTCTCTTAATAGTTCGCCGACATCCACCTTCGACTCAATAATGGAGCGAGGACGCGCGTAGCTCAGGAAGTCGCTGATGATCCGGTTGAGCCGATCCGACTCGCGCAGGATAATTTCCATCAGTTCGGTTTGAGACGAATCGCCGGCCATGTCGGCGCGCAACATCTGGATTGAACCGCGCATCGCGGCCAGCGGATTGCGAATCTCGTGGGCTATTGACGCGGCCATCCGGCCGATGGCAGCCAGGCGATCCTGCCGGCGCGAGGTCTCCTCCAGCGCGCGAATATGGGTCAGATCCTGAAACGTGATCACAGCGCCCGTAGTCTCGCCAGTTTCTAAAAAGAGAGGCGAGATGCTGAAACCAAGCCGCAGCCGCAGCCCTTCCGCAGTCAGACAATCGGATTCGAATCGCGGACTCGTTTCGCTTCCGCCGGGTGTCTTGACCGACTCGTTGATTGTGTCTTTGATCTCCCCGAAAAAGATCGACGCGTCCTGACCTCGAACATCATCTTCCTTGTAGCCGGTGATCTCACCTGCCGCCGCATTGAAAGTGTAGATACGTCCCTGAAGATCCGTGGTGACCACGCCTGAGCGTATCGACTCGACTATCCGTTCGTGCAGCGCGCGAAGGTTGGCCAGGGATTGAGTGGCGGCGATCAACCGAACGTCGGAAACTGATTGACGCTCAGCCAGTCGGGCGGAGAGTAGTCCCACGATAAAAAAGGCGATATCAAACAACCCGACCGCCTGAATTGTCTGCGAGCGGCTGCTTTCAAGCAGGACTGTATTGGCGTGCCGGCCGTAGCCCGCAAGTGCGGCCAGCGCGCACAGGGTAAACGCCACAGCGCTTCCAACTGACGTGACGATGACGTCTCGCGGTCCGAGGAAAATGCTCGACAGGGAAATGACGACTATGTAAAGGGCGATGTAGGGTGAATGGACGGGGTTACTGGTCCAGACGAGCCAGGTGACGAGGAGAATATCAACAGCGAATTGAAGTCTTGCCTGAAACTCAAGCGTGCTGGTGAAATGATGAGCGAGCGAATAGAGGACGGTCAGACCGGAAACGATCAGCAGTGGCGGAATAACTTTGGCCCACGCTTCCGGGCTGTTGTCCTGCACCCAGATCACTCGCGCGCCAAAGAGTAGAATTGCCACGACGAGACGCGCAAAGATCAGCCACCACAGCCTACGGCCCAGTGAATATCTATGCTCTGTTGCGTCGTCCAACGCCATCTACGTAAGCCTACCACAGAGCGAGAAGCGAAACGCACAACGTTTTGTCCAATCCGCCGTCTCGTGCAATGGGAATAGAAAAACACGGCGCGCCTCCGAGGCGAGGCGCTTTCCGCGCGTCAACTTCAATCCGGGTCCCCGCGGTTGTGAGCGCTCTAACAAAAGCGAAACCCAGGCAGTCGAAACTGCCTGGGCTTCTGGTTATCACTCAACCTCGTAGCGGTTTAGTGTCCTGATGACAGCTTGCCGATCAGGGTGAACAACGGCAGATACATGGCGATGACGATCGAGCCAATCGTGACACCCAGGAAACCAATCAATATCGGTTCCATCAACGTCAGCAGGTTGGCGATAGCCGCATCCACTTCCTGTTCGTAAAAATCAGCTATCTTCCCAAGCATCGCGTCAAGTGCACCGGTCTGTTCACCGATGCCAACCATCTGCGCCACCATGTGCGGGAATACTTCCGTGGCCTTCAGTGGTTCAACGAAACTCTCGCCTCGCTCAACTCCAAGCCTTACCTTGGTAATGGCTTCCTCGATGATTACGTTGCCCGCGGTCCGGGCCGTGATATCAAGCGACTGGAGAATAGGCACACCTGACGAGAGCAGGGTAGAGAGTGTACGGGAGAAACGGGCCACCGCGATCTTGCGGAAGATATCGCCAATAATAGGAATCTTCAAAAGTAAGCGGTCGATGATTTTCCGTCCACCTGGCGTCTTGTAGTAGAAGCGGATTCCAACAGCCAGGCCGATGATGCCGGCCAGAATCGCGAGTCCGCCCCAACCAGCAAGGAAGTTGCTTATCCCGACCACGATTCGGGTAGGCAAGGGAAGTTGCTCGCCGGGGCCCAGCAGACCCAGGAAAATGTTTTGGAACTGGGGAATAACCACGACCATGATTACGGCGACCGCCGCAATTGCCAGCACAATAACCGCGGCGGGATAGATCATCGCCGAGATCACGTCGCGTTTCAGCTTGACGATCTTTTCAATAAAGGTGGAGAGACGCTGGAGGATTAGGTCCAGAATACCGCCGGTTTCACCCGCGTCAACCATGTTGGAATACAACTCGTTGAACACCCTCGGATGTCGCGACATGGCTGCGGCCAGCGTGGAACCCTCTTCAACATCCTGGCGAACCTGCATCAGAACCTGCTGGAAGTATTTGTTGTCTTGCTGTTGGCCGAGAATATCCAGACACTGAACCAGCGGCAGGCCGGCATCAATCATCACTGAAAACTGGCGCGTAAACACCGAAAGATCTTTGGCTTTTACTTTCTTGCGGCCGCCAATCTTTGGGATCCCGATCTCTCGTCCTTTTTCCTTCACCGACGTGAGGGTGACTTGTTCGCGACGAAGAATCCCACGCAGGGCTTCGCGGTTATCGGCGACACGCTCGCCGACGATAATCTCGTTTAGTTTGTTGCGGCCTTTGAATACGTAGGTAGGCATAACTGGGAACTCCAGGGGTCTATGGGGTCTATGGGGGGTTATCTAGTCGAGGTGGGTCGCGTTCCGATTGGTCTTGGCTGGGCGTAAGGGCTCGGATGTGGTTTTGAGCCGTTACCGGTGTTGATGCCTGAACCGCGTTCAATCAGTTCCTTCAACTCATCAGCATTGGAAGTGCGCTGCATAGCCGTGTCCAGAGTTATCTGGCGCTTGTGATAAAGCGTCGCCAACGCCTGGTTGAATGTCTGCATTCCATACTTGTCCTGCCCGGTCTGCATCATTGAATAGATCTGATGGACCTTGTCTTCGCGGATCAGGTTTCGAATAGCGGCATTGGGGACCAGGATTTCGAGCGCCATCGCTCGACCGACACCCTCTGCGCGGGGCAGCAGGGCCTGACAGAGAATGCCTTCCAACACCATCGACAGTTGGGCCCGAATCTGGGCCTGTTGATCTGAAGGGAAAACGTCGATGATGCGGTTGATGGTGGAGGCTGCCGAATTTGTGTGCAGCGTAGCCAGCGTAAGGTGGCCCGTCTCAGCAATACGCAGAGCGGATTCGATCGTTTCGAGGTCGCGCATTTCACCGACCAGGACCACGTCCGGATCCTGGCGTAAGGCTGTCCTTAGCGCCGCGGCAAATCCATGTGTATCTGCATTCACTTCTCTCTGGTTTACCAGACAGCTCTTGTGGTTATGCAGAAACTCAATCGGGTCTTCAATCGTCAAAATGTGTTCTTTGCGGTCACGATTGATCTTGTCGATCATGGCCGCCAGCGTGGTTGATTTACCGGAGCCGGTGGGGCCGGTAACCAGAATCAACCCTCGGGGTTTGTCACACATCTGCTTGATGACTGCGGGTAGCCCCAGTTCATCAAAGTCCTTGATTTCATAAGGTATGGCTCGAAAAACTGCTCCGACCGCGCCACGTTGATTGAAAAGGTTGGCGCGGAAACGGGAGAGACCCTTGACGCCAAAAGAGAAGTCGAGTTCGAGTTGCTCTTCAAATCGGTGCTTCTGGGCGTCGGTCAATACCGAGTAAGCCAGTTGTTTGGTGTCGGCAGCGGTCATCTGTCGATAGCCTTCGAGCGGTCGCAGATGCCCGTCAACTCTCACCTGGGGCGCCGAGCCCGTGGTGATGTGAAGATCTGATCCGCGCAGCTCAGACAACTTGCGCAAAAGCTCTGAGAGGGAAAGTTGTGGGACCGTTTCGGTTAGTGGCATTTAACGCTCCTGAGGGTTTGGTCTATTTGGCTGCCGGTATCCCACTCGCAATGGCCTTGGCGCGAAGCGAGGCAATAAACTTCTCGCCTTCAGCACCCAGGTTACCCGAGAACTGCACGGGCGTGTTCAGGGTCAAACTGTAGATTTTTCCGTCTACCTCGGCGAAGTAGAAGTTCCAGGATCTTTCGGGCGTTCGACCTTCGGCAGGAGTTTGAGCAATCACGATGAAAACGCGTGCCCCACCAACCTGTCGCTCATAGTCGTTGATGACCCAGCCACCGGCGTTGATCATCTTGTCGATGACGATCCGGCGTAAATCGGAAAACGCCACTCCGGAAAGCATCGTTTTCTGTTCTCGGTGGGTTAGGTAGCCGGGATTGGGACGGCTGCGGGCCACCACGGTCAGGGAAGCCTGGCTCGGAGCGGCGGCAGTGGCTTCGGAAAGAAATCTCATTTCCCCTTTGCCTGCAGCAGTGCTGTTCCATCCAGCGGGCACCGTGGCGAGCACAGTGGTGGCGACCTCTCCATTAGGTGTAGTGACCGTACCTGGTGTTAGGGGCGCATTTCGATGCGCGAGGGCGGCAGCACGACGGGCCCGTTGGCGGGCGCGATAGCGGCGCCACCAGGCGCGCGAGTGCCGGCGTACGCGACGACGTTGTGGAGAGGATAGGAAACTCTGACGAAGGCCGTGTGCCGTTGAGCTGGCAAATGGCAGCATCACTATCACTGAAACCAACATCAGAACTGAGAGCGCGATTGTTCGAAGCATATATTTCCTTCTTTCCGTTAGGCGACCGTTTCGCGGACTACTTCCTCAAGCGTGGTTAGTCCGGCTCTGATCTTGTGCAACCCGGATTCGCGTAAGCTGATCATCCCGTCTTCGATGGCTTTCTTTCGCAACTCCAAAGACGAGGCGCCAATTAGAATCAGCTCTCGAATTTCATCGTTTACTTCCATTACTTCATACAAGCCGATCCGGCCCTTGTAGCCTGTATTGTTACAGGTCAAACAACCTTTCCCTTTGTACGTCTTGAGGGTCTTGACCTCTTCGGCTGAGAAACCGACTTCCACCAGTGCTTCGGGCGGGGTGGGGTGCTCGCGTTTGCACTCTTTACAAACCCGGCGAATAAGACGCTGCGCCTGGATGAGGTTGACGCTGGTGGCCACGAGGAATGGCTCGATGCCCATGTTCATGAGGCGAGAAATTGTGGAGGGTGCATCGTTGGTGTGCAGGGTGGAAAGAACGAGGTGTCCGGTTAAGGCAGCCTTGATCGCGATCTCCGCGGTTTCGAAGTCACGGACTTCGCCGACCAGGATAATGTTTGGATCCTGCCTCAGAAACGACCGCAGGGCGGCCGCGAAGTTGAGACCGATCTGTTCTTTCATCTGGACCTGATTGATGCCCATCAGATTAAACTCGACCGGGTCCTCGGCGGTCATGATATTGGTCTGAACCGTGTTGAGAGATTGAAGTGCCGAGTAGAGAGTGTTGGTTTTTCCGCTACCGGTTGGCCCGGTAACCAGGACCATCCCGTACGGCTTCGAAATGTTCCGTTGAAACTTGACGAGCGATTCCGGCTCAAAACCAAGCTTCGTCATGTCGAGCATGAGGTTCTCTTTGTCCAGCAGACGAAGCACAACCTTTTCGCCAAACAGAGTCGGCAGAGTCGAAACACGGAAATCGAGTTCGCGTGAGCGGGCGTCGACCTTTACTTTGATCTTAATGCGACCATCCTGCGGCAGACGCTTTTCAGAAATATCGAGCTTCGACATGATCTTGACGCGGGATATCAAAGCATCGCGCATCTTGAGGGGTGGGCGCATGACGTCGTACAAAACACCGTCAATGCGAAAACGAATGCGAAGCTCTTTTTCGTAAGGTTCGATGTGAATGTCGGATGCTCCGCGTCGAAGCGCGTCAACCAGAAGAACGTTAACGAGTCTGACGACCGGAGCATCCTCACTGATTCTGGAGAGGGTTGTGAGGTCGATTTCCTCGTTGTCTTCAACTACCTCGACGTCCTCGGCGCGGTCAGTGTCGAAGTCAATTGTGTCCAACGAGACGAGGTCTTCATGCGTAATACCGCCATTTGCACCCTTACCGCCGACTCCTTCAAAAACAGGCTCATCGGCGCCGACGGAAGCAAGCTCGATTTCTCTGCTGGTTCCGTAGTATTTCGAAATCGCGAGCTGAATGCTCGCTTCGGCCACCACTACGGGTTCGACGTTCAGGCCGGTCATAAACTTGACGTCGTCCATGGCAAACACATTCGTGGGGTCAACCATGGCGAGTGTGAGACTTGCACCTACACGAGAGAGCGGCAGGACTGAGTATTTCTGAGCGACTTCCTGAGGGATGAGGTGAAGGACTTGTTCGTCGATCTGGAAGAGCTCCAGATTGACTGAGGGAATTCCATACTGCCTTGAAAGAACGGCAGTGATCATGTCATCTGACACCAGCCCCAACTTCACGAGGTTATACCCCAGGCGTCCACCGTGTTCGCGCTGGTAATCCAACGCTTCACGGAGGTGTTGCGGACTGATGAGATTCTCCCGAACGAGAATTTCGCCAAGTTTAGCCGACATTATTACCCCGGTCTGAGATCTAGGAGATTTGCTTCAACAAGATGGGCCAGCGATTCTGCGAGAAAAGGCGCTGCAGGCTGGAAGAAACTACACAGCGGACGGCGTGTATAACACCGTTGGCTATGCATAGTACAAGTTGAACGCCGCCCATGTCAAGACTCTTCTCGGACCAGGGGTCAAGCGGGCCAACTGACAGAACTAGAACAGATTAAGCAGAACCAGGGTCGCAGATTCGACGCTTTTTGGAACGAATTAAGGAAGATTCCAGGAAGATATTCGGGAAAGGAGGGATGTTGATGGGCCTGAAAATAGGAAGGCCGCCTCAGGGTCAAACTAGCCCTGGGCGGCCTTCCCTGCTCAGGGACGAAGCATCTACGGCCGGCGACGTCTAGCGGGCGGAGTCACCTTTTCGGGCTTGACGTTTTGCTGTTTCAGGCTCTCAAGGATGGCCTTCGCGTCAGCTTTCAAAGCATTGTCGTCGGGTGCTTTTTCGACAAACTGCGCAAGATAATTGGCGGCTTCCTGATCTTTGGCTTTATCGCCATTGATCGCGCCGATATTAAATAGCGCCATGCCAATCTTTAGCAAAGCGTCGAGATCGTTGGGATTGGCACCCAGCACCTTCTGATACTGGGTCAGCGCCCGCTCGAAGGCGTTGGCATCGAAGAGCATCTGCGCCAGGTCCTTCTCAGCTTGAGCTTTTTTGGCTGGGTCAGTTTCGACAGCGATGTACTCCTCATACGCGGCCACTCCGGCGTCGGCCTGGTTCTGGTCTACCTTGGTCACGAAGAACTTCATGGCCTCAGCCCGCAGCAGGAGCGCGAAATAAAGGTTGAGCTTCACACTATTTGCGCTTGCCGGATCAGTTGTCTCAGTCTTTTTGAGAATCTCTACGGCCCGGCTAGCGCTTTCGGTTGCGGCCCTCCAGTCCTTCTTGGCCGCATCCATTCCGGCGATCTTCGCACTTTCCTCCTTGTTTCCAATGGCACTGTTATACCTTGACACGGCGCGAGAGTTTAGCGCCGCCGCCTTATTGGTAAGCAGCGACGGCAAGCCCGGGTGGTCGGGATCGGCGGCAATTCCTTCATCAAACAGGGCGATGGCCTGGTCGTAGTTTTTAGCTTTACTGGCCTCGTTTCCGGCTCTGAAGGTCCGCGTTACAATCTCGTTGGATTCGGCGGCCTTCTTGTTCTTCTCCATGATCTCAGCATTCTTTTTGATGATCTCGTCCTGCTTGGCCTTTTCCTCCGAACTACTCTTTGAACCTCCGCCCGAAGGAGCAGCGCTGCCCGCTCCCGCCATTAGTTGCTTGACCTCCTCGATAGTCAGTTTCCGTCCATCACCCGGCGACAACTCAATTCTGTAATCGACGTCTCGGCCGACTTTAACGTTGGGCAACCAGTAGGGTTGAGCCCCGGGCATGCTGACGGTGATCACATAGTCGCCAACGAAAGGTAGACCGGCGTAAACAAATTCGCCTTTCTTGTTCGTCTTGTTGGGATACTTACCGGTGGGATCAAGTCGATAGACTTCGATCGCGGCATCAGCGGCCGGAACCACTGTGCCATCAGCCTGTTTCAACACTACATGGCCGCGGAGCTGTCCAGATTGTGCAGAGGCTAAAATGGCACTTGAAATAACCAGCGCAAAGCTGGCGAGCACGGGGAAAAAGTTTCGACGAAACATCTAGGATTCCTCCCAAGAATAGTACGGCTGATCTGGTAGTTCGGGAGAGGCAATAGGATGCGCCGCCCCCGCTTCTGGTTGTCATCATTACCTAACTTGAAGCAGTCTTACGTTAATAAGCAAACCTCTTACTGTCAAGCAGATATGGAATGGGATCAGTGAGTCCGGCTTCTCGAAAAGCTCTCAGCCGCAACGCACACGAATCGCAGTCTCCGCAGGCCCTATCGGAACGCCCATAACACGACCAGGTCAACGCCAGCGGTGCGTTGAGTTGCTGGCCGAGTTTGACGATCTCAGCTTTCTTCAGAAGGATGACCGGGGTCCTTATTTCGATCTCAGTTTCGGGTTTGGTGCCGATCGTGATCGCGCGTTGAAATGCTTCGTAAAACTCCGGCCGGCAATCCGGATAACCTGATGAATCATCGGCGACTGCGCCGATGTAGATCGATCGGCCGCCAATTACTTCAGCCCAGCTGGTGGCAATAGACAAGAGGTGCGCGTTCCGGAAAGGCACATAGCTCGCCGGTATTTCCCGGCTGCCGAGGGTTGCCGGCGTGATATTGATCGTCGGGTCCGTCAGTGACGAACCGCCTATTTGACCCAGGTGCGCCAGCGAAACAACTTGACGACGCCTCACGCCATAGTGATCGGCTATCTCCTCGAAGGCCTGTCTTTCGCGAGCTTCAGTTCGTTGGCCATACGAAACGTGAAGAAAAGCCAGCTCGGCGTTTTCCCGATCGGCGATCGCCGCGGTCACACACGAGTCCATGCCTCCTGAGACAAGGCAGACGGCCAGACAGGACTTCGGTTCGTCGTCCTCCGTGGTAACCGGCGAAATGTAAGCCGTTTCGTCATGTCCGCCCATCACACGCCACGCGCCTCCGGTCCCCAGATGTATTTGTGAAGTTGCAGTTGCATGCGAAGATCCAATCCGCTTGCGGCAACCCAATCCGCAAGTTCCTTGAGGTCAATCATTCCCCACGCTGGAGAAATGAGTATCGCCCGGGCCCGCTTGCTCAAATCGTAGCGGCTGATAATCTCCAGCGTGTACGTCCAGTCATCATGGTTCACGATTACAAATTTCACTTCGTCTTTGTCGGATCGCAGACGTTCGAGGTTGGGCCAGTAGTTGCGGGCTTCTTCTCCGGACGAAGGGCACTTGACGTCGAGAATGATTTTGGCGCGGGGATCGATTTCTTCAGTGGTGCAGTAGCCACCGGTTTCAATCAGCACTTCGTAGTCTTCAGAGCAAAGCTTCTCGATCAGCGCGATGGCCTGCTTCTGGGCGAGCGGTTCTCCGCCCGTAACTTCAACCAGGTTGCAGCCAAAAGCCCGCACCTGCGCCATCACGTGGTCGAGCGTAAGGTGTTCCCCGCCGCTGAAAGTGTATTCACTGTCACACCAGACGCAGCGCATGGGACAACCTGTGAGCCGGACAAACGTACAGGGCCGACCCGCATGAGTCGATTCTCCTTGAATCGAGCGAAAGATTTCCGTGACCCTTAGCATCTTCAAAGTCAATTCGGCTGGAACCAAAAGAGAGATCGGAAACGCATTGAAAGCTTGCGAAATTCGAATCTAGCCCACGAGATGAAGCGTGTCAAAAGTTAAGGGCAGTAGGCAGTACGGTAATAGTGGGTTCGCGAATCAGAACCGGGAGCCGTAGCGACGGGGTCGTTTCCCCGCCCTCAACAACAATGATTGCGCAGCCGTCAATCTTGAGTCCCCGCCACAACGAGGCAATAAACAGAGTTGAGTCTCGCGACAGCGACCCGGTCGCTACGGCTCCCGGTTCTGATACAGAGTTGACAATTGTTGACGTAAGCCCTGCGTAGCTCTGAAACCGATTTAGCAACCCACTCCGACTCTCCTACCGACCGGGAAACAAATTGCGGCAACGCGTGACAAGGTGAAACATCCAAGTTGGTGAGAACGGTCGATTACTAAGCGGCCGTGATAGCATATGCAACGCAGGTGGTGGCAATAAATCCTCCGTGACTCAATTCACTAATCAAGTCGAAAGAGTGTGTATGGAGGGCGCCGGCCGATTGTTGACGCGCGCCTCTGATACGCACTCGCTGACTACTGAGGCCCTGCTCCCTCGAGTGAGGGCTGCGGTTAACAAGTACATTTTGACAGACAACCCTCAGGCGTCTGCCGGCGTGATTGGAGATTTTATTGATGGCCTGCAAGCGGATGATCTCTGTTTGATCGTTGCATGTGAGCAAGGTAATCAGACTGCCTGGAGCGATTTGGTGGAGCGATTCTCGGCGACAGTGCGCTCGGCGGCTCGTTCGGCCAGTTCGAATGAGGAAAGCGCGGAAGATCTGGGACAGTCCATTTGGGCCGAACTCTATGGTCTGCGGGTGCGTGAAGACGGAAGACCGGCCGGCAAGCTTGCGTATTACTCTGGCAGAGGTTCGCTGGCAGGTTGGCTAAGAGCGGTGGTGGCCCAGTTGGCTGTCGATCAGCACCGTAAACAATCACGACTCGTGCAAACCGAAGAGGACGCGGATTTTGATCGAATCATCCGCGATGGTCAGGATGACAATGCCTGGTCGGGCCACGGCGGCCAGCCTGATCCCGAACTGGAGATCTCAAAGAAGTTTGCGGGCGCTGAAATGCAGAAAGCACTTGCAAAATCGATTGCGGCGCTTTCTGCCGAGGATCGGCTGCTGGTGAAACTCTATTATTTTGACGGCCTCCGGCTACGCGAAGCAGGTGCGGTGCTCGGCGTCCATGAGGCTACCGCCAGTCGCCGCTTGACGCGAATTCATGGTGAGGTGCGCCAACAGGTAGAAAAGGTCCTGATCGGGGAACATGGCTGGACGCAACCTGAGACCCAGCGAGCGTTCTCGGAAGTAGCGCTTCATCTGGAAGCGGACATTGAACCCATGCTGGCTGATGCAGGCGGGTTGCTGAAGAAAGAAAACGAGATCGCTGGTTGAAGACTAATCTTGAGAAAAATGTGGCGAATTGCTGGTTTGCCGCAAGAGAGTAAGTAGCGCGGCGTTCTTCAGAGGGAACTGAATTAGGTAAATGAAACAGGCAAGCAACAATGAGATCGACCTCGTATTAAAGGCTCTCGGCAAGCGTGGGCAGTCGGCCGTTTACGGAGCACCGAGGTCGGACGGTGATAATGGAAATATTTCCAATCACCTGGATGCTGACGAGCTAAATTCCTATGCGGAAGGGGTCGTACCTGGCCTCGCCAGGGAGCGGTATACCCAACACCTGGCCGCGTGTGACAGATGTCGCGGTATTGTGATCACGCTCTCGCAGTCAGCCGGAGCAGGGGCCCGCAGTAATGTTGAGAAGCTGCAAACCGGGTCCGGCTTTTGGTCAATCCTGGCGTCAATATTTTCTCCGGCAGTTTTGCGTTTTGCGGTGCCGGTATTAGTGATCACTGCGGTGTTCGGAGTTGGTTTTCTCACCTTGCGTCAGCGCGGCGGCACTGCGCTCGTGGCACGAAACGAAGGAGTCGCTCCCGCTCCTTCACCAGAATCAAAAATGCTGGAGGCCGCTCAGCAACCGAGCGTGCCCGCGAATATTCAGCCGTCGCCTCCAACAGGACGAACCGATTTGTATAGCTTCGACAGCGAGACCAAATCCAAGCCGGTTGAAGTAGAGGATAGGAGCGCCGTGGCTAAAGCGCCGAGTGAAGTGGGTGCAGTTACTAAAAGCGGGAGTGACCAACTTGCGGCTGCCGGGGGCGAGAAAGCAAACGTTGCCCAACCGAAGTATGCGCCCGAGCCGTCGGTGGCGCCGCCCCCTCGCCCGAGTTCCGGTGAAGCCGACAAGGCGGCACTCGATTCGCGAGATTTAGCCAAGGAACGTGAGGAGCGTCAACGTCAAGAGGAAAACTTTAGGAGCCAAACGAAGGATGAAGCGAGCGGACCAAACAGGGCAAGATCTGACGTTAGCGGACGAAGAGGTGCAGGTCTCTCGGGATCGGGCCCACAGAAAGCGCCAGAGGCGTTGAAACGAAAGGCCGACGATGAACCTGAGACGCGCACAGTTGCCGGCAGGCGCTTTCGTCGTGAAGGCAATGGTTGGGTCGATACGTCTTACGAGTATTCCCGGGCAACGATCAACGTCGCGCGTGGCTCGGAACAATATCGTGCTCTAGTTGCTGACGAGCCTGGGCTCCGCGCAATCGCGGACCAACTCGGCGGAGAGGTGATCGTGGTTTGGAAAGGCAAGGCCTACCGGTTTCGATAGAGTCTTTCCATTCAATGCATCTCACCGCGTTCCATTTTGTGATGACCTTCGCGACAAAATCCCAAGTACTAACCGGTCCTCGGTTGGCATGGGAGTGGGTCAGGTTTCTAGTAAGCGAAGTGATTACAAAAACGAGCGCAGTAGCACCGGATGCTGAAATCTACTACGGTCTATCCGTCGCCAAGCAGAAGAGATTACCGAAAACGGGGCCGAGGTAAACCCGGAAACCCGTTGATTTTCAGTATCCCGCGCTACCGCGCTCGGTTCTGTAATCTCTTTGCATACCCGAAACTGACCCACTACTTTTGTTGGCTACGATCTCTTTCCGGAACTAAAGCTGAGTGATAGATTTGCCGGCACTTTCAGTCAAAGGAAACAACCCTTTCATGCAGAGTTTAGGCCGAACAACCAGGCTACTGGCGCTTGCCATCTTGTCGTTGTGTTTTCCAGCCGCGCCCTCTGCGCAGGCTCAAGGCGCCAGGCTAACAAGTCGATCCCCTCGCCCGCTCAAAACCACTAATCAGCAAGTCGCCCGCATTGTGCGAGAGATTGATGCCCGCAATATCGAGAATGCAATTCGCAAACTCGTCTCATTTGGAACCAGGAACACTCTGTCCGCGCAGGACAATCCTGATCGCGGAATCGGGGCCGCTCGCGACTGGTTGTTCAGCGAGTTCACGAAAGCGGCGCAGCAATCCGGCGGACGCATGACAGTTGAGAAGCAGACTTTTGAACAACCGAAGGCCCCGCGAATTCCAGCGCCCACCATGATCACAAATATCGTGGCGACACTTAAGGGAACTCAGCCACAGTCTCAGGGTCGCACTTATGTAGTCAGCGGGCACTATGATTCGATGTGTGGTAGCCCTACCGACGCCAACTGTGACGCGCCGGGAGCAAACGATGATGCGTCCGGCACGGCTGCGGTCCTGGAGATGGCGCGCGTGATGTCGAAATACGAGTTTGACGCAACGCTTGTTTTTATGGCGGTGGCCGGTGAAGAACAGGGGCTGCTTGGCGCAACCCACTTTGCAACCGAAGCAAAAAACAAGGGAACGGACATTGAGGCAATGTTTACCAACGACATCGTCGGGAATTCGCTTGGCGGCAATGGAGTTCGTGACGCTCGCACCGTCAGGGTTTTTTCTGAAGGCGTGCCTTCAAGCGAAAAACCGGAAGAAGCGGATGTTCGTCGTGGCGTGGGCGGCGAAAACGATTCCGCCTCGCGACAATTGGCCCGCTTCATCAAAGAGACCGGTGAATTCTATGTCCGTGGCATGAAGATCATGATGGTTTACCGGCGCGATCGTTATCTCCGGGGAGGTGACCACATTCCGTTTCTCCAGCATGGCTACGCGGCCGTGCGCCTCACTGAGCCCAACGAAGATTATCGCCATCAACATCAGAACGTACGCAGCGAAGGCGGTGTACAGTATGGCGACCTGCCGGAGTTTGTCGACTTCAACTATGCGGCCAGCGTAGCTCGAGTGAACGCTGCTTCACTGGCGGTGCTTGCGCTGGCGCCGGCGCGTCCAAAAAATGCGAGAGTCGTTACCACGCGATTGACCAACGATACGGATCTGAAGTGGGACGCGAATACGGAAACAGATCTGAAAGGCTATGAGATCGTCTGGCGTGATACCTCCGCGGCTGTTTGGACAAACTCCCGTTGGGTGGGGAACGTAACCAGCTTCACGATGGAGGGAATGTCAAAAGACAACTTCTTCTTCGGCGTTCGGGCGGTGGACAACGAGGGAAACAGATCACCGGTCAGCTTTCCGCGTCCGATGCGGTGAGGATTTGACACTCTTCTTTGAACGACCACGATTCTCAACGGATCCCATTTCGCCGTCGCTGGCTTGAACCGCTTCGGCAAGTCGCCTTTTCAGTTTCGATCGTTCAACTCCCAGATAATCGTCCCATTTTTTGGCCATGCTTTTCAGCAATCTAACTTCTGGTTCGCTCAAGTTTTCAACCACTCGGATTGGGATGAAGGTGCGATAATCGTTGTTTAGAACACGGTGTGCAATCGCATCCGAATGTGCATAAACAGTGTTACGCAATCTCAATATCCGATCATGTAATTCGATTTCAGTCTCATTCAATACTTGCGCAACCTGCTTCCTGAGTGACGACCTGGGCTCGTTTTCTAAATTCTTGTTATTGTGAAAGGGCCTTGCGTAGGCAACAATTAACGATGTATTGAAGGCCCTGTGTTCTAAGCTCTTGACGGGAGTCTCCTTCTTCCTGTGCCACTTCCTTTTCAGAATATGTCCGGCGAATTCATGGGCTTGTCTGAAATCGCCTAAGTCGAAGAACCAGCGGGGCAACAGCCATTTTGCTGATTTGAAAAATGCGTCGTCTAGTGGAGGGATGTCTGACGTGTCAATTTTATTGTCCGGCATTCGATCAATCCGCGACCAATCCGTCCGTGATTTCTTTTTCAAATTTCTTACGTTCATGTTTTGATGTCTTCCGCAAAGAGATAATCCTAATAGTATCTTCGTCGCGGGTCGTGAAGATAACCACGACAAGTCGATTCCCCAGCAACCCTATACCAGTCCAACGTGCTTGACCATGATACGCTCGTGGGTCAAGTTCAACGAGTAAAGGAGTCTCAAAGACTTCCATGCCTCGGCAAAGTCCAAGCCGTGTTTACGAACGTTTTCTTTGTTCTTAGCCTCGTCCCATTCAAAATTCACTTGAGCAGTCTAGGCAAAGCCTGAGTTCCGGGTAAACGATTGGCGAAGAACCCAATCAATCACCAACATGAAAGGTTCCTGGCATCCTTCCTGCAATCAGTAACTTTTAACCTCGGCTTTTTTTTCAACCTTCGTGGTCGAAGACGCGTCTAACGAGTTGTCGGCAGAAGATCGCATTTTTGCCTCATTCGGCTCCAAACGACGAAAAGCCATAGATTCAAGGGATTGGAATTTTATTGACATGAAAAGCGCAAATAGCAACTTGATCAATCGAGAAAACGGCCTAGTAACCCGGTCAGTCGCGTTCGTCTTAGCGTTCGTCGTCTTCGTCAGCACCCTCTCGTTCAGTGTGGGCGCAGCCCAAGTATCGGCCAACCCGCAAACGGTTCGTCTGACCGAGGACCAGCGGATCCTGCACGTCCTTAACCGGCTTGGTTTTGGGGCCCGGCCCGGTGACGTCGAACGCGTCAAGGCTCTGGGTTTGAAAGCCTACATCGAGCAGCAGCTAAGCCCTGAACAGATCAACGACGATTCGGCAATTGCGAAAGTTAAAAATCTCTCGACGCTAAATATGACCACCGCTGAGTTGTATGAGAAGTATCCCCAGCCTGGACAGCTATTGCGGCGACTGCAGCGTCGCGGTGAGCTGCCTGGGGACCTGGCTGCTGCGCGTGACAATCGGGTTAAAGGGAACACAACCTCAGCGCCTGCGGGCCCCTCGCCAGAGGCGATGGAAATGAAATCCGGCGATGGCGAAATGAAAGAGAAGAGCCAGACAGAGGTGAAGCCTGGCGGAAACATCACTCAGGAGAACCAGCAAGAGTATCGCCGGAAGTTGCGCGAGTATTACGCTGAGAACGGGTTACAAGTGCCACAGCGGATCACCGCCGAGTTGCAAGCTTCGCGAATTCTTCGGGCCGTTTACAGCGAACGCCAGTTGCAGGAAGTGATGGTGGACTTCTGGTCCAACCATTTCAATGTGTTTGCCGGCAAGGGCGCCGATCGCTGGTTGTTGCCGGCGTATGATCGCGACACCATTCGACCCAACGCGATGGGTAAGTTCTCAAACCTGCTTCTGGCTACGGCCCAGAGTCCGGCGATGCTGTTCTACCTGGACAATTTTCAGAGTGTCAGTCCAAACGCGCAGCTGGGAGGGGATGGTCGCCGCGGAGCGCTCCAGTCCTTATTGGGAAACGGCAACCGGCAACTTCGGATGGTCAACGATCCGCAGCAGCAACGGCCGCAGTTACAAGGACGACGAGGCATCAATGAAAACTACGCGCGCGAGTTGATGGAGTTGCACACTCTCGGCGTCGAGGGTGGCTATACCCAGAAGGACGTGCAAGAGGTGGCGCGATGCTTTACCGGTTGGACCATACTCGCGCCCCGGGGTGCGGGTGCGGCCACGCAGGCAATGAGGAACGGTCCACGGGCGGAAATGCTCCGGGAGAATGCCGGCCGGTATTTCTTTAACGCGCGGGCCCACGATGACGGCGAAAAGATTGTTTTGGGCCACAAGATTCCGGCGGGGGGCGGAGCCAAAGATGGCCTGATGGTAATCGAAATTCTTTCGCGCCATCCTTCAACCGTCAAATTCCTGGCGACGAAACTTGTTCGCTACTTTGTTTCCGACGAACCACCGGCTGTGCTGGTTGATCAGGTGGCGGTTGCGTACACCAAGACCGACGGTGATATCCGAGCGATGTTGAGGGCGATCTTCTTTTCAGCGGAGTTCAACTCACCGTCAGCCTACCGGGCAAAGGTAAAACGTCCTTTTGAGTTGGCGATCAGCGCCATTCGGACACTGGGCGCCGAAACCAATGGTGGACCGCAGTTGCACCAATGGATTGCGCGCATGGGTGAACCACTTTATGGATATCAGACACCGAACGGTTACTCCGACAGTGCTGAGAGCTGGGTGAACACCGGGGCGCTGCTTGAACGGCTGAATTTCGGTTTGACTCTCGCCAGCAATCGCATACCCGGCACTCGCGTTGATTTGCAACGTCTGACCGGCGCTGCCGATCCAGCGAGATCACCTGACAAAACACGGATCATGGACCGGTTCTTGAGCGTGATCGTTGCCGGAGACATCTCTCCGAAAACCAGGGAGACGCTTCTGAAGCAACTCAACGATCAGACTGCAGTGACTGTCCCGGCCGCGAAGCCGGCTCCGGAAATGAACAACGGCATGGCTGATTCGTTCGCTGAACTCAGACCGCGGCGTCAGCAGTTTGCTCGCGCCGAGGCCCAAATTACGGATCCGGTTACCAAGGTGGTTGGTTTGATCCTTGGTTCGCCGGAATTCCAGAGGCAGTAGATTTGAAAACTTTGCTCTTTGAGCTTTGAACTTAGACCTCTGTACCGGCCACATGCTGAGGTCGAACCAGCTCAAAGCACAAAGTACCGCGTGCAGAGTACACCCCACGAGGATTGAGGATCGAGGATTGAGTGATGAATAGAAGATTGTTCATAAAGTCGGGCGGGATCGCGCTGGCGAGTTTTGGTTTGACGAGCGTGACGCCGTCCTTTCTTCAGCGGACTGTGGCTCAGTCTCGGGAGCGCTTAACTGGTGGTCGCCGCAAAACCTTGATCGCGATTTTTCAGCGCGGCGCGGTGGACGGACTAAACATGGTTGTGCCATATGGTGAAAGCTCCTACTACGATTCTCGACCATCGATCGCGATCCCGAAACCTGCATCAGGTAATGCTGATTCGGCCATCAATCTCGACGGCTTCTTTGGTTTGCATCCTTCGATGTCCTCCTTCAAACCGTTGTGGGATTCAAAACGTCTGGCCATCGTCCACGCCGCCGGCTCACCGGACAACACCCGCTCCCACTTCGACGCGCAGGACTACATGGAGTCAGCAACGCCCGGGAGAAAATCAACCCGAGATGGTTGGTTAAATCGCTACCTGCAAGCCAAACCTGATCCGGGAGGCAGTCCCTTCCGAGCGGTATCGGTAACCTCGGCAATGCCGCGTGCGATGCAGGGATCCGCGCCAACCGTAGCAGTTGCCAATCTGGCAGACTTTGCAATCCGCGCGGGCCGGAATTCCGCGAATGTGCAAAACGGGTTCGAAGCTATCTACGATCAGACGGTAAAGGACATGCTGGGAGTGGCCGGCAGTGAGACGTTTGATGCGGTTAACTATTTGAAGAAAGTCAATCCAGCCCAGTATCAACCCGAGAACGGCGCGCAGTATCCGCGAACTCCGTTTGGAAATTCACTCTTGCAGATAGCGCAATTGATCAAATCAGGCGTCGGACTCGAGGTCGCCTTCACCGACATCGGCGGTTGGGACACGCACGTCAATCAGGGAAATTCGCGCGGACAGCTTAGCAATCTTCTGCAGCAGTTCAGCAACGCTATTGCGGCGCTGTACACGGACCTGGGATCGCGCATGGACGACGTTGTGATTCTCACGATGTCAGAGTTTGGTCGCACGGTAAAAGAAAACGGCAACCGTGGCACGGACCACGGCCATGCGAACGCCATGTTCGTCCTGGGCAACACGGTTCACGGTGGGAAGATCTTCGGACAGTGGCCGGGCTTGAAGGGCGAACAGCTTTACGAAGGGCGCGACCTGGCGTTGACTACCGATTTCCGCGACGTGTTTGGTGAGGCGGTTTGGCGTCACCTCGGAACAGCAAACTTGCAACAAGTGTTTCCCGGTTACGTATCCAGCGAAGCAAAGTTCAAAGGCTTCCTTGCGTAAGACTCATACTTTTCTTCCGTTAACCACAATTCAAAACGATTAACGGGCCGTCCGGAATATCTCGGGCGGCCCCGGTGTTTGATGGAACGTCTCTTTCGTGGCAAAGTCACAATCGGTTCATCAACTCGAGCACCGGAAAGGATCTGTGGTGGATAGATCCCACATTATCGCATCGCTGTTTGGCGTCCCGCGCGCTCTCATCGGAGTGGTCCACCTTCAGGCGCTGCCGGGTACGCCTGCCAGTAAGTTCGACATCGCGACCATCACATCGATGGCTATTGACGACGCTCGTCAGTACAAGGACGCCGGATTCAACGGCGTGATGATCGAGAACATGCATGATCGGCCGTACCTCAAAAGCGGCGTTGGTCCTGAGATCTCCACGGCGATGGCGGTCATCGGCGCGGAAGTAAGACGGGCGACGGCCCTACCACTCGGCATACAGGTGCTCGCTGGCGCTAACTCGTGCGCGGTTGCGGTTGCGCTGGCCTGCGGGGCGAGCTTTGTGCGCGTCGAGGGCTTTGTATTTGCGCACGTTGCCGATGAAGGGCTGATCGAATCAACCGCGGGGGCGCTGTTGCGATATCGACACGCAATTGGCGCCGACCACATTCGGGTTTTTGCTGACGTGAAAAAGAAACATTCAGCTCACGCGATTACTGCCGACGTTGATATCGTTGAAACAGCAAAGGCCGCAGAATTCTTTCTTGTCGACGGCGTGATCGTCAGCGGTATCGCTACCGGACACCCGGCGGAGCCTGATGAAGTCAAATCGGTGGGTCGGGGAGTGTCGGTGCCTACGATCGTAGGCTCGGGGATCACCGCCGAGAATATCGCTAAATATCCAGACGCCGACGCGTTCATCGTTGGCACGTCGATCAAGAAGGACGGTCTCTGGTCGAATCCGGTTGCCGCAGAACGCGCTCGCGCGCTGGTGAGTGCGTTCACCGGGCTCGCGCAAGAAGTATCACCAGAGTCTTAATTTGACTCTGTGGTGAATGAAAGTTAAGCAGAAACTCACCACCAGTGACACCGAGAACACGGAGTTAAGCACAGAAAACTTGCCCACTCAGTTGCCTCAGTTCCTGGTGGGGACGCTTGAGAAATTCTTCGAGCTTTCCCAGTTCATACATAATCTCCAGAGTTGAAGGGTGAATCGAAGGGGATTCGGAAATGCCTCGTTTACGAGGCTGGCCCGAAGGGCCTATTAGGCCAGTCGTTTTACGGCTGGTGAGTGAGCGCCACGGTAGCTTTTTTTTGAGAGGCCGTTTCAACGGCCTTTCACTTGCTCGCCGTATATGAAAAAGGCCGCTGAAGCGGCCTCGACCAAAATAAACTTGGCTGGTGAACCAGCCGTAAAACGGCTGGCCTAACGGGCCCCGCGGGGCCTGCCGCCTGAAGGCGGCACGGTTGACTTGACAACCCGGTCAATTTTCAAATAAGCCACCACCCGGCAGCAACGCCTTGCTCAATTCGGGTTGTGCAAAGTGCTCTTCTCACCACCGCAACCTTCCGAAGCGATTAATGAAGTAGAGCATCACCACCGCAATCAACGAAACAATAACCGCAAGCGTGAAAGCTTCATTGTCGCGTCCAGCCTGGACGGCGTCGTAAATTGCCACTGAGGCGGTTTGCGTCCGCCCCGGTATGTTCCCGGCGATCATGATCGTGACGCCAAAATCACCGAGCGCCCGCGCGAAAGCCAGCGCAGTAGCAGCCAGCACGCCGCGCGAAGCAAGTGGCAACGTCACGCGCAAGAACACCAACCGGCTGCCCAATCCCAACGTTCGCGCTGCTGCCTCGAGCTCGGTGTCGACACTTTCGAATGCCGCGCGCAAACTCTTCGTTACCAGCGGCAGCGCGTGAATGGTGGCAGCGATGATTGCAGCGCCGACAGTAAAGGTCAGACGGATTCCAAGACGGTGGTAGAGAAAGCCTCCAAACGCCGAGCGGGTTCCCAACAAAACGAGCAGGTAGTAACCGAGGACAGTTGGTGGCAACACCAGCGGGAGCGTGATCATTGAATCAATCAGGTTACGGCCGGGGAATCGTTTTCGCGCGAGCAACCACGCGAGCGCCGAACCCGCGACCAGAGCGATCAGGGTCGCAGCGCTGGCCACGGCAAAAGATAGACGAATAGGGAACCAGTCGATGTTACCGGCAAACACCATTTGATTATTTTCTATCAGGAAGGATTGCGACGATGCGTAAGGGCGCGCCACTGCCATTTTTGATTTTCATCGGCAGGGCGATTACAAAAAAGCCCTTCACCGGCAGTTTGTCCAGGTTCGCGATGTTTTCGAGATCCGGAATGTTATTGGCGGAAAGGGTGCGATGACTCTCAAAGAGGGTCGACTGTCCATAGTCGATGCTGGCCGTGTCCAGGCCTATTGCTTTGATCTGGCGATTCGCAGCCAACCATCGCGCTGCGTCCGGGTGCAGGCCGGGGAAGTGCAAATCTTTCACAGCCGCCGCGCCACGCTCTTCAGTTCCCAGATATTTCTTCCGATCCGGATAAAACTTTCCGAATCCCGTGCGCAGCAAAACTATTGTTCCCGCCGGAACTCGGCCATGCACGCGTTCCCACGTTTGAAAGTCCGCAGTCGTAACCAGGTAGTCGCGATCCTTCGCACACTGCCTGGTCACGTCCAACACGATCCCAGCCCCCATCAACTGCTCGAGCGGAATTTGATCCACGGTGTTTCGGCCCCTGGCGAAATGGACCGGAGCATCGATATGCGTCCCACCGTGTTCCGCTCCGGCGTATTTGTAAGCCGAGTAGTAGTAGCCCTTTTCGGTCACGCCTTCAAAATCGGTGGTCAGGTTAAAAGATTCGGCGGTGGGCCAGTAGACGGTTTGGGAATCAAAAGCGTGCGAAAGATCGACGATTCTGCCGCCGGGGAAACGAGATGCTTGTTGCGGCATTGCAGCAATTACGAGCGCTGAAGAAAACAAGACGGCCAGTAGCTTCATCGCTGAGTTCTCCTTCTGCGAACAGGTAATGGGTAGTAACTGGTTAAGCCAGGCGGAGACAGCTTACAATCGCCGCGCTCCTAAATGAAGTAATTAAGTTTAATGACGCCCTTCCGGACTGACATACGCCGCTTCGATTCTCTGGCTTCGACAAACAGTGAGGCAGCGCGCCTGGCAGCACTTGGCGCTGGCGAAGGTCTCTGTATCGTGGCCGCAGAGCAAACCGCCGGTCGCGGGCGTCTGCAACGAGAATGGTTGTCGCCAAAAGGCGCCGGCCTTTATTTCAGCATTGTCCTGCGCCCACAAATCGAACAACGCTACTGGCCGCTAATAACTCTGGTGGCTTCGCTGGCTGTGAGCGACGCGCTTCGTGAAAGCTACGGATTACGAAGCGACATCAAGTGGCCCAACGATATCCTGGTCAATGAGCGGAAGCTTTGCGGCATCCTGGCAGAGACAATTGAAACTGAAACCGGCCGTGCTCTCGTCGTGGGGATTGGCATCAACTTGACGAACAATGCGTTTCCGCCGTCACTCGTTGAAGTGGCCACGTCAGTCGAGCACGCGGTTGAGCGATCGGTGGATTTGGAAGTTGTGCTCGAAGCCTTAACGCGTGCCTTGGCCCTTCACTATCAAACGCTCCAGGAGCCAAACGGGCATGCAGAGATTATTCGTGAGTGGTCCGCGCGTTCGTCGTATGCTGTCGGGAAGCAAGTTCGGGTGGTGGAAGGTGGCCAAAGTTTTGAGGGCACGACGCGTGGGCTGGAAAGCGACGGCGCTTTGCGTGTAGAAACGGATCGGGGTGAACTCAAGGTGGTGCATGCTGGTGATGTTGAAACCATGAGACCGCTAGCCAGCGAGTAAGAGATCATTTATCCGCAGATTACACAGATTAAGAGTGAGACGCACACATTCGGGACTCAATCAACGGATACAACCTATAGGAAGTAGGGGTTCTTACTGCAGTTTGTCTACGTAATCTGCGTAATCTGTGGATAGCATCTTAAATGAAAACTCGTAAACGAATCGTCCTGTCGACGTTTGGTTCCTTCGGCGACATTCATCCTTATGTTGCAATCGCTCTGGAGCTGAAAGCCCGCGGCCATTTCCCACTGATCGCGACGTCCGAAGTCTATCGAGAAAAGATGGAAATCCTGGGATTAGAGTTTCATCCCGTGCGTCCCGACATGCCGTCTTACGACGATCCTGAGAAACTAACCAGGCTGGCGGCTGAGCTGATTGAAGCAAAAAGCGGTACCGAAAGAGTATTACAACTCTTCACTCCAAATCTACCCGAGATATACGAAGATCTGAATGCAGCAGTCGAGGGTGCCGACCTGCTGCTGACTCATCCGTTGCCTCTGGTTGGGCCACTGGTCGCTCAGAAACGCAGGCTGCCATGGGTGTCGAGCGTGCTCGCGCCAATCTCTTTTTTCTCGGCCTACGACCCTCCAGTGCCGCCGCAAATGCCTGAGCTGTATCATCTGCTGAAATTGAGTCCCGGCTTGAGTCGCATTGTCTTCCGCATTGCGAAACGAAAGCTGGAAGGAATCATGGAACCCGTCTACCGCCTTCGCGCCCAACTCGGATTGCCTCGCGGCGAGCAACCACTTTTCGCCGGCCAGCATTCACCGTCGATGGTCCTGGCCCTCTTTTCCTCGACGCTCGCAAAAGCGCAGCGCGATTGGCCGCCAAACACCCGCGTCACTGGTTTCTCCTTCTATGATCGCCGCGACTACTTTGGACAAACGGAAGTGCCGGAAGGGCTGAACAAGTTTCTTGACGACGGCCCACCGCCGATCGTGTTCACGCTCGGGTCGTCGGCTTTTTGGGTGGCAGAGGATTATTATCGCGACTCGATCGCCGCCGCGCAGGCACTGGGACAAAGAGCGTTGTTACTGATTGGCCACCCGCAAAACTTACCGCCGGGGCCCTTGCCGGATGGTATCGCAGCCTTTGAATATGCGCCTTTCGGCGACGTTTTGCCCCGCGCACTGGCCGTGGTCCATCAGGGCGGGGTAGGCACTACTGGCCAGGGACTGCGGTCAGGCCGACCCGTTCTCGTGGTGCCGCATGCGCACGACCAGTTTGACAATGCCGCCCGCGTGGTCCGACTTGGATGTGCGCGAATGATCGCCCGGCCGCGCTACAATGCCCACAGCGCCGCCAAAGAGCTCAGGATCTTGTTATCAAAACCGGGTTACCCTATCAAAGCCGCCGAGGTTGGAGAACAGGTCAGAAGTGAAAACGGAGCTGCCGCCGCCGCGGACGCGATTGAAGAAGTATTAACGACTCAAACGATACCTGAACTTGAATATGCTGCTGGTTATTGACGCTGGAAATACAAACACCTCCCTCGGGGTCTTCAATGAAGGCAAACTGGTCGCGCATTGGCGATTGACTACGGCGCGCTCGCGCACCGTCGATGAGTATGGAGTGCACGCCCGCAACCTGTTCGAGCTGGCTGGACTGGATTTCAAAGCCATCGACGCCATCGCGATCGCTTCGGTTGTGCCGCCGTTAAACTACACATTGAAGACGATGGCGGAAACCTACTTTCATTTGACACCGCTCTTCATTGACCATACGACTGACACGGGACTGAAAATTCTTTACCAACCCGCCTCTGATGTCGGCGCAGACAGAATCGTCGATGCAGTGGCGGCGATTCACAAGTATGGCGCGCCCTGCATCGTGGTTGACTTCGGCACGGCCACAACTTTCAATGCGATCAATGAACGGGGCGAATATCTCGGAGGCGTTATCACTCCGGGGATCATGATTTCCACCGACGCGTTGTTTCAACGAACTGCAAAGCTGCCCCGGGTTGATATTCGCAGGCCCCAAAAAGTAGTTGGTTCATCAACGGTCACGGCAATGCAGTCGGGTCTTTATCACGGCTTCGTGGGACTGGTTGACGGAATTCTACGAAAGATTATTGAAGAGACGGGCGGCTCTCCGCGCGTGATTGCGACCGGTGGCCTCGCTTCGCTGATCGCCACCGGCTCAGAATTCATCGAGAGCGTCGACGAGACGCTGACGCTTGAAGGGTTGCGACTGATTTACGAACGCGCGAGCAGTCCGAAGTCGAAAGTCCAAAGTCCAAGGTCCGAAGGGTAATGGGGCCTTTCGTATTCGACGTTGGACTTTGGACATTGGACTTTGGACATTTGAGTGTTGAATTACTTCAACTATTTTACCGAAATCGAAGATGCGTTCATTCGCCGGCGCGGGAAGCACCTGTTGCTCAGTCCTATGGATTGGGCGTTGATTGAAAGCTGGAAAGAAATGAACGTCCCGCTCCATGTGGCCCTGCGCGGGATTGAAAAGTCGTTTGACTCCTGGGAAGCGCGGCCTCGAACGCGAACTGTCAAGAGTCTGTTGTATTGCCAGGAAGAGGTTGAAGCGCAATTCGCGGAGTGGTTGGAGTCGCGTGTCGGTTCGCCTGACGCGGGTGAAGCAGACGACACTCAGTCGAAGAGCGCGGAAGGGTTGCCATTTTCCCGCGCCGCGATTTTGGAACACCTCGAACGGGGAAAGGCGGGTTTGCTGCGAGCACAGCATGCGAGCAAGGCAACGGGAGCAGGTGAATTGTCAGACACGATCGAGCGTGCGGTTGCTTTGCTTTCCGACCTGGAACAGGATTTTGAGTCGGCTCAGGTGCCTGACGCACAGAAACTTGAACAATCGCTTTCGGGGGTGGAAAGAATGCTAAGCGACGTACTTCGCCTGGTGGTCAGTTCACCACAACTCGATGCGATTGAAGGCGAGATCAAGACACAGCTAAAGCCTTATCGGAAGCAGATGGAACCGGCCGTCTATCAGCAGACATTCGACAACCTGCTGCTAAAGCGACTGCGAGAACAATTTGGCATACCGCGACTGAGTTTGTTTTATCTGTAACGGACGAAGGGTCCAAAGTCCAAAGTCCAATGTTGTATCGAAAGCACGGCCTTTTGTTTTCGACTTTGGACTTTGGACTCTGAACCCTGGACTTTTTTCGCCCGACCATCATGAGTTCCGCTGGAATTCAAAACAAAACCATCGAAGTTGAAATCGAACGCCTCCTGCCCGGTGGTGTTGGGTTGGCCCATGCTGAGGGCATGACTTTGTTTGTTTCGCTTGCCGCTGCCGGTGATGTAGCCCGCGTGCGTCTTGATCGAGTGCAGGGCAAGGTGGGTTTCGCTTCGATTGTCGAAGTCATCCGTCCTTCTCCTGAGCGAGTGGAGCCACCATGCCCGTATTTTGGGCGTTGTGGAGGTTGCGACTTTCAGCAACTGAACTACGAAGCTCAGTTGAGCGCCAAGGTTGAAATCATTCGTGATTGCCTGCGGCGTATCGCGCGCGTGGATGATTCGCTCGAGATCCCGATCATGCCTTCGCTGGAACAGTGGCAATATCGCTCGCGCGCAAACTGGCAGTTGGACACAACCACCAACCGCTTGGGCTACTTTGAACGGGGCTCGCATCAAGTCTGCGAGGTTGAATATTGCGCCGTGCTCGCGCCCGAGCTGCAGAAGACGCTCGAAGAGTTGCGGTCGGGACTGAGTGACCGTCGTTTCAATCAGAAGCTGGTTGAGTTTGATGCCGTATGTGGCGACGAGGGGGTGTCAGTTGCGCCCTCAAGCGGTCATTCTCGAGCGGCGGACGTAACCAGAACGATCGCGGGAGAGACTTACCAGTTCAGCGCGGAAGCTTTCTTTCAGGTCAATCATGGACTGCTGGAATTGTTGATTGGCGAAGCGGTCCGCGACGTCAAAGGGAGGACGGCAATCGACCTCTATTGTGGCGTTGGGCTCTTTACGTTGCCGCTGGCCCGTCGATTTGTGACCGTGACTGGTGTGGAAGGAAACCGTCGAGCAGCAGAGTTTGCTCGCCGTAACCTGGAATCCGCCGGTTTGGACAACAATGAAATCGCAAACCTGGGCGTCTCTGACTGGCTCAAACAATTCCGCGCTTTTGAGCAGGCGGATTTCCTTTTGCTCGACCCACCGCGTTCCGGCGCTGAAGCGGGCGTCATCGAAAACATAGTAACGCTGCGCCCACGGCAGATTTCTTACGTGGCGTGTGATCCAGCGACCTTTGCCCGCGACTTGAAAAAACTACTCGACGGCGGCTACAACCTTGACTCCATCGTTGCTTTTGATATGTTTCCGCAGACTCATCACGTAGAAACCGTGACCCGCCTGTCACAAGCAGACTGACAACCCGTTTTCTTCGTCGGCACTCACCCTCAGCCGGCGGTCGCTTCATAAATGAACTATCGATCTGGCGCGCGGAACTTTTCCGCTCATCCTTTGCTATGGCTTGCAGGAGCGTTTGCGATTGGCGTATTCGTCGCGCTCGCTGATGTCGTGCCGGTTCGGGTTGCACTCAGTGCCGGACTGACAAGCACCGTAGCGACGATTCTCGCTCTGCTTCGGAACAAGCTGAAACCCTCCACCATATTCATATTGGTATCTATATTTTTTCTTGGCGCTTCGTTGGCTTGCATTGAGAAAAGCATCGTCCCGCCAAATCAACTCAAGCGCCTGCTGGAAACCCAGGCGATCGCAATCGGTGCGCCGGTTGAGGTCACCGGTGTGCTGTCGAGGGAACCGGAAACAGCGCCAGACCGGGTCTATTTCCATCTGCACGTCGAGGTGGTTCGAACACGCAACATTCAGCATACCGCATCGGGATTGATCGTTCTGATGATCGCCTCCAGCGAATCAAACCAGCACCAACTGGAGGCACTCGACCTGCGATACGGGGCTCGGCTTCGCGTCATGACGCGGCTCGAGCGGGCCGATGATTTTCGTAACCCCGGAGTTTCCCCCTTTACCGAGTATCTGGACCGCAAAGGCTACGACGCAACTGGCTTTGTAAAAAGCCCTTTGCTAATTGAACGATTAGACGACGCGCGCGTGCTGCCGCCACTTGCATGGCTCTACGGTTGGCGGCGCGTGCTGCAAAAAGAGATCGACAAACGGTTCTCGAAAGAGACGGCAGGAGTGCTTAACGCCGCCTTGCTCGGAAATCGTTACTTCCTTTCGCGCCAGGCATCGGAAAAACTCCGTGAAGCAGGAACGTTTCATGTGCTGGTTATCAGCGGCTTGCACATCACATTTCTGGGAGGTCTGGTTTTTTTCCTGACCCGGCGATTTACCAGCAGTCGAATTCTGCAGTACGCGCTCTCTCTTGTTGTCGTCTGGGGATACTCGATTGCGGTTGGCGCCGAATCGTCTGTAGTTCGTGCTGCGCTGATGTTTACGTTGATCCTGACAGGACCACTCGTCTCGCGTCGCGCATCTCCGCTCAATGCTTTTGGCGCGGCGGCGCTTGCATTACTCTTTCGGCGACCCAGCGATCTGTTTGATCCTTCCTTCCAACTGACGTTTGCATCGGTACTCGCAATCCTCATTTTCGCCTGGCCATTATTGCAGCGGATGGTTGAGGTTGGCTCCTGGAGACCAACGCGCCAGACACCTTACCCGCCACACGGCCCTGCCTGGATGCGGACGCTTAGTGAACTTCTTTTCTGGAGCGAACGTGATGCGCGCCGCGAACTCGAGCGCACAAACTATTCCTACCAACTCTTTAAGACGCCGTGGGCGGCGGCGCTTGAAAGATGGCACCTACAGCGGCCACTGAGATATGCGTTCAGCGCTATGGTGGTCTCCGCGGCGGTGCAGTTGACCCTGACGCCGTTGCTGGTTGTTTACTTCCATCGTCTCTCACTGGCATCGCTTCCTTTGAATATCGGAATCAGTTTGGTAATGGCTGGCGTTGCCTTCGCTGCGGGGTTGGGGCTGGTGATAGCGCAATTCAATCCAACCCTGGCGGCGCCGTTTATTACGCTGGCCGAGGGACTGAACTGGTTGATGGTCCACAGCGTGGATCCTTTTTCACGACTCGGTATCGCTTCGATTCGTTTGCCTGACTACACAGGTTCGGCGATGGCCGTTTATGGTCTGTACTACGTTCCGTTGCTGGCGCTCGCGTTCTCGCTGTATCGCTGGTCACCTTTGGAACTTCCGAGATCGCGCATTGAAACTTTGCGGGGCATAAAGACCTCCACCGCTGTAAGAGTAGCAATCCTGGCCCAGGTTTTCGGCGCGATTGCGATCGTGTTTCATCCGGGGAGCGCCGGCAAAGGCGATGGCAGATTGCGGGTCGATTTTCTTGACGTAGGTCAGGGCGATGCGGCGTTGGTGACTTTCCCCGACAACACGACACTGCTGATCGACGCCGGCGGGCGGCCCGGCCCGTTTAAGCCGCAGCAGTCTCTGGATCAAGGAAAGGGCGGAGTGTTTGAGCGCGACACACGCAGCATTGGTGAGGCCGTTGTTTCAGAGTACCTGTGGTGGAAAGGTTTGGATCGCGTTGATTACATCCTGGCTACCCA
>JAXIOV010000076.1:0-47905 GCA_045403245.1 Pyrinomonadaceae bacterium | reverse complement strand
TTCGTATCGCAGTGACTACGGGTTGTTGCGGACTCAGCAGCTTGACGCCTGCGCAGCCATGTGAGTTGAGTGTGGAGGCGACGACCCGGTCGCTACGGCTCCCGGTTCTGATGCGGGCGCTTCGCTTAGCCCGTTAATCCGCGGCTGAATTTCAAACTGACCCACTACCCTGATTCAGCCTTCCTTGACACTCCAGAACGCTGACTGTTACATTACGCGGTCTTTTTCCTATCTCGAATTATTGCAAGAGCTTGCAAAGGAGTATGCTTGAGTACTGAATCAGGATTCTTATTTACTTCGGAGTCTGTCACTGAAGGCCATCCAGACAAGATATCCGACGCAATATCAGATGCGGTTTTGGATGCGGCGCTGGCGGAGGATCCACAGGCCCGCGTCGCTTGTGAAACGCTGGTGACGACTGGTTTGGTCGTACTTGCCGGTGAAATTACCACCCATGCTCGCATCGACTATAGCCGGGTGGCTCGAGACGCGATCAAGGAAATCGGTTACACGCGGGCCAAGTATGGGTTCGATTCAGAAACCTGCAGCGTTCTGTCGGCGATTGATCGTCAGTCGCCTGACATCGCTATGGGTGTTGACACGGGGGGCGCAGGCGATCAGGGATTGATGTTTGGTTTCGCCTGCAATGAAACTCCTGAACTGATGCCGCTTCCCATCCAGTTGGCCCACATGCTGGCCAAACGTCTTTCGGAAGTTCGCAAGTCAGGTGAACTTCCCTACTTGCGGCCGGATGGCAAATCTCAAGTCACGATTGAGTACCGCGATGGTAGACCGTTTCGAGTTGAGGCGGTTGTGATTTCGTCGCAACACGGGTCAGACGTGACAAACGAACAGCTGCGAGCCGAGATTCTGGAAAAAGTGATCAAGCACACGGTTCCCGACGAACTTCTCGACGCCGATACCAAGTATCACATCAATCCCACCGGACGGTTTGTAACCGGCGGTCCACAAGGAGATGCTGGACTAACCGGTCGGAAGATCATCGTCGACACTTACGGCGGCTATGCTCCGCACGGAGGCGGCGCGTTTTCGGGTAAGGATCCTACAAAGGTCGATCGCTCTGCCGCATACATGGCGCGCTACGTCGCCAAGAATATTGTCGCTGCCGGTCTCGCGGACCGGTGCCAGGTTCAGTTGGCTTATGCGATTGGAGTTGCAGATCCGGTTTCAGTCAATGTCGAAACGGCAGGAACCAGCCGTATTGCTGAGAGTGCCCTGGCCAAACTGGTGCGCGACCATTTTGCGCTCACACCGCGAGGAATCATCGAGTCGCTCGACTTGCAACGCCCGATCTATCGGGCAACTGCCGCATATGGTCATTTTGGTCGCGATGGCTTTAGCTGGGAAAAGACCGACAAAGCCGAAATGCTGCGCAGTGCCGCTGGAATCTAACACCGGCAAAATCTGCCGGGCGTACATTTCAAAATCGTACAAACTATTTTCATAAAAAGGATGATGCCGTAATGAGTGCAACACGTTCGCTTGAGTATGACGTTAAGGACATTGGCCTGGCGAGCCAGGGCAAACAGCGGATTGAATGGTCCGAGCGGGAAATGCCCGTGCTCCGGTTGATCCGGGAGCGCTTCAATGATGAGAAACCGCTCAAAGGCGTGCGCCTCGTTGCTTGTGCTCACATCACCACTGAAACGGCCAACCTGGCCCGCGCGCTCCAGGCAGGCGGAGCCGAGTCTGTTTTGATTGCCTCTAATCCCCTTTCTACACAGGATGATGTAGCGGCCTCTTTGGTCTCCGACTGGGGCATTCCGGTTTACGCGATTAAGGGCGAGTCAACCGAGACGTACAACCGCCACGTGCGTACAGCTCTCGATTTCCACCCCGACATCATTATCGATGATGGCTCGGACGTTGTCGCGACCTTGCTCAAAGAGCGCGCTGATCAGATCAAGGAAATCATTGGCTCCACTGAAGAAACCACTACCGGCATTCAGCGTCTCAAAGCCATGGAAACGGCCGGTGTTCTTCCCTTCCCTTCGATCGCAGTAAACAATGCGCAGACCAAGCACTTTTTCGACAACCGCTACGGTACTGGTCAATCAACGCTTGACGGAATTATTCGCGCCACCAACATTCTGCTGGCAGGCCGCAACGTGGTCGTGGTGGGTTATGGCTGGTGCGGCAAGGGTGTGGCGTTAAGAGCTCGCGGCATGGGCTCCAACGTGATCGTCACAGAGGTCGACGCGATCAAGGCAGTTGAGGCAGTGATGGACGGATTTCGCGTAATGCCGATTGCCGAGGCTGCTCCTTTGGGTGACATCTTCATTACGGTTACAGGCAACCGCCACGTAATCGACGGCCAACACTTCAAGCAAATGAAAGACGGCGCGATCGTTTGCAATAGCGGCCACTTCGATCTCGAGTTGAACCTTGTGGCCCTCAAAGAAATGTCCGACGACGTTGTCAGCGTCAGACCGTTTGTTGAAGAGTACAAACTCAAGTCCAACGGTAATCGTGTAATGGTGCTGGGTGAGGGTCGGTTAATAAATTTGGCCGCGGCCGAAGGTCATCCGGCAAGCGTTATGGACATGAGCTTTGCCAACCAGGCACTGTCGGTTGAGTACCTTGTGAAGCACAAGAGCGACCTGACGCCTGGCGTGCATCTGTTGCCCGCGGAAGTTGATACCGAAATCGCAAGCCTGAAGTTGCGGGCGCTGGGTCTCGCTATCGATACATTGACTGCGGAGCAACTCGAATACATCTCCAGTTGGGAAACCGGCACCTAGTTCAGGTCCGGACGCGCGAAAGAAAATAAGTACCTGCCGCCGCGAAGATCACGGGCGGCGCCCACGCGGCAACTTCCGGGGGCAGCAGTCCGTGATTTCCCAGTTGTTGGAAACCTCCCCCAATTCCCCAGTAAGCGACACTGACGCCTACCGCAACGCACAGGGCAACGATGGCCCCGCGCCGGCCAAATGCCAGCGCCAGTGGCATTCCGATAAACGCCATTACGATCACGCTAAACGGATTGACGTATTTGCGCTGTAGCGCGAGTACCAGCGCGGAAACGTCCACGCCGCGCCTTTTTGCAGCCTTCAGGTAAACATCCAAAGCGGCAACGCTGAGTTGTGAGGGTTTGTCGACCGTAGGTTTGAACACTTGCGGGGGATCAACTCCAGTGACGCGGGCCTCGTTGGAGATTTGCCGCTCGACTATCATTCCCTCCAGGTTAACGGTTTCAGCGTTTGTTACCAGCATCTGATCGGGAGCGGTCCACACCGCCAGCTTGCCGCTTGTCACTCGTCGCAAGTGCACGCCTTCGTTGTCCAGCTCATAGATTGTTGGGAAGTTCAAAACGGCGCGTTGCTCGTCGAATTCATATGCATACAAACGGTTACTTTCAATCGACGCCAGCCACTGCCTGCCTGTGCCAGTTGTGGTGCGTGGTTCAACTCGCCGAATTCGCGCTCTTAGCGCCTCCTGCCTTACGTTTGCCGGTGGCATCAAGTGTTCCTGAACCAGCCATGTGCCCGCGCCGACTGCGACGGCAAATAGAAAGCCAGGAATCATGAGCCGGTAAACACTCTGACCCGAGGCCCACCAGGCGATGGCCTCACTTCGTCTGGTGAGAAGTGCATAGGTCACCAGCACTGTGATCAGCATTGTTGCTGGAAATAATTCCACCGTTACCAGGGGAACCAGGAAAAGTAGATATTTTGCGACGACTGAGGCGGGGGCGTGACTGCTACCGATAAAACGCCAAAGTTCAAAAAGAGTGAAGATGATGAAAATCGAAACAAGCGAAACGTAGCCCACAATGAAGTTTGTGGTTAGCGTCCGAAAGAGGCTGCTGTCGAGTAGACTCGGGAACCCCGAACGCCCGAATCCAGGATCGTGATGTTGCGCATGACTATTGGGGTCGGCGGTTTTTACCTCGTGCTTTGGTGACACGGTGCGGCTCAAATTGATCTTCGGCAAGCGATTGAAAACCAGGATTAGCAGGCTCAACGCGAGAATTGCCGCAGTCGCCATCCACATACCGACGATCGCGGGTATTTGGCCAGTTCGCACTGCTGATTCGCCCAGCAAGGAAATCAGGTAGTAGACGATCACAACTGCAATCGACAGCAGAATACCCGCGCCGCGCCCACCTCGTCTGATTCGCATTCCCAACAGGCCACCAAAAAGCGAAAAGACCAAAGGCGCGACGGATAGTGCCAGCCGGCGGTGCAGGTTTCGCGTTGCTTCTCTTCTTTCTTCAACGGAACCGGAGGTGGCCTGTAGTCGCAACTCACTCCAGTCCAATTCGTCAGCTTTGAACTCTGGTTCGTTTAGTTTGTCCAACAACTCAGCGCGGCCGGTGTCTATCGCCAACCGTAATTGATCGAGCCGTTCAACCTGGTAGCTGCGCTCCGTGCTATCAAGTGCGGGCATTTGCATGGCAACCGCATCACTTAAGACCAACTCAGCTTTCTCTTCCGACGAATCGATTCTGCCTGAACGGGCTGTAACTATTCTGATCGAGTCCTTCTGGTGGGCATAAATGAAAACGCGTCCCCATGTACCTTGCGTCTTGTCGCCGTCCCTCACGTAAACGACGTATCCAGGAAGTTCAGTGTTAAAGGTGCGCGGGTCGACTGGCGATTCGAGCTTTCGGAGCGCGCCCTCTAACGCGGCACGTCGCAAGTCTCGAGCGGCTCGTGGCGCCTCCTTCATGTGCAAAAAGGTGGTGCCTAGCGTACCAACAGCGCCAATGATCAAAACCGGCCAAAGCAAGCTCCAGGTCCCGACACCTGCTGCGCGGATCGCCACGATTTCGCTGTCGCTACCCTTGCGCGCGAAACTGATCACGATTCCCGCGAGCACCGCTACAGGCAAAGTCAGAACGAGAACACTTGGCAACAAAGCGGCTGCGATTTCGCCGGCAAGCGAAAGTGGAACATCAGCATAAAGTGCGAGCTCGGCGAATCGCCCCGTCTGTTGAGCAAAGAGAATGGCTGTAAGGAGCACCAGGGAGAGCAGCGCATAAGGTATTGCGCCCCGAAATATATACTTAGCTATGAGCCTGTTGGCGATAAACATTTAAAGTAAGTTCTCAAGACCGATGAATCGTTCACGCCATCAACTGCGCACATCATTGAAAGCTCGATCGCAATCGCGGTTGACGCTCGAGCGCCCGTCCGATGAGTCTATGGGCTAGCTCAGCCATTTCACGATGAACACTCGTCGGGACTTCACGTGATTCCTGAGCGAAGGCAAACGGGGCTAATTTCTGCGTTGCCCGAAGCTGCGCTTGCAGTTTCTGAGACAGAGCATTCCCAGCTCCACGACTACACCTCCGGCAGCGGAACCCGGTGTCAGCTCCGACAAAGGCCGCCTCGGTTTCCTTGAATTCCGAATGACACTCAGCGCAGCGTCGAATATCGGGTAGAAACCCCTCCAACTTGAGTAGCCAGATTTCGAAATACCTAAGAATTAACTGGAGGTCAGCCTGCGAGGTCGAAACTGCTTCGAGGCAAGCGCTTACCATCCTGAAAAGTTTCTCATTCCGTTCGTATGGTGGAGAAAACTCGATGAGGAGATCTCCCATATAGGCAAGGCCGGTTAAGGTTTCGGCGTTGCTGGAGAGATCGAAGTGAGACTTCAGGATCTCAGTCTGGCGGAGCGACACGAGTTCCTGGTTCTCCTTGTGATAGTAGGTAATCCTTGTGAGCGTGAATGGTTCCAGCGATGCGCCGAACCGGCTCCTCAGCTTGCGGCAACCCTTGGCAACACCTCTTACCAGTCCAGCGTCTCGGGCTAAAAAGACGACTATCTTGTCAGCCTCGCCGAAGTTGTAAGTCCGCAAGATCAGGGCGTCAGTTTCGAGAACCGCCATTGAATTTCAAGTCTCGGCGCTGTCGCTAGAAAGGAATGAAATAGAGTATCCAACTCAGAACCAGGCCGATGAGGATGAATTCCGCAAACACTTTTGCGCCGTAGGTCAGGCGTTCCCGGTTCGTATCCTTGGCAACTGTGCCGAAAACAACGGCTGCGACGAAAGCAAATGCTGTCATTACCAGGAAGTGTCTCACGCCTTCCTCCCCGCCGAAATGTCAAACGCATCCAACATCGCGAGATAATTGAGTAAGCCGGCAATCAGCAGAAAAGTATTGCCATACTCAAAGGTAGAGCGCGCTGCGTGAATAGCATCGTCCGAAAAGCCAACCCCGAAGAACCAGCAAACGATATAGAGCAGGCCGGCGCCGAGATTTGCAATCATCGGCGGCACCTGGAGCAGCGTCGAAGTTGTCTGGTCCCCACCAGTGACCCTGAATAGGTGGCCGCCCATCCACATGCCGGCGATGAAGCAAGCCCAAACCGCGCCGCCGAGCAGGAGGGCTCGTGCCCACCTTCCCTGCAACAAGTGTCCAAAGCCCGGTAGAAGCCATCCGATTGCGCCATGGAGCCACGCTTTTGGCGGGGCTGTCTCAAGCGCGCGGCTTTCTCTTTCACTTTTGATCAATCTACCCTCCGCGTCTCTTACTTCCGTAATTAACGGCTACGTTTCTTAAAGTTTCACTTCAGCGAGTCACGAATGAGCGCTGGTCGCTTCTTAAATTGAAACATTAATGGTCGGCGCCCCGACCCTTCAAGACTCACCTTAACAAACTTAATCATACAAAAGATAAGTGCGCCGCAGCGGCATGAACTTCTCCAGGTCCACCGCCCATCGCTCATGCATTACTTCAACAGATTCACCCGCCTCGATCGCTTCCCTGATCCTTGATGTGCCGGCGATCACGTCGAAGGGATTGCGATCGTATACGTACTCGTAAGGCGGTTCCTTCCAAAGAAACTCCGCAGTATACAAATCATAAGCAGCCTTCACCATCGTAATGCCTGTAAGCACGGGTGCAAAGCGCGCACGGTCAGTCACATGGATCTGAACGCCTCCACAGCTAATGCCGGCGTGCTTCTGAAAAGTCGGCCGGAAGATGCAGCTTCTAAAAAACACTCCGGGAAGCCCTCGCTCGTTCAGTGTCCGCGCGTACTTCTCTGGGTTAATGTAAGGAGCGCCCACAAGTTCAAATGGCCGCGTGGTTCCCCTCCCTTCCGAGATTTGCGTTCCTTCGAAGTGTACCGTCCCAGGAAAAACGGTGGCTGACTCCAGCGTCGGTATATTTGGTGACGGCATTACCCACGGAGCGTCGGTCTCATCGTGCCACGACCTCCTTTCCCAGCCGTCCATTTCAATAACTTCGAGGTCACAGCCAATGGCATAGTGCTCATTGAACATCCTGGCCAATTCCCCCAGCGTCATTCCGTGGCGAGTGGGGATGCTAAACAACCCGACGAAGGATGCCTGTTCCACTTCCAGAACATTTCCTTCGATATCCCGACCATTAATGGGATTCGGCCGGTCACAAACTATGACCTTCTTTCCAAACTTTCTGGCAGCAACCATGCTATTTGCCATCGTGTAGGCGAACGTGTAAATCCGGCAACCAATGTCCTGCATGTCAAACACCAGTAGGTCCACGTCTTTCAGCATCGCCTCGGTTGGCTCGCGGGTTTCGCTGTAAAGCGAATGAATGGGCAAACCCGTCTGGGGATCGGTGGAGTGTTCGGTCTCAATCATGTTGTCCTGCACGTCGCCGCGAATGCCGTGTTGAGGGCCGAACAAGGCCGTCAGTTGTATGTCCGGATGCTCGTAAAGAAGATCCGCAGCATGACGGAGGCGATGATCGACTGACGCCTGGTTGCAGATAAGTCCCACGCGGGCGCCTTGCAGGAATCGAGCCGGCACCTCAAGTAGTTTCTCAACACCCAGCTTTACAGATTTCAGAAGCATCTTTTGGTTGCGAACTTCAGTCTCTAGTTTTGGTTCAGGTAAAACATTAACATCAGCCACAGAGCACAGAACCTCCATTTATATTCAATACCTCACCTGTTATGTGGCGCGCCCAATCGGTGCACAGGAAAACAATCGGACCGGCAATGTCTTCTGGAGTTGCGATGCTTCCGATCGGGATAGTGCGAACGATTGATTTCCGTTGCTCATCGTCGCCAAGGTCGGCCCGTGTCATGTCTGTATCAACCCATCCGGGGGCAACTGCATTAACGTTAATTCGCCACTCGCCGAGTTCCGCGGCTAGAGACTTTACGAGGCCAATCTGAGCTGCTTTCGAGGCTGCGTAGTTTGAATAGAATGGCTCGCCACGTTGACCTGCGGTCGAGCTTACAACAACAATCTTTCCGAAACGCTGGTTCTTCATGAAAGGAACGGCCTCGCGGCATACGGTCCAGGTGCCTTTAAGGTTTATGGCAATTGTGCGATCCCACAGCTGTTCGCTTAATTCATCAACGTTAGCTCCCTCCCAGATTCCCGCGTTGCAAATCAGGATGTCAATGCGCTTAAAGGTTTCAATGGTTGAATTGATGAGCTGCTTCGCTTCAGAGAGTTGGGACACATCCGCTCTGACCGAGATGGCCTTCACGCCCTTTTCCTTCGCCGCCTTGACGACCGATTCAGCGCGATCGTGGTCAGTGGCATAGTTGACGACGACATCTGCACCGAGACTGGCTAACAGTTCAACCACGGCTTTGCCGATCCCGCGTGAGCCGCCGGTCACGACAGCTACCTGATTACGCAAATGTAAATTATCGAGATCCAATCGATCGATTCGCTTGTCTTTCGTTTATTAGGCGTTTTTGCCGGCGCCGGTGAGCATGGTTTGCGAATCAAGCGCACGCGCATATTCTTCTGCCGTTTGGACAAAATGATTGAACAAGGCGCGCGATAGATGGTCGTGCTCCCAGCCAAGTTCTGGATGCCACTGCACCCCGAGAACGAAACGATCAGAACGGGGGTCTTCGACGGCTTCAATTAGTTCATCGGATGCCCAGGCCGTGGCTTCCAGATTGTTGCCAAGCTTCTCAATCGCTTGATGATGATGGCTGTTTACGACGGCCACTGGTTCTTTGGCAAGGTTGGACAACAGGCTTGCGCTCTCGAGGTTGATACGGTGGGAAGGCCGATCGCGAGGCACGCCCTGCTGATGATTAATGGAGTTCGGTAGCTGCGACGTTATGTCCTGAATTAGTGTGCCACCGCGTGAAACATTCAAGACCTGCAATCCAAAGCAGATGGCGAGCAAAGGCAGTCGGCGCTTCTCGATCTCCGCGAGCAACAGCAGATCAGTTTCATCTTTGATTGAATGAACGCTGCTGAGCTTCGAGTGCGGCTCAGCGCCATACCTCAGCGGATCTACGTCCGAGTCGCTGCCGGGAAGCAAGACTCCATCGAGTTGTTCGGCGATTGTCGAGATGTAATCGCGGTGTGGAATGAGACTGATGTGTACCGGAGCTCCTCCGGCCGCTTCGACCGCTTCGCTATAATAGCGGGAGAGGTAGAAGCGATTGGTCTCCAGCTCCAGTCGCATAGTGATGCCGATACGCGGACGGCGTGACTTGTTTGGGGAATCGTTGGTCATCTCTGGTTAGTTAACCCTTGCGAATATCATAGCCTAAAATCAGGACTGGGGCGCGATTGCCACAATGCACGTTGGAAGTTAGCGATAAGGCAACCAAACGTTCATACGCGTTAATCCGCGGCTGAATTGCAAACGGGAGCCTTACTGAACCCTCTAGCTTCAGTTACCGCGCCTTGACTTGCATTCCAGCGAATTCCTATAGTGGCCTTTGCCAAAAATGCGAAGAAAAACTCCCGTTATCCGTAGCACAACCGTGCTATTAGTCCGCAAAGATGGACATGTTGCGCTCGCCGGCGATGGCCAGGTTACGCTGGGTGAAACCATCATGAAATCCAGCGCCAGGAAAGTACGCCGTCTTTATAACGATAGTATACTTGCCGGTTTCGCAGGAGCGACGGCCGATGCTTTTTCACTTCTGACGCGCTTCGAGGGCAAGCTGGAGCAGTATCACGGCAACCTTGAACGCGCTGCCATCGAACTCAGTAAGGAATGGCGAACCGACAAGATACTGCGCCACCTCGAAGCGCTGCTGGTGGTTGCCGATAGCAAGAGTTCGTTTCTTTTATCCGGAAATGGAGACGTAATCGCGCCAGATGATGGAGTGCTGGCTATTGGATCCGGCGGGTCGTACGCACTGGCTGCGGCGAGAGCACTTGCAAGACACACTGACTTATCCGCGAAGGAGATCGCGGTGGAAGCTCTGCGCATTGCCGCCGAGATTTGTATTTACTCGAACCAGAGTATTGTGGTTGAAGAATTGTAGGAATCTCGGACCATCTTGACGACGAGATAGAGAGTTAATTATTGCCAATGGTTATTTATCTGGAAGGCGAAGTTGATGAAGAAGTTCGGCTGGACGATATGACACCGCGTCAAATTGTTGCTGAACTTGATAAACATGTGGTGGGCCAGCGGAATGCCAAGCGAGCGGTGGCCATCGCTTTGCGCAATCGAATCCGCCGGCAAAAGCTACCGCCCGAGATGGCGGTCGACGTCATGCCGAAGAACATGATCATGATCGGTTCAACCGGAGTCGGCAAAACTGAGATCGCACGGCGCCTGGCGCGAATGTCGGATTCGCCGTTTTTGAAAGTTGAGGCTTCAAAGTTCACAGAAGTCGGATATGTCGGACGAGATGTGGAAAGCATGATTCGCGACCTCACCGAAATTGCCGTGGAAATGATGCGCGAGGAGCGGATTGACGAAGTCGCTGAAAAGGCTGAGCTAAATGTGGAGGAAAGGATCCTTGACATTCTTTTGCCGCCGCCGCGCTCCTCTTCTTCATTTTACGATTTCGATCCTTCGAACAGCGAAGCACAAGAACCGGTAACCGACCTTGCGTCAAAAGACGATCAGCAGCGCACCCGGGAGAAGCTGCGCACACAGTTGCGCGACGGAAAACTGGATAGTCGCCTGATTGAAATGGAGATTCGCGAGAAGAACTTTCCGGTGATTGAACTCGCCGGGCCGCAGGGTGTTGAGGAAATGGGCATCAACATGAAGGACATGTTGGGTAACCTGTTTCAAGGACGCACCAAACAGCGCAAGATGCGAGTTGATGAGGCGATGGAGTACCTGATGCAGGAGGAGGAGGAACGACTCATCGACATGGATCAGGTAGCCAGAGCAGCGATTGAGCGGGTCGAGTCGTCGGGCATAATTTTTCTCGATGAAATTGATAAGATCGCCGGCAGAGAATCGGGCCACGGCCCCGACGTTTCTCGAGAGGGCGTGCAGCGTGACATTCTGCCAATCGTCGAAGGCACAACTGTAAATTCCCGTTATGGCATGGTGAGGACCGATCATATCCTGTTCATCGCGGCCGGTGCATTCCACGTTTCCAAGCCTTCTGATCTGATTCCTGAGTTGCAAGGCCGCTTCCCCATCCGGGTTGAACTCGAGTCACTCAGCATCGACGATTTCAAGCGGATTCTGACGGAACCTAAGAACGCCCTGATCAAACAGTATCAGGCAATGATGGCGACAGAAGAGGTCACGGTTGAGTTTACGAGCGACGCGATAGACGCGATTGCAAACTTCGCGGCCACGGTAAACGAGCAAACTGAAAATATTGGCGCCCGCAGGTTGCAAACGATCATGGAAAAGCTGCTCGAGGAGATCAGTTTCGAAGGCCCGGACCTTGAGCCGAAGCAGCAACGGATTGATGCCGCCTATGTGGAAGCTATGCTCGGAGACACTGTCAAAGACCAAGACCTCAGCCGGTATATCCTGTGAAACAATTGCGAGCACGCGTTCTTCATTTCCCTGCCACTTTCAATCTGCCAACGAGACGATTTTCATCGTCCATTCGCGTCATTCGCCGGCATCGGCTCCTGCTGCTGGTCCTGGTGTGCGGGATCGTGCCGATTGCCGGATGTGGTAAACGAAGACCCCCGCAACCGCCCATTGAACGCGTGCAACAACGCACAGAATTCCTTTCCGGAGTGCAGCAGGGAAACAAAGTGATCCTGAGCTGGCCGGCGCCGCAGCGCAACGCCTCGGACGCTGATGTTCAAAGCATCCGGCGCATTGACGTTTACCGCGTGGCCGAGAAGCCGAATGCACCGCTGGGCCTGACGGAAGAGGAATTCGCCGCAAAGTCTACGTTGATTGGTTCGGTTACCTTCGATCAGATTGGCAGTGCCACCGACACGCTGACCTACACCGACACGCTCGAACTTGCCGGCCAACCAGCGCGCTTGCGTTATGCGGTCCGTTACGTGAATGCGGCTGGGCAGCGTGCGGCATTCTCAAACTTTCTCCTGATCGAGCCAGCCGCCAAGATTGCTCACCCGCCGGTGATAATCGCGACCGGTCAGGATGTTGGGGAAGACGGAATCAATATTTCCTGGCAAGCACCAACTGCCAACATCGACGGCTCAACCCCGGTGAATCTACTGGGCTACAACATCTACCGCTCCGTTGAATCCGAACCGGGTATCGGCGAGGTGCCGATAAACAGTTCGGTGCTTCAAAGAACACAATACGTCGACAAGAATTTCAAGTTTGGCGACACCTACCGCTATGTGGTGCGGTCCGTTTCTCTTGGCACCGAAGGCACGCAAGTGGAAAGTTTGAATTCAAACACGTTGAATGTTTCACCACGTGACACCTTCCGCCCTTCAGCCCCGGCGTCGATAACGGTTGCCGCCGCCCCTGGGCGACTTTCCCTATTCTTCCCGGCAAATCCGGAGTCGGACGTGGTTGGCTACAACATTTATCGTTCGACAGATCCTGACTTACCGAAAGATCAGTGGGTCAAGTTGAGCGCTGAACCTCTTACTCGCACTACGTTCCAGGATGAGAAGGTGGAATCAGGAAAACGATATTACTACTACTTGACGGCGGTCGATCAGGCAGGGAATGTAAGTGAGCCTTCGGAAGTGGTTTCCGAGACTGTCCCCTAAGACGAGACCTGCTTCGTTCAGAATTCTGATGCGCATCTGTCGCTTCACGACTTCACAGCATCGCAATCCACGCTTCGGCGTGGTCGAGAACGACTCTGTCTTTCCGTTCGCGGAAGGTGAGACCATCGAGTCATATCCGGATCTGCGAACCGACGCGCCCGTGCCGATCGGCACGGTGAGGTTTCTCGCTCCGGTTACCCCTTCAAAGATCGTCTGTGTGGGAAGAAACTACCGTGAACACGCCGCTGAACTCGGAAATAAGATGCCTGACGAACCGTTGTTGTTTCTAAAGGCGCCTTCGGCGTTAATCGGAGACGGTGATCGGATTGAACTGCCCCCTGAATCGAAACAGGTTGAACACGAAGGCGAGTTGGGCGTCGTAATCGGCCGGCGTGCTCGCAACCTCGAGAACGACGACGACCCGCTGAGTTATGTGCTTGGCTACACCTGCGTCAACGACGTGACCGCGCGCGATCTCCAACGCAAGGACGTGCAGTTTACGAGGGGCAAGTCGTTTGATACGTTCTGCCCGGTTGGGCCTTTGATCGTCAGCAAGATCAATCCTGCGAACCTGACTGTTTCCACTCGAGTGAATGGAAAAATCAAGCAACAGGGACAAACCAAGGACATGGCGTTTTCAGTTCCCTTCCTTATCCGGTACATCGCAAATATCATGACTCTGTATCCCGGAGACTTAATTGCAACAGGAACACCCGCTGGAGTGTCGCCGATGAAGGATGGTGACGTGGTTGAGGTTGAAATTGACCAAATTGGAACGCTAAGGAATACGGTCTATGACAAATCGCGCGTAAGTGAGGAAGTAATACCAGCCACTTCTGGAATTCAGTAACTGGAGGTCTTCATGAAGTTTTTTCTCGACACGGCAAACCTAAATGAGATTCGCGAGGCAGCAGAGCTCGGCTTCGCCGACGGCGTGACCACGAACCCGTCGTTGATTGCGAAAGAGGGCGACGTAGATTTTAAGGAGCACATCGCAGCGATTTGCGAGATCGTGAGCGGGCCAGTCTCGGCGGAATGCACCAGCGAGGACACAGAGGGCATGTTGCGCGAGGGTCGCGAGTACTCGAAAATCGCTCCCAACGTCGTGATCAAATGCCCGCTTACCAAGCCTGGTTTGAAGGCGACAAAGCAGTTGGACAGTGAAGGCATCAAGGTAAATGTCACGCTTTGCTTTTCACCGGCGCAGGCGATCCTGGCGGCCAAGGCCGGCGCGTCGTTCATAAGTCCCTTCCTGGGAAGGCTCGACGACATCGGGGAGAACGGCCTGGTTCTGTTAGCCGATATCATCGAGGTTTACCGCAACTACGATTGGAAAACGGAAGTGCTGGCGGCCAGCATTCGACATCCAATTCACGCAATCGAAGCAGCGCGCATGGGTGCGGATATCGCTACCATGCCTTTCAAGATTATCGATCAGATGTTCAACCATCCGCTGACCGATAAAGGACAGGCGCAGTTTCTGGCAGATTGGCGCAAGAGTGGAAGGAAGTAACGCAGTCGTTAACTTGCGAGGGGCCTCCTTGGAGGGCCAGTTTGCTTCACGAAGGTGAAAACGTTTGCCTGAACCTGGACAGACGATTCTTGTTCGCGCTTGCAAGTATGATGGGACGGAGCATCGCCGCTGGCCGGCGCAGCTTTTGAAGCAGGAAGGTTCTTTGATCGTTTTGGATGCAAGATTTCCCGAGGAAGTCAGCCACGACCTGGTGGGCACAATTGCCGTCGGAACTCATAGTCTCGAATACTACTGGCTTGATCGATGGTATAACGTCTTTCGTTTTGCGCATCCGGACGGCCGGTTGCGAAACTATTACTGCAACGTCAATGTGCCGCCGACTTTTGAAAACGACATCCTGAGTTATGTTGACCTGGACCTGGACATACTGGTCCGTCCCGATTTCACCTACCAGGTACTTGACCTGGAAGATTTTGAACGGAATGCCGAGGATTTTGGCTACTTAGACGAAGTGAAAGCCAATGCCCGGCGCGCAATCGATGAACTAATTCAACTGATTGAGGCTCGGGCCTTTCCCTTCGACAATTAACGCGACCGACTGATTTGTCATGACCTCAAAACAGGAAACGAAGAAAGCGAAGTCAAAGCTTGAACGGCTGAAAGAGCGATCTCTCAAGGCCGAAGCAGGTGGCGGTGCCGCTCGAGTTGAGAAGCAGCACGCCGCCAAAAAGATGACAGCGCGCGAGCGAATCGACTTTCTGTTGGATGAAGACTCCTTCGAGGAGTTTGACAAGCTGGTAGTGCACCGTTCACGCGACTTCGGCATGGATAGCCAGGTCTATCCGGGCGATGGCGTAATCACCGGTTATGGCGCAATCGACGGCCGGCGCGTTTTTGTCTTTGCCCAGGACTTCACTGTGTTTGGCGGTTCCCTTTCGGAAACTCACGCCGAGAAAATCTGCAAAGTGATGGATCTCGCGATGAAGGTCGGCGTCCCGGTCATCGGCTTAAACGATTCCGGTGGGGCCCGCATCCAGGAAGGGGTCGTGAGTCTCGGGGGGTATGCAGATATTTTTCTGCGCAACACGCTGGCCAGCGGAGTTATCCCTCAGATTAGTTGCATCATGGGGCCGTGCGCAGGCGGCGCAGTTTACAGCCCCGCGATCACCGACTTCAACATCATGGTCAAAGACACTTCGTACATGTTCATAACTGGACCAGACGTGATCAAGACCGTGACCCACGCGGATGTTACGAAAGAGGAATTAGGCGGCGCGCTTACTCACAACCGCGTTTCCGGCGTGGCCCACTTCGCGGCAGATTCGGATGAACATGCGTTGCGAATGGTGCGTGAGCTGCTCTCGTTTATCCCGTCCAATAACCTTGAAGATCCGCCGCGGGTTAGTCCGTCCGATTCACCTGAGAGAACCGAAACCCGGCTCAACACGATCATTCCGGAAGCATCAAACCAGCCTTACGATATTCGTGACGTCATCAACAACGTCGTCGATGACGGTTACTTCTTTGAGGTGCAGCAACTCTTTGCGCCAAACATTTGCGTGGGCTTTGCGCGCCTCGACGGGCGTTCGGTTGGAATAGTTGCAAATCAACCGGCATTTCTGGCCGGAGTTCTGGACATCGATGCATCGATCAAAGGTGCCCGCTTCGTGCGGTTCTGCGACTGCTTCAATATTCCGCTGGTCGTCTTTGAAGATGTTCCCGGATTTCTGCCGGGGGTTTCCCAGGAACACCACGGGATCATTCGCCATGGCGCGAAGTTGCTTTACGCCTTCGCCGAAGCGACCGTGCCCAAACTAACGGTAATCACAAGGAAGGCCTACGGCGGCGCGTATTGCGTGATGGCGTCTAAACACATTCGCACGGATATCAACTTCGCCTGGCCCAGCGCAGAAATCGCCGTGATGGGAGCGGAAGGCGCGGTTGGTGTTCTTTATCGGCGTGAGATCAACGAGGCGAAGGATGAGGAAACCGCGCGTCGCGCCCGCATTCTCGAACTGGAAGACAAGTTTGCCAACCCTTACGTGGCAGCCGAGCGAGGATTTATCGACGAGGTGATTGAACCGGCCCAAACACGGCCGAAATTGATCCGCGCTCTGGCCTTACTTGAGAACAAGCGCGATACCAACCCGCCCAAGAAACACGGAAACATTCCACTGTAGTTTGGTTTGGTGCGTTCAATTACCGGGTTCGCTAAGATTTCTTAGCGTAATAACCCTCGCGGTAGAGCAGTTGGAGTTTTTGTTTTTTCAACTCAGGATTAACGACTTCAATCTTCACGCGACGAAACGTACCGTCGTAGTTCTTGTTGGTCGGTGAGTAGGCGATGAAATACTGGGAGCGCAACTCCTGATCGATTTGAGCAAATACTCCGGTCAGGTCATTCGGATGTTGGGGGAAGAATGCTCGTCCACCGGTGTGGTCAGAAATCTTTCGCAAAGCTCCGCGATCCAACTTGCCTTCTGGAAAATCCGGGTCGCGCACAGCAATTGAGTAGATTACAACCTCTTTTCGCAGCGCCAGATCAATTACATCCTGTTTCTTGATGGTGCTACTCGTGTCGTCGCCGTCTGAGAGCAGGATGATCGCCTTGCGGGTCTTCTCCGGGGCCGTCGACAGGTGTTCGTCGATGGCCATATACATCGCGTCCCAGATGCCTGTGTAACCGGAAGGATCTACTTCCTTCGGCAACGGATCGTCGCCACTTGCCATCCGTCGTTCGTTTTCAGGCGAAATCTCAATCTTTACTCGTTCAATTCCCTGATGGAGCCGGCGCAGATCGTTTGTATTTCCCTGCTCGAGTTTCGAGTCACCGGTGAAAGATACGACCGCAGCCTGATCGAGTGCGGGCCGAAGTACTGAATCGATAAAAGCTGCGGCTGCCCGCTTCTCCTCCGCCAGAACGCCCCTTTGAGATTCACTGGTATCGATCAGGAGCGCCAGCGAGAGTGGGCGGTTGGTTTCGCGTTCGAAAATGCTCACCGGCTGAGCAACATCGTTTTCCAGAATCCTCACATCTTCCGGTTGCAGCGAGGTGATGAAATGACGGTCCTTATCGACCGCCGTGAAGGTCGTACTGACTAGATTCGTTTCGACGCGTATGACTTCAGGTTCTTCCTCGCCTGAGGCAGGTTGCTTGTTTGAAGTGGGGGTGGAAGATCCAACTACCCTGCTGCGCTGCTTTGGCGGCGGAGGAGTGTCTTGCGTTTGCGGGATGGCGACTGCGGGTGAAAGAAGGGCCAGGAGAAGCAAAATAACAACACTCACCGGCACGATTCGATGACGAGTTGGAGAAACGCCGCAACGTTTGCGACCGAAATATTTCCTGGCTGTTATTTGGCTGTGCAACATCGTTACTCTAGTCAAAGTTTTCAACCGCCTGCGCTCAGGCCGAAAAAGGAACCGCTAGTCATCCGTCGCGGCGACAAACTCTATCAATCGTTTCTGTGGGTCAAACGTGATCTTAAATGGGTAAAGAGCATCGCGACCCAGAAGCACCGGGATATCATTATCAATCCCGTAAAGGATGTCGGTAGGAATTCCGCGCAACACCAATTCACCAATACTAACGGTTGTAGGTGAAACGCGCCTCGAATTTATAGTCCCGCCACCGATATCGCGAATAATCTCCCCGTCTGCCCGGCCTTTGTCGCCAACCACTACGGCGTTTCGTCCGTTTACTGCTAATCCGAAACCAGAGCCGGTATCCAGCAACGCGATCCGACCATCTCCGAGCCTAACAAACGGGCGATTGTCGTTCTTCATGCGGAGCCAGCTCACGGTGGCTCCGTCCTCGCCTGCGCGCTGAGCGTGCGAAGAGTGGGAGCTCGCCACTCCGGGTTGCACCGCCGCGATCAGCCGATTAGGCATGTCGATCGAGTAACCGAATGGCGAATAGGCGCGCGTGGGATCGAGCACGCCGTCTATTCCCTCAGGTAGCACCGAAACCACTAATGCTGTCTGATTCGATGGCAGCTGGTTTGCCCGGTCACCGACGGCCATCTGGATCATCGCTGCTTCGCGACTGGATGAGACACGTGCGTTGCTGAGTCCCGCCATTTCGGTTGGACGAACGTTCTTGATTGTCACCTGCGCGTTAGCGGCAGCCCGTTCGGTGATCATGTTGAGTCCGGCGCCAGTGTCAACAGCGAAGACATAAGGACCCCGCCCGTTCATCCACACCTTCAACAACAGGCCACGTTCCCTTTCAACGCGCAAACGTGCAGAGGAAGGTAGTGGCTGATTTTTCCGAACATCAGCATTCTGGCCGGCACGGAAATGGGCAGCCCCAATGATGGAAACTGCCCAAACCATGACTACCAGAGCGCAGATGGCACTGGAGAGCTTGGCTCTCATGCTACACGCTCCTGGTTTAAGTACTCAGTTAGTAACGCCGGTCGCGATTGCGAAGTTTGTAGGTGTAAAGGGCTGAACCGCCAGCGCCTGACAACGCGCCAATCGCCGCACCCTTCTTACCACCGATCAAGCCACCGATGATCGCGCCACCGCCGGTACCCATCGCTACTGTCAGCTTGTCGCGGTGCTTCTGCCAGAAGCTTCGGCCCTTTGGACGCTGATAATCATAGTAGACGCGTCTAGGCGAACGGGTCGAGTTTCTATAAACAACTCGCGGCCTCGAATAGACGCCCGATGTCATCTCACTTCCCGTGACGCCGCCCTGAGCTGCGCTGAATCCATCGGCGAATCCTGTCTTGTACGCAGTCTGTTCGCCTGCGGTGTCAAATTCTGCCGGAACGTAACTATTCTGATCGGTCTGGTTAGCCGCAGACGCATATTGCACGTCAGCGTTCCTTGAAGTGTCGACGGCGGCCGGCTGGTCTGTAGCACTGGCGCTTCGCGAGTGCATCACCAGAGCACCGACTGAGCCCCCAATGAGTGCTGCTATCAAAGCCACCGGCAGCAGTTTGTTAGTCATAATCATCGCTTCTCGTCTCCTTAGCTTAGTCTTGTACGGCCTGCGCCATGTTGATTTGAGCAACTAGTGTTCCTTCACAGGCACTATAACTTCGCAACCTTGCAAATCGATGAACGAACGCAGTTTTTTGAGTATTTCGGTTTGATCGCAAGTAATTCACAATCAAATCCCAACATGCATTCACATGCATTCATTAGTGAGGGGTGTCGGGATACCCGATATGGAGTCATCCCTTATTCGAAATCGAACGCGCGAAGAGAACTAAGAAAGGCCAGGGACTTCCCTGGCCTTTCTTGTACTAGAGGTGGATTAGGAACGAATTGAAGTTAAGCGGCCCGCTGCATGGGAGCGACCTTCGCCTCGCGCAGGAGCTCCAGCGCCTTTTTCATCTGCAAGTCCTCAACTGCGGGCTTGGGAGTCACGGGCTCGGTAACTACCGGTGGCTTGTCATTCATCGGCGCCGGCTTCGTCGCCGGATCGTCATCGTTTCCGGTCAGCTCATCCGGATCGATCGCTTCTGCAAGTTCCGGGCGCTTCACTTCCACCGAAGGCGAAACCCCGGAGTGGTTGCGATCTTCACCGAGAAATGGTTTACCGCTGGCCGAAGCCCATTTGACTGTCGTAAGCAACAGCCCATCGCCACCGCGGAGGGTGAAGAGTTGCTGCTCGGCGCCAGCGCCAAAACTCTTTTCGCCAACAACCTGACCGCGATTTCGATCAAGCAATGCTGAGGCGACAACTTCCGCGGCCCCTGCCGTACCGGCATCGATCAAAGCCACGACCGGACCGTGGAAGGTGGCCAGTTTTGGATCCGCGGAAAACGTCTTCAAGGTCTTTCCCTCGCGCCCGGAGGTTTGGGCCAGCATGCCTTCCTTGATAAAAATATTTGCGACCGCGACAGCTTCATCGATGTTGCCACCGGCCGTTCCTCGCAGGTCCAGAACGATCTTCGTCGCGCCTTGCCGGTGCAAGTCCTGAACTCGAGCTCGGGCATCAGCCGCCTCACCGTGGGCGAAACTGTTTATTTTCAAAACCCCGATGCGACCTGCTTCCATTCTGGCCTCGGCAGACGGTGCCCTGAAAGATCCTCTTTTGACGGTCAACGTGAGCGGGCGCGAATTTGCGCGAAGAATGCGCAGCTTCACTTCGGAGCCAGCAGCGCCGTTCAACAACTGCTTCGCGTCGTAAAGCGAAATATCTCGGGTTGCTTTGCCATCGATGTATTCAATAATGTCTCCCGCGTGCACTCCGGCCTGGTCGGAAGGCGAACCCTTCAGTGGTGCAATTACGTAGAGATAAGACGCAACCTGAGAAAGCTCGGCGCCAATACCGACCGTATTGTTCTTGTCAGCTTCACCGAATTGTTTCACCTGTTCCGGCGTCAGGTAAGTCGAGTAAGGATCCAGTCCATAGGCGAGGCCGCGCAATGCTCCGGCCCGGACTTTCTCCATATTCGGCTCGTCGACATAATCATTCTGGATGTGCTGGAGCACGCTCTCAAAGATGCGGAGTTGTGCATTTGGATCGTTGGCCGGCTGTTGAGCACGGGTAGAAATCCACCCGCCGACGACGGTATATATAGCGAGTGTTGCTGATAACAGAATCAGCGCAAACTTGGTGCGAAACGACATTAGATACCTCGTTTTGTAGAACGTAAGTCCTGGCGCCACATGCGCTCTGGACGAGCCAGTCGTATCATACAATCGGACAGTTAGTGGTGCAACCTGGCTTTCTTCGGTTTGTCACGAGCTTTGGCAGGTCACATTTGAAGACCGCGCGCGTCCGCGTTTGAGCCAATTCTGAGAGTTAGCCGTACGAGATTATGGAAAAACCTGACGGAAAATCCGCGATTCAGCCACCAGTGTTAGCCCTTGACCTCGGTCAAAAACGAGTGGGAGTTGCCGTTTCCGACGCCCTGTCAATCTCAATCAACCGACTCGAAGGACTTCGCCGGACTAGTTGGAAACGGTTGCTCCAGGACGTTGATGAATTAGTCCGCCGCTTTGACGCTAAAACCCTGGTGATTGGTTTACCGCTGCGGTTAAATGGATCTTCGGGAGATTCGGCAGTTGAAGCGCGTCGGACCGCAGAGAAATTCGCCCATTCGTTGAAAATCCCTGTCTATTTGCAGGATGAGCGCCTAACGTCAAGGGAGGCGGCGGAAAATCTTCGAACCGAAGGCTATGACCGGAAGCACCTTGCAGCGCTCGTCGACAGTGAATCTGCGACGTTGATCCTAAGAGATTTTCTGAGATCTGATCAGGAAAGGCTTCCGGTATCTATCCGCTAGCCCACGTTCCCACCGAAACCGATCTCTCAATAAACGTGACGATGAAACGCATACTCATAGTTGCAGGCTTTCTTTTTGTGGTAAGCGCAGGCAGTCTGGTGATCTGGATCTATCATGACCTAAACACGCCCGTCGCACATTCCAAGCGTGGCCAGTACATCGAGATTCCAAAGGGCTCTTCGCCGGCAGCGGTCGTCAGTAAACTCGCTGCGGAAGGGATTATTAAGCGCGAATGGCCGTTCAGGCTTTACCTCAAGTTGACGTCAAAGGGAACGGAAGTGAGAGCGGGCGAGTACGACTTCCCTTCACCTATTTCACCGCTCGGTGTCTTTGCCAAACTACGTGAAGGCCAGCAACGGCTCAACCGGTTTACGGTGGTCGAAGGCTGGACTCGCTGGGACATCGCAAATGCAATGTCCAGAATACCTGAGCTGCACCTGGAGGACTCAAACGCTGCTTTGCTGTTGATGGACGATGTAAGCCTAATCAAAGATATCGACCCGACCGCGCCTAACCTCGAGGGATATCTCTATCCGGATACATATGAATTTCCACGCGACACAAAACCTGCGGAGATCATCAACACTCTGGTCAAGCGATTTCACAAAGAGTGGAAGCCTGAATGGTCTCAACGCGCCCGTGAACTGCGAATGAGTCCGCGAGAGATCGTGACGATGGCTTCGTTGATTGAGACTGAGGCAAAACTCAGCGATGAGCGTCCTCTGATCGCTTCGGTCATTTACAACCGGTTGGAGAAAAATGTGGCCCTGGGGGTTGATTCAACACTCATCTACGCTTCCAAGCTGGCGGGCAAATGGCGAAACGACGGGAAAGTTTACAAGAGCGATGTGGAAAGGCGATCTCCTTACAACACTCGAATCTATTCAGGGTTGCCGCCAGGGCCAATTGCATCTCCCGGAAAGAGCTCGCTCGAGGCAGCGCTGTATCCCGCGCAGTCGGATTATCTTTACTACGTCCGCGAGCCATCGAGAAATGATGGCGCGCATAATTTCTACAATAACGAGCGTGATTTCGATGCCGGCGTGAGGACCCTGCGAAATTGGGAGCAGCAAAGAGACGCAGGATTGCTGAAGTAGAGTTGTTAGCGGTACGACGAATCAGCATGGCGGTTAACCCAGATTGAGTCAGCCGCGGATTCACACTAAATTGAAGTTCTCTGTGCCTCCTACGTCTTCTCTGTGTCTTGGTGGTGTAGAAACCGTTAAGCAAAATACCCAGCAAGAGACACAGAGAGCACGGAGGGGCACACAGAAGACTGAAAGTAGAAGCCTACCAATCAGGAATGGCTGCTTGAAATTGAGGAGTGCATAATCTATTCTCATCAGTGAGTCCCCTTCGCAAACGTCCGCAGTGCCAAAGGTGTCACCATGCTCAGACTTTCCAGTCTAATTTTGCTTTTGCTATTCGCTTCTACCTCTGCGTGGGCTCAGGGAAAAGGTGTCGACAAACAGAGCGAAAGGGTCCGCGAGGGTTCGGCCGGCAGTACCGGAACTAACGGCACCAAAACCAATGTTGGAGCTGGTCGAGGCATAGACTTTGGAAAAGGTCGGACACCAGAGGTGCCTCCAATTCCCAACCCCTACAGATTCACCGCGCGTCGTGACGTGATCTTGAAAGCAGTAGCTAACGTGATGGCTGAGCGACAACTCGTGGTCGACGAAGCTGCCTCGCGTCCGGCTGACGGAATCATTGTCAGTCAACCTTTCACCTTCATTAAGGGTGCGGTGGTGACTCAATCCGAGCTCGGCCATTATGCTGACATCAGCTCGTCAACCAGCCGCGGTTGGACGCGTGGGCGCTACACGTTAACAGTTGAAGTCCAGCCGATTGACGGCAGCAGCGCCAACGTCAGCGTCAACGCTCGGGTTGAGGGAAGAACCGATGGAGCGACCGGCGCGGAGTGGGCTACTCTTCCGTCGAGCGGAGTAGCGGAGGAGGACTTTCTGTCAGCCCTGATCACTAACATCACCGGCACTCCGCCGCCGGGGCATCGAGAGTAGTTTCCAAGTGGTCCTAAAGTAATACTTCTAAACCTTCACTTGAAATGATTGATTCACATCAAGAAGAACTGTTTGCAGAGTCGAAAGGCTCACAACTGCGCTGGGTCGTCGGCGGTGTATCGGCGATCTTGATTAGCGCATTACTATTCGCCGGGTATGGTTTTCTTCGGAAGCGTCACGCCCAGCGCACAGCCGGGCTTGAGGCACGCGCGATGGCGCCAGTACGTAAGGTGTCTCCAAAGGCCCTCATTCTGGTCGACGACGCGATGATGGAAGGCAGCAAAAGCCTGGTAGGCGGAACTGTAAAAAACACTTCTGGCGGGAAACTGGCCGATGTTTCCGTCGAACTTGAGCTGAAACGCCGCAGTGATGGAGTTGCGGAGAGAAGGCTGGTAGCAGTCGAGCCCGGAATGCTCGATCCCGATCAGGAGGGTCGCTATTCACTAGAGCTAAAAGCGCAAGACTACGCCTCGGCGAAGCTGGTTGGGTTGAAAGCAGGTCCCGGCCCGGAGCCGCTGGCTTTCACTACGGCCCAGGGCAAGAAGCGACCGCTGGAGCGACTGGAGAGTAAAACAGTCGTAGTCGGGAAACGACCCTCGAAGGGTGACGATTTTTTGAATTCCCCAGACAATCCGGCCAAGGTGCCGTAACCATGCGATTCGTTCATGCCTTGCATTAACCAGTCACGAGGGCTTCAAGTTTTCGTTTAGAAGTCGGCACGGCGTCAGCTAACGTGAAGCCTGAACACCCCTGCCGGTTTCGCGAAAACTTGCCCACGTTGGAAGATTCGATTGCTAGTTCAGGTTTAGCATCTCATTTCGCATCTCATGGGAGACGTGCAACCTCTTCGGGTGTCCAGACCGTCATACCGCCAGGTTGGTTGATCGATTCCCTACTCGGTAGAGTTCAGGTACAAGTTTCAAGAACCATGCTAGTTAACCTCAAGACCACTCTAGGCAGTTTTCTGGCGGCGCTCGTAATAATCACTGGATGTGCCGTTACGATTAGTGCGCAGATTCACGCTGATACCCATAAGTCAGCGCAGTCGGATGCCGAAGAAACTGACTCGATCGAGGCGGAAATGCGGGCCAAACGAGAGATCAGATTCGCTGAAAAGCAGTATCGGGATAACCTTGACCGCGCCGAGCTCCTTTCGGTTTTAGGAAAAGAGATCCAGGCTTCTTACAAGAAAAACAATTCTATTGATCGCAACGACCTGAAGAAATTGGACAAGCTGGAAAAGCTGGCCAAGGGAATTCGCGAAGCTGCGGGCGGATCGGAGGATAAGAAAGAGAGCAAAGAACTGCCCGCAGACCTCGCATCGGCTGTAAGTAAGTTGGGAGATGCCGTGCAGGAGCTCAAACAAAGTGTGCAGAAGACACCGAAGCGCGTCATCTCAGCCACGGTGATTGATCAAGCTAATGAATTACTTGAACTAATCCGTCTCGTTCGAAACTTCTCCTCCAGAGCGTAATTTTGTCTTCCAACAACAAAAGAAGGCACGTCCCCATTCTCCTAATCGCCGTGCTGCTCACGGCAGCCGCACTCACAGCTGCTCGTCAGGACGATGATGTTCTCAGGGTCAATACCGACCTGGTGGTCCTGAACATTACGGTAACCGACAAGGCGGGGAAATATGTGCCGGGCCTTCGCCAATCTGATTTCAAGATCTACGAGGACGGTAAAGAAGTTTCGGTGCAGCAGATTTCAAGTTTCAGCGTTCACGAGGAACCGTTTGCGGCGGTAGTCTTGCTGGATACTTCGGGCAGCATGGACAGCCGCCTTTCACTGGCGCGCTCTGCGGCCATTCGTTTTCTTGATCGCTTACGCCCAGAAGACGTCGCAGCTGTTTACAGATTTGATTTCAAGGTGGAGCGGATTCAGCAGTTCTCCAGCGATCGAGACCTGGCGCCGATGGCCTTTGGCATTCGGGCCAAGGGAATGACCACGCTCAACGACGCGATCGTCGACGCCTCGAAGGTCCTGTCTCAGCGAAACGAGAAACGTAAGGCGATCGTGGTGTTGTCGGATGGAGTCGATACCTATAGCAGAGCGTCTTCGGACACAGCCATCGAGAGTGCGTTGGCAATAGGGGCCAGCATTTACGCAGTTGACATGTCTGCTACTGACGGCGCCGCGTCGCGAAACGTGCGCAGCGCCGCGGCATTGAAGGGCTTCGCAGAGAAAAGTGGAGGACTGTTCGTCGCTACTCCGGGAGGCCCTGCTCTACGCGACGCTTTTGCAAATATTGCCGAGGAGTTGGGGCATCAATACACGGTTGCGTACCGGCCACTAAATCGCAATCGTGACGGAAAGTGGCGCAAGTTAAATGTCGAAGTTTCTCGGAGTGAGTTGGTCGTCAGGTCGCGGAAGACGTATCGTGCGCCAAAGGACTAGTCCTCAGGAACGCGCAATCTTGTTGCGCGACTTGTCGCGGTGCCTTTCCAAAGCCAGTTCAACTAATGCATCAAGCATTCGCGAGTAACTCAAACCCGAAGCCGCCCACATCTTTGGATAACCCGACATGTCTGTGAGGCCGGGCATCGTGTTCAACTCATTTACAAGCAACTCATGCGTTCCGCGTTTGAGGAAGAAGTCAACGCGCGCCAGGCCAGCACCGTCAATCGATTGAAACGCTCGGACGGCCATCTTCTGAATCCGCGACGCAACGCTTTTGGGCACCGGGGCAGGAACGACAAAATCGACATGCCCCGTCTTAGTGTACTTCTCTGTGTAATCCAAAAAGCCGGCCGAGTTGTCGTGGACCACATACTCGCCGGGTAGACTCGCTCTTGGTTCGTCGTTGCCTAGCACGGCGCACTCAATCTCCCTCGCGTCAACGCCCTCTTCAACAACTATTTTGCGGTCATATTGCGCGGCAAGTTCAACCGCGGCCGGCAGGGAGGATCTATCGTCAACGCGTGAAACGCCCACTGAAGAACCGAGGTTCGCCGGCTTTACAAAGCACGGAAACCCAAGTTCACGTGATACCTTTCGAGTGATACCTGAACTGGCCGCACTCCATTGCGAGCGGAGGAACCAGACGTATTTACAGATTGGAAGGCCCGCTTGAAGAAACAACAACTTCATCGCGACCTTGTCCATGCCGCAAGAGGACGCCAGTACGCCACAACCGACGTACGGCAGGTTGGCCATCTCGAGAAGTCCCTGAATCGTGCCATCTTCGCCGAACGGCCCGTGCAGAACTGGAAAGACAACGTCGAGAGGTTGGGCCGAAGCAGAGTTGCCGTTTGGATCGAAGGAAATCAGGCCGGAGTGTGAGGGGTCGCCAAGGATGGCCACGTCACCGGTCGTTTGGGTGATCAATCTTGAGTTGAGAAAGGACCGGGCGCTCGCCGGCAAAAGTTCAAAGGCTGCCGGAGAAGAAAGCCACTTCCCTTCTTCCGAGATAGCAATCGGTACGACGTCGTATTTCTTTGGATCGATCGCTTGGATTACGGAGGCTGCTGAACGAACTGAAATTTCGTGCTCGCCGGATCTGCCACCGAAGATTACGCCCACGCGAAGTTTCTTCGCCAATTAACTAACCCCGTTATTAAAGAATAGTCTTACCCAACGCCGACAGGATCAACTCTACACCAAGTTCCGCAGTTTTGTTGTTAATGTCGAGGGCGGTATTAATCTCGACAACTTCGAGCGAGCGCATGCCACCGGCCTCTGCGACTCTCTCCATCGCAAGATGCGCTTCCCTGTAGGTCAGTCCGCCGCGCACCAGTGTTCCTGAGCCGGGTGCGTCTCCCGGATCGAGGGCGTCCACATCGAACGTCACGGCGTACCCACCGCTTGCCCGGGCGACGATCTCGATTGCTTCATCCATACAATTGTTCATGCCGCGTTCGTCTATCTCCCGCATGGTGATGAAGCGAATACCCAGTTTGTGGATGAGTTCTCGTTCACCGCGATCAATGTCTCGTGCGCCAACATGAACGCAGAATTCGGGCACGACCTTTGGACTAAAACTACTGACGTTGATGAGTGGTTCCGCGCCATAGCCCAACACCGCCGCCAGAGGCATGCCGTGGATGTTCCCCGAAGGCGTCGACTCCGGCGTGTTCATGTCGGCGTGGGCATCAAACCACATCAACCCTGGAACCTCATTTCGGCTGCGGCAGAATGACGAAAAGCCGGCGATGGATCCGATCGCAATCGAGTGGTCCCCGCCGAGAACAAGAGGCAGCTCGCCGGCGTTCAAGATCCCCTCAACTTTTTTTGCGAGATCTGCGCAGGCGGTGCTGATTTCATGAAGATACTTAAGCTTGTCGCCCGGCTCCGGCGTTATCTCCGAATGCTCAAGGTGCAAATCACCCAGGTCGCGCACCTGATAGCCGAGCTGGGCAATACGCTTATTGAGACGGGCGACGCGCAGGGCTGCGGGTCCCATGTCAACGCCGGCCATGCTTGCGCCGTAACCCAGGGGTACGCCAAGAACATCTACCTTTTTCGGCAGCTTTGAACCCGAGTCGCTTTGCGTTTGATTCTTTTCTTCTACCAGAGCGCCAGCCATGTTTTAGCCCCCCAGATTAAATCCACCGCCGCCGCCACCCTGACTCGGGAAGAAGGGTTTCAACAAACCCGCCAGGGCAGCCAGGTTTCGCGTCTGAATCAATAGCTCGCCCGGCCCGCTGAATTCTGCGACGATGCCCTCCCCACTCATCATACTGCGGAAAAAGCCGGCCGCTGCCTTGCGAAGGGTATATTGCGTGGTTCCTTCCCAGGCAACCAGATGGCCGGTATCAACGACGTAGCGCTCGCCGGGCTGCAGCCTTTTTCTGTGAATTGCCCCGAACGAGGAAACCAGTAACAAACCCCGTCCCTGCACCAGCAACACAAATAAGCCCTCGCCACCAAAAAACGATTTCGCCCCGCCCCACTTTGTATCAACAGTCAAACTCGCATCGCCCGCCAGGTATGAGCTCGATTGCACAAAAAACGATTGGTTGGTCAATTCAATTGCTGCAATGTCTCCGGGTGCGCCTGGCGCGAATGTAACTTCGCCAGGCCCTCCGCGCGCGGTGAATGTGGAAACGAAAGCCGACTCACCACCGGCGGCTCGCTTGATTGCGCCAAACAGCCCGCCTTTCATCTGTGACTGGAGCTCGATGTTCGCGGACATCGAAACCATCGCACCGGCTTCGGCCTGTATCGACTGTTCAGCTTGAAGTTGAATCTGGGCCAGCGAGAAGGCCGGCTGATGCAGGACTTCATATCGGTAGCCGCCACCCTGCCCTCGTGAGTCTTCGTCAATTTGAATTCCGTGGCTCGGCGATTGAGGAAACCCGGACGGTTGAGCGGCTGACGCCGGTGCGCCAGTCGCTTCAATCCTGTAGCCACAACCGCCGCAGAAAACTGCGCCTTGAAGCATTTGGGCGCCGCACTTTGGACAATTCATAAAACCACTCCTTGAGATTTAGCTTTAATAATCTCTACTGCCTCTTCGGGCGTGCGGGCAAAGTCGAGCGCTCTCACGTCCTCCTCACTGACAACCAGGTGCTTTTGCCATTCGCGCACAATCGGCGGCCAGCATTCACCAAGTAGAACAAGGGGGCGTGGTCCGATAACGCGGGTTTGGATTTTGTTCCAAACAAGGGACAACTCGGTAACTGTGCCCATGCCTCCGCGTATGGCAATGAAGCCGACTGACCGGGTGATGAGGAGCTGAAGTCGCTCGTAGAAATGTGGCGTGGCAACTTTGTCGGTAAGAAAGCGGTTAGGTTCGGCTTTAAACTGGTTCATGGTGATGCCCAGCACGCGCCCGCCTCGTTCATGAGCGCCTCGACTTGCGCCTTCCATCACACCAAGGTAACCGCCAGTGCAAATCGTATAGCCGGCATCTGCGAGTAGTTCTCCGACGCGGCGCGCCTGCCCATACTCGATATCATTCTCGCCACACTTCGCGCCTCCGAAGATAGTAACAATGCGTTCCCGCACGTCGCTCATCGCACTACCTCGCCTGTGATCATTAACGAACCATTCTGTTTGTACTCAATTAATTCTTCCCGGTCTTTGAAGGTGCCGGCAAGATAGTGGTCAGGTATCGGTGCGGGGTCCTTAACGCGCCGGTCGGCAACGTTCACGAACCCGGCTGCTTCAAATAACGAGCGGTAGGTCGCACTACTCAAGAGCTGCACCGGCACTTGGAGTTGCTCGACCCATTGATGGGAGGGCTTGTTCTCTTCGTACAAGTCAACGACACAAACAAAAATACCGCCAGGTTTCAACACGCGCCAGATTTCCCTTAGAGCGGATTCCATATCAGCGTAGTAGTAGAGCGATTCCATCGAGAACGCATGACTAAACTCTCCGTCCCCAAATGGCAATTTTTCGGCGCCGGCGACGCGGAATTCGACGTTGGGAAACGAAGTGGAACTTTCCCGCGCCAGTTTGATCATTTCATCGGAGATATCGATACCCACCACCCGCCCATCGCTCGCCTTGGTAGCCATTAGCCTCGTGGCCCAGCCGGAACCACAGCCAACATCAACGACACTGGCGCCTGAAGGGATGGCCATCAGTTCAATCGCTTGTTCACCGACGGGGCGATGACCCTTTTCCATGCCTTCTCCGCGACCTGCCTTGGCCCAATCGTTAAACTCCAGTCGAAGGCGCTCATCAGTTTCCATACGGTTATGAATTGAAGGAGGGATTGACATGCAGAACGTTTCTTTCCCTTTTACCCCTTCCCCTTTTCACCTTTTGCCCTATCTTTCGGTCTACGGTCGCAGGCGGTACATCATTCTTGGGAACGGAATCGTTTCACGAATGTGCTCAATACCACACATCCAGGCGGTGCAACGTTCAATGCCCATGCCGAAACCTGCATGAGGCACACTACCGTAACGCCGAAGGTCCAAGTACCACTCGAAGGCTTCTTTCGGTAACTGATGCAAGGCGATCTGTTCTTCGAGAAACTTGAGTGACGTTGCCCGCTCGCCACCGCCAATCACTTCCCCGTAGCCTTCCGGCGCGAGCACATCCACACCCAGGGCCAACTCATCTCGGTGGGGGTCGCGCGCCATGTAGAACGCCTTCACCTCGGCTGGATAATGATGGACCATTACTGGCTTGTCGTAGTGTGACGAGATAAACGTCTCGTCCGGAGCGCCAAAATCGCCACCCCACTCGAAGCGCAACTCGAGCGTTCCGCTGGCATGTCCTTCATGCAACAGCTTCACCGCGTCGTCGTAGTGCAGCCGCGGAAACGGCGGCACGATACCTTCGAGCTTCGCCGGATCGCGCTCGAGGGTCTTTAATTCCTCCGAGCGTTGATCCAGCACTCGAGCCGCTATGTATGAAAGGAGCCGTTCGGAAAGGTCCATCACGTCGTCGAGGTTTGCGTAAGCCATTTCCGGCTCAACCATCCAAAACTCAGTCAGGTGGCGACGCGTTTTGGACTTCTCGGCGCGAAAGGTGGGGCCGAAACAATACGACTTACCAAAAGCTGCCGCGGTGGCTTCGTTGTAGAGTTGGCCCGACTGCGTCAGATACGCTTTCTCCCCATCGAAATAGTCAACCTCAAACAACGTGGTAGTGCCTTCACAAGCTGCCGGTGTAAAGATCGGTGAATCGGCAAGCGTAAACCCGTCGTTGTCGAGAAAATCGCGCACGGCCTTAACCACTGTGTGTCGAACTTTCAATACGGCGTGTTGCCGCCGGGACCGGAGCCACAAATGACGGTGATCCATCAGAAACTCTGTGCCATGCTCTTTCGGTGTGATTGGATAGTCGTGGACCACATCAATGACTTCCGCATCGACCACATCGATCTCATACCCGCCGGGCGCCCGTGAATCCGCTCGAACGGTGCCTCTGATTGTCAGGGCCGATTCCTGGCCCAGCGCCTTAAGCGCTTCCCAAACCTCCGGAGTTACCGAACTCTTCAAAACAACGCATTGCACGACCCCGGTGCCGTCGCGCAACTGAGGAAAAAGGATCTTGCCGCTTGAGCGAAGGTTATAGAGCCAGCCCTTGATCACTACTTCCTGGCCGGCGTGTTGCGAAAGTTGGTTAATGTAGGTTCGTTGCGGGTTGGTTGTTTCCAATGATGTTGATTCCGTAGCCATTGATGTTCCCGGTTCAGGTCTAAATCGTTTTTCTCTCTCGAATCATGCGGCGCAAGGCTGGAAAACGGTCGAGCCAGTCGGCCGCCTGAAGCACGATGGCGAGAGTTGGTTGAATAAAGTGTTCGTAGGCGCTGCCGCGGCCACAGGCGGCTGTTTGATATGAGAAGGTGCCGATTGCTTTCAGCCCGCGCTGAATCGTCATCAGACGAAACTCCTGTGCGATTTCGTCGGGATCCAATGCCTCCAGCCCGAGTAAGCGTCTCTCTTCGAGCAGAAACAACCTGTATGCTCTTAGTTCCGCCAGTGAGGGTGGTTCGGGTCTACGGTCTAGCAAGAAGGAGACGAGGTCGTAGGTTACGGGTCCCATCCTTGCGTCCTGATGATCGACCACCCGAAGCCGGTGGTGACTGTCAACCATCAGGTTAGCCGCGTGAAAGTCCCGATGGCAAAGCACGCGTGGCCGGGCCGCCAGTTCAGCGGCAACGTCGTTAAGTTCAGCTTTCAGTTCCGCCGCTTCAGCATGGCGCAGTTGTTCTTTCCTCAGGCTGCCGAAAAAATGTTCAACGAAAAAATCCAGTTCCCACGAAAGCTTTGCCTCATCAAAGGCCAGGCGACTGGCGATCGAATGTTTCTCGTAGGCGCTTTCGGTGGCTTTCTGTATCTGCGCGATCAACTTGATCGCGCATTCTTTGAATTCGTCACACTCATCTTCCGGCGCCGAGTCGTAAAGGCGAAATAACTGCCGGTCACCCAGATCTTCCTGAACAATGATGCCGTGCTGGCCGTCTACCGCATAAATCTCCGGCACCGGGATACTGTTCTCCAGAAACAAGCGGGTCACGTCGAGGTAGGGATGAAAGTCAGGATCAAAAGCTTCCGGGTAGACTGCGGCTACTGCCTTCCCTTTTTTCCAGGGGATGCGAAAGTAGTTGCGCGTCGAAGCGTCTGGTGTCAGCGGGACAATCAGTTTGTTCCTGATGCCTTCGCCTTCGAGAAACTTCGTGAGCCGCTCCGATGCTGAGACGTCAAAAGCGGTCGTAGTCACCTGTTTTGCCGAAGTCATTACGGAAAGAAAAGTGGCAGCCGATCCTCTTAAAGATTGGCGGGACTGCTGCTCACCAGTCCCGCCCTTTTTGTCGCTTGATGTAGGCGGATTGTATCACCGCGAGAGAGGCACAACAAAATTGTCGCCCTGAAATTCGCCCTTAGCCGCCTTCGGCGGGGGAGTCTGGTCCCGGACCAGCGAAGCGCAAACTACCACTGCATCTTCGATTTCTTCCCCTGCTCGAATTTTGACATTGTCACCAAGCACCGCACGGTTCACGCGAGACCCAGGCTCGATTGTGACGTCGTCCCAGATAATGGACCGGCTGACCTCCGCGTCCGGCGAGATGTTGCAGCCTTCGCCAACACTGACGCTCCTGCCACTTTGATCCAGGAGCATCAGGCAGATGTCACGATAGCGCTGGAGTGTGGAGAGTTCATACCAGCTTCCGCTGGCGATGTGCACACCTATACGTTCGCCTTTTTCCAGCGCCTGAGGAAAGACGTCAGTTACTGAATCCGAAAATTTGCCTCGCGGGATAAAGTCGAGGACTCTCGGCTCAAATATTTGAATGCCGGTAAACATCAGCGGCGGAGGTTTCCCTTCGAAGTTGCTTTTCACGGGCATGCCGCCGAAACCGCGGAGGCAATTGTCCTCCGCTTCGACTATCGAAAACCGCTCGCATCCGAAGTTAGGCAGAGTCACCAGAGTGGCAAGCGCCTGCGTGCTGCGATGCATTTCAATAGCTGCAGCGAGGTCGATGTCAGTAATGATCTTTCCGTTGACGACGACGAAAGTGTCGTCACGCAGAAACTCACGGGCATTGTCGACGGCCCCGCTCGTCCCCAGAATCTTCGGCTCTTCTATATATCGCAACCTGACGCCAAACTTGCCGCCATCGCCAAGCGCGTCCCGAACGGATTCAGGCCGGTGATGAAGATTGACAATTATGTCGTCACAGCCGTATTGCGCGAGATATTCAGCCACATAACCAACGAGGGGTTTGCCGAGGATGGGAATCGCGGGTTTCGTTCGATCTTCGGTGAGCGGCCACAGGCGTGTACCGTAACCGGCGGAAAGAATCATCGCGCGCATGTTTGCATTCTATGCGGGGCAACGAACAACGTCCAAGACGCAATAACCGCCAAGACGCCAAGACGCGAAGAACGTTACGGAACAGAAACCGATTGAGCGTTTTGCGTTGACTAGGTTTGCACAAAAGTCGTGCAGTCAGACTAAATTCAACCCAGCCTGCGGAGCAGGCGATAGCATAAAGCCTGGGGTGGAGCGCAGCGGAACCCCAGGTTATTGGTCCAAAAACAATACCAGCCCGCGGAGTGGGCGACAGCGTTTGCCGATATGAGGCTGTCGCCTGCTCCGCAGGCTCTGTTCTGTTTCAACTGACGGTCCTGGGGTTCCGCTACGCTCCACCTCAGGCTTTTTGCTAATCGCCTGCTTCGCAGGCTGGGAGTCCAAGTCGACCGTTGAGGGTTCTCAACATTGATTTTGACTCTTTGGCAAAGCCGCGGGGCTTTGCACAAAAAGTGCTTAACCTGATGAAAATGCATTGACGGCAAACGACTAGTTGCGGCTTGCCGCCGCACAGTGCGGAAAGCCTATGGCTTTCCGCTGACCTTCCCCTGATGTTTTTCCTGAGGCCCAGCCTCAGGAAAAAGAGTGCGCGGACGTCGTTCTCGGAAAGGCAGAGCCATTCCGCACTGTGCGGCGGCAAACCGCGATTCGTTACTTTCGCGCAGGTCCGCCGCGATTAAGCACTTTTTGTGCAAAGCCGCGAAGCCGCGGTGACTTCGATTTCTTAGCGTGCTTGGCGCCTTGGCGGGAGGTTCGGTTACTAAGAAGCCTTTGAAGCGTCGCGAATCATGAGGTCAAACGTCCCGGGCGCGACCTTCCGAAAACGCGTGTTTCGATTGAGTGAAACTGCAATGCTGATTGTGGGGTTCTGACCGGTAAACTTAAAGCCACCCTCGAGCAAACGGTTGTAAATCTCATTTACGTGAAGCGCGCCACCCTCTTCCCGCAGCAATAAGGTTACTGCCTGCGGAATCGTCCGATCCATGAAACGATCACTAAGGGCTTCCGTGTTTGGACGGAGTACCGGGATTTCCTGCCGTCTTGGTTCAAACGAGGCTGGTACAGCCGGGGTGCGCGCCGGCGGAATGGATTGGTTCATTGCGGCCTCGAGTTCGGCGTCTGAAGGCAGACCCGGGAGGCGCCCTGAGGCTAATACGGTAGAAAGCAGACGATAGATGGCTGCCTCAGTCTGGCTGGCCAGATTAGTCATCTCGGCAAGTTCGGCCCGCACCGTGTCCGCTTCGGTCTCGAGCTCGCGCAGACGGGCTGCCAGATGCATACGCGCGGCGCGGGATTGCCTCAGGCTTTGTTCAAGGCGGGAAAGAAGATTTTCGTCGGGCCGGTCAATCATCAAGGAAATCTTAAGGGGAATTGCTCTTTTGCACAACACTTTTGCTGAAATTCGTAAAGCAAACTGTTAGTTTGCGATTGTCAGGCGAGGGACAGGCAGCCCGGTCGCAAGACGACGCAAACTAACAATTTGCTTTACGAGTTAACGATCGCGGTCGATCACGTAGGTGGGTATGGCCCTCAGAGATTCGGTGTACTCCGAAGGCGGCAACTCATCAAGCGCTGCTCGGGCTGCGCTGGCGTACTCGTCAGCGCTGGCTCGCGCTCGTTCGATTGCGCCGACACGATCAACGGCCTCGAGTAAAGACTGCCGGCTGACCTTTTCATAGCCGCCGTCTGTCATCACGGCTTGAACCTGGTCACGGGCGGATGGAACACTGGCGATCAAGTAAATCAATGGGAGCGTTACCTTCCCGCCGACCAGGTCAACGCCCGCGCTCTTCCCAAGGGTTTCGTCGTTGGCGGTAAAGTCCAGCAAATCATCGGTTAGCTGAAACGCCGTTCCGAGCTTCATTCCATAATCGGCCAGCGCTTTCTGTTCGGCCTCACTCGCCCCGCCGAGGATGGCTCCAACCTCGCAACAAGCGCTGAACAGATATGCTGTTTTGCGCTGAATGATATCGAAGTACTGTTGTTCTAAAATGTCCGATCTGCCCAGCGTGGTCAGCTGAAGCAACTCTCCTTCGGTCATTCTTCGAGTAACGGCCGTCAGAATGTCGAGAATCGCTAAGGACCTCTCGGCCAGACTCGTCTCAAACGCCGACATGTAAAGCCAGTCACCCATCAACACAGCAGTTTCATTTCCATAAAGCGCGTTGACCGTCGGACGATTCCGGCGCGTATCCGAGCTGTCAATGATGTCGTCATGAACAAGCGTGGCGGTGTGGAGAAACTCCATCACCGTGGCCATCCGAATGGAGTTATAACGTGAGCCGTCGCCTCCGACGGCGCAGTTGGCCAGAATTGTTAGCGCCGGCCGGACGCGTTTGCCTCCAGACTCGCGCAAATACTCGGCCAGATAAGCAATGACTTGAACATTCGAACGCGCCTGTCGCTCAAACTCAAGCTCAACCTGTTGAAGCTCTGGAGCGATCAGATTGAAGATGCGCTTCGCGGTTATCTGAACGTCATCCAGGAGCGCGCTTTGTTCTGTGACCTGCATTTTGTGTCGAGCTCAGGTAAAAACAGACTTCTCTTCCGCCTAGTTTGTCCGGTAATTCGAAAATTGCATGTGAATCCCAAAATCCTTGTCCTTGAGTCTTGCGATGACGTCCTGCAGCGTGTCGCGGTCTCGTCCGGAAACGCGCACGACGTCGCCTTGAATAGATGCCTGAACTTTAGCTTTGGAATCCTTGATGAACTTTACGACCTCTTTTGCCTTTTCCTGCGGAATCCCCTGTTGAATCTGCGCCCGCTGTCTGACCGTGCCGCCTGCAGCCGGGTCGACTGTCCCATAGTTTAGAGCCTTCAAAGGCACGCCGCGTCTGACCAGCTTCTGCTGAAGAATGTCGTTCATGTTGCGAAGTTTGGTTTCATCTTCAGCGCTGAGAACGAGTTCATGGGCCTCGAGGGCCACGTTGGCGTTGCTGCCTTTAAAGTCAAACCGTTGACGTACTTCCTTAACTGTCTGATTGATGGCGTTGGTAATCTCAGCGCGATCCACCTGCGAGACGATATCAAAGGAGTTCTGTTGGGCCATTCTGCTTAGCTTGTCCTCAAACAATAACTGGTGCTGCTGGTAATTGAGAATAACACCAAATCGCGAGCATGTGAAAGTGTTCTCTAGGCGGGGTAGGACCCTAATTCGTAAAGCAAACTGTTAGTTTGCGATGAATGAATGGCATTCAATGCCCCCGCAAACTAACAGTTTGCGTTACAAGGACCCAAACTTGGAACACTACAATCAGGGAAAAGCCAAACCGGACTGAGGTCTTAAAACTCCAAGTCGAACAAGCGGGCGAAATTCTCGGACGTTATGCGGCCGAAGTCCTCGACGCTCATTCCCCTGAGGTCGGCCAGACATCGCGCCACCTCAACGACATACGCCGGCTCGTTTCGTTTGCCACGAAATGGAATGGGCGCAAGGTAAGGGCAATCGGTCTCAATCAATAATCGTTCGAGTGGGAGCTGCCTGGCGGTAACCCTCAAGTCTTCCGCTTTCTTGAATGTGACGATTCCGGAGAATGAGATTAGGAGCCCCAGCTCAAGGGCTTCCTGTGCCAGCTGCTGGCTACCGCCGAAGCAATGCATGATTCCTGACAGACCAGAGTCTGTCCATTCTGTACGCAGTAGGGAGATTGTTTCTTCTTCAGCTTCGCGCGTGTGAATGATCACGGGTAGCCGGCACTCGCGAGCTGCCCGGAGTTGCCTTCGGAAGACTTCCAACTGCACTGGCCGTGGCGAGTTATCGTAGTGAAAGTCGAGTCCGATTTCGCCCCATGCAATCACTTTCGGGCTCGTCGTCAACCTGCGGATTCTTTCTTGTGCCGCTTCGTCGTAAAGGCGAGCGTCGTGCGGGTGAGTACCCACCGACGCGTACACGTCCTGGTGCGCTTCTGCCAAACGAACGGCGCGTTCAAGATCGCCGCTATGAGGGTCGCCCGTACCAACCGTCAGGATCGCCGAAACGCCGGCGGTCCGCGCCCTTGCAAGCACTTCGTCGCGGTCATTATCAAATTCCGGCCCGTCGACATGGGCATGCGAGTCAACAAACTGTGGCATGAATCGGATTATACGCGTCGACTTCCCATCTGCGTGATTGCTTACACCATTTGGGAGTGATGCGCTGCGCCCTTGCTTTAATTTCCACCAAAATCAAATTGGCATAGTGGTTGCACGCGCGTTCCTCAAATGGAGGGGACTGCAATGATCAAAAAGATTGGCGGCGCACTTTTCGCGTTCGCACTGGTTCTTAGTGTCTTTTCGGCGTTGGGCACCACGGCTCAGGCCAAGAATAAGGATAATGACGATCGATGGGAAAGGCGCCATCGGAGGGAGCAAGGCCGAGACTGGAGGCGCGACCGTCGTCGTGATCGACGTGATGACGATTTCGATCGTCGCAATGGTAACTACCGAAACTATCGACGCAATGGCAGCGGTCGCGGAAACTATGGTTATGGCAATGGCCGCGGCTATGGCAACTCCGGCTACGGGAACTCTGGCTATGGCAACTATGGTTACCAGAATGAGCTGAACCGCGGCTATCAACAGGGGATAGAGACCGGCAGCAGCGACGCTCGGCGTGGACAGAGCTACAGTCCTCAGCGTTCGCGCCACTACCGGAATCCTTCGACGCAAGCATTTCGGGAAGGTTTTGTGAGGGGCTATGACCAGGGCTTTCGTCAATACGCCGGTTACGGCCGGAATGGTACCTACCGAAATGGTGGCATAGGCGATATTCTGGGTGGCATCCTCGGCGGCCGTCGTTACTAAGGTCGTTAAATAGAATCAGATAGACCGTGCTCGCCGTTACGTGGCGACACAAGAAAATGCCGCGACTTTCGTCGCGGCATTTTCATTTCCCATGCTCGGAACCCCTTGTCAATCTCAATCCGGGATCAGTTGTCGACGACGATCCGGCGCGGTCTGGTTAGCAGTTCAGCGGACTGTGGGCGCGCCACGATCTCCTTCACGACTGGCTTTTGGACTTCTAACTGTCTCGGAAGAGGCATGATCACCGCCTTGACCTTGCTATTTGTAGCGCCACTCCGAACGAGTGGCTGAACGCCGGTGGTGCGCTGAGTGGGATGGATCTGAGCAGTGGCAATAGCATCGCTCTCCTCGTCATCCGTCTCAACAGCCTCAATTGGAAATGTTTCGCGCGCTTTAGCGATCTGAACCGTTCCAGTAGTTCCGAACCTGCCGCTCAGTTCACGATATATTCGTCCTGCGACAGCTGCCGGGAAATGACTGCGCGCATCGGCACCGCGGGCGATCACGACGACTGCTAGTTTGGGGTTAGCAAGCGGCGCGTACGAAGTGAACAAACCTACCCACCCGCCTTGCTCAATACAGGTGCCGGTCTTTCCGGCAATCGTTTGGTTCGGATCGTAGGCCTTTCTCCCGGAGCCGTAGTTGACTGCTCCAACCATGCCGGGAACCATCTGTTTCCACGCATCTGGATTTAGGTCGATCGTTCGCCGGACTTTTGTCTTAGAGCTAGGCGCGTCCGGCGTTGAGCGGGGCACGAAAGGGGTTACAAGTTTGCCGCCATTCGCCATGGCTGACACCAACGTGGCTAGTTGTAATGGGGTAACCTGAAAACTATCCCCGTGCGACGACATCCGGTAGACACCGGAGCGCGATGTAGCGGAAGGCATGCGACCTGCGAACTCACCACGCACGTTAATGCCAGTTTTTTCGCCGAGGCCGAGTTGCCGCGCATACTCAACCATCTTGTCAAAGCCGACCTGCCCTCCAACCTGCTGGAAGTAATCGTTTTTCGAATATGCCAGGGCTTTTGTGAGACTGACTTCATTGCGGTCAGAAATTTTCGTCGTGTCGGTCGGATCGATAACGTTCTCATTCAGTCCCGCCAAACCGGTAACGAGTTTAATCGTCGAGCAGGGCTTGAAACCTTCATGCAACGCCCAATTCTGATTCACGATCGAGTAGACACGACCGGTTTGTGGATTCATAACCACTACTGTGCCTGCGTGATTGCCGAGTGCGTTGACTGCGACGCGACGTACTTCCAGGTCCTCACCTTTTAGGTCATCCTTTGCGATCATTGCTTGAACGGCGTTGCGCAATGCCTCATTGCGAGCGTTCTCGCGAGCTATCGCTGCGAGTCGAGCGACCTCAGCCCGTCGTCTGGCTGTTGCCCGGCGCAACTCGGCGAGCCGTTGACGTTTTGTGAGAGTCGACTGCGCCCCTCGCTCGCGCTGCCTGGGATTGCTCTTTGCGATACTCCTTGAGTTGGAGCGACTAATTGTCTTTGAACCGTTCCTGTTCTTTGTAGCTGCGGAACGCTTACCAGCTTTCCTCTCGCGACCCTTTGCATTTGCGTCGGCGACAAGAGACAAACCTGCGATTAGGGCAAATAGTAGGAGAGCTCGTGATACAAGCCGCACGTTACCTTGCATAAAACTCATTCTTAGAACTCGCTTTTCTGGAGCTTGCGTGTGTGAAAGCCCCGCTTGGGGTCGAAGATTCAATGGAAAGACTACGAGCTCTTAGAATCGAGGCTTCGAGAGAGGTTTGTGGCAAAAATAGCCGAGTATGGAGAAAAGCCTCTGCGGTTTGCCTGGGAATCGGGGAAAAGCGGCGTTGGATTAACGCCTAAGCGGGTTGGAGCACATTGCGTGCCAACCTCAGATTAGCAAAGAAGGCTGTCGCGTTCAATAGAATAGTGCTTGGAGTAGTGGGTCAATTTGATGTTGGTGGGAGGCAACCGAATATTCAGCCGCGGATGCGGATGAATGCGAATCTGAAAAAGAAAATTTGGACAAAAGCGACGCCCCCGAGAAAATAACGAATCTTGGGGTGGCATGAGCGATCTTACTAGTATTTCTGCGGATCCGCGTGTTTTCGCGTTAATCCGCAGCTGAATCTCAAACTTACCCACTATCTGCCAAGAGGTGGTTCACGCTCGCCATTTACGATTCGTCGGATTCCTCTTACCATTTACTCCATGCGTACACTCAAAAGATTGCTGCTTATTGTGGGCGGACTGCTGGTCGTTCTGATCCTGGTTGTACTTGTTATCGGTCTTCTTACGCCTGTGGAGCATCGTGCTTCGCGAATGCTGAAAACAAAACAATCGCCGCAAGTCATCTGGGATGCGATCAACGATCACGCCAACGAGGGCAGTTGGCGGGCGGATATTGCCAATGTGCAAACGGTGGGCGAGCGCAACGGCAAACCGGTCTGGCAGGAAAACTACAAGGATGGCAACACATTGCAATTGGCAACCACCGAGTCGCGACCTCCTACTCGCATGGTTCGAGAAATCGCAGAGGAAGGCCCATTTAGTGGCCGCTGGGAAATCGACATCACCCCAACGCAAGAAGGCAGTGTTGTGAGGATTACAGAGATTGGAAGAGTGCCGAATCCGTTTTTCCGCTTCGTCTCGAAGTACTTCATCGGTCACACCTACCAGATGGAGAGGTATCTTACCAGCCTGGCACAGAAGTTCGGCGAACCGCCTCAGCTTTCCGAATAATGCATACCTTGTTCGCGCAGCTGCACGCGCGAGCTTCATTCGCGCGTGGCAGTAGTGCAGTGGCCACTTCGCCCGATACCGAAAGAAGCGGCACGCCGTCTTCACGGCAAAATTTCAAGGCGACGTCGGTATAAACGCGATTGCAAACGGGGCAACGTTTCATCGGACGGAAATCGTAAGGCAAGGAATCATAATCAGCAAACGGCGGGAGATTGGAGTCGACTCGCGGCTTTGCCGCCTTCCGTGCGGAAAGGCTTTGCCTTTCCGGGCAGCGCTTTGATTCACCAGGCTGCGCCTGATGAATCGGGAGGCTCGCCTCCAAACAATTTGAGGAAGACTCGACGGTAAGGCAGAGCCTTACCGCACGGAAGGCGGCGAGGCCGCTTGCGCTACGTCAATGAGCGGCGAGAGGGTTAAGCGCCTAGTCCACAACGCGAATTCTGGCCTCCGCGCCGTTGGTGCGGATTTCCGGAACGTACATCGCATGGCCGAGCACCGGCAAAGCGTGGAATGTTCCCGGGCTCTCGGCCCTCATCTCGTAACTCACCTGCCACACACCCTCCGGTAAATGATCGATGAAGAGTGCGACCTTACGATCGCGAAGCTCCTGATAAACCCAGCGCGTGCGACCAGTGAAGTCTGCGGCTGACTTGTAGTTCATTAGTGCCGCGTTCTTCCCTGCCAGCGCTCCCGACTTGATTTCGCGAACGTAGAGACTTTCGCCGCTGCGAATCTGCACGGCCTCGAGACCGCCGGGTTTCAGGTCCTCAAACAGCAGGTACTCGTAATTATTCTTGCCCTCAATCGTAATAACGGCTTCAACGCGATCGCCGCTCTTAACCATTTCGCCATCGTTAAGCGGGACTCGTTCCGAAACGAAACCCTTGAGCAAGGTTGGATGATTGACGAGCTTGAAGTACTGGCGGCGCACGAAAATCTCGTTGCCCGCCGGCGTTAACGGTTCTTCAAGACTAAAAAACTTTGCCTGGGCCGAGAAATAGATCGGCCCGTTGCCGCTCGTGCGACGAATTGTGATCTCGTTGGCTCCATCGCGGACCAGTTCACGAGGAATTTGAAACTTACTCGGCGCGCTAAGTGCCTCATCGGCCGAGATTTCCTTCGTAGCGATCGAATTGCCATTGACCAGTAGTTCATACGCGAGCTGCGGTTGCACTTCACCACTCTGACGCAAGTAGTCGTTCAGTGAAAGAACAACGATCGCGGTGTCCCGAGTATTGCTCCATTGAGCGCCGCGCCGGTTTTTGACCAGCCAGTTTGTGACCGGCTCGATCAATTTGTTTTTCGGATCAATAGTCAACAGGGCGCGCAGCGCAAACGACGTGGCCTCGACGCCGCCATCCGACCAGCGCCAGTAAATGCCGTCTTCACCCCAATGAGCGGTGGCAATCACCGAAGGATCGGATGCCTGCCCGCCAGTTTGCACGATGGAGGTGTCCGGCCTGGAGTCGATCTTGACCCCGTTTTGCAGGTTGTCAACGAGCACTTTCGCTTTGTCGGAATAACCAAAGTTGTATGCAGCCAGCGCGAGAAGCGCACGCGTGTAGGCGTTGAGCTTGTCACGACTGGTCCACAAATTGGTGAACGCAGTGTCCTGAAACTTGCTAGCCGTGCTTTGGCGGTCAGCTTTTGCCCGCTGGCTATGGATCGCGAGCGCATGAAGCATCCAGGCCTGGATGTCGTAATTTCTTTCCTCCTCGACAAGCTCTTTGTCCAGATAATCGGCAGCTCTTACCATCGAGTCAGATTTCACATTGATGCCGGCCTGATGTGCGAGTGTCATTCCCCACAAAACGTAAGCCGTCATAAAGTGGTCGCTATCGCCATCTTTCCACCAACCCCAACCGCCGTCCGCGTGCTGGAAGTTGTAGAGGCGTTCGAGACTCTGCGCAGTAATCGCCTCGAGTTCTTTCAGATCTCGCTTCCCTTTTGGATGCCTGGCGTCTGCCGTCTCCGGTTCGATGCCGCCGAAGATCTTATGCATCGCGGTTTCTGGTTTGAGTCCCAGGTCACGCAATGTTTTTGCCGTGATTGCTGCCGGCAGGAAACGGCTCATCGTCTGTTCAGTGCAGCCATAAGGGTAGTCGATGAGATAAGGAAGGGCGTCAAGCATGGTGGTCGCCATGCTCGGCGCTACCTGAACCGTCAGCTCGGTAGTTTCAGGCCGGCGCGCCTTGGGAATTTCCAGGTTGATCGCAACACTATTGCTGCGCATCTTTCCGGACCTTGAAACAAACTTCTCGATGCCGTGCTCGAAAACCGTAAAGTTCTTTTCCATCGCGTCGGCGTATTTTTCGCCACGAGCTTCAACCTTCAATTTCGCCTCGCTCGCATGCGTTACGGCCACGCGCCAGTCAACCCTTGTCTCACTGTTTGGTTTTACGAGCACCGGCGCCTGGATATCCTTTGACGGATTACCATCGACCATCAATCCGGAAACCGTCAGACCCTCGGCGTGCAGCGATGGTCTGACATTCATCGGTTGATCGGTATTGTTGTTGATGACCCCTGAGACCGTTACCTGATCCCCGACTACAAAAAAGCGAGGCGCCTGCAGACGAACGATCAGCGGTTGCTTAGTTCGGGTCGAGGTGTTGCCGATCCCAAACTGGCTCCCCACGGTTGCCACGCGTGCTGTCGCCTGCCAGGTTGTGAGCGAGTCGGGATACTTCACCTTGACCAGCGCGAAGCCATCCGCATCTGTGGTGACGTCGGGTTGCCAAAGGATCGTTGAACGGAAATCACTTCGAACCTGAACTGCGGGCTCCTGCCCGGAACCCGCACCGGGCGACGGTGCCGGCAGATTTGCCATCCGCCCATCCTTCACGCCGCCGATTTCCTGGGGAGAGACCACCGCCTCGCTTTTGCTCAAAGCATCGAACGTGGATTCGTTTGACCTGAGTCCGGATCTGGATCTCATTCCTCTGTCACCGGCCCCAACGCCGCCCATGATGGTGAACAAACCCGTCGGCCCGGACGCATCGTCATCGCGGCCCTCCTGTTCGGCCGTGCGCTCGTCAATCAACTGCTTATTCTGTCCGATGACGAGTTTTGCATACGACTTTTGATTGAACGTGCTTGAGGTTTGCACCGTTTGCGAGCGCTTGCTGCCGTAGTAAAACTGTCGCGGATCGCCCGCGTAGTCCTGCTGAATGTATTTCACCGACTCGTCAAACAACGCGAGCGCAACCTCGGCCGAGACTGGCTTACCGCCCGCATCCTTAGTTGTGATTGAAAGTGTCCCTTCCTCGCGCGGTTGATATTGTTCGCGGTCGGCTTTTAACTCAACGTCCAGAAACTGCTGAACCGGTGGCACGATCACTTCCTTCGAGTCTTCAAACACTTGCGCGTCGCTAACCATGGTCGCGCTAAGGAAGATGTTCGGCACATGTTTTTCCTTGATGGGCACCTCAATAAGCTTGGCCGTTCCCGTGACATGGACCAACTGGTAGCTATCCAGATCTCCACCTTCAACGGTAAACAGCACGTAGCGATCGTTCGCCGGGACCGACAACATGACCGGCGCGGTTTGGCCCGCTCGGAAGGTGTCTTTGTCGACAATGATCTCCACTCCACCTTGCCGGTACCCGAGTTCGGTGGTCGCGTTGTTGGCAACGAAGACATGCGTCTCCGCCGTAATCGGAGGCAGGAAGCGTTCGCGTTTCGGATTGACCTGACTTCCGGCGACGTTCTGGCTGCTTTGCCAGGACACGCGATAGTACCCTTCGCGCTCGGCGTTAAAGGTCAACTGCGTCACTCCATCGTTGTCCGTTTTTAGAGTCTGAGTTAACACCTCATCGCGTTGATAGCCTCGAAACTTCAGGCGCCATGGTTTTTGCGGCCTGGTTCCACGCGGTGGAAAGGCGATGGGCCTTTCACGCAGCGCGCGCAGTTCCTCACCCTTTACCTCGCGACCGTTCGGATCGAGCCAAACTTCCCACCAGTACTCGCGCGTGACCTTGACCGTGCCTTCGGTGACGACGGGTTGCTCGTTCGCGTCCAGCGCTTTCACATCAACTGTGACCTTGTCTTTGGGTCGGTAAATGTTTCGCGCGGGACGCGGATAGACGTAATAGCGTTGCTGCGTGACACGAACATTGTCGCTGGCAATGATCTCGCGACGAGATGAGTCCGTGACTCGCGCCTCGATCCGATACTCAAAATCCTGGTTGTAGTTTTCACGGGGTGTGTCGAAGGAGAGGGTCGCCTTACCGGTCGAATCAGTCTTGATGGTTTCGCGCTTAACAATCTGGCCGGCGCCGTAGTAACCGTAACCGCGGGAGCGATTGTCCATATTCTCGTAGTACCAGGGATAGTCGCGATGAGGGTACCAGTAATGGAAGAACGGTTTTTGATAGATGACAACTTCGACCGGCGCATTGCTGACGGGACCGCCAAAGTAGTAATCAGCCTGAATTTTGACCTCAACCGTCTCTCCCAGCCGGAACGCTTTCTTCTTTCCGTCCTGCTCCGGAGTCGTGACCGACACTTTGAATTCGGGCAGTTTGTATTCTTCAAGCCGGAAGAGGGTGGCGTTCCCTATTCCATTTGAGCGACCGTTAGTCCAAAACTGGACCTTGTACTCGCCCAGCGGCAGCTGCTCTCCTAACTCAACCGAACTCCAGAAACTGCCAAACGAGTTTAAGTTTGCCTTGCCTGCGATGAGCTTTGTGCCACGCGGATCGGTAATCTCGTATTCCACCACCTGATCCGCCGGCGTCGAGTAAGCGCCGCCAGCCCGGCGCCGGGCAATAAACTTCCACTGCACGGTTTCCTTAGGACGGTAGGCAGGTCGATCGGTAAAGGCGTAAATGCGCCAGGCATCGTTTTCGTCATTGCCCCCAGCACTGCTAACCGCGAAGGCCTGCCGCGGTCCACTTCCGGCGGTGACAAACAAGTTCCGGTAACTGGTGTCTGTTTTTAACGCAAACGTGGCGAGGCCATCTGCGTTCGTCACCTGTCGCAGCTTCCGCCAGCGCCACTTGTTGGTTTGATAGTAGCTTTCCCACAACGCTACGTTCGCGTTTGCGACTGGTGCGCCGTTCAAAGCGTTACTGAAAAACACTACCGCCTGTTTCGAGGTCGACTTAACTACAGTCGCAACGTCAGTAACCAAAACCAGGTCGCGCGCTGAGAGTGATCCGCTCCTGGCTTCCAGGAGATACGCGCCCAATGGCAACGGCCCTTCGATTTTGATCTGCTCGTTAATTGGCTTGTGGTCAACTTTTTGATCGAGATCTTTCGACCACGTTCGGGTTGGCACGCGTCCCGCGATTGGCAGCTTCTGAAGCCAGGAGCCGTCTTCCAGATCGCCTTCGTCTTCTTCAGGCACCGAGCTTGCGAAGACTACGTCGCGGGTAAGGTCAATCTTGTAGACCGAAAAGTGTATCTGTTTGATATTGCGGGCATTCAATCCAAACTGGAGTTCGGATTCAGGCAGAAATACATTGGAAACGCCGACACTGAGCGTCGGCTCGGTGATGTTTTTGATCTGCTGTTGCGCTTGATCGTAGTAACGGGTGGCGCCTTTCGCGAACTCGCTGACCAGCCGGCGATAGAGCTCCAGAGCCTTGACGTAGTCCGGCTCCTGTGTCCACTGCCCGTACGATAATTGACGGATCTGACCGTTGCTGTTCATCCATTCCGCGTAATAAAAAAGCGCATCGTCGTACCAATCAGTTTGCTTCCCTCCCCTTAATGCTTCCTCGAATTCGTCAGGCACGCCTTGCCGTCGCTCCCAATCGCCGCCTGCGTATCGCAGAGTCATCGCGATGAGAAAATGCAAGTGCGTTTTCTGGTTGTCGTTGACACTGATTTTCAGCGCATTCTCGAGAATGTTGAGAGGTATGTAATTGCCGTAAGCGGTATAGACGTAATATTCGTTTTGACGCGGTGGCGAGGCTCCCTTGAAAACGATCCGAAGATAGCGATCTCGTGCCAGGCCCAGTTCCCGTTGACCGGCCCACCATTCGAGCGCCTGTTGGTAATGCGGCCAGGCCGCCCCCCAATTCATAGCTGTGCGGCGCGTCCAGAATAAATCTCCGAGCGATTCGTGGGCTTCTGACCAGACGAGGTCGCGGTCATCTTCCTTCTCATTCGTCCGTATCAATTCTTCAAGCTGTTTCTGTGCCTGCTCGAATTTGGTTTGATCCGAACTCTCGGTCGCAGCCTGAGCGCGCCAGGACGTGTCGGCAAGGCGAAACTCAAGCCACCGCTGTTCGGTTGCGGTCAGGCTGGCTTTGTTGACCTGGCCGTAGATTTCGTTGGCGCGCGCATAAGAACTCTCGGCGTAGGCCTGCTCGGCGTCGGATTTCAACCGGGCGTAGTCAGTCTGCTGGGCTGTGGTCTGTTGAAAGAGAAGAAAGGCGAACGCGGCGATTGAGATGATTGTTTTCATGGTCAGCGAGTCCCTGATTATTCGGGGCGACGTGTTACGCCTGGGGTTTTTAGGCGTCAAAGGCTGAGTTCTATTGATTAGAAACGAACGGGCAGCCAGTGTTCCCGCATAGTCCGAATTGTCCCGTTTGAGTGAACGAACTGGAGAGGAGAGACTTGCGC
>JAXIOV010000177.1:0-1664 GCA_045403245.1 Pyrinomonadaceae bacterium | reverse complement strand
CTGTGGTTGGGGGGCCGCGGGCCCCCCCCGGCGCCCACGCCCCTACAATTTCGTACTCAATCGTAATACCGGTCCGACCAAGTGCGCTTGCGAAACTGATCTTCGGTCCAGTAATTGCGCAGCAGTTGAATCTCCGGACTTGCCGCCCGCTCTCCTTCAACCAGCGTCTGGTCAGCAGGGAAGACGATCGTGATCACATCGTAACGATACCTGGCCGTTGTCAGTCCGAACATTCGTCGGTAGGCACGCGCAGCACGCGCAATTTGCCTTTGCTTGCGCCGGTCAACGTTAACCTGCGGCGGCGCGAACCAATCCGAACCGCGCGACTTCACTTCGATGAAACATAAGGTCTGATCATCGTAAGCGACGAGATCGATCTCGGCGTTAATCAAGGCACCAACCCGGTTACGGCCGACAGGGACGACGAAGTTTGAAACGACGAGCCGGAATCCTATTTGTTGCAGATAGGCTGCGGCGAGCTCTTCACCGCGCCGGCCGAGCGCCAGCGTTTCGGGTTGACGCTGGTTCTCTTCAGTTGACACTTCGCTTTGAGGTCTCACCATTGATCAACCTCGAACGTCAAACGCTAATCACCAAGTTCTACCAGGAACGCAAGTGAATCTTCCGCACTGGTGACCCGCGAGTTATGACCCTTGCCATGTGTGTCTTCAACGAGCAGGACGTCGTTTTGCAGAAACCGTCTTCGTGTGCCATCGCTCGCTTCAATTTCCCACTCGCCGCTGATCACGACGAACAAATTGCGCGCCTGCGATACGTGCCACTCGCCTGTCCAGCCCGCTGGACCAGCCAGGAAGCCAGCGCGGACCGCGTTGCGAAATTCCGAAATCCACAACGGCGGGGCAGGCGGCGCGAAATCCACCGCTTGCAACTCTGCTTCGACGTCTTCGAAGTGGGATTCACCGGCGGAGTCAGCAAACAACCTGGTGTACTTGGCTTTCATACGTGACTAGACGAAGCTCTGAAAAAGTCTTTTCGACGCGTGGCTCGAACTGACGCTACGCGTCGAAGACATGTGACCGAGGGCGCTAAGGTTTAGCCGACATTCAGATCGCGTCAACGCAACGTTACTTTTCCAGCGAATCGCGCAACCGATCGAGCGCTTTGGTCCAGTAGCTTTTCATGGTACTGGATGCCTTGGCATTTGGGAGTTTGCTGTGCTGAACCACGACCTGACTCTTTTTATCACTTTTGGGAACGAAATAGACTTCCAGATTCGACTTGCCGTCGTGCCAGGTTACACGCATCGTCTTGTTTGTCGTTGCTTTGCGAATAACAAGCCCGTCTTCTGACAGCCAGGTTTTGCGGGTCTTGGTATCGGCAAACGATTTGTAGAGTTTTCCGAGCGGTGTATTAATCGTCCGGCTCACACTGACGGAGTAGCCGTCGGGTTTTTCGTGGACATCGCGCATACCGCGCGCACGTTCGTAGTTTACCGTGACCATCTGCGTCCACCACGGTGGAACGGCATGCTTGTCGTGCAGGTACTGGGCAATCTCCGGGTGGCGCATCTTCTTCGCGCCGGCGCGGTCAAGAATGGCAAACCATTCCTTCCAGTTCTTACCCGTTTTTGCCTGGACGGCGGCGTCGCTCATGGCGGGGCTCAATTTCTTTTTCGTAGTTGCTGGCATAAATCTATTCCTGGT
>JAXIOV010000109.1:0-17459 GCA_045403245.1 Pyrinomonadaceae bacterium | reverse complement strand
CTCCAGAACATTTACTTATCCCACTCTTCATTCTCAGATCCGCGGTCATGCGCGTTTATCCGCCGCTGAATTTCTCACCAACGGGGGGCCAGAGCCCGGATTACGCTTCGCCGGAACGCATCGTGTTAGACTGTCTTCGATCCACAAACTCCAAATAAAGCGGCTTTCTTCTGAGGTCTGATTATGAAGGATGCAGGAATTGAAGCCAAGCGGGACGACCCTGCCTTCACGACAATTCAAGGCCTTTCGGCCTCCCTGGGCCAATATGAGACGTTGATCCGCTCCACTCTGGCTGAAGCCGCTAACGAAAACGTAATCCAGCGTATCTGGAACAAAGACGGCTCGCTTTGGAAAGACGAAAGTGCGCACCAGAAGATCATTGCAAATTCACTCGGCTGGCTGACCGTGACGGGCGCAATGCTCAACGTGACGGAGGAGTTGAAAGCGTTTGCTGAGCAGATTCGCGCTGAAGGCTTTCGCCACGTGATGGTTTGCGGGATGGGGGGCTCTTCTTTGTGTCCCGAAGTGCTGAGACGTACATTCGGCCAGGCGGCCGGTTTCCCCGAGCTCCTGGTGCTGGATTCGACCGACCCTGACGCTCTCACTAACTTCGCTTCGCAAATCGACGTTGAGCGTTGCTTGTTTGTGGTTGCGTCGAAGTCGGGTACCACAACCGAGCCAAACGCGTTTCACAAATACTGGTATCACGAAGTCGCAAAGAAGAGTTCGACGCCTGGAAACTCTTTTATCGCTATCACAGATCCTGACACGCAGATGGTCCAGACTGCCCGCGCGGAAAATTTCAAACACATTTTCCTTAATCAACCGGATATCGGCGGTCGTTATTCCGCGCTTTCCTACTTTGGAATGACTCCGGCCGCGCTGATGGGATTGGACGTCGATCGGTTTCTTCGCGCGGCGGAAACCATGGCGGAGTCTTGCAAAAAAAGTGATGCGGCCGCCAACCCCGCGGCGCAGTTGGGCGCGATCATCGGAGCCTGTGCTAAAGCGGGTCGCGACAAGCTGACGCTGGTCACTGATGAAAAGCTCACGGCGCTTGGCTTGTGGATTGAGCAACTGGTTGCGGAAAGCACCGGCAAGGAAGGGAAGGGCATTGTTCCCATCGTTGGTGAACCACTTGCGGCCGCGGCTGCCTACGGCACGGATCGTTTGTTCGTTTACATCGGCGTCGGGGCGATTGCCGAAGATACGCAATCAACGCTAACCGCCCTTGAAGCGGTGGGACATCCAGTCGTTTATCGTACGCTGAATGATGTTTACGATCTGGGTGCGGAGTTTTTCCTCTGGGAAATGGCGACGGCATTTGCCGGCTGGCGGCTGGGTATTAATCCCTTTGACCAGCCGAACGTCCAGGAATCGAAGCATGCGACCAAAGCGCTGCTGGATCAGTTTTCACGCGATGGAAAATTGCAGGAGCCGCCTCCATCAGCGAGTGACGGTGGGTTGACGATCTACGGAGCCGGAGAAACGACGGCCACCGATTCGGTGGCGGATCTTCTCGGGGCACACATCGGCAAGATACGATCGGGCGATTACATCGCATTGCTCGCTTACGTTGAGGAAACACCGGAGATTGATGGGGCGCTGGAAGAAGTTCGCTTGCTTTTGCGAAATGCTACACGTTGCGCAACTACAACGGGCTACGGTCCGCGCTTTCTTCATTCAACCGGGCAGCTACACAAGGGGGGTCCGGACACGGGTGTGTTCTTTCAGCTAACCGCCGCCGACCATGTCGACCTGGAGGTACCTGGGGAGCCTTACACCTTCGGCGTTTTGAAACAGGCTCAGGCGCAAGGCGATTTCCAATCGTTAACTTCACATGAGCGCCGCGCCATAAGGGTTGATTTCGGGAACGATGCGTTGGCGGGATTTGCAAGACTGAGATCGCTATTAGCCTGAAGTTGCAGGCGCGTCGTTCGGTGGCCCCCGGGATCGATTGGACAAGAGGGGTGCCACGGAGGGACGCCCCTACAGTTCTGCGCGTTCAATGAAAGTGTGAACATACCCTACGGTGTCTAAACCATGACTAAAGCCGCCATTGGAATGATTGGCCTCGGCGTGATGGGGCAGAATCTGACGCTCAACATTGAGCGTAATGGCTATCCAGTCGCAGTGTGGGATCGCGAGCCGGCGGTATTGCAATCGTTCGTGGGCGAAAATGCCGGAAAGGAAATCATTGGAGCTGCCACGCCTGAAGAGTTTGTTAAGTCGCTGGACCGACCACGCAAGATCATCCTGCTGGTCAAGGCCGGGCCTCCTGTTGACTGGACTATTGATCTGATCAAACCCTTTCTTGAAAAAGGGGACATTCTCATCGACGCCGGCAATTCTCATTTCACGGAGACCGAACGCCGGCAGCAGGAACTTAACAGAGAAGATCTTTTCTTGATTGGCTCCGGAACGTCCGGCGGAGAGAAAGGTGCTTTGCTCGGACCAAGCCTCATGCCCGGTGGTGACCAATCGGCTTACGAGCAGATTCGCCCGATCTGGGAGGCAATCGCCGCAAAAGTGCCCGATGGCCCATGTGTAACTTACGTCGGTCCGAGCGGCGCAGGCCATTTTGTCAAGATGGTCCACAACGGAATCGAGTATGGCGATATGCAGTTGATCGCCGAAGTTTATGACCTGCTTCGCAAAGTGGCGAAGCTGGATGCCGAGGAGATGGCGGACATCTTCGACCAGTGGAACCAGGGAGACCTGCAGTCATATTTGATCGAGATAACCGGCAAAATCCTTCGCGTAAAGGATCCTGAAACGGGGAAACCGCTGGTCGACCTGGTGTTGGACAAGGCCGGTCAAAAGGGAACTGGCAAGTGGACCAGCCAGATCGCACTTGACCTGGGGACTTCGATCCCGACGATTGATGCCGCTATCACTGCGCGCAACATTTCCGCTCAAAAGGCCGCACGCGTCGCGGCCAGCACACAGTTTAATAATCCGCCAGCGATTTCATGGCCGGCGGGTAAATCAGAGATGATTGCCGCGCTTCACGACGCGCTTTATGCGTCCAAGATTTGCTCTTACGCTCAAGGGATGAATTTAATCAAGGCTGGATCCGAAGAATTCAAATGGAAGATCAATCTCAGCGAAATCGCACGCATCTGGCAGGGCGGCTGCATCATTCGCGCAGAGTTTTTGGGAAGAATTAAGGAAGCTTACTTGCGAGATCCGGAGCTCTCAAACCTCCTGCTCGATGATGAGTTCAAGAATCGGATAGATCAGTCGCAGCCATCGTGGCGCACGGTCGTCAGTGCCGCGGTCGGGCAGGGAGTTTCTGTTCCGGCCATGTCTGCAAGCCTCGGCTACTTTGATCTGTTTCGCACTGCAAATCTGCCACTCAATCTCACGCAGGCTCAACGCGACTTTTTCGGATCCCACACTTATGAGCGAGTCGATAAACCGGAGTTAGGTTTCGTTCATACAGAGTGGGAAGAGCTTTTAGGCGAGGGCAATGGTGAGAACTCATGAAGTGGAGCCTAACCGAGTATCGCGCCTGGCGGCGCTCATTGCGGGCGAGACGCCCGCGATCCCAGTAAAGGCGTTGAGTGGTCCGACCGAATGTCGCCAAACTCTGCTTCGCACAACCTTTTTGTTTTTGATACGCCGGAGGATCTGGCGAAGGCAGCCGCCGAGCGGTTTGTCACCTACTGCGCCGAGGCGATTCAGGATCATGAAAAGTGCAGTGTAGCGCTTGCCGGCGGCAGCACACCCAGACGAGTCTACGAACTGCTGGCGACTGATCCTTACCGAACACAAATAGACTGGTCGCGCATTCATCTCTTTTTTGGTGATGAGCGCTGCGTCCCTCCAGATCATCCCGGGAGCAACTACCGCATGGTCTATCAGTCACTCCTTTCAAAGCTTCCAGTTCACCAGGAGAACGTTCATCGAATCCGCGGCGAGATTGACCCAGATCAAAGCGCGCAAGTTTATGAAGACAGTCTCAAGGCGTTTTTTAGTGGATTACCCTGGCCCCGTTTCGACCTGGCCTTGCTTGGAGTGGGCGCGGATGGACACACGGCGTCGCTCTTTCCCAACAGCGCCGCACTCAAAGAAGCGTCACGATGGGTAATAAAGACGAAACAGAACGAGTCAGGTCAAAATCGCATTACCCTGACATTGCCTGTTTTCAATCATGCCGCCCACGTCATGTTCCTGGTTACCGGAAAGGAGAAAGCAGCTCGACTTCGCGATGTGTTGCAAGGTGCTTCGACTGATCGACAAACTCCAGCGGCTATGATACGTCCCGTCGGCGGAACACTTGAATGGTTTGCCGACGCGCAAGCAGCAGCCCTCCTCTAACAGTTCACATAACCCAGTAGCCAGAAAACGATAATGAAGATCAAGATGGTCGAAATGCAGCCGCCGCCAAACTTCCACGCCGCCGCACCGGCCAGAATTCCCCTAAGTGGTCCTTCCATTTTCTTCTCCTGTTAGTGTTGAGACCGGCGGATTGTGGTTGTCGGATCGACCACTATCGATTGCCTACATTGCCCGGGCCCCCGCCGGTCTGACCGTGGCCGGCGCCTCCTCGTCGATAGCTCTGCTCGGTGCCGCCACCCTTCGGCGCCCCGCCGCCACGAGGTTCGCTATCGTCACTCTGTCGATCGTCGTGTGTCACCTCACGACCGGCCGCTTGTTTACTGTCTTTCTTATCACCGCTCCTCTGTCCTTCATCTCGCTTCTGGCCCACTTGATTGCCTCCGTTGAAATTGCTAACCGCAGCTTGAGTTTTGGGCGTCGAAAAACGCGTCCAACCGCCGGGTACTCGCATGCAAACAGGACATTCACTCCTGTTACTCCCGATCGTTGGCAAGACAGGTGCCATGAGAGAGTAAACGCGACGATCTCTATTTTGCCGCGGTCTGTTTCATGAACCTGAGCAATGATTTTTCGGCCGCATGCAGCTTCTTCCCGCGATATCTCACGAGGTTGCCGACTGAGTTGAAACTGCTACCAATCGTCTTTCCATTTTGAAACCCGATGATGATTTCCGGACAGATGTAGGAAGTCCGACAGACGGCGGGAGTGTTACCCAAAACCTCCGCCGTTTCCTTGATGGCCTCGACAATCTTTTGCTTGCGTTTTGTGGGTTTCTCCACTCGTTCGACACCCGCGCGGGCAAGGGCGCAAGCGCAGACAAGAGTGCCGGCCCAGGTGCGGAAATCCTTCGCGCTAAACTTTTCACCCATCACTTCGCGAATATAGTCATTTATGTGACGGTTCTTTACGTTGACAAATTCTTCATTGCCATTTTGGTATTTGAAGACTTCGGGAGCAGGTTGATGGAGCAGACTACGCACTACTTTCGCAACCTGGTGGTCCTTTAGCTCGCGATGCTGCTGGACACCCGACTTACCGGGAAAGTCAAACGCCACCATATCTCGCTTCACGCTTACATGTCTGGGTCTCAGTGTTGCGAGTCCAAAACTCCCATTTTCGCGGGCGTAAACTTCGCTGCCTGGTCGCAGGAAGCAGGTTGAGAGGATTCTCAACAGACAACCCATCACGCGTTCACGCCCCAGATCTGGTTGTTTGAGATTACTTGCGACCGTGGTACGCATCCGTGGCAATGCTTCGGCAAACTTGATTAATCGCTGAAACTTTTTGGCCTCCCGACGACGAACATGAGTTTCGTGATAGAGATACTGCAACCTGCCCGCTGCGTCTTTTCCGATAACCTGCACTGGACCGCCGGCAGCTGCATTGATCCAAACGCCGGTCCAGGCCGGAGGGATTTTCAGTGCCTCGATTCGTTTGCGATCAGTGGCGCTAACTCGCTTTCCGTCAGCACGGTGGTATCGAAACCCACGCGCGGGCCTTCCGACTCGGTTAATTCCACTCTTCTGCAAACGTTCATAGCTGGTCATCGGATTCAGGACTGAGGTTCAGGTGGGCCCGTTTGGCCTAATCATTGTGCGCAACAGGAGGCGAGGGACAGGCGCGTTAGCGGCGCTTGCAAACCCTCGCCAATGAAGAAAACTGTTGGGCTTAATTTAGTTTCGTTTCTGGTCGCCGCGATCTCCGTATCTCATTTCCAGTATCGATTAATTCGCGCCTACCACTTCCCCGCTTATCTGCCATTGCAACCGCCTTGAATTGTGTAGGCTTCCTGTACAGCTACTAAACACACTTGTTTATTAACAGACCATCTTTTCTCCATAAACAGTCGCCCACGCTAGTGTCGTCGCAATCGGGATGCCAGCAATTCGAGTGAAAACCTCAGATTCGCGGTGGTTGGACGCGTCAACGAGAGGAGGTGGACCAGGTGTCTGAAGAATGGGGCGCGAGATTTGCAGAGTCGAAGGGGTAACGCAAAACGTGGTCGAAAATTTGAAAGAAGAAGTGCTTTGAATGGCAGCTAAGCAAAGGAAAACATCAGCCAAGCGTAGCGCAAAAAAGTCGTTGGCGAAAAAACGAGGCCGATCCCGCGCGAACTCTGACGCTTCTGGTGGTGAGACCACCGCGGGTTAATTTTCACAGGAGGAAGACCATGGCAGAAGACGGTGGAGGAGGTGGCAGCGCTGGAGTGGTAGCGGTGCTTGTGATTTTTGTGATCATCGTAATTGTGGGGCTGCTGGTGTTTGGCGGTCGGCTCTTCGGCGGCAAAAAGGAAGTTGACATCAACATAACCACACCGGCGCCGGCGCCGTCGAAGTAGTTTTGGCCGGATGCTCTTGTAGCGGCCTTTGGAGTCTCTGGAAATCGCGCCAGAGAAATTGGAGTGCCGCACAATGAGCTGTCTCGCTGCTGCATCTTGCGGCAGCGTACAGCAGTCGCGCGGCCTTTTTTTTAACCAGGGAGAGGCGTCGAATGAACGATTGGTTTCGTAAGTTTTCTATTGGAGCAGCAAACGCTCTCGGCTCGTCATGGATGTTCATCGTCAACGTGGCGTTGATTTTGATCTGGTTTGTCACGGGACCCATCTTCGGCTTTTCCGATACATGGCAGCTGATCGTTAATACTGCGACCACAGTCTTCACGTATCTCGCCGTCTTCCTTATTCAGAATACGCAGAACCGCGACGCCAAGGCGATCCACTTGAAACTCGACGAACTAATAAAGGGGGTGGAAGGGGCCCGCACCGGGCTGGTCAATCTTGAAGACCTTAGCGATGCGGAACTGGATGCCCTTCAGACCGAATTTGCTCGAATCAGGGGTAGCCACGCTTCAGAAGGTCGGCATCTCGAGCTCCAGAAATCTTCAAGGTGAGCGGGGCTAATATTGGAAACTGGGCCAGATTAGGAGTTGTTTAATGATGTTCCCTTTATGTTATGAAACCACTAGCTCGCAGGAAACCCCTTCTTTCGCTGGTTCGGCCTATGCCGAAGTTGGCAGAAATGAACGAGCATCGTGCCGAAGTCACGCCCGGCACGCTTCAGGAATTCTTTAGTGGCTGGCTAGAAGCCGTTAACACCCCCAACCCCATAGCCGAATGGCCTCAGGACCGGCGCCGTCCCATCACCAGAAACGACTTGATTCAGTTGAATCGCGCGACTGTTCGGGAGAGCACAACTCGCCGCCAGTGGCCGCCGGAAGTCGTCAGAAGGTTCCTGACAGCCGAAGTTATCAAACGAAAGTAGTTTGTCTGGTTTTGATTGAGATAACCCGGCGTGGCCCTGGTGGCGCACGCCGGGTTTCGTTTTACTCGGTCCTATTTGGGTGTGGCAGCCTTTTGATTCTCGGCGTCCAGCCAGGTCTTGAGCGGCGCGAAGTAATCGATGATTGCCGTCGCGTCCATCTTCTCTTCGCCGGTCATGGCCTTGAGCGCTTCCGGCCAGGGCTTGCTCAAACCCAGGGCCAGCATCTGCTGCAGTTTCTCACCGGCTTTCTTGTTGCCGTAGATGGAACATTGATAGAGGGGACCGGTAAATCCGGCTTCACGACACAAGGCGCGATGAAATTGAAACTGCAGGATCGCCGCCAGGAAATATCTCGAATACGGGACGTTTGCCGGCACGTGATATTTTGCGCCAGCGTCGAAGTCGCTTTCACTGCGCGGAGCAGGAGCCGCAACACCCTGGTATTTTTCACGCAATTCCCACCAGGCTTTGTTGTAGTCATTTGGCGTTATCTCTCCGGAAAACACCTTCCATCTCCACTGATCCACCAGGTAGCCAAAAGGCAAGAAGGCAACTTTGTCGAGTGCGCGTTGCAGTAGAAATCCGATGTCTGCGCTCGGATCCGGAACTTTGTCAATCAAGGACAGTTGTTTCAGATAAGGAGGCGTGACAGACAACGCCATGGTGTCGCCGATTGCTTCATGAAAGCCGTCGTTAGCGCTGTCGCGGTAGAGAAACGGCTGCTTCGCATAAGCCATTTGATAGTAGTTGTGGCCCAATTCATGGTGGACCACTGAAAAGTCTTCCTCAGTGATCTGGACACACATTTTCAATCGCACGTCTTTTTCGAAGTCGACGTCCCAGGCGCTGGCGTGGCAAACAACCTCGCGGTCCGCCGGCTTCTTGAATAACGAGCGCTCCCAAAACGTTGAGGGCAACGGTTCAAAACCCAGCGAAGTGAAAAACGATTCGCCAAATCGGACCATTTGTTTTTCATCAGTCTTGCGGTCCTTCAGCGTCTTGGTGAGATCAAATCCACGATCACCAATCTGCGGGGCGAGTAATGGATAAATATTTCCCCATTGCTGCGCCCACATATTGCCCAGAAGGTGAGCGGGAATCGGCTTGTCCTCGGAGACCACATCCTTGCCATACTTCTCAGAAAGCTTGCGACGGGTGTAGGTGTAAAGCGAGTCGTAAAGCGGCTTGACCTGTAGCCACAGCCGCTCCGTCTCGGCCGCGAAAGCATCGGGCTCCATGTCGTACTTCGACCGCCACATCGCTCCGGTGTCCTTAAACCCGAGTTCTTTCGCTCCTTTGTTACTCAACTCCACGAAGCGCACATAGTCTTTGCGATAAGGAACTGAGATCTGGTGCCATCCAAGCCAGACTCTTTTCAACTCTTCGGGGTCGCGGCTGTTACCCATGGTTGCTCCCAGCTCGTCGATGCCGAGACATGTTCCTTTGTCACCATCAGGGCAATATTTCCCCTTTCCGTAATCGCCTTCCAGCGACGCTGCGAGCCTGGTTAATTCGTCTCTTTCAGCCGGATTCTTGGGGGCCGGCAACGTCAGGGACAGCTTTAACAGTTTTATCTTCCGCGCAGTGTCATAGGGTAATTCCAGCCCATCGAATTGGGTCGCCTGAGTTGCGTACTCGGTCACCGCCGCGATCACTTCTTTGTTTCCATCAGCCGATATCAGCTCAGTGTCGTCGGTTATGAACACACTCTTAACCCAATCTGCGCGACTGTATTTGATGTTCAGGTCAAACAACTTTTTCTCGGCGTCAGCGATAAACGTCTCCGCTTCCGCAGCGGTGCCTTTGCCTACGGAGCCGGGACCCGGGTTGTTGGCGCATGACGAGAAGAGCGCGATGCTGAGACTGGCAAGAAAAAACCCGCTCAGCCAAAGATGTGGACTACGACAAATGAAATTCATGCAGACCTCCATTATGCTGCTGGTTCTCACGTAGACTGCGGGGAATGAAATCGATTGTAACCAGCAGTGGGTGAGTTGGAAAGCGCGGATGTACTGGCCCCCGACTTCTCGCTGATGGCGGACCCGGTTTACAAAATTTCGTAAAAAGATTATTTCCGATTCAACTGGTTCGTGATAACTTGCGCCCTCGGAAGGAGCATCACCCCCAATGAACTTCTCATCCGAGTCGGTCAAGTCTAAATCCAAACCCCAAAACGAGGATTTCTGTTTCGAGATCGAGACGCCGCGCGGCCACTTTTTTGCCGTTCTCGATTTTGAGTCGCACGACTACTCGAACCTCAATACGACGCTCAAAGGTAAGCTGGAAACAATTGTTGGTTCGTTTGTTTCCTTATCAAGCTTTTCCGCCGACCTGTTTCTGGGGTTCCTCGCGAAGGAGATTAACAACTTCCTGAACCATCTCAGCGAGCAGGCTGGAGGTCCGGAGCTTCTGAGTAGCGCCGGGCTCTGCCTTTTGGACGGCAACCGCCTCTCCTATTTTGTCTGCGGCGACGTGAAGATCAATCTCGTACGAAACAAGGTCGTGGTCCCATTGCTGGCGGCTGAATCAGGCAGGGGAGCCGACCGCCTCGGTGCTCGCAATCTCGAATCCGCCTTGACCGATCAGGTGCAGATCTCTTCGCTTCAGGAGAGCGATCTGGTGTTGATCATGACTCGTGGGATCGGTGCAGAACTCCCTAACGAACAGGTGGTCGATGAAATATCATCGTTGCCGGCGGCTCAGCCGAGACCAATCTGCGAGGCGCTGATAAGAGCCAGCAGTACGAGCCTCGATGATAGGACTCTGGTTGTGGTTGGCGGCCCATACGCAGGTACCGCCGAACCTGTCTTGGCTGATCTCAGCAAGGCGATCGATTTGCTGAGCAAACGGTTAGACGCTCTGGAGAGCGCCCAGCGGGCTTCGAGCACAATCAATGCAACGCCTTCTCACCCGGAACTAAGTCAGGAGATCGACTAAAGACGGAGTGTTCGGATTGGTTCCGGCGGAATTGCCCCGGAGTGAAGGTGGGAACTGGCAGCCTAGGGTTCAACCAGGCCCTTCTTGATGTTACGTTGCCAGGCTTCGAAGTTGCGGACGCGTCGTTTGGCTTGCTTTCTCGTCAACCTTAATTCCTGGGCCACGAAATCAATGCGCGACGTTCTGTCCTTCTTTTTGTCGTAAGTATTTCCCGGCGCTCGTTTGTAGATATCGTAGGCACGAGTCCATTCCGCCTTCACGTCCGCGGTCGCTTGTTTCCCTCGTTGTTCAGGCATAAGTGATCCCTTCGCGCAAATTGGAGAAGGGATTCTAGCAGTGATGCCCACACTGCGGTAGGAGAAATTTAAGGCAGATCTGCAAGCAACAACGCTCCCCATTACTGAAGGAGCGTTGCCTGTTTTTTAAATGATATTCCGGCCTTTCGCCCAGCGCCTGTTGGAAACTGGGTTAGGAACCCGCCTGACGCTACCTCTTTTTGGTCCACCCGGTTGAGCTTCAATTGCCTGGTTAGAGCTCAGCCCTTCAACGCCCAAGCGGGAGTCAGGTACGGCAGACCTGCTAAACCGTTCTCCGCCCGCTGACTAGATTAATAATGAGCACGATCAGCGCAACCACGAGGAGAATGTGAATCAAGTTGCCGCCAATGCTACCAAGAAATCCAAGTAACCAAAGAATCAGCAAGACGACTAGGATCGTCCACAGCATAGAGTCTCTCCTTTGTCTGTAAATCTGAGATCTGGAAATCCGCGAACTCCCGGCACATGTGCAATGGCCGTGCCGTTTTTTGGTTGACCTGTCCTGGCCAGGGTTCAACTGCGAAGGACAGCCAAATTACGCGCGAATCGATGTAAACCGCTTCTGGCTGTTTAACCACCTCCGCAAAGGGTGCATCGTAATAGGTCGCCAGAAGCTCTAAGCAGGTATGCGGGCTGTGTGATTTTGAGTCGAAAGGGAAGCGAAGGAAGCGTAGAAACTGCTGAAAACGAAGGTAATTACGAGTTTCCAGGGCGTTTCGACTGCTTATGCAGTGACGGACGGGACAGGTCACCGCCTTCGGCGGCGATTTTGGTTAAAACTTCTTGACAAAACGCCTAACTGTAACTATATTGGTTACAGACGGATACCGGTCAAGACTCCCTATGTCGACAAGCAGCAGATTTGCAGTCGCAGTCCACGTCCTTACGCTCATGGCGTGGGCAGACGAGGAGACCTTGAAGTCTGAGCAAGTTGCGGAGAGCGTAAAGACAAACGCAGTAGTCATTCGGCGAATGTTGTGCGAGTTGGCCGAGTCGAATCTGGTTGTTTCCCAGCCGGGAGCGATGGGCGGATCCAGGCTCGCCCGTCAGCCGGAGCTGATTACGCTGCTGGATATTTACCAGGCAGTGGAAAGCCGTGGAGTGTTTGCGTTGCACCGGCACCCTCCAAATCCCCATTGCCCAGTGGGCGTCAATATCGGAACAGTCCTAAACGAGGTGCTGGATGAGGTAGATTCAGCCGTCGAGAGTGTGCTGGCAAATATTACGATAAAAGACGTGGTATCGCGGTTGAGGCCATGCGTTAGTACAAACGGGAAGAGGAAACAAGCATCTAAAGTGGTTATGACCGCAAGAAACTAGCGGGTTTCAGCGTTCGTATATTACAGGGTGGTAGCGGTGGAGGATCGGTAGTGAGTTCAGCTTGCGAGAAGCTCTCTACAAATCAACGGATCTCGCATGAAAGGACGGTCATAATTGGCTAGGCTTCAGAAAGATCAGGACGGGGTTGAGCCGATGGATTCGGTAAAGCCCGATTTTTCAGGAGCTCACGAGGAGCTTCTGGATGATGCAGTCTCGATCGAAGATATCGACGAGGTATTAGAAAAGCTTGCCACTGCGGGGATCGCCGGGACTGAGACCGACGAGCCGGTGATTGGCGAGGCGTCTGCATCGTCGGCGCGAGTGGAAGATGATGACGTGGCGCCTGAGGAAATGGAACTCGACCTCTCGGCGGGCGAACTCGACAAAACGTCGGATCCCGTCCGCGTTTATATGCGCGAAATGGGCGTAGTGCCGCTCCTGAAACGCGAGCAGGAAGTGTCAATCGCCAAGCGAATCGAGTGGGGACAAAAACGCGCTCAAAAAGGAATTAGCCGGTCTCCGATTGCCGTCGCTGAGTTACTGAAAGTTGGCGAAGAACTGGAAAGCAATACCCTAGGCATCCGGGACGTGATCACGTTCTCGGATCAGACTGAGACCGAAGAACACGAGGACAAGACCGAAGAGTATCATCAGTGGACCGTTGAGGGAATCCGCAACATTCGCAAACTCTACAAGCGCGGGCTGAAAGAGTTGGCGCAGATGAATGCGGAACAGAAACTGAAACGCGGCAAAGGATCCAGAAAACTGGTTCGCTTGCGGCGCAAAGTTGCGCGCACTCGCCTGGAGATCGTCCAGGAGATCAGCCTCCTCCACCTCAAAGAAGCAGTTCGCCAGCGGTTGATCAACGCGATCGCCTCGGTTCACAAGGAGACGCGGACGCTGGAACGAGAAATCGAAACCTACGCGACCAAGCTCACCAAGAAACGAATTAAGGCGGACGACTCCAAAGAATTTAAGCGTCACGTCGCCGCTGCGAAGCGACGTCTCAAGGAGATTGAAGCCGAACAACACGTTTCGCCGCTCGAAATCAAGCGGTCGCACCAGATGATTGTCACCGGCGAAGCGCAGGCGGCCCAGGCCAAGCATGAGCTTACGGAAGCCAACCTGCGGCTGGTGGTTTCAATCGCGAAGAAATACCAAAACCGCGGCCTCCAGTTTCTTGATCTGATTCAGGAAGGCAATCTGGGACTAATGAAGGGCGTGGACAAGTTTGAATGGCGACGCGGTTACAAGTTTTCAACCTACGCCACCTGGTGGATCCGGCAGGCGATCACGCGTGCAATTGCCGATCAGGCGCGCACGATCCGCATCCCGGTGCACATGATCGAAGTGATTAACAAGCTGAGAAACACGTCCCGCGAGCTCGTGCGCGAACTCGGACGTGAACCGACGACAGAAGAAATCGCGAAGAAAATGGGTATGTCGGTCGAAAAAGTAAGCAAGGCGCGAAAGCTCGTGCAGCAGCCAGTTTCACTGGAGACCCCGATCGGCGAAAGCGGCGATTCTCAACTTGGCGACTTGATTGAAGATAAGTCGAGCACCAGTCCGGCGGAAAGAGTGATCACCTCTAATCTTCGTGAGATTACGGGTGACGTGCTGCAGACGTTGAGCCCGCGAGAAGAGCGTGTGATTCGGATGAGGTTTGGGCTGGACAGGGAAGGTCATGAGCGCACTCTCGAGGAGGTAGGTCAGGACTTCAACGTTACGCGTGAGCGGATTCGGCAGATTGAAGCCAAGGCGCTGCGCAAACTTCGCCATCCTTCGAGAGCACGAGTGCTCAAGAGTTTCATCGAAGGTCAACGACAGTAAAGTAAGACAGACTTCTCAGTCTGATTGAGATAGGCAAGGGCAGGCAGGAATGTCTGCCCCGCAGAACGGCTCAAGGAAAAGGAAAAACGACAAATGAGTGACAAGGTTACTGATGTGAACGACAGCTCCTTCGACAAGGACGTATTACAGGCCGGCAAGCCGGTGTTGGTGGATTTCTGGGCAGAGTGGTGCGCACCATGCCGCATGCTCGCGCCGACGATCGAAGCGATCGCCGAACGGTTTGGCGAAACGGCGAGTGTGGTTAAGCTAAACGTCGATGACAACACTGCCGCCGCGCAGCGTTTTGGCATTAAGGGCATTCCGACTTTGATTCTATTCAAGGACGGAAAAGAGGTTGAACGTGTGGTTGGGGCGACCAGTAAAGAGGCGATTTCACGCATGATCGAAAAGCACGTCGGCGTGATAGCAAACGCATAAGAGTAATCGCAGCTCGTTCGAGAGCGGTATCCATTTCGATTATCCCTAAAAAAGGGGGCCCACATTGGCCCCCTTTTCTACTCACATCGGCGGTGTCTTGACCCCCAAAAAGGGCGCAGCCAAAGCATTTAAGCCTCGGACCGAAGGGCATCGCCACTTCCGCACAGCAGACGGCAAAGCCGTTGTCCGTGCGCACCAAATCTAAAACCACTGTGCTCAGCGGTTTAGCACCTCCGGTTCAGGACTCACAGTCCGGTTACAAAGTTCTTGAACACGCAGCAGACAGATTGTTATGATGTTTGCGCCCCTCAGCCGCGTTATCTCACGCGGCCACATCACAATCCTCAATCGAATAACAGACCTGTTTTCGATCTCAATCCCGGTCAATAAGGAAATGTCGAGATGCGTCAATTTGTCATCATTGCCCTGGTTACTGTCACATTTTTGGGGCTAGTAATCGTAGTAACTCCTCCGTTCGTCTCCGCCCACCGCTCCGGTTCAGATCAGCAAGAGCTCACCAGACAACTTCGTCGTTACGATCTCCTCCAACTAGATGCGGCTGGGGTTATCGAGCAGGTACGACAGAGTGGTCAACTCACGTTGCCGACGTCAGATGGAACCTTTGAATTGTCATTGTTGCCGCATGACATGCGAGCTGATAACTACCGCAGCGACGAAGTTAGCGACGGCGGCAAGGTCCGTGGTCTCGATCGCAAGCCGGTTGTGACTTATCGCGGAACTGTTCGCGGCATGTCAGGCGCCCAGGCTCGATTTACGATCGACAACAATTTAGTCGAAGGGTTGATTATCACGCGCGCTGGTAAGTATTTCGTTGAACCGGCCAGCAGATTCTCATCCACCGCCGCCCGTGATGAATACGTTGTCTATCGTGAATCCGATGTGATTGAACAAATTGACGTAGATTGTCCGGTAACGCTTTCCGAAGAAGTTCGTGCGGGCGTTGCCAGGAACGGTTCGCTATTCGTCAACTCCAAACAGATCGTTACTCCTGATGCGCTTTCTCCGGCGCGAGAGGCAGAGATTGCGACTGAAGCCGACAATGAATTCGTACAAGCCGTCGGAGGCACTCAAGCCGCAAACAACGAGATACTCAGTATTCTGAATATGGTCGATGGGGTTTACCAGACCGAGATTGGGCTCACCTTCCGGGTTGTCTACCAGCGCGCCTGGGACCCTGCAACTCCCGACCCTTACTCGGACACAACCGATGCAGTCGCTCTGCTAACTGAAGTGCGAACTTTTTGGAATAGCAATCCTCCCGCAAACGCACCTGCGCGGGACGTAGTCCACATGTGGACAGGTAAGTCAACAAACAGCGCGGGCATCGCGTTTGGCGCTCGCCCCGGAGTTCCAAATGACGGAGTTGTCTGCCGCGACGCTTTGTATCCGGGCGGCTCGGCTTCTTACGGTCTGTCACGGAGGTTCACGCATACAGTGACCAGGGTGGTGGTTCCAGCGCATGAAATAGGCCACAACCTGGGCGCCATGCATCCCGACCAGGAAACCCCAAGCCATCCGGAATGCAGTAGCACTATCATGAATTCAGACGGCACGTTTTCAACGCTGACGTTCTGCCAATTTTCGAGAGACCAGATTATTAACAACATCATCGCCAACGGTTCTTGTCTGGATGTGGCGACAACGCCGCCGCCGACGATTCAGTTTGGCACAACCACTTATTCAGCAACTGAGGGCGCCGATCGAAGTATCGAAATGACGGTCAACAGATCCAATGGTTCGGGCGTGTCTACTGTGTCGTACGAAACTGTTGACCAGGCATCCTCGGAACGCTCGGATTATACGACCGCACGCGGCTCGCTTTCTTTCAACGCAGGTGAAACGACCAAAACATTCACCGTATTTATTACCGATGATGTGTTTGGTGAGACTACAGAGAACTTCCAGGTTCTTTTGTCGAATCCTACAGCTGCAACGCTTGGTACTCCCTCTGCCGTCTCAGTAGCGATCGTTGATAACGACGGCATTAACGGGCTGAATCCGGTAAGAGATGCCTCATTTAGTCCAGACTTCTTTGTTCGCCAGCACTACGTAGACTTTCTCAATCGCGAAGCGGACGCACCCGGCCTCGGATTTTGGGTTGGGCAGTTTACTGAGTGCGATTCGAGACCGGTCGCGGAACGTGCATTGTGTCGGGAACTGCGCAAGATCAATATCTCCGCGGCATTTTTCCTTTCGATGGAGTTTCAGGAAACCGGTTTTTACGTTATTCGGCTTCAGCGAGTGGCGTTCGGTCACCGGTCTGACGCAGCCGCTTCACGCGTCGCGTATCAGCAGTTCATTCGCGATTCTCGTCAGGTTGGAGCTGGAGTAGTCGTAGGTCAGCCGGGCTTTGAACAGTTGCTTGACCAAAACAAGCAGGCTTACGCGCAACAGATTGTGGGCGGCAGTGATTTCGAGACGCGTTTCCCGTCATCGCAAAGTGCGTCGCAATATGTTGACGCTCTGTTTGCGTCGGCTGGCGTGGCCCCGACTCCAACTGAACAGCAGAATGCGATCACTGCTTTCAATAATGGCGGCCGAGTGGGAGCGTTGCGTAATGTGGTTGAGTCAAATTCCGTGCGCCAGGCTGAGCTCAACACTTCGTTTGTGTTGATGCAGTACTACGGCTACCTGCGCCGGAACCCGACCGACCTGCCCGATACTAATGATGGTGGGTACCAATTCTGGCTGGGCAAACTCAATCAGTTTGGCGGCAATTTCGTTAATGCGGAGATGGTGAAAGCCTTCATCACCTCCAGCGAATACCAGCAACGGTTTGGTCCGTGATGGGTCAGTTTGATCTTTGGCTGCTCCCTCATAACGGGTAGTGGGTCAGTTTGAAATTCAGCCACGGATTAACGGGCTAAGCGAAGCGCCCGCATCAGAACCGGGAGCCGTAGCGACCGGGTCGTCGCCTCCACACTCAACTCACATGGCTGCGCAGGCGTCAAGCTGCTGAGTCCGCAACAACCCGTAGTCACTGCGATACGAA
>JAXIOV010000067.1:0-3390 GCA_045403245.1 Pyrinomonadaceae bacterium | reverse complement strand
GCTTTCCGCTGACCTTCCCCTGATGTTTTTCCTGAGGCTCAGCCTCAGGAAAAAGAGTGCGCGGACGTCGTTCTCGGAAAGGCAGAGCCATTCCGCACTGTGCGGCGGCAAGCCGCGATTCGTTACTTTCGCGCAGGTCCGCGCGATTAAGCACTTTTTGTGCAAAGACCGTCTGGATCACGATCCACGCCTTACGGGGGCGGCTATTGACTATTGGCCCGTTGGGCCTACGGCTTACTTCGTACCATCCGCGAAGGAATACAACGCGCCTCGCGTGCGGATAAATAAACTGTTGCCGGCGATTGCCGGCGTAGCCCAGCACTCTTCGTCAAGATCATTCGTTGCCAGCACTTCCCATTGTGCCCCTGCTTTAAGCACCGTCACTTTGCAGCTCCCACTAACCATGAAGATCTTTCCATCACCCGCTACAGGTGATGCGGAGTAATCCTCGAGTGCCTCCGGCGTGCGTCCCGTCTTCAAGACCTCTCCGGTCGCGGGATTAACACTCGAGACAATTCCACTCTCTTTCATCAGGTACATAACGTCCCGATAGACGAGGGGCGCAGGAATATTTGGATAGGATTTTTGGAGCCGCCAGAGGACGTTCGTCGATGTGACATCACCGGCGCCGCCGCCGAGCCGGATAGCCGTAATACCATGGCCGGACGTGCTTGTGCCGGTGCGAACGAAGTCGTATTCCTCTCGATCGATATAGCCATCGCTGTTGGCGTCGATCCAGCCGAAGTGTTCCTGAAACTGGGGCTCAACCTTCATCTCCTCATACTGGACTCGTTGATCGTTGTCCTTGTCGTATTTCTTCAGGCTGTCTTCGTAGGGCGGTAAAAACGGCGCATCGGCGCCTTCGCCGTTCACGTAAACCACGTCAGAGCTAAGCGCGGGCACGCCCTTCGGATATGTGCCGACCTTTGTGACCCACCACAGTCGCTCGCCCTTGTCGATGGAATAGGCGTCGAGCGTGTATGAACCGAGAATCAAGACCTGCGGCGTTCCATTTTTGGGAGTGTAGACAACCGGCGTGGACCACCCTTCATAATTCGTACGGTCTTTTTTCCACAGAAGTTTTCCGTTTCGCGCGTCGACGGCCAGGAGGAACGAGTTTACGCGTTGGTCAGCCACCAGAATCAAGGTGTTGCCGGCAAGCACAGGAGATCCCGCCATGCCATAGAAACTATGAAACGGTCCTAAAGGTACGCGCCAGCGTTCGCTGCCATCTGGTGCGTAACTGATCAAGCCGAGCTCAGCAAAAAAGACAAAGACGTTCTTTCCGTCGCTCACCGGAGTTGGTGAGGCAGCGTCGTTGGCCTTGTAAATGGGCGAGTGGCGCGCGCGAACCACGTCGCGTCGCCATAACATCTTTCCGGTTTTTCGATCCAGCGCGAGGGTGACGAGTTTGTCGCCTTCGCTCGCCGTCAAGAAAACACGATCACGAGTGACAACCGGCGACGATCGCCCGAAGGGCACCGATGCTTTCCAGGCGAGATTCTTGTTAGCGCCAAACTGCGCAGGCAAAGTGAAGCCGTCCGCTACGCCCGTGCCATTTGGCCCGCGGAATTGCAGCCAATCGTTCCTGGCTGCCGATGCAGAACGTTTCGAATTCTGTCCGTATGCCGGCAAGGCGACGACGAGAAGACTCGCCAAAGCGACGATGGACCAGAGTTTTGCGACTTCGGTTGCGGAGTGTGGTCTTGATGATCTTGGGAGTTTCATTTTTTTGATCTCGCAGCGGGAATGTTAATTGGGAGAGCCGGAGACTGGAGCTAAACTCGCACCGGGTTAGCTTCCGGCCCGCATCTCACAGTCTGAAGTAAGCACCACCCAGGGATCCTTAGATACGTGGTGGGAGTTTACCTCGCTTTGCAAGACCCGCTCAACCAGCGTGCGGAGCAGGCGATAGCATAAAGTCTCGCACCCCAGCCGAGTTGCTCGGCTGAGGATCCCGCCCCTGGGGTGAAGCGCAGCGGAACCCGGGAATCCGTCGTTGAAAATTTACGAAGCCCGCGGCTGTGCGAAAGTATGGAATTGCGGCTTGCCGCCGCACAGCGGAATGGCTCTGCCTTTCCGAGAACGACGTCCTCGCACTTCTTTTCATTGAGGCTGAGCCTCAGGAAAAACATCAGTTGAAAGTCAGTTGAAAGCCATAGGCTTTCCGCACTGTGCGGCAACTGCCGCGTTCAGCAGGGCATTCATTGGCTGGCATCAGCTTGCGCGTCGTTTGCTCGCCGCTGCCGGTCGCTCGCGTTCTGCCTGCTCAGGCTCAAACCGGAGAATGTCGCCAGGCTGGCACGAGAGCGCCTCGCAGATCGCCTCGAGCGTCGAGAAGCGGATCGCGCGCGCCTTGCCCGTTTTGAGGATCGAGAGGTTGGCCAGGGCCATTCCGATCCGGTCCGCAAGCTCGGTCAGCGTCATACGCCGATCGTGGAGTAGGTCGTCGAGTTTGATGGCGATCGCCATGTCACACCGTCCCTTCGAGGTCTTCGCGCATGAGCGCGCCTTCCGCGAACACGCGGGCCAGCAGGAACGTGAGGAGTACGGCAAGCCAGCCGTTGATCGAAAAGCCGGCGTCTAAATGAAGCGGATGCGCCGGAGTCGAAACGGCCTTGGCGATCGCGCCGATCACAATGCTGAGAAGGTTCAGCGCGAGCAGCACCCAGGCGATCGCCTGTAAACGGGACGCGTTCGCGGCGACGAACGGGTCGCCCGCCCGCACCGTCTTAACGATCGCGAGCAGCCGTTTTAAGACGGCGTAGTTCAGCGGGATCGTGACGAGGCCGAGTACCGCGATGGCGCGCATGCCCATGACCAGCCGCTCTGCCTCAGGCGAGGGAGAGAGTTTGAAAGCACTCATGATCCATTGCTCGTTCGGCATGACAACCAGCAGAGCGAGGATCGCGACGCCGCCCAACCAGTTCACGACGATGAGGATCCTCAGCAGGACGTACGCGATCGGCAGCGCGGCGGATGACGAGATTGGCTTTGACATGATTCACCACTTTCCTGATATATCGATTATCAATATATCATTTATCGAATATAGTCAAGTTGATTATCGACAATCGATAACTAAACCAGAAAGCCCGCGTTGAGGTCCGAACGGCGGAATGCTGTGTCTTCCTGCGAGCCGATGCCACTCGTCCACCCCGGAATTCTTTGAACGATGATCCGGTGGTCTGTGCATCACCGTTCTGAGGCGAAGGTGGCGAGCAGACCCGGTCGCTACCGCTCCCGGTTCTGAGGCGAAGGTGGCGAGCAGACCCGGTCGCTACCGCTCCCGGTTCTGAGGCGACGTGACGAGCAGACCCGGTCGCTACCGCTCCCGGTTCTGAGGCGACGTGACGCGCAGACCCGGTCGCTACCGCTCCCGGTTCTGAG
>JAXIOV010000116.1:0-25768 GCA_045403245.1 Pyrinomonadaceae bacterium | reverse complement strand
GATAGTCAGGTTATAGCTTCCGGCCGGGACGCTAATAGTCGTTCCGGGAGACAAATTAGCGAAACTGATCGCGCCACGCAGGCTGCAATCATTCGGCGCCGCGGTACACGCCGAAGCAGATGCGTCATCGTCAGTCCTGTCCACGGTTATCGTCGCCAACAGCGGAGCTGCAAGTACCAGCGCCGCGGGCGTTCTCCGAGCCGCAGTTGCGCCCCCACCTCTCGGAGAGTGAACTCGATCTGCCGTACCATTTGCTTCCGTTCGGTCCAATACCGATCTGGATTCAACGGCACTAGATACTCCGGAGACCAACGCAAGCCCGGCTACTGCTAGCAAAGCCGAAATAAGTAAGAATCTTGAGAGCGTTGCGGTGGCTGTTCCTTTATTGGTTCGTCGTGTCCAGGAGTAACGCATCTGAGCTCCTTCTTTTCTAATGGCTGTTGTAAATTCCCGAGGCTTGTATTTAGCAGCACTAACCGGGACGACCTGACAAAAATTTGAGTTCTGACCAGAAACGCGCAAAAGGGGCGGAACCGTTACGGAAGTTTTCGATTCCGCCCTTTCGAACGCGTCTGTTCCCGGGCTAGCTGGCAAATCTTTTTACGGACGCTGCGGAAAGACTCCCTGCAACGCTATGCAGAAATTGAGCGTCAGGTAGGGCTGCATGTTGTTATGCGGCAGACTACCTCCCGTCACTTGAATCACATCGGATTTCATCGCGCCGGTGGGTGGCCCTGGATTATAACTGTTCACTGCCGCGCGAAGGCTTCCTGCCTGCGCCCAAATACTAGCCACCGGCGTCAACGAATCGCCGAGAGCGTCCAACGCACGGCCTACGGTATGGGTATGAAGGGGGATCTCCGTTAGCAACAGCGTAGTTGTCTCGCTGCCGCCAATCTCCCCAAGGTCATGTAGAGACAACCCTGGTCCCTGGCCAGGATGCATCGGCGCGCTACCCTGTAAATTGGGCAGGGCAAAAGTAGACTTGCCATCGCCACCATAGGTCGTGCCGAGAAGTGAAAACAGTGCTGTGTTCTGGCTAAGCGGCATAAGCTGGCCGTCGCAAAAAGCCCAGCCTGTCGGTGGAAAGTTGAATGGGAAGATTCGGATCTCGGCAACAAAGGGATCGGCCATGGTTTTCTCTCTTTCTCGTTAGTTTTGCGAAGGGAAGATTCCCTGGAGCGCTATGCAGAAATTCAACGCCAAGAACGGCTGCATGTTCTGATGGGCCTGGCTGCCACCTACCGTACTTACCGTCTGAGGTGACATGGCACCGAGACTTACTCCACCGGTACTGTAGGCTGTACTACCGTTATTGGCCCAATAGTTGCTCGTGGGCGGGGCTACAGTAGCGTTTGCCGTGGCACTTACGACCGCTGTGTTTTGCGAAAAATCGTGGTTGTGCGTCGACAGCTCGCTAATGGTTAATGTGTGCGCCTGCTCGCCGGCCTTTTCTCCCAGCGTATGGCCGTTGCCCTCATGAAGCGGCACGCAGCCCCGCAAGTCCGGCAACGCAAAGTTGGTTTGGCCGTTGCCCCCGTAAGTAGTGCCAAGCAATGAAAAGAGGGCTTGGTTCTGATTGATGGGCAGCAACTGGCCGTTGCACATCGCCCAGCCCTTGGGTGCGAAACCAAAACTCATGATTTTAATCTCGGATAGGAATGGCTGTGACACGATTGTTTGCTCCTTATCGCTTCAAGTTCAGATCGGTTCCAGGATGGTCCTCAATTGCTTCTGCCAACCGTCGCTCTGTTAGGTTGGACTTGGGAAAACCCCAAAGAGCGAGATGATAAAATCAATACACAGATAAGGCATGAAGTTATCATGCGGCTGCGAGCCGCCAGATGGGCCGGCGGTAATGGCCGGGTTTCCCATCTGCACCGTGCCCGCACCCGTACTGTATTGCGTTTGATCGCTGGGCCCCCAATATCCGCCCTGAGGGTTACTATTGGGGGTTCCGCCGCTGGCAGCGCAAAGCAATGGATGCGTGTGGGCTGGTATTTGATTCGTCGTAAGCGTGACCGATTCACTTCCACCCGTTTCTGCGAGTATGAAGCCGTTACCCATATGCAGCGGCAGTCGGCCGCGCAGATCCGGCAACGCAAACGTTGACTCACCATCCCCGCCATAGGTTGTGCCTATTAGCTGGAAGAGCGTTTCGTTTTCAGAAATTGGCAGCAATTGTCCCTCACAAAACATCCAGCCGTTGGGCGCGAAGTTGCCTCCAAACATTCGAATTTCACCGACATATGGTTCACCCATAATCTAGTTCTCCTTCTTAAGGCTTTAGAATTAAGGTGTTGAAAATTTCAGATTCATTAACCTGGTTAACAGACGATACGAATGCCCTGAGACTCGTCATACCATCGTTGACATGTGTGGAAGCTTCTGCTCTCGAGTCGCAGTGCGGGGTCAGGAGTCGAGAACAATTAATCGAAGTAACCTGATGCGTCGCGGACTATATATTGAACCGGAACAGAAATACAAGAGATTTTTTATGCGGAGCGCAAAATAATAATTTTTTTGTTGCAACTTCGAGAAAGAACAAATAGACTGCACGCCCTTCACGGCTGTCTTTCCCGAATTCAATAGTTGCTAGGAGGACGTTCAATGGGTACTTCGCGTCGAGATTTCATAAGGAAGGGCTCCCTGGTGGCACTAGTTGCCGGAGTGCCGCTGAGCCTGGCTGAAAGGACTGCCGCCAGTGAAACTGCCGTACCTTCAATTGCCTTCGGCCTGAACAAGGCAGCATTTTTAGCGCAGTTGAATTCAACTTTTCTAATCAATTCGGGGGTTTCAAAAGTCGCAGTCAGGTTGGTTGACGTCGCCGACTTGCCTCAGCGGGGAGCAAATGCCCAGAAAGAGGCTTTTTCACTTCTTTTCAAAGGCGATAAGGCGACGGCTCTGAAACAAAGCACCTACCTTATTGAACACGAAAAACTCGGACTATTCTCATTTTTGGTGGTACCAATTATGAGCAAGAACAAGAGCGCACTTCATTACGAAGCAATCATTAATCGCCTGCATCCGTAAGTTCAACTCGGTTTTCAAACCGCAGTTTACTTCCTAAACCAAACACCAAATCGTGTCCTGCTCCCGGCGGGCTGCTCCACGTCGTTCTACTGCTGCTTTGCCTGTAGCTAGCCGGCATTGGGGGACCACTCGAGCAGCAGGTGGATTCCATGCTGCTCGACCGGTTTGAAGTTCAGGCGCTCGAAGAGACGAAGCGAAGGGTTAAAGTTCTCGACGTAGATTCTGACAACCTTGCCCACGCGTCCTGCTTCGTCCACCAATCCACTGAGCAAGAAACTTCCAATTCCGGCATTTCGCTCCGGAGGCATCAGAGTAATGTCGAGAATTCGAATTTCCTGCTCCAGCCGGGCAACATACAGGCGCCCCACTGGTCGACCACTTGATAGGATAATTTGGTGGCTCGCTGTTGGGAATGTGTTTTGATAATGCTCTTGCTGACCTGCAAGTTGCATTTTCACAAACGCCTGCCGCTGCTCGGCGTTCCAGGGCACCAAAGCCATTTCGTCAGCTCGCGTGCTGGCATAGACTTCGAGCAGGAAAGCATAATCATCCGGGCCAACGGGGCGGTAAGTTATTGATGAAGTTGCCGGAGATTGATCGGTTGCCTGGCTGTCCACTTGAGTTGATCCTGATCGTCGCCTGACGGTGCAAGGTTAGACAACTTTACCGGAGGAATGCGTTAATCCCACGCCAAATCGTGCGTCCCAGCAGAGCGGGTCGAATCTACTCACGAAACCGATTAAATACGGCCTCGTAATAATATCCTTCACCGTCCTGCCGAATCGGAACAATGAATAATTCAAACCGCCCGAGCTTGTCATGATCGAAAGAACGAATACCCTGGCCCATGAAGAGGTTAAGCGGGCCACGAAAGACAACCGCAAACTGATCATGAGCGTGATGCTGTTTCAGTTCAGAAACTTCAGCAAGCTCAAGCTCGACCTGGTTAGTATCGTCTGCCGAAACATGAAACTTTGTGTTGACGTTTTTAGCAAACGCTTCCTGAGTTAATGAATCATCCATAATTGCTTCTTCTCCGATGGGAATATTTGCCGTCAATACGGCGTGCACTTCGAATCGTCTTTGCTAATCCAGGGGCCTGGTCATTATCAATATCATAAAATCGTCTATCTTGGGACCGAAGTGATACCCACTGCTAATCGGCGAAAACGAGAATCCCCTTAATTCTATCCGTTCAACAATTGTTTGGAATCGCTGTTCGAATTCTTTCTTCGAAATTATTGCGTAGGGAAGCGACATCCCATGCTTTTTGAGGACATGGTTCAAGGTTAGTAAGTGTTCCTCTCGTCCATTGAGGACTAATACACGATCGTCCAAGCCTAAAAATTCCTTCAATGTCAGCAGTCTGCAATTGAAGCCGACGCTGGTGGCGCTCGTGGCCAGGTGGCCGAAGTGGACGGAAAATTCTTCGTGATTCAACTGGTGAGCCTGAACCGGATATTGTTGCGCCGCTCCATACTCAGACACGAGCAATGCTCCCCCTGGAGCAAGATGGGCGAAGCAGCGTTCGATAAAGTCGAAAGCCCCGGCGCTGACCAAAAAACTGTCCGGCGCATTGTCGGTAGCAAGACCGTATTTCTCAAGATAATGGACCCCCGGTCCCTGCCACTCCTGAGCGTTGTCAGCGATTGCTTCTTTACGATCGCTGCCTCGGCCATCGGAACGCTGCACGAGAGCCATGGGAAAGTCCGCTATCACTTCATTCGCAATAATCAGATCAAACCTGTGGCTGGGAATACTAAATTTCGTGGCATCCTGGTGGAAATATCTGCTCGCCGGAAGCATCTGCGATAAAAGTTTTCTCTGGCTCTCCATCAGGGTCGGAGACAAATCCAGGATGTGATAGTTGAGGTCGATTCCGTTCAGCACTCCCTCTGCCAGACTTTGTGACTGTTCCAGGAATGACCTCGCAAACGTTCCGGTACCGCCACCTACTTCGAGGATTTCCAACCGATCTGAATGACCTAATAAAGGGACGACGTCAGGTCGTAACGTCGAAATGGCAAAGCGGGATCCATAATCAAAACCGCCGAGTGCCTCGTTGGGAAAGCGGAAAGAATGGTTAACTGTGGGTTCTATTAGATCAAATTCCCACTGGGCGTCTTCAATGCCGGTCGCATGAAAATCGATTATTGATTCGGAAGAGCCATTAAGAGGTTGAACATTCCACTTGGAAGAATGATAGAGATCTCGCGGTACGATATTGACTGGTTTGTAAGGATGGTCCAGATCCTCGCGTTGTGCGGTAAATTTGATTAGCTGTCTCTCCTGATCGGTCAAGAACTCCAGCGCCTCCCTGAACTCGGAGTCGTCGAGAATTCTTTCGTCTTTGTCTCTCGCCAGTTTTTCGAATATTTCCTGCAGCGTCCTGGTGCCGTCGGCCATCTCAAATATCGCCGCAGCCAATGGAGATATTCTTTCTTCTATTATCTCCGGCAACTCGCCTGCTCTAGGCGAAAAGACGTGATGGGCCATGGACGTTCGCACCAACCAGACCACTCCGTCCTGGGATCGATACGTGAGGGCAGGATTCTGGATGGGGCGAGCCACATACCAATTCACAAAGGGTGTCAAAGGATCGTAATCATCGCGGATCAGAAATTCTCGCTCGATTAAGGTTTTCAGTTGACCTCCGTCGGCGCCGAGACTATGCAGGTTTTCCTCACTAAGTGAAATCTGACTCCCCATTTTCCCGGCCAGCAGCAACGAGTGAACTCTTTCATTTGGTTCAACCACTTCTCCCGTCAAGCGATGAGAAATCCCGTGTTGGACAACACCGGGAAACAAGCGATTCTCGATGAAATTTATGTAAGGACTGATCTTGTAGGGAACCATGATTACGCTCTTGATCGAACGAAGGATTTAAATCGAAGTCTTATGGCCAGCGCAAGTCGTGTTTGCAATTTCAGCGGGATTGAGGAACGGGAGGAAGCCAGATCATTTCCACATAAACGGCATCAGCACCTACTCGCGAAAATCCCAGACGTTCGTACAACCGCATCGCAGGGCTTGAATTGTACACATGAAGTCGCACTGGTTTCCCGGCGTCCGCCGCTTCCTCCAGCAGGCGTTGAATCAGGCCGGTTCCAATACCAGCATTTCGATACTCCGCGAGTAGGGCGATGTCCACCACCGTGAATTCGACTTCGCCCTTATCTAACAGCAGCCTGCCAATAGGAGTCTCATTCAATAAAATGATATTGTGCTCCGCCTGCGGATAGCTCATCTCATACTGACGGCTCTGTGCATTAAACTGCATCGCGACAAAGGCTTGCTTTTGGTTTTCGTCCCAGATCATCGCGGCAAGCTCTTCCGAGCGTGTGCTAGCGAATAAAGTCATCAGAAAAGGTTCGTCCGCTCCGGTCGCGGGACGCAATCCAACTACGCGGAAATTCTCTTCGCCATGATCCTGGTCGCGCATTTTTCGAGTGCTTATACTATGTAACATCTTCGCCAAGTCAAGGGGTGATACTCTGAACATGACTGAAGTATTCGCGCGTTTTCCAAATCTAAGCGCCGCAGGGCGCAAACTTGCGCCGGCACTGGACACCGCGGCTATGGGCCAGGATGTCGTTGTCCTTGGAATTGTTTCGGCGGGCGTGCCGGTCGCTGTGGAAGTTGCGAAACACCTTGAAGCTCCGCTTGACCTGGTGACTATTCGGAGGCTGCTTGCGCCGAGAGGGCCAGGATCACAAGCATGTGCCGTGAATGTAGGTGGCATTCTGGTGATCGACGACGAAATCGGTCCGCGCTCCGCAAGTCCACAGACGCCGTTCGACTTTTTCCTGGAAGATGCGCTCTTCCGCCTTGAGCAACGCGCTCAAATCTGTCGCGGAAACCGGCCTTCCATCAACCTCACCGGAAAGCCTGTGCTCCTCGTCGACTGCGCGATTCGCACGGGTTTGACCCTGCAAGCTGCTGTCACAGCGGTTCGCACTCTCGAGCCTGCACGAATCACTGTTGCAGTGCCGGTGACGTCGCACGATGGTCGACTGATAGTCGAGCAACTGGCAGATGACTTTATTTATTTGGCTGCGCCCGAACCATTCGGTAACGCAGGGGTTTGGTACAAAGACTTCAGCCGCCTTGCCGATAATGAAATCGGCGGCGTTCTTTGACCGCGTTTGGATTGATTCTGTTTTAGACTCGGATGAATGTCGAAAATTCTGAGGATTCCTGGCCCGAAACCTATTTCTTCAACCGCTCTTTAAGATTCAGATTTCGAATCAACCGGTGCAGATAGTTTGGATGGATGCCGAGAAGCCTGGCGGCTTCGGTGTAACTTCCCTTTGCTTGTTCCATCGCGTTCAGGATGATCTGCTTTTTCGTTTCCGTAACCACCTCATGATACTTAGCCGAAGGCGCCGCTGTAGTCTCAGTCTCCAGCACCGCTTCGGGTAAATCTTCCGGGAGAATATGGTCGCTGGTGCCGAGCACAACCGCACGCTCGATTGCATTCTCCAGCTCGCGCACATTGCCCGGCCAATCGTAATTTGCCAAACGCGCCTGTGCCTGGGCCGAGATTCCGGTGACCCGCCGGTTACACTTCTCGCTATACTTCGAAGCGAAATAATTTGCCAGCAGCGGAATGTCTTCCTGCCGATCTCTTAGCGATGGCATTTCCAGATTCACTACATTGAGCCGATAATAAAGGTCCTGCCGGAACGCTCCTTGCGCTACCGCTTCTTCCAGGTTGCGATTCGTAGCGGTGACAACGCGAATGTCGGCCTTGATGGTTTTCGTTCCGCCCACTCGTTCATACTCGCGCTCCTGCAAGACTCTCAGTAGTTTCACTTGCAATGCCGGCGACAATTCCCCGATTTCATCCAGAAACACGGTGCCGCCGTCGGCAATTTCCAGACGTCCCTTCTTTTGCAGCAGCGCGCCGGTAAACGCGCCCTTCTCGTGACCGAAGAGCTCGCTCTCGAGCAGCGACTCGGCCAGCGCCGCACAATTAACGGCCATAAAGGCCTTCCCCGCCCGTTTGCTATTTTGGTGAATGGCCCTGGCAGCCAGCTCCTTGCCGGTGCCGCTCTCACCGGAAAGCAACACAGTCGAATCAGTTGGCGCTACTTTGGAAATAAACTGCAGCACGTCGCGCATCGCCTGACTCTCTCCCACCATATTGTGTTCGATGTTGAAGTCGGCAATGAGTCGTTTGTTCTCGCTAACCAGCCATTCAATGTGGCGTGCGTTTTCAATTGCCACCGCCGTAATGGCAGCGATCGCTGAAACAAGCTGCAAATGGTCCTTGTCAAAAACCGTGTCCGGCTCTTTGGTATCGAGATAGATCACGCCAAGCGTGCGCTCCAACATGATCAGCGGAACGCACAGAACTGACGGTCGATCGTCCATCAGGCTGTCAGCTGCCTGAAAGTTCTTCTCATCCGGGTTCGTGATCAGCAACGCCTCGCCGTGATGGAAGACCCATTTGGTGATGGTCCGGCTGACTCTGATCGACTGGTCCTGACCCTGCTTTCGGTCCAACCCGAAGACCGACATAAACTCCGAATCTTCTCCCGGCTCCCCGGTGAGCAGGATGGCGCCCCGTTCCGCAGGAACTACTTCGAAGAGCAGTTCGAGCAGCGTCTTTTGGAGCTCCTCAACCCCGCGGATTGCATTGATCGTGGTGCTGACTTTCATCAGCGCGCTCAAATCACGGGCCATCAGGTAGAGCGCATCGTTGAAACGAACCTGAAGCGTGGAGCCGCTCACAATTTTACCGTCGTCAAACTGGATCCGACTGGAACCTGACGACACCTCGCCATCATGTAGCAGAAAGAGAAACTGCGAATCGCCAATGCGCACGCGATCGCCATGCTGAAGCATGCGTCGCTTCACCGGCACGTCATTAATAAAAGTGCCGTTTAGACTATCAAGATCCAGAATCACAAACTGATCCAGTTCCTTTTCGATCTGGGAATGGCGACGGGAGACCGAGGCATCTCCGATACAGAGCGTGGCTGCGGTTTCACGCCCGATCACGACGGGTAAGTCTTCTATTGAGAAGACGCTGCCTTTGAGTCTTCCAGCAATGGCTGTCAATCGCGGATTCATGACTTTAAGAGTGAGCTGTGGAGATTTTACTGGCGCAAGTGTACGCGCGCTCCGAAAAACCGGCAATAAGTCTTGCACCTGCGGCCCGCCGCCAAACTGGGCAGTCGCCCCGGCGCCGCTTCTATCTAATCAGATAACGCTTCTATCTAAAAGGATAGGAAGTGACCGCCTCATCCCACTCTCTTGCCGCAATTCTTGCAACCTCGGCCAGGCAACTAACCCCTGATCGATCTTCAAGTTAGCGGCAGATTCATGAGTTAGAGTCCCTCGCCTGACTCGCGCGGCACGAAACTGGCAATAGAGCCAGACAACTTCCCGAACCCCCCAACACTTGAAAACGGGAGTCAGCCGCATGCTAGCAAGCTTTAAGACTACTGCTTACTAGAACGAAGAGTTTTAAGGTCGAGCCGCTTCGACCAGCCTGAAAGGCAGAAGGAGACATGATGAAAAAGGAACTTCTCAAGGGTTTTTCAATGGTGACGCTGGTTATCGTGATCGCGTTTGCAGCCGCAGTTGTTTCGGCTAGCGCCCAGTCGAACAAGCTCGTTATCGCTGACATTCCGTTTGACTTCGTGGTCGCTGACGAGGCGATGCCGGCGGGAGAGTATCGAGTGCGCACGGCATCAGCACAGGGTGACGGGTTGTTGATTCAGAGCGCTGACGCAAAACACTCGGCCATCCGTCTGACAAATTCGGTCGAGTCAAAGAAAACTAATGCGAGATTAGTGTTTCGTCGTTACGGCGAGCGTTACTTCCTGGCCGAGGTTTGGAATGGCGCTGACAGCACCGGCCGCCAACTTACCAGGTCGAAGCAAGAGCGCGCGATCCAGCGTGAGCTGGCAGCGATTCAATCGAAGAGCGAGTTAGCCCAGAGCACTTACGCGATTGTCGAGGTCCTGGTCAAGGTTCGATAGTCGCGCCCTCACACCTCCCCGCAACGGCAGTGTGAGCTCCCGCTCGCTGCCGGTTGTAAAAACCAAAACGGCAACCCAACGCCCCCGGGTTGCCGTCTTGGTTTCTACAGAGAGGTTGTCAGGAACATCTGGCAGGCATCAGAACCGGGAGCCGTAGCGACCGGGTCGCTCTCGAGACACTCAACTGAAGCCTCAGCGGCCGCATCAGAACCGGGAGCCGTAGCGACCGGGTCGCTCTCGAGACACTCAACGTTCTAAGAACCTGCAAAGTTCTGACAAACTCAAGCTTTTGCGATGGACCAAAGACTTGGGATCTCCGCGACAGCGACCCGGTCGTTACGGCTCACGGTTCTGATGCATGCCCAGTGATCCTCCAGTTATTAGTCGGCTCAGTAGGAATCGTCCGGCGACGCTCAACCCAATCAATAATCAATTCCCGAATCTCTTCACTCGAACGGTAGACGACAGGAGCCCCCTTGTACATCGTGTAGCCACCCCCACCGTTGACGCGATAATTGTTTGTCGCCAGGCGTAGCTTTTGTGACGGTTGGAGCGGCTGCCCCTTGTACTCGAGCTTATCGATTCGTTGCCCAATCGACTTGCTGACGTTGATCTCGTAGTTCACACCCTCGGCAATATCGAAGTTGTATGCCGGAATTTTTGGATCGATGAGCTCAGACAACGACTTGCCCGGATCGTGCGGTCTGAAGTATTTCGCCGAATGCTCGAGCGCATCCTTTAGCTGTTGCCCAGTCACCTCCAAAACCACAAGCGTGTTTTCATAAACATAGAGTCCGGCAATCTCACGGACAGTCACCTGCCCTTTTTGGATGCGCGCTTCCGGATTGAAACTCGCAGCCATCGAAACGTCCGCTTTGCCGGCGTCAAGCTGCACACGCTGAATCAGGTCCAGAATCGCCGTGTCCTGGAAACGCGCCTGGACGGCAGTTAACTCAACCGCAGATTCACCAATCGGTCGAGACAGCCACGCCTGGGTCTCGCGGTCATAAGGCTCTCCTAGTTTCAAAATCTCAGGATCGGGTGGAACCTTGTCGTCGGTGGGAATGGTGCGCGCCGAGCGCGCGCAGATGTGCCACCTGGCGCCCGCCTTTTCCAAATAGACATCCGCGCGCGCCAGGTGTCGTCCCCAGTGATTTGCCTGAGTCAACAACACCCCATTCACGAAGACGTCGGGAATCTCACGATGCGTGTGTCCCATGAAGATCAGGTCAACTCCCGGCACCTGCTTCGCAATTGCAACGGCTTGATTCTCATTCTTGACCTGCCCCGGATTGATTTCGCCCGTGTGGAGGTCCTCCTCCAAACCCATGTGCATTGCAATTACCACGAGATCGGCATGCTCTTTACCGCGAAGCACCGGCACCCACTTCTTTGCTTCTGTTAGAGGTTCCCTGAACTCCAGTCCTTCGTAGTTGGGCAGATTTTCCCAGTTTGGAATTCCCGGTGTGGTCAGTCCCAGAATACCAACCCGAACCCCGCCAACATCTTTGACGATGTAGGGTTGATAATGGGTCTTGTTGGTTGCAGCCTGATAAGTATTTGCAGACAGCCAGGGAAAATTAGCCTCCCGCCGCGCCTTCTCCAGCACCTTCAAACCAAAGTTGTATTCATGATTGCCGACCGCCATTGCGTCATAGCGCAAAGCGCTCATCGCCAGCATCATTGGATCGGGAGGTTGGTTGTTTTTCTTGTTGTGGTAGTAAGCGAGCGGCGTTCCCTGGATGGTGTCGCCGGAATCGATCAGGAGCACGTTTGGGTGCTCCTGGCGAATTCGTTTGATGAGAGTTGCAACCTTCGCAAGCCCGCGGTTATCCGGCTGGTCGGTGTAGTAGTCGATCGGAAAGATATTGCCGTGCAGATCCGTCGTGCCAAGAATCGTGATGTGCACGCGCGGGGTTGGGAAACTGGCGTGCGCAAACGGAAACGTCGCCAGCAACAACGCGAGTAAGAGAAGAAGAATTGCACAGCTGTTTCGTCTCATGATTGGTCCTCTGGAGTTCAACGTCTCTGTGGCGCCTCAGTGGTCTCTGTGTAACAAGTCCGTAAGTTCTTGTTTTTCTGACAAAGTTTTAGGCGGCCAATAAGGCGATGTTGGTTTCCCTGAATCTAGTGGCCGTAGTCATGACCTCGTTACCCTGCTTGCTGGTTCGGTAATAATTGGTTTTGGGTACCCGGTAAATCAGCTTATGAGATTTCAGGAGCGTCAGGTAGCGCGTGATTCGTCCGGAGTTTTTACGACGCTGGTCAGGATTGTTTTCTTGGTTCGGATAAAGAAGCTGGCGCAGGTCTTTGTTGCGCACGCCCTGAATTAGGAACTCCCCATGAAGAACAGCGCTAAAGAGCTTACTGTCCTCAGGACTGATGGGCCGCAGAGATCGGAACTGTCGCCCCTGACGCTTCACCCGCTGACTTACTCTGTCGAGCAGTTTATACGACGGGGTTGGTTCACCAACGACGGCGAGCGCCTCCAGATAGCGCTCATTCGCGGCGCGAGAAATTTCGACGCGCCTACGGATATCGGCAATGCCTTTTCTCAAAGGCAGCCATTTCAGCGGGCCTTGGCTCGCTACGCGACGGCGCACGCGAAACCGTTTCGGATTATTAATCGTGGTTTCGATACGCAACACGCTGCCTTGCTTGTCGTACATCTTGATCGAGTTCTCTTCCACCCAATGTTTGATTCTTACTCCTTCAAAACGGCGCTGCAAATCAGCTTTGACTTCACCGCTGCTAATGCTGCGGTGTTTGCGCCCGAGAAAACGCAGCACGTCCGCGGTATGGAAGTGTCTGATCGCGTGGTCGATCAAGGCAGGGTAAATCTCGGCCAACGCTTCGGGATCGCGAAACAAAATGTCGGTGGCATATTCTCCCTGGCGCATGGTCCAGTAGTAGGGTCGCAAGACGATCTCGCTACGCTGATGGAGCCAGGGATTGACCGCGCGCGCCAGGGCATCGAGGAAAGGCTTCCATTTGCGCTCTACCAAACGGTCGCTGAGTTGCTGAGCCCGGCGCAGGTCACCAATCTTCGTGAAACAATTGTCAGCTTGCGTATAACTAACACCGGTTTGCTCCATCTGCCGCGCCAGGTATTCCCGGCCGTTGATACAGACTTGAATCGTCAGCGGCAGCCAGGTTTGCAGGCGCACGTGCATCAAGCCAAACTCGCGGTCCACAAAATAGAAGTAGAGATGCGAACATTGGCGCTCTTCAGCTCGCAACTGCAGTTGTTTGCTCGCCCGGTTGCCGCGCACCGTAAACGTGCGACAAGGCTCAACGCACGACAGCACGCAGATCAATCCCTCAGTAATCCCGTCCCGCTCCATAATCGCTCGCGCCTGGTCTTCTTTCGATGTTTTGGGAGACGGCAGATGGATCAGGGGCCGACCACTGGCAGCCGCCAATTGTTCCGCCTGCGCTTTCACCTGTGCCGTAACCTTTTGGGCGAACAAGCCAAAGTCCTTATAAAGAATTCGCTGGCTCGACAAAAATCGATCAAAGCCACCCAAGTGACAAATCGAACTCAGGTTTCCCCGGAAAAGCACGCGGTCGAAACCTGCTATACTACCGATGATGCGGTCACCATGCCGCTTCACAAATCGCTCCATGACGCTCCTCCAATTGAGTTGTTGCAAACCCAATTATCAGGATCAGCGTCATGGGGCGCTACTATTTTTGGTTGCGGCCATAGGCCGCGCTGTGTCTCCATGGTGAGCATTCGCAGGGAGAACACTGGGGTTGCACAGAGAAAGGGAATAAGTTTTTACCTCGCCTGATTTACAAAAACTTCCGCCGCGGTCATTCCGTTCACCTTCACGTCGTGCACCCTTTTGAACGCCACTCGTATGAACGCGACTTTGTCGCGGTTTTCGAAGTAAGTTCGGCCACGCTGAACGATGATGTACGACGACGCAGGCGTATGAGCCGGATCAAAATCCGGAGCCGAGATAGTCCGCGAAATTAGATCGGGGCGGCCAAACCTGGACAGGTAATACCGCGCGACGGCGGGTGTTTCGTGGGCAATGATTGCGCCGGGAGGCGCCGTGTCGCAGACAAACTTGATCGCTTCTCGCAATCCGTCGTCATAAAACTCGTCGTGTGGGAAGTAATACCCTGAGCGACCAGCCGCCAGAGCGTTGGTATACAGCGCGTAGTGCGGTCCAGCCTGATAAGCAACCCACGCAGGTAAACCGAGAAAGATGACAACGATGACGGCGACTGCAATTACTTTTTTCTGTTTCTCCAGATCCCGTCGCCGGGTGACAAATACAATCAACCACATCACCCCGGTGGCAGCCAGTATATACACAAAAGGCATCATCGAAAGTGTGTAGCGCAACCACTTCGCGCCGATCAGCGAGTATGGAACGAGCCAGAAAAGGAACATGAACAAGCCAAAAGCATGTCCGGGATGTCGCCGGTACTTAATCGCCACGATAAATCCGATAACAAACGCGCCAAGCGTTAGCAGTGGAATCTTGATCGCCATAAACAAGGCGTAGAAATAGATTGGCGTGCCCCAAAAGGGCGTGACTGACATATTGTTTTTGTACAGATGATCAGCGAAGAGATACCCGGAATGCGATAACAGCCGCTCGCCCATATACGCGTTCAGATATTCCCACACCGAAGGCATCAACACTGCCGGGTTTGCGACCACAAATGCGATTGCAATCGTTAGAAAAAACAGCGAAGGGATTGTTCCGCCGGGCTCGCCCGGTCGCGTTTTCCTCACACTAAAATAGTGATGATAGAGCGCGTTAAGACCCACATAGTGGGGGAAATACTTCGACGCGATCATCCAACCAAACGAGATTCCGCTGAGGACATAAGGCCGGCGCCTGAGTTTCGGATCATGAGGGCTGGTTTGCTTGGCCCGCAAGTAGAAATAGAACGCGAACAACAGGAAGAAAACCAGCAGCGTGTCTTCTTTGCCGATACGGTTGACGGTGATCGCATTTACTCCGCAACTCCAGAAACCGGCCGCCAGTAGTCCGGTCCAGCGATCGAAGAAGGCCGCCGTGAGAAGAAACAGCGGAATCACGGTTAGCGCGCCGAAAATCGCGTTGGGGAGACGAAACAGAGTCTCGTCGCTGATCCCGGCGGGTTGCCCGGCGCGTTGCGATGCCCGGCCGATCTTTACCGACACAAACATCAGGGCTTTCATCATCATCGGGTGCTCGCCGTTTGCAGTTATGTCGCCGCGCTCGTACGCCTGAATGGCTTCGACTTTATTTACTTCGTCTTCGGCAAACCCGACAGGTTCCAATTGACAGACACGAATCACCAGTCCAACCACAATCATCAGGGCCAGCGCGATGATGACGTACTTATCGAATCGAACTCCGGCGCCTTCCGTGTAGTCTACTAACGGGTTGAATGCGGTTTTGGTCTCTTCCGACAAGACGTATCAGCCTCTGAATTTGGTTTTTCTGAGTGAAACTATCACATGTGGTTACCCGGTGTGACAAACCACAAGTTTGGGTAGTTGGCCTTCCTGGAGTTGGGTGTACAAACTCGATCCGGGTCGCCGGTTGGTAGGTTTTCCCGAAATGTCTTATCGTTACTTGATTCCTGGATGTTGCGGGTTCCGCGTCAAGGGCGCATCGTTAACTTTTTCGCGCGCATGGACAATCTGGTTGTTTCCAACATTCGGCAGCGGCCCATCCGCACACTCGTCAGCGTGGCGGGCATCGCGCTCGGGGTTTGTCTGGTGATGCTTTTCACTGGACTGGCCCGCGGTATGTCAAACGACATGCAGCGACGCGCTTCAAACGTAAAAGCTGAAATCATCTTCACCCGACCCGGAGCAATGGGGCTGACATCGTCGACTGCCAACCTCAGCGCCAGGTATGTCGACGCCTTGAAACAGATCGAGGGCGTCCAGGAAGCGTTGCCGGTGATCCGTTACGTCTTTCAAGGCACGCGTGGTTTTGGTTTTGAACAACTCGACGGTGTTGAGTGGGATTCGTTTGCGCGCGTCAATGAACTTCAGATTATTGATGGGCGTCCTCCGCAAGCTTCAGATGAAGTCGTGATCGACGAAACGAAGGCCCGAAACAACAACCTTGGAGTCGGCAGCCAACTGCCGCTATTTGGCAATAAACCCTATCGCATTGTCGGAGTCTATTCACCCGAGTCCGGAGCCCGCGTCAAGATGACGCTGGCCGCGATGCAGGAAGCGCTCGAAGCTCCCGATAAGATCACCTATGTTCTGGTGAAGGTGAAGAATCCTGGCGAAGAGGTCGAGGTAGCAAAACGGATCAACGAAAGACTCCCGGGAAACAAGATCCAATTCACCAGGGATTTGTTTACCGGTATCGAAAAAAGTATTCCTTTTCTCGGGATTTTCCTGCGCGTGCTGGTGGGATTGGCCGCGGTCGTAAGCGCGCTGGTAGTGATGCTGGCGATGTACACCACTATTACCGAACGCACCCGCGAGATCGGAATTCTAAAGGCTCTCGGCGCGTCCAGACGCTATATCATTTTGATCATTGAGTCGGAAGCGGTCTTGATTAGCCTGGTGGGTCTCGGGGCTGGTTTTCTTTTTTCTTACGTGATTGGCTACGGAATTCAACGCTTCTACGGATTGCTATTTGAATTCAGCCTGGGCTGGTCTCTGACTGCCGCTTCAATCGGGATCCTTGGTGCTGCCCTGGGTGCGCTTTATCCCGCGCTGCGCGCGTCCAATCTGGATGCGGTCAGCGCTTTGGCTTATGAATGAAAGCGTTCGAGACCAATCTCACCTTAACCAGACTCTCCGACAGGAATTCTCACTTTTTCGGCGGCTGCTTCTTCCTCAGCTAGTTCAACTACTTTTCCTGGTGACATTCCTCTTCGAACCATAAGCGCGACCCCGATACCGGTCCAAAAAATGTCGCGCGACTTACGAACAATTGCCAGCGTAACACCGGTTGCTTTCGTTAAGCCGAGTATGGCCGAGACCATGCCACTACCGCCTTCGTCCACTCCAAGACGAAATGGAACAAACTTGAAGACTACGTTTATGACTCGGTTTACCGACTCGAGAATGAACGCCGCCAGCAGGGTGGGGGCTATGGTGTTACTAATAAAGGACAGGGTGGTGTAGATTTCGGCGACGCCGGCAAGGTGAAAACAAATCTCAAGGCCGAAGATCGGAAGAAAAAGACGGCGGTTTCTCACGTAGAACCCGTAAATCCGTTCTTCCATCATTTGTGCCCGCGGAATCGTTTTCTCAGCCCAATTACCGGCGAGCCCGCGCCGCCTCAAAAATGAAAGCGCGCCGCTCAGAAATTTCCACTGCTTGTAAATTACTAAATACCCGAGCGGCGCCAGGGATGCGGTGATCACTAACGCACCAAAGCAGGCGTAACGAATTGGTGGCGGCAGGGGAAAGCTCAACAGCAAAGCGACGGTCCCGGAAAATATGAACAACACCACCGACAGGCTGTAGAAAATATTTTCCAGGGCAATTGCGGAAAGTCCGATTACTAGCGGCACGTGACGTCGGGCAAACATCGCTTTCGAAGGCTCCGACACGGCCATGCTGACAAAAGGGATAATGTTTCCGAGCGCGTCACCCATGAGTCTGGCCTCAAAGGCGTCGCGAAAACGCAGCCGGTAGGGTGGTTCAACACATTTCGTCCAGGCGAAGGCCCGTACGATGTGACGAATAGCCGAAATCGAGATGATGAGGAGAAACCCAAAACCCAGTCTCCTGATGCCCGCCAGGATCTGGTCCACACCGACTTTTCGTACAAAGTAGGCAAACAGCAGCAGGCCCAGCACCGCGAAAACGATGCCAAAAGGCGCCAGTTTCTTGCCTCTACCGTGCTTTTGTCCTAGATCACTATCCAACTAAGCACATTCCATTCTAAAAAAAAGACTGTTAATTATCGGCTCAGACGTTATCATAGCGTTGTGCGGTTCCGGCAACCCCGTCCGGCCATATCCCGTTCACGTTTGACTTCTTCACTGGGACTAAGGTTTTTCCCGAGTCTTGCCTGCTGAGTACCCTGATAAACAAAAGTCAACTATTTGCTTAAGATGAGCGTCAAACCTAAGGCAGTCAACAGGATTCAAGGATTGCGCTTCAGGTAATTGACCAGGAACACTTCAGAAAACAATGACATTGTGCCCCCCCGACAGAGGTAACTGAAACGTAAAATTCGGTTCATCTTGCCTCTCAAAGCGATCGAACTTTCTTGCCCCAAATTTGAACCTCACTGAACTGGACCGACGCGCGTTGATCTATGCGTTGAAGATGAAAATGAAATCCATCACGCTTATTGGTTTATTGGTTTTCTGGTTAATCCTGCCCTGCCTATTTGGCTCGGCTGAGGTTTTCGCAAAGCCACACGCACCAGAAACTTCGGATACATTCAATATTAGAGACTTCGGCGCTGTGGGCGACGGCGTCGCGAATGATGGTCCTGCTTTACAACTCGCCTTGGATGCGCTGGCCGAAGCTGGCGGTGGAACATTGCTTGTGCCCGCGGGCCGGTACGCCATCGTCACTCCGGTAGTGAAAAACTTTTCCGGTCTCGCTTCTTCCGTCGTGATCTCGGGAGTCGAGTCGAGCACGCCAGTTCCGCCGCCGACCGCGACCGGGGAGGAACTGTCACGCGGCCTCGATTTGGTTTCCGAGTTTGCCCCGAGAACCGGAACTTCGCACATCGCCATAAGTCTCACCGGACTCGATAGTTTACTAGTTCACGACATTACGTTTATCGGCACCCCCGACGTCACCACGGATGCAATCATCACGCTGGAGCTAACCGACATTGCCGAAGCGAGGGTCAAACATTGCGAGTTCTATGCCGTTAGCAGTCTGGTTTGGGACGGCGCCATTGTTCAAGCAGTACGCAGCCACCTGATGATCGAGAAGTCGGTGTTTCTCGGATGTGCCGCCAACAGCGGCGTTAACGGGTCTGTGGTTCAGAATCTCGAGTGGAAAGGAATAACGGTCGCGGAGGCGATCTTTATCGACTACGGCCAACGCGAGCTTTTCGGTAAATTAGGATATGCCGCGCCCTTTTCGTGGATAGGCATCGGCAACGCCGCTGCCAAAGGACCAACCTCGCCGCGCCGAGAAGTCGTGGTCCGTAGCGTGTTCCTCGACGAAGGGGCTCTCAACGCCTTGTCCAGCAGACCATTTCTTTACCAGCCCGCCACCAGCTTGATCGATCTCGTGTATGTCAGCGGCATTTTCGTGAACGTGTCCAACCTTCAATCGTCCGGGCATTATTTCGAAGGTCTTCAGAATGTGCTGATCGAAAAGTCACACTACGGTTGGAGTCACGCCGCGGACGCGGCGATCAATCTAGTCAGCGCTCACAATGCGATCCTTGACCAGGTCGAGTGCGTTGACGACGCCGACACCATTATTGCTACGTCACTTGTTGGAACACTAACTGTCATCAATTCCCAATACGAGAATCTTGAATCGCAGGCGTTAGCGACAAACGCTTTCAACACCGCAACTCTGGAGGAAGATCCGGTCCAATACGTCCGCCAGTCATTTTTGAACGCGCTGAGTCGCGAACCCGACCCGGCTGGCCATTTTTACTGGTCGAACAAGCTCCTCGGATGTGGGGCGGACGAACAGTGTCTGGCCGACAAGCAGGGACTACTGAGCGCCTACCTTGCCTCTGCGCCATCTCCCACCTTTTCAATTGCGGGCACAGTAACTGACGAAAATGGCGCTGCGGTAGGCGGAGTTATAGTGGCACTTAGCGGGTTTGAACCAATCACCACCCAAACAGACTCAACCGGGAAATACCTGTTTTCAGGGTTGCCGACCAGCGGTGAATACGTCGTCACTGCCTCACGGAATAACTACACGATTCAGCAGCCCACGCACAGCATAGTCACGCCCTCAGGAAACCGGGTTGCTGATTTCGCCGCCACCATAAATCGCTACCTGATTGGCGGTCACGTAGAAAATACCAGCGGCCTTCCGATAACGGGCGCGGTCATATCGTTGACCGGTTCGCAAACCGGTTCACAGAATTCTGATGCAAACGGCGATTACCTCTTCACGGTTTTGGCAGAAGGTGATTACACCGTAACCATATCGAATCCGAACTACACCTTTGCGCCCTCGAGCGCAACTTTCAATAACCTTGGGAGCAATAAGTCGGTGCACTTTGTCGGAACCGCCCCAAACTTTATTGAGTTTAGCGCGACGAGCTATAGCGTTGGGGAAGGTGTGGGAACTGCCACAATCACCGTCACTCGTCATGGCGACACGTCTCGCCCAGCAGAAGTGAGCTATCTGGCGGTAAACGGCTCGGCCGAGCAAGGTGATGATATGAGCCCGGTTATCGGCACGCTTAATTTCGCCGCGGGACAAACAAGCAGCACCATTGAGGTCCTTGTCACCGACGACGGTTACACCGAAGGGGTGGAAACGCTGAACCTCACCTTAAGTCACGCGATTGGCGCGTTGCTCGGAACCAACACCGCCGCAACTCTCAGCATCAACGATAACGACTCTAGCCAGCCCGTTACCAATCCAGTCGACCAGGCGCAGTTCTTTGTTCGCCAACACTACCGGGACTTTCTCAGTCGCGAACCTGATCAAAGCGGACTCGACTTCTGGTCAGGCCAGATCACTATTTGCGGCACTGATGCCGCCTGCATTGCAGATCGTCGCATGAATGTTTCCGCCGCATTTTTCCTTTCGATCGAATTTCAGGAAACCGGATTCCTGGTTCATCGCCTTTATAGAGCTTCATACAACTTAATGCCCGAACACACGACCGAGTTTCTACTCGACTCGCGCGAAATCGGAAACGGAGTGGTGGTGAACGCCCCGGGCTGGGAAGCGCTGTTGGAAACAAACAAAGCAAGCTTCATACAGAGTTTCGTCTCGCGAGCACAGTTTACCGAACTCTACCCGATGACATTGACGCCGGCTGAGTTTGTCGCCGCCCTCAATGCCAGCGCCGGCGGCCCGCTTTCATCAATTGAAATTACAGCGGCCATCAGCGAATTTGGCAGCGCTCCTGCGAGTAACGATATACCGGCCCGCGCTCGTGTCCTGCGCCGCGTAGTTGAGAACGAAACTCTCCGCCAGCGGGAACTCAATCCGGCGTTCGTGATGATGCAATACTTTGGCTACCTGCAGCGAAATCCGAGTGACCCACCGGACAACAGTCTTGCCGGCTATGACTTCTGGTTAAACAAACTCAACGAGTTTGGCGGCGACTTTCGACGGGCCGAGATGGTCAAATCGTTTCTGGTTTCGACCGAGTATCGCGCTCGTTTCGGAAATCCTTAGCACGCAATTTTCTCCGCAAAGAGAATTTTGGCTGCGGATTTGCGCGGTTGAACCCAGATCAGAACCAGGCGAGACTAGTTTGAGCCGCGCCAGCGTTTGACTGTCTTATCGTCAGATTCGCGTGCATCGGCGTAAATCCGCAGCTAAATCTCGTTTTGGTTGTTGCCTTCCTGCCCGGCTTCCTTTTGCCTTTTTACTTTTGCCTTGATTATGATGCTCCGCGGGTCAATTCCAAATATTCCACGTGAGTCTGGTGAAGATGAGTCAATCTCAAACAGCGATTGAGGAACCTGGTGGTCGTCCGTTAACGGCCCTCTCCGAAGATGAGCAGATGTTTCGCTCGAGCGTGCGCGAGTTTGCCGAAGGCGAACTCCGGCCGCGCGTCGAAAAGATGGACGAAGCCGGCCAGCTGGATCCGGCAATCATCCAGCAGTGTTTCGATCTCGGCTTGATGGGGATCGAGACACCCGAAGAGTTTGGCGGCGCGGGTTCATCATTTTTTACCGCGATTCTGGCGGTCGAGGAACTTTCACGCGTCGACGCTTCTGTCGGTGTCTTTGTCGACGTTCAGAATACACTCGTCAATAATGCGTTCATTCGCTGGGGGAATCAGGAACAAAAGCAGAAATACCTTTCGCGGCTGGCTAGCAATAGCGTTGGGGCTTATGCGCTGAGCGAAGCAGGCTCAGGCTCAGACGCCTTTGCAATGCAAACCCGCGCCGTCGATAAAGGTGACCACTTCGCGCTCAACGGCCAGAAGCTCTGGATTACCAACGGCAAGGAAGCGGAAGTATTTGTGCTCTTCGCCAACGCAAATCCCGAAGCCGGTTATCGTGGCATCACTGCCTTTATCGTGGAAAAGGGCTTCGAGGGTTTCTCCGTCGGCAAGAAGGAAAACAAGCTGGGCATCCGCGCTTCCTCCACCACCGAGTTGATTTTAGAGGATTGCAAAGTACCCAGGGAAAACGTGCTGGGCGAGCCGGGCAAGGGTTACAAGATTTCCATTGAGACCCTGAATGAAGGACGCATCGGCATCGGCGCTCAAATGATTGGCATTGCCCAGGGCGCCTTCGAGGCTGCGCTTGCCTACACCGGCGAACGGCAACAATTTGGCAAACCTATCAATCAGTTTCAGGGCGTGCAGTTTCAGCTAGCGGAGATGGCAACCGAACTTGAGACCGCGCGTTTGATGGTTTACAACGCCGCGCGAATGAAAGACTCCGGGATGAACTTCGTGAAAGAGGCGGCGATGGCAAAGCTTTATTCTTCCCGGGCGGCCGAGCGAATTAGTTCGCAGGCCATCGAGCTTTATGGCGGCTATGGTTACGTCAAAGACTATCCGGTGGAGAAATACTGGCGCGACTCGAAGATCGGAGCGATTTACGAGGGGACGTCAAACATGCAGTTGCAGACGATTGCCAAGTTATTGATCGGTAAATAGTGAATCGTAAATAGTGAATAGTGGCCCCTAATTCAATTGTTAGTATTCCCGATTTACGATTTACGATTGACGATAGTTATGACCGCTTCTCGCATCGACATCTTCAAGCAAATGCTGGTGAATGATCCAGTCAACAGCAGTATTCTGTTTGGCCTGGCCAAAGAGTATGAGAAGGCCGGGCAAACTCCGGAGATGATCGAAACGCTCGAACGTTATCTCGCCATTTCGGACGACGAAGGCAACGCGTTCGGAATGCTCGCGCGGGCGTTTGACAAATCCGGCGAGCGAGAAAAAGCGAAGGAAACTTATCAACGTGGCGTTGCGGCCGCCACCTCACACGGTCACCCGGGAATGGCTGAAGAGTTCAAAAACATTTTAGAAAACGATTTTTAGGACGACCCGGGTATTTTAGCAGCCGCGTCGAAGTGTTATTGAGACCGCCCCGCGGCGGCAATGCCGGGCAATCACGATGAGCGATACCAAAGTCTTAAAACTTGTAAGAAAGACCAAAGCCGAAACAGCCGAGCGTGCCCCTGCGCCGGAACCGAAGAAGACGCCCCCACAGGCTCGACCAATTCCACAGGCTGTGAAAACTGCGGCCCAGCCCGCGCCCAAGCCCGCTCCGCAGTCCGTTTCCCAAACTCCTAAGGGGACGGTTCAAGCGAAAGCAGAGCGACCAAAGCTCTCCCGCGAGGAAATGCTAAAGATATATCGGACGATGTATCTGTCTCGCCGAATCGACGACAAGGAGATCCAGCTAAAGAATCAGAACAAGATTTTTTTCCAGATCAGCGGCGCCGGACACGAAGCCGTGCTGGTTGCGGCCGGCATGGTCTTGAAGCCCGGGTACGATTGGTTTTATCCCTACTACCGTGACCGTGCGCTCTGTCTTCAGCTCGGGATGACTCCGCTGGAACAACTGCTTTCCGCAGTTGGAGCGGAGGCGGATCCAAACTCCCATGGCCGTCAGATGCCTTCACACTGGGGTCACAAGAAACTGAACATCGTTTCGCAGTCGTCTCCGACCGGAACGCAATTATTGCAGGCCGTCGGCGCGGCCGAAGCCGGCTATCGTTTCAAGTTAATCAAAGAACTCAACAAGCGCGCTTCAAACTTTCAAAAAGACGAAGTGGTTTACGTCTCGCTCGGTGATGGCACATCCAGCGAAGGCGAGTTTTGGGAGGCGCTCAACACCGCCTGCAATCTCAAGCTGCCGGTGCTCTTCCTGCTCGAAGACAACGGCTACGCCATCAGCGTGCCGGTGGAAGTGCAGACGGCCGGTGGCGACGTTTCGAAGCTCCTCCAGAATTTTCCAAATCTTTACCTCCAGAAATGTGACGGCACGGACCTACTTGACTCGCTCGGCACGCTGCAGCGCGCAGTCCAATATCTCCGCGAGCGAAAAGGCCCGGCGCTGGTGCACGCGAAGGTCATTCGCCCGTATTCGCATTCACTATCAGACGACGAAAAGCTCTACCGTCCCGACGAGGAACGCGTTGCTGATGCCGAGCGAGATCCCATTAAGCGATTTGGCGCTCATCTGATTGATCAAGGTATCGTCGATCAGGATCAGCTTCAGAAAATAAAGAGCGAGGTTGACCTCGAGGTGAACGAGGCTGCCGACGAGGCGCTGGCGAGCCCGCAACCTGCGCCGGAGACGGCTACTCGCTACGTGTACTCACCTCAAGTCGATCCAACTTCGAAGGAGTTTGATACTGAAGATCATGCTTCCCTGGCGGGAAATGCCGGCACCATGGTTGATCTCATCAATCGCTGTCTCCACACCGAGATGGCTCGCGATTCGCGCATCGTGGTCTTTGGCGAAGACGTGGCCGACTGTTCGCGCGAAGAGTTTCTGGACAAAGTAAAAGGCAAAGGCGGCGTTTTCAAAGTCACCGCAAACTTGCAGAGAAAATTCGGCAGCGCGCGGGTTTTCAATTCGCCGCTCGCCGAAGCAAACATCGTGGGTCGGGCCGTGGGCATGGCCACGCGAGGTCTGAAGCCGGTGGTCGAGATTCAATTCTTCGACTACATCTGGCCGGCAATGCACCAGATTCGTAACGAGGTGGCCACGATGCGCTGGCGCTCCGGGAACGACTGGAAGTGTCCAATGGTGATGCGAGTGCCGGTTGGTGGCTACTTGAAAGGCGGCGCGGTCTACCATTCACAATCGGGGGTTTCCACCTTCACGCAGATTCCCGGGTTGCGGGTTGTCTATCCATCGAATGCGCTGGATGCCAACGGTTTGCTGCGGACCTCGATCCGTTGCGACGATCCCGTGCTGTTTCTCGAGCACAAACATCTTTATCGCCAGGCCTACAACAAGTCGCAGTATCCTCCTGACAACTTCATGATTCCTTTCGGTAAGGCCCGGACAGTGCGCGAGGGTAAAGACCTTTCGATCATTACCTACGGCGCCCTGGTGCAGAGGTCACTGGTGGCGGCCAAGCAAGCCGAACAGAAAGGCATCAGTGTCGAGATTATCGATCTTCGCAGCCTGTCGCCTTACGACTGGGAGGCTGTCGCGGCAACCGTCAGGAAGACGAGCAAAGTGATTGTCGCCCACGAGGATTCGTTATCATGGGGATTTGGGGCTGAGATCGCTGCCCGCATTTCCGGAGAACTCTTCGAATACCTTGATGCTCCGGTGAAGCGTGTCGGCGCGCTCGACACCTTTGTCGCCTACGCTCCGCAACTAGAGGACACGATCCTTCCGCAAATTGCTGATGTGTTGGAAGCGATTACGGAGCTGCACCGGTATTGATTTCTAGTCCCACCAGTAACGCATCGGAACCGGGAGCAGTAGCGAACGGGTCCTGGTCACGACGCTCACCCAACGACTAAAGAATTTCTTTCGCCTGAAACGCAGGATCTAACGCGCCAATAACGACGAGCGGTGGAGTGTTTGCGACAACGACCCGGCTGCATCAGAACCGGGAGCCGTAGCGACCGGGGCGTTGTCGCAGAATCCAACCTTGACGACAACGACCCGGTCGCTACGGCTCCCGGTTCTGATGC
>JAXIOV010000217.1:0-6547 GCA_045403245.1 Pyrinomonadaceae bacterium | reverse complement strand
CTCGCGACGGCGACCCGGTCGCTACGGCTCCCGGTTCTGATGCGGGCGCTTCGCTTGCCTGGCTAATCCGCGGCTGAATTTCAAACTGACTTCCTCACGAGACCCGCACACACATCCATGCAAGGTCTTTTTTCGACCGGCGGTGAGAACAGAACCGTCGGATCGACGGCTTCAGTTTTGTTTTTCTAAGCCTGGAATCGCAGGAACCATCGCTTCCCTGCTCTCGGTGCTCTTCTTTACGCTTCACCTGGCGGACGACATCGTCCGTGGGATGGAGCCGGGAACGGCTGGCACACGCTCGTGCGGCGCTCGAAGAGGTTCGCCAAATCCGGCACATCGGTACCACTAGCCACGGTTTAGTTGCAGTTCGGCCCCGAATCTCACAGTCTGATTGCTTGCCTTGGTTGGCAGCTTTAGAATGCCGCCACTCGAAGTAACAGGGGGAGCGCCGAGCGTTTGCAAATCGTCGTGTGCAGTTTCCAACAGTTCGTTGTCGTCGTGCCGGCGCTTACAGCTTTAGGGCTTACGATTCTGCTGACGGTGTTATGAATCTACCTGCCGATGCTCCTGGCCGCGCCCACCGACGTGGTTGCGCTGAACTTTTTCTCGACACACTGCTTTTCTGCGGAGCCATTCTGCTGTTGGCGAACTCGATTGACAAAGAAATTGGAGTGAACGGAGGAGCCATGACGACGCCGCGAATCTCTCCCACCTTTTCGAGGTTGACCGCCTGCGGTGCGACCCTCATCGCCCTGACCCTGATCGCGATGGCTTGCACGGTTTCAGGGCAGCAGGCTAAGCGACCTTTAGGGAGCGACGCACGTCGTATTCGACGTAGTGCCGCCGGCGCTGCGGAGCGACGGCGCTTCCTAAAGATGTTCGCTCGGGCATACTTTCCCGGACGAACCGGCCAGCTTCTGATCGTGCCGCGTGAAGGCGACTTTATCACGCGGCCTGATTCGGACGTGGCGTTCATGCACGGTTCCCCGTGGGCGTATGATGCCGCGATTCCGCTAATGTTTGTGGGCCCTGCAGTAAGAACGGGAGTGTACTCGTTGCCGGCAGTGCAGCAGGACGTTGCGCCCACACTTGCGGCGGCGCTGGGTGTGTCGATGCCCCCGACTGCGACAGGGCGCGTATTGCCGGTCTTGCGGCCCGGCTTTGCTCAACCACGCGTTGTCCTGGCTCTCGTTCTGGATGGTATGCGGCGCGATTACTTCGATCGGTACGCCGATGTCATGCCGACGATTTCCGCGTTACGCCGGCGCGCCGCGTGGTTCAGTCAGGCACACGTCAACTTTCTGCCTACGAACACCGCCGTTGGACACTCGACGATCGCGACTGGCGCCGATCCTGGTATCCACGGAGTCACGGCCAACAACATTTACGACCGCTTACACCAGCGGCGCCTGGACGTGTTCGCCGGTACGATGCCGCAGCTGCTAATGACACTGACGCTTGCAGACGTATGGCAACTCACCACCTCAGGCCGCGCGATCGTCCTGGCGCAGGGCAGCATAGACCGAGCGGCCACGCCACTCGCCGGCCACGGTGCGTGTCAACCTAATGGCGCGCCGGTCGTGCTCGCCAGCTATGACGAGGCGACGGGTTTCTGGCACTCGAACTCCAACTGTTTCCGGCTGCCTGACTATTTGAAGGATCTCAATGCGAGCATACTGTGGTCAGTAGAGTCTGAGTGGCTGCATCACAGAATTGATTCGCCTGCGGCGGTGCGCCGTTCGGCGCTCTTCCCCGCCTTCGAAGCTGACGCGATGATCGCCATGATCGAGCACGAGCGGCTGGGTGAAGACAGTGTTGCAGACCTGGTTCTGCTGAACTACAAAGGCGCGGATTTCGTGGGGCACCGCTACGGGCCGGATTCGAATGAACTGCGCCTCACACTGGGCGAAATGGACCGCAATTTGGCACGAATCATTTGCGCGCTCGAGGCCAAGGTTGGAAAGGACTATCTCCTGGCGGTGACCGCCGACCATGGCATGCCCTCCGCACCGCCGGAGCGCCGCCACCTTGCGCCCGCATTGGTAGACTTGGTGCACGAGAAGTTTGATCCACAGGCGAAGCAGCTCGTTACGTCCTACGAACCAGAAAACGCTCAGATCTTCGTCGATGAGGACAGGCTGTTGCACCTCGGTCTGACCTTGGGCGACTTGGCTCGTTTCCTCGAGGCGCAGCCTTTTATTTTCGCAGTCTTCACCCAGGACGAGGTCCGACGCGCAGCTGCCGCCGAAGATAACGACACCGCGCGCAAGCAAGCGAGGTCCAAATAGAACCAGGCTTTGCACAAAAAGTGCTTAACCACTTTTTGTGCGGTCGAAAGTAGTTTGTTTCTATTCTCCGTCGCTACATCCGTCGCTACACTAGAGCGCGGAGCACATCTGGGGATTCAAGCGCACTAGATCCTGGACCTGTTTCAACATCGCGTCGCACACAGGCCTTACTTGCGCCGCACGGTTTCTGAGAGGACCGAATTCACCCTTGCGGCCACCGTGGACGCGGAAGAGAACGGCTGCGTATTCGGTGGCGAATGCGGGACAGGTTTTGGTCAGTTGTTGCCAACGGTTGCCTTCGCCCGTCCCGAAATTTTCCGCGTCTTCGGCGGGACAGGAAACCCCACGCTTGAAGGTGTCGAGCAAACAGGCGCTTTGGTCGGCTTTGTATTTTTCATACAGAGCAGCCATGGTCGCATGCCTGTTGCGCGCGCCGAAGGACGTCTGAAAGAGACCGGCCTCCGCCGAATCGGCGGCCGTGAAATCGGCGCTACGGTCCCTGCCGACGCAATGTTGTCCGGAGGATTCGCGCATCCCAAGACCGATCAACAACGTGTAGGCATGACGAAGTGTGTCAACGCCGTCGGTCGCATTCGACATGCCGAGGGCCGCGTATTGCGCGTCGTACCAGGTCAGTGCATCGGTTTTGTTGGTTTCGGGGCCGGGCGTCGCGCGCGCCGCCGAGACGACTCGCACATCGGCGCGTTCGGCTTGACACACTGCCCGGGCGAAAACGAGTGCCATGCCGCGCATATAGGCTTTGGGCGCGAAACCTCGCCCAGGCCAATTTATTCGGGCGCACGACGAGTCCGCTGCGATCGCCGCTATCTGATCGGCGGCAGATGGAGCTTGAGCCGGCGCGGTCGTGGGCAAGAGGGAAAGAAACAGGCTCGCACACGTGAGGACTAGAGCGATTTTCATGAGTGCCTCCTTGTGTTTGTCGTGGGTAACAGATGGGGCCAACATTAACGCAGGTAATGTGGCCCCATGCTAATCGCGGGTCGGGTTGAATGAATTGTTACTGCGCTCTCAGCTGCGGTCCTTTGTGAGGAATGACAAAGGAGAGTTGAGCGTCACTTGGTAGCCTGGAAATGCATACAGTCAACTCGAGTACCACCGAATCTTCCTCCCCACTTCCAACCTTCAGCTTCGAAGATTTTGACCACCGCCATCGGCATCATCCCTTTGCTTTCGTCATGCTTCTTGCCTTGCGGGTTTTTCGCCGAGTCAATGTCTATGCTGATTGCCCAGGAGTGCGTGCTTAAACGGTTGGAGCCGCCGATCTTTCTAAAGTTAAAGGTGCCCGCAAACAAATGCATTCGAGCTTTCTTCACCTCATCCACGGAACCGTAATGCGCCAGGATTGCCGCGAAGATGCGGGTCAAACTATCGGCCACCTTCTTGTGGCAAGTAACCTTGGTCACTTGTGATCCCGGAGGGAAGGCCAGGGTCAGCGGGTAAGCGGGAGTAATCCTTGTTAGGTTTGCTGCTTCCCACGCGGCGGTAGGAAGTCCGTTGGGGCCGAGTTTATGCTTCGAATAGAAAGCGTCGAGGTCTGCTTGAGTGTCTTTTGGGAAAGCCATGTTTTCGATCTCCTTTGAGGTAAGAAGAATGTATGGGGCCAACGGGTTAAGGTCCCGTTAGTGAGAAATGAGCGCTTAGAACGACGGTACGAATTCTCGCTATGAATTGATGTCAACCAACGCGGGCCCTTCCGCGCGAGTTCACGAAACTCTTTGAAGGCCGCTTCAGGATCTTCGGGTTCCGTTGGACTTAGAGTTGTTGAGTGAACCATAGGATACTCGTTCGTCGCATCGCGAAGACTTTTGGCAATAGAGAATGCGGTCTTCACTATAGATGACTGATGCTACGAAAACGTTTCAGGGCGAAGGGCGCTCCACACCCTGCCGCGACAGGGATCGAAAACGCGTGGCGCGTACATCAAAACTACTTGAAGGACCATCAATGCTTCGGTTCGGGCGCGTGGACGACGGTACGATGGAGTTCAATGGAAACGGAGACTGGGGTCAGGCTTGCGATTTGCGATTCTCTCTCACTCGCAACTCTTTGAAATTGTTGATTGATCCAGGTGCCAGCGTTTGAGAATCGCAAAACCGCAAGCCTGACCCGGTTTTGGTTCTCGGCTTTTAGGGCCTTATGCTGGCGTCCGCTCCGCGGACTCAACAATGCGATTCTGCGATCTGACCTCAACCCGCGGAGCGGGTGTCAGCATAAAGCCTGGGGTGAAGCGAAGCGGAACCGCAGGAACCCACCGCCAAAAATATTCAGAGCCCGCGCGGAGCGGGCGACAGCCGTCAACTCAACCGCTGCCGCCCGCTCCGCGGGCTGATTGATTATGGTGGACTTGATCCTGGGCTTGCGCCCCAGGCCGGGGTATGCGTCATGGCAGGCTGCGATGAGTATCAAGCAGCGTCATCGCCTGAGCGTGAGTGATGTCCTCGCATTCCGCCGCGCAAATCAAAAGTTCTTTCAGGATATCGGTGGGCAACACGCCAATCTGCCTGATCCGGCCAGACACTCCATGGGTGAGCATGTGAACTCTATCAAACTCAAAAAACGGAGTAGAGGAATTGGGTATCGGTGAGGATCGTCCCCGGAGTCATCTATAGTTCTCTGAGATCTCGCGGTTGCCTGTAGACACGTGCTTCATCATCTCAGCTTCATCGGGGCGCAGGACGTATTCGTATGGAATCTCGGCCTGACGCCGTTTTTCATCTTCAAACACGCGATGCCACGGCAAGGTTTCGAGGTGGGCCGCCTCAATCATTTCGTCTGCGGTGCTGTCCTTGTACTCATTTGCCAACTCTTTCAACAGCCGGATTTCCCGTTTGCTGAAGTGCCCGGGGTCGAAGGATCCCTTTGCTTCGATCAGGCGTAATGGCTGTTCGAATCGAGTAGCTACTTCGCGAATAATGATTTTCTCGCTTAGATCGGCCTCGGGTTGGTTTAGTTCTTCCTTGAGACTTACCGGAACGGGCCCCATGGGCCAGGCGAAATACTTGAGCCCGGTCACACTCCTGCCGGTCTTCTTGTAGTGCTCGAAATCCAGAAAGTAGAGCAGCTTGAAGAGCTTGGTCATGCCACATTTCTTCGTATGCTGACCGAAGTAAACAATGGCGTTTACCAGCTTTGCTCTGTCGTGGTTGGCAATCATTTCGGTGTGTGCGTCCGAGCTCTCAGTCCTTATCGCTGAAAAGCTTAAACAGATGATACGCCGCCCAAATGGCATCGGCAATTAACACCGCAATTTGAACGCGATTCAATAGATGCCAGGACTCTTGCAATCTTGAAAGCGCAGAGCAAGGTCTTTGACCGCCATTCCGCGATTCTTCCTGGGGCTACCTTCGCTATTCTACGGGGTGGAGCATCTGCTGCATCCGGAATACGTGGCCCTGAGTTCCGCTCGGAAAAGCTCACGCCCGAATGGATCCCCGGGCGAATTTTCTTGAGTTCTTTTGTGGGCGTGATTTTGATTCTCGCCGGCGCTTGCTTACTCGTGAATAAGAAAGCGCGCACGGCAGCCACAGCTTCAGGGCTTACGATTCTGCTGACGGTGTTGGAGATCTACCTGCCGATGCCGATGCTCCTCGCCGCGCCCACCGACGTGGTGGCGCTGAACTTTTTCTTCGACACACTGCTTTTCTGCGGAGCCATTCTGCTGTTGGCGAACTCGATTGACAAAGAACCAGCCAAGCTTACATAGCGGACAAATTCATGCCAAAGGCGAACTTCCACGCAGCGCCGTCCTTAACATAAATTGAAACGCCCCAGATAGCAGTTCCTCCGATCTCCTGACCGCCACAAGTGCCTTCGGCTGTGCCCTTGCGCGTGAGCATCTCGACGGTCGGGGAAAGAGCTGAGGCGGAGCCATCGCTGACGCTGACGCTCTTGACCTGGCAACCGGTCCCGATCCAGTCCTTAATTGCATCGGCCCTGGTTGCCAGGTAGGTGCCGAATATGTTCACAAAGGAAACGTCCTTGGCCATCAGATCGTCGAGCCTTTTGGCGTCGTGTGCCTTCCATGCTTCCCATAGCGCGAGTTCCACCTTGACGAGAGCGTCGGTGTTGGCATCGGGAGTGGCCCTGGCCGGAGCAGCGGTGTTAGCAGCCGTATTTGAATTAGCCGCAGTCTTGTCATCCTTCTTCGGCTCTTCTTTTTTTGGCGGAGCTGTGGGTGCGGCCTTTGGCGGATTCGTCGGATCGACGATCAAATTCTCGCCGTGGAAGACCGCCTGCCA
>JAXIOV010000052.1:0-73376 GCA_045403245.1 Pyrinomonadaceae bacterium | reverse complement strand
TACTGAACAACAGCTATGGTGGTGGGGGCTTTAGCCAGGCTTTTCTGGACTCAATTAATGTGCTCAACCAGACCGGAATACTCTTCGTCGCCGCAGCCGGCAATGTGGACCTCGGCACCGAAGAAGCAAACAATGAGCTGGCGCCGCATTACCCATCTGGCTACGAGGCTCCCAATGTAGTCGCGGCGGCGGCCACTGATCAGACCGATACGCTGTGGAGTGACTCACACTTCGGGAACTTGAGCGTCGACCTCGGGGCGCCAGGCGTCAGCATCGTTAGTACCACGCCAGGAAATACGTATTCATTCTTCAGCGGCACCTCGATGGCCACCCCACACGTTGCCGGCGCCGCAGCTCTGCTTTGGGCTCAGAATTCAGGTCTTTCGGTAGAAAAGGTGAAAAACCTCCTGCTGTTAAATGGTGACGTCCAACCTTCTCTGGTTGATAAAACGTTGACCGGTCGCCGGCTGAACGTCGGAACCAGTTTTGCGACCTTGCTGGAAAACGACACAACGGCTCCTGGGCAGGTTGTGAATTTCCATTTGAGCAGTCAGAACGGTCGCGACCTGGCCATTGCGTGGAATGCTTCCGGTGATGATGGCCCGTCAGGCCAGGCGTCGCTGTATCAAATCACCTTTACTGACTCGATCACGGGCGCGGTCACGCTTTTAAAGAGTGCGATTCCTGCGAGTCCCGGGTCGCCGCAGAACGTAAATGTGACGCTTCCGTACCGGCATCGGAGCGGGACCGTCACCCTGCGCGAGTTTGACAATGCCGGCAATGAAGGCACGCCGGCAACATTCAACGCTTCGGTGAGTTTTGCCGCCGGGGATCCATACGCCACGGCCTACAGCGTGCCGGCCCCGCTCTCTACCGGCGGTACGGCGCTCAATCTTATTGGTGATGACAAGCTTCTATTGAATCGTCCACTGGGTCTCTCCTTCCCATTCTTTGGTCAGAATTTCACCACCGTTAACGTTTCAACTAACGGCAATCTCTTCTTCTCAGCTCCACCCACCCGGCCAAACGGTGATGCGGACGATGTTCCGAGCTCGTCGGTTGACCTCGCGAAGTCTAAGGCAATCTCAGGAATGTGGGACGACATCCGCACCGACCGGCGTGCGGGAGACGATGTCTTCGTGGTCAGTCCTGATTCGTCGCGGGTCATCTTCAGATGGTCGGCAGTCACCTTTGGTGATGGAACTCCCTCGACGGAGTTTCCGGTGAACTTCGAGATTGAGCTGCGCACTGATGGCACGATTATCAGCCGGTATGGCACCGGCCAGTCCGCGCCAATCAACACAAACCTCTTCCCGGTGGTCGGCATCGCCGGCGGTGAGCCGGATGCCTATGTCATCGCGTCGCATACTTCCGAAACAGCATCGACCAATCTGACAAATGCGCTCACGGTCAATTACTTGCCGCGTGGCGCCGTGAATCCACTCGGGAATTCCAACTTCTTTGTCAGTCAGCACTACCAGGACTTCCTGAACCGGGTGCCGGACGCCAGCGGTTTGGGATTTTGGACCGATCAGCTCAATTCATGTGGAGCGGATCCGGCTTGCATAGAGCTCAAGCGGATAAACGTTTCAGGCGCTTTCTATCTCTCGATCGAGTTTCAAGAAACTGGTTACCTCGTCGAACGCATGTACAAGGTGGCGTATGGCGACGCGACGGGTACTTCTACACTCGACGGCGTTCATCCACTCTCGGTGCCCATCGTCCGGCGCAGCGAATTCGTGCCGGACAGCTCGCAGATATCTAGTGGCGTGATCGTCGGCCAACCTGGCTGGGAAGCCGTGCTGGAGAACAACAAGGTAGCGTTTGCCAATGATTTTGTTGGCCGCACTCGCTTCACTACCGCCTATCCGGGCGGAATGCCGCCATCGCAGTTTGTGGATACCTTGAACGCCAACGGTGGCAATCCTCTGTCGCAAGCACAGCGCGATCAGCTGGTTAACGAGTTGACCGGGGGCACAAAGACGCGGGCGCAGGTGGTAAGGGCGGTAGCCGAAGACTCGGACCTGTTTAACGCCGAGAAAAACAAAGCGTTCGTGCTGATGCAATACCTTGGTTATCTGCAGCGCGATCCGAATTCAGGCCCTGACACTGACTACACTGGTTACGATTTCTGGTTGCGAAAGTTGAATGAGTTCAATGGCAACTTCGTTGCTGCGGAAATGGTAAAGGCCTTCATAGTCTCGGGTGAGTACAAAGGAAGGTTCGGTCCGGCGGCCGGGTTCCCATAGGAGGGGCAGTAGCCCGACCGCCAGGGAGGGCTTCGCTCCTTTGAATTTAGGACAACTGCCAGAGTTTGATAGCTGGAACCGAGAAACGTCGCGTTAATAGGAGAGGACCGCTGTCGCTTCAAGAGAAATAGCAGCATTTGTGTGACCGTTTCGCAGCCGCCTGGTCCCATTTCGGATCGGCGGCTGCGCTCTTAATATGCTCTTAACCTGACTCATGGCTCCAGGCGAAAGGTTTACGAACATGTTTCTCATCAGTTTCCGCACGCTGAACTCCATTCGTCTGTTGATTGCAGTGATGGCGGTTCTGCCCTCCGTTGGTGTCAGTCAAGCCAACCCTGGGTCATCAGACTCGCCTCATCGCGCCGAACGCAAAGCGAAGGTAATCGTCGGCGGTCCCAGGATCGTGTTTGGCAGTGTTCGAAATAGTGGCAACCATGACATCTTCTCGATGGAACTGGATGGCACCAATCAAGTTCGCTTGACGACGAGCCTCGCCTATGACGATCAACCGAAGTGGTCTCCTGATTCCTCAAAGATCGTTTTCATGAGCGGTCGTGATGGTAACTTCGAGATTTACACGATGAATCCCGATGGCACCAGTCAGACCAGAATCACCAACAACCCCCTGGCCGACGGGTTTCCTGCCTGGTCGCATGACGGCACCAAGATCGCCTTCATTCGCGGCAATCTGAGTAACCCCAGCACCTTCGAAGTTTTTGTGATGAATGCTGACGGCAGCAATCAAACGCAGCTGACGAATGATACGGCCATCGATGGAGTTCCATCGTGGTCACCAGATGGGACCAAAATTGTTTTCATGAGTGGCGGCAGTAGTGTGTTTGACCCGAACGCTTTTGAGATCTTTTCGATCAACGCCAACGGCACTAATCGAACTCGCCTTACCACAAACTCGGTCGCTGATGGTCAACCGTCATATTCGCCAGACGGCACGAAAATCCTGTTTGCCAGCGGCAACGCGATGAATCCCAACGGGATTGAAATCTTCGTCATGAACGGGGACGGTGGTGGACGAAACCAACTCACCAGCAATGCGGTGACTGACGGTTTTCCGGTGTGGTCGTTTGACGGCTCAAATATCGTTTTCGCATCCGGGAGCGTCACTGACGAAACAACCGTTGAGCTGTTTATGATGAACGCAAACGGCACCAACCTGGCGAAGCTGACCAGCAATTCAGAACTTGATTGGCTTCCTGATTGGCAGCAAATCTCGACACCGGCTTCCACGATACAGTTTACCGCCTCCTCCACCAGCTTCAGCGAAAACGCCGGTGCGGCGGTCGTAACGGTGACCCGCAGCGGCAATACAACCGGGATGGCCCAGGTGAGATATGACACCATCGACAATGCCGGCGCAAACACCTGCGACGTCATTGGCAACGCGGCATCTTCGCGTTGTGACTATGAATCCACGTTTGGAACTCTGAATTTTGCGCCCGGCGAAACCTCGAAGACTCTTTCAGTTTTCGTCGTGGATGATTCTTATGCCGAAACGACTGAGAGTTTTCTGGTGGTGCTTAGCAATGCCGTTGGCAGCGGGGTTAGCCTCGGGTCAGCTCCGAGTGTCTCGGTCTCGATCACCGACAATGATGCTGTTAATGGGCCGAACCCAGTCGACCAGACCGGCTTTTTTGTGCGCCAGCATTACATCGACTTTCTCAACCGTGAGGCTGATCCCGATGGGTTTGCGTTCTGGACCAACCAGATCACTTCCTGCGGTTCCGACCAGACGTGCATTGAGATCAGGCGCATCAATGTCTCGGCGGCGTTCTTCCTCTCGATCGAGTTTCAGGAAACAGGCTTCCTGGTCTACCGGATGTACAAAGCGGCGTTCAACCCGCCCGGCATTCCGGTGCCCGTGAGATATGCCGAGTTCCTGGCTGACACACAGCAAATCGGGAAGGGCGTGGTGGTCAACGTTGGCGACTGGCAGACGCAATTGGAGAAAAACAAACAAACCTTCACCGTTGATTTCGTATTGCGTTTGAGATTTACGCAGGACCATCCGCTGTCAAACTCGCCGGCCGAGTTTGTTGACTCGCTGTATGCGAATGCCGGGGTGACGCCTTCCTCGGTGGAACGCACTTCAGTCATTGATGAATTTGGCGGAGCGTCAACGACTGCGGACACGGCGGCGCGGGCGCGGGTACTGCGACGGGTGGCCGAAAACGCGACGCTCAAACAGCAGGAAACCAACAAAGCTTTTGTGCTGATGCAGTACTTTGGCTATCTGCGAAGAAATCCATTTGATCCTCCCGAGCAGACGCTGGACTTTCAGGGCTACAACTTCTGGCTGAACAAGCTGAATGAGTTCAATGGCAACTTCGTTAACGCCGAAATGGTGAAGGCATTCATCGTCTCGGGGGAATACCGGCATAGATTCGGGCCGTGAGCTTCCCAACCTGCGAATTTCTCAAGCTGTCTTCGCGCACACAAAAAGGCCGGACTCAAAATCGAATCCGGCCCTCGGTAGGAGAGACATTCTTGTCTGTCTAAATCATAGCGACGGACAGGCAGGAATGCCTGTCCTACTTTAGAAACGGTTGAGATATTCGCCTGAGACGATGAAAGATCTAACCATCTGCGCCGCATGGAAATCGCCGGCGTGGTTATTCAATTTCTGCAGCCAGAATTCATAACCGGTGTAGTCAGTGTCCTGGCCTGAATTCGGGTCCCGCCGCAGGTAACCAAGGTATTGCATGAGCACGAACGCCTTGTTTTTCTCGGCGTTGACCAGATCTGAATCTTCAGCCACTGCTCTAACCACTTGTGCCCGTGTCTTTGTGCCTCCGGTCAACTCGTTAACCAGCTGATCGCGCTGCGCTTGCGACAGAGGATTGCCGCCGTTGGCGTTCAAGGTATCCACAAACTGCGATGGCGGCATTCCGCCCGGATAGGCGGTAGTGAAGCGAGTGCGGCCAACAAAATCATTGGCAAACGCTACCTTGTTGTTCTCCAGAACGGCTTCCCAACCACTCTGCCCGACGATTACGCCATTGGACAATTGCAAAGTGTCCGGCAGGAATTCGCTACGCCGAATGACGGGCACCGGGAGTTGATGAGTGCCGCCCAAAGTAGACGTTCCCGTGCCGTCGCCGTACGCCACCTTGTACATGCGTTCGGCCAGAAAGCCGGTTTCCTGAAACTCGATAGACAGGAAAAACGCTCCTGAAGTATTGTCGCGTTGACCCTCAATGCAAGTAGCGTTTCCGTTACAACCGGTGATCTGGTTTATCCAGAAGTTGAAACCGCTTGTGTCCGGGAAGCGATTAAGAAAGTCAACGTATTGCTGATTTACAAAGAAATCGGCATCGTTGATGGTGATTGGAGTATTCGTGCCCGGCCGCAGGCGCAGAGGTTTTACCTTTATGTTGCCGTAGAAAAGCTCTGAGGGTAATCCAGGGACGTCTGTCCTGATTTGTAACGTGGGCGTGCCTTGTCCGAAAACAGTCAGGCAAGCTAGGGTAATCACAAAAAAAGCAACAGCGAATCTCATCTCAATGCTCCTGGCGTACCATGTCTCAAATGAATGAGGGATATTCGTCTTTCACCAATGTGATTAGACGCACGGACAAGGGTTAAAGTCTAACTCCGCGCCGCTCGCGTCGTCAATCTGCCGCTTAATTTTGGCCCTGATGACCGCAATAGCGATTATGCTGGCGGATGAGAAGTGATGACGAGCTAAACGGTTGCTTGCCCGGATGGGCCTGACTGAAAAGAATGCGCATCGGACTCGACGGTCTTCCGTTAACGACGCCTAAAACCGGTGTCGGACATTACACTTTTGAATTGGCGGTGGCGCTGGCCCGGTCGCAGCCGTCGAGCCATTTTGAGCTTAGTTATCCCTCCACCTACCCGCCGATTGCCGGTTTCGGGAACGCGGAGAACGCGCTTCCAGAAAACTTGAAACTCGAGCGCGTCCGCGTCGGCCCACTCGGCCGCCATTGGTGGTCCAATGGGTTGCCGCGTTATGTTCGCCGGCAGGGGATCGAGTTGTTTCATGGGACAAACTACGACGTGCCGCTTTGGCGAAAGTGTGCCACGGTCCTCACCATCCATGACCTTTCGCAGCTTCTTCATCCCAATACGCATACCAGACGGAGCCGCGGTCGGGCGCGCCGGCGTCTGCCGATGATGGCCAGGTTAGCCAACGCCATAATCACGCCCACAGAGAGTGTGAAGCGAGAAGTTTGCGAACATCTCAAGGTCGAGGCCGGAAAAGTGTTTGCCGTGCCTGAGGCGGCCCGGACAACCTTCTCGCCGCTCGCACTTCAGGTAACAAAAGGACTGCGTCAAAAACTCGAAATAGGAGACGACTTCCTGCTGACGGTAGGCACCATAGAGCCGCGCAAGAATCTTGGTGTGCTAATCGATGCTTTCGAACAGGTTGTCAAAGAACTACCCGAGCGCGACCTGCAACTGGTCATCGCCGGTGGCCGCGGTTGGTTGAGTGGACCACTCTTCGACGCAATTCAAAAATCGGAGACGAGGCAGCGGATCGTGCTGACTGACTACCTGCACGACGACGACCTGCGCGCGCTTTACTCATCCTGCCGTGTGTTTGTCTACCCAAGCATCTATGAAGGATTTGGATTGCCACCGCTTGAAGCAATGGCCTGCGGCGCTCCGGTCATCGCGAGCCGCATTCCGGCGTTAGTGGAAACGACCGGTACCGCAGCGCGGCTTTTTGATCCGCGAAGCGCGGGCGAACTCACACAAGCTATTCTGGACTTGTTACAAGACGAAAATGCCAGGCTAGACCTTTCAGTTGCGGGACAACAGCGATCTGCTGAGTTCTCGTGGGAGAACACTGCGCGCCTGACCTGGGAAGTTTATCAGGCGGCGGTGGAGCGGTTCCGACTGTCGAGAGCGGGGGCAGGCCCGCCTTCCCGACCATGAGGTTATCGAGTCGCTCCTTAGTCTGCCGGCGCTCAATCCAGCCAACCTCATGGTCGGGAGGGGCTTCGCCGCCCTTCCTTATCTGATGCCTCTTCGAGATCTCACTCGTGCTCCCGGTAGAGATAGATCGAATTGCCAAACACTGCTTCTGGCTTGCGAACGCGGTAACGTGCCAACAAGTTGGTCCTTTCAAATGAACGCCGGCCAATGACATTTTCATCCCCCGGAATGACGGAACCATTCAGGAAGCTGGCGCCAATCGCGACGTACCGCGTCCCAGGCGTCTGGTCCGGTGGCAGCGAAATCATATCCAGGTAATTCACGCCATAACGCCCCAACGTGCTCCAGCCACCGGAAAGCGCCGCTCTCACTTTCGTCTCGCCACGCGCCTTGAGATAAGCGGCCAGCTCGCCCACATCGTCGCCCCACTCCACATTCGAATCGGAAAGGTAGTACCAATTTGGGTGGCGCGATGCGAGCTGATTCAGGTAGGGCGTGTAATTAGGGAAAGTGCGGACGGCTTCGAAAGTCATCCAGCCGAACAGGACGATTACCACGACAATGCCCATCTGCTTTTGGTAACTCAAAAGATTGGCGAGGAGCGCGCCGCCGGCAATGAACAAAAATGGGTAAACCGGGAGCAAGTGCCTGATGCCAATATTGATGTGACTCGTTAGCGAGATCGCCATGTAAACCGCAATCGGAACAACGGTCCACAGCAAACGCGTATCGCGTTTTCCCTTGCTTCCTACGGTTAAGATCCAGACGGCCCACGCCAATGCGGCAATGGCGAGCAGGAGGAATGGAAGCGTGGTCTTCAAAGCAAAGGCGACCGGGAAGTAGTACCACCATCCGAGATCGCTGTATTGGCCGAGCAAAGATGTAGCATGGCCGTAATGGTTGTGCACTTCAATGTTGTAAACACCAAAGAGGTAGTAAGTCGGAATAATCTTCGACAGCACGCGCACGGCGGTGGTTACAAAACCGAGAAGGGCCGGCGATTTCATCTCGACCCAACGCACGTCAGATGCTTCCAGGACGGGGTGCTGGAAGTAGTAAGCGGCATTAACGAGGAAGAGAATAACGACCGTCAGAACGCCGCTGTGAATTAGCACTTGAGAACGCTGCCGGGCAACGCGCCACTTGCGAACCAGGAGGATAAGTAGATAGATTGCCAGCACCGGCAGGATCACCAGCATGGAAAACTTGGTGAGCAATGCCAGGCCACTGACGAGTCCCAGAAACAAGGCCCGCCTTAGCCCGGGCGCTTCGGAGTAGTAGTGGAGGGTCAAGAAGAAAAGGAGATAGGCCAACGCCGCGGGCACGTCGGTATGAACCACGCGACCGTGCGCAAGCACCGTTGGTTCCAGCACATAAAGCCCGACGGAAATAAGCGCCGCCGTCTCGCCGAAAAACTTACGTGCAAAGATAAAGATAAGCACACCAAGCGCGAGCGTGATGGGGACCATCATCAGGCGCGGCCAGAACGTTACAGATTGAAACTGCGCGTCGTTCAACCCCCAGAAACGTTCATGGAAGCCCCAGGTGCGCTCCATGAAATTTTCTTCTACGGTCTTCGGCGCCGGGGGTTCATCCGGCTGCACGAAGAGGAGTGGCACGGCGGCCCACATCTTAATGAGCGGTGGGTGCTCATTGTTGAGTTGGAAGTCTCCAGCGACAAGATGGTAGTATCCCGCGGGAATGTGCACGATTTCATCGTTGGTAATGCTCTTGCGCGAAATCGACGCGACGAGATTGGCGGCCATCAATAACAGGAGCGCCGCGCACACCGCCTCGGCTTTACGCGCGAGGACTAATCGCCTGATTGCGGCGAACCCGCGAGCGACAGACTCGCCCATCGCCACCCCGGCTTCCTGATTCTGCTTCAATGCGTCTTCCATTTGCGCTGCATTCTAAAATAACGCCGAGTTGTGCAACCGCGATAGTGGTCACGCTGCTGCCGCTCGTTTATTTCTTCCCGGCAACTCGCGGTCACCTCATCATTTCTCCGGACGACGGCGTGATTTTCAACATTCCCATGCGCGTCGTCGTTGCCAATCTAATCAGCGCCGGTTATGTGCCGCTCTGGAACCCATACATGTTTGGCGGCATGCCGCTTTTCGGAGCGGCCCAGGCGGGCATCCTGTTTCCGCTAAACTGGTTTTACCTCGCGTTTAGTGCACCCGTCGCCACCAATCTAATGATGCTTTCCACGTACATGCTTGCGGCTCTTGGTGCGTACGTTTTCGCACGGAGAAGCGGGGCCGGCATCGTTGGGGCTGTTGCCACCAGCCTGATCTGGCAGTGGAGCGCTTTCATGGTCGCGAAGGTGGGTCAGACTAACATTGTTCAGACGGCGGCGCTCCTGCCCTGGGTGCTCTGGGCCGTGGACGGATATGGGATGAGCGGAAAACGAACGCGTGGTTTGTTGTTGGCAGTGCTGGTGGCCCTCCAGATCTTTGCCGGTCATCAACAAACTTTCGCTTATTCTTTTCTGCTTGCGGCCGCCTACGCATTTATCATGGCGCGAGCCTCGTCTGGCCGAGAACGCACCTCCTATCATTGGTCGCTGGCTTTCTTAACTGCTGGAGTGGCCGCCGCAGCGGTACAAATCCTGCCGACGATTGAATTGCTGCGCCATAGTCTACGCGCAACCGCCTCTTACGATTTCTTCAGCTCATTCTCGATGCCGCCGCGATTCGTGCTGACGCTCTTCGCGCCTTTCATAATGGGTGGTGGCGACGGAGGCCTGTTTCGCGCACCTTATATCGGACCAGCGTTCGTTGGCGAATACCTCGCTTATGTGGGAACACTGACGGTGATGCTGGCGCTGGTTTCGCTCCTGCTCAAGCCGGACGCACGGACAAAATTCTGGGCGGTTGTAGCTGTAGTTTGTTTAGGGCTCGCACTCGGCCGCTTCCTTCCTTTCAATCTGTACAAACTCGTCTACTACGTTCCGGTTCTCAACCTTTTCCGGGTTCCGGCCCGTCACCTGATGGAGGTGGAATTTGCGCTAGCTGTCCTGGCGGGTCGAGGGCTGACGGCCATCGCAGTTTCGCGGAGCAGTGCCAAGACCTTGCGCGCGGTTGGAGTCGCGGGTGGGTTAGTTTTGCTACTGACCTGGCTGACGGTGACCTGGTGGCGACCGTCTGGATTTCAACTGGGAAGGCTTGCGCCCGTTACGATTCTGCGTGCCCCTGAACTCTTTATTCCGATCCTGATCGCTGCGATGAGCGCCGTGGCGCTTTTGGTTTTTGCCCGCCACCGCAAAATTCGGGGCGGCGTCTTTTTGCTGGGCGTGTTGGTACTTGACCTTTGTCTCTGGGGCCAGGCAAGTGGATGGCGTTATTCGCCGACCATGGCCCATCCACTCTGGCAGGAGCCGGAGTCCGTTCGAATGTTGAGCAATCTACAGCAAGATCGTGGAAACCCGCCCTACAGAATTCTCACTGAAGTTCAACCCTTCTTCGTCAACACAGGTCGAGATGAGCAACAAAAGTTCAAGCTGGGAGAATTCATGTTGTCGTTGCAGCCAGACACCTACATGATGCATGGAGTCGAGAATGCAGCGGGTTATGACGGCTTTGGACTGACGCGTTACAGCAAACTTGCCGGCGATATGAAGCTCTGGGGTGAACTGACGGACCCGCAGCGTAGTGTGCGGGGCACGGGCCGTGAGTTTGACATCCTCAACGTTCGTTATCTGCTCAAGCAGAGCCCGCAGGGTGAGGCAAAGCGCCGGACAGCGAGTAGGGCGCCGGCGGCGGCTGAACCGCAATTAGACTTTGCTCCCGCGTCGATGAACCTGGGCGGGTTCTTGTTTGCGAAAGACGAATTGGGCGCGCCTTCATTGGTGAATGGCGAACGCCTGGTATTCACTGTGCCGCCAACAGAAGCGAACGGAATCGCGCTTGTTACCAGCCTTGCCTGGTCAGCGGAAGTCAAAGATGGAGAAGTGGTCGGGAATGTGCGCTTGCGCAGCGAGGATGGGAAGAGTTTTGAGTTTCAGCTGCGTGCGGGCCAGCACACCTCTGAGTGGTCGCATGGCCGCCAGGATTTGAAAATCCTTCACCGGCGCGCGCCAGTTGCAACGAGTTCCGCAGTCGTCGATCCGTCGGGAAACTTTGACAGTCACACTTACGTCGCAAAGTTTTCCTTAACCGAGGCAGCTCTAATCACCGGAGGGGAAATCGAGGTCGCGCTGATCAAGGACGCGGCGAGACTGACGCTTGACGTGAAGCGCGTGTCACTTCTTATGAACGACGCTGCCGAGCCTCTGCGCGACGAATGGGTCGAGAAGCTTTTGGCGCGTGAAGGCATTGCTGATCCGGCTACTGAGGACGGGACAGGCTCGATGGGTGGCGGGCGTTGGCGGCTGGTGGTTGAAAGCGAGTATCTTCAGATATACGAGAACACACGCGCTCTGCCTCGCGCGTGGCTCGCAACTACCGAGCTCGTGACGGCAGAACAGGAAGCACTGGAGATCATTCGAACCGGAAAACTCTCCGGGGGACAGTTATGGGATCCGCTTAAGACAGCGCTCGTCGAAGGGTCAGCGGGAATTCCCCTGGGTGGGGATCCGACACCTGGCAGTGCTGAGATAACGCGAAAGGAACCGAATCGCGTCGAGGTGAAAACTCAATCCGCGGCGCCCGCGATCCTGGTGCTGAGTGAGAACCACTATCCGGGCTGGCGAGCGTATGTAGACGGGCAATCCGTTGAGGTGATGCGGGTGGACTACAACCTGCGAGGGGTAGCACTTTCCGCTGGCAGTCACCTGGTCACGTTCGTTTATCAACCAAAGTCCGTTTTGGTTGGCCTGGTAATCTCTCTTTTGACATTTGGCGCGCTGGTATTGTGGTCGGCTGGTGTTGGCACGAACCTGTTACCGGTAGGTATGAGGAAGAAAAAAGGCGACGAGCGCGGTGGTTAAAAACCTCCGTGTAACCTCAGTGTCCTTGGTGTCTATGTGGTGGATTCAGTATTCATTCTTATTACCACTGAGACACAAAGGACACTGAGGTTGCACGGTGAAGACGTCCGAGAAAAGTGAACATGAGTGAAATGATTCGAAGAGACTCGCTCCTCGAGCGACCACGTTTTGTTGACCGGCTTGAAGAATGCTTCTTTTACCACGCGATGGAGCTGCCGGGATTTGGTTTGGTGCCCGCGCATTGGGATCTGCGCGGAAGGTTTGATGATTACATTGGCGGCGTGGGAGTCGCCGGCAAATCTGTTTTGGATGTTGGCGCGGCCACTGGCTTCCTGAGTTTCGAAGCGGAGAAAAGGGGGGCCTCGCGCGTGCTCTCGTTTGACATGAGCGACGCCCGGCAACAGACGTTCCTTCCTTTCAAAGACAAACTCTATTACCGAGATCCCGTGCGATGGGCCGAGCAGTATGGCGCGGAAATCGAGCAGTGGAAAAACGCCTACTGGCTTTGCCACCGGTTACTCGATTCAAAAGCCGAGGTCTACTACGGCAACATCTACGATCTTCCCGGAGAACTAGGCGAGTTTGATGTTGCGATTGTGGGTTCGGTGCTGGAACACCTCAGCGATCAGATCACAGCATTGGGTTCTATCGCTCGCCTGACGAAAGAGACGATCGTGCTCGTCTCGCCATTGCTCCAGGCCGACGAGCGGATTGCCCGGTTCGAGGCTCTGGCAAGCAACCCCGATGCTGATTTTACCTGGTGGACCTATTCGCTCGGCGTTTATCGCGAAGTGTTTGGCATGCTTGGTTTCAGCATCACCAGGGTGAGTCATGCAAAGTATTACTACATGTATGGAGACAGGCTGGAGGAGAGATCGACGATCGTTGCGGTGAGGGATTAAAGTCCAAAGTCCAAAGTCCTTTTCTTCGTTCCTCGAAGGATCAAGACTCAAGGTCCAGCAGAAGGACTTTGGACATTGGACTTTGAACCCTGGACTCTCTCCCTTACCTCCAAACTGAACAGCAGCGGCTTCGATCCCGCTTCCTCAAACCAGCAAACATGCTGATCGACGAGATCGATCTTGATTGTGTATGTGCCTGGTTTTGACGGCACGGGGCAGGGGATTCTCATAGCAATGGTCTGACCGGGCGCGACTGATCGCGGCAGCATCGGATGGCCGTGAACCTCATCGATGATTTCGCCGCGCTCATCAATTACCCGAACGCCCGGCATTACCACGCCCGTTCGTAGCGTTTGCCCGGTTCGCCAGAGCGTATCGCCGGCGTTCCTGATGTTAATTTCCAAATCGAGTTTCGTGCCTGATTCAACTTGTGACGGCGGAGAACCGCGAAGCGTGAACAGGGCACGAAGCAGTCCTGGTTTCCGGCTGTCGGGCACACTGCTGGCCGTCGCGCCATCAGCGACTTTAATGCTGGTCAGGTAATGATAATCGGTATCAAGTGTCTGCAGCGATAGGCGATCTCCCTCTAACATCTCACGCTCGAATAGACCGTTGACGCTCACGTAGTCTCCAACCACCGCCAGTCCATGCTCGTCCAGCAAGGTGCGCAGGTAATCGTTACTAAAAGGCGATTCGAGCGTTCCGTACTGAAGCATCACCTCCCGCAGCTCATCTTCGGTTGCCGAACCTGAAGAGGGCTTGTGACCCTCAAGAACAAACAGGAGACCGCCTACATCCAGCATCGCAGCGAGATTACGAAAGACCTTCCTTTCGTCAACGAAGTGATGCAGTGAGTCGTAGCAAACTATTGCATCAAATTTCCGGAACAACAGTTCCAGCTCGACGTCGTGAATTAGAAAGCGGCAACGTAATTTCGTTTCGTGGTCCACGTCATAGGGCACCCGCTCGATGCGTTCGCGCGCCATCCGAATCAGATCGGGGCTAATGTCGATCCCGGTAACGTCATAGCCGAGCCGCGCGAAGTATTCGCTTAACCAGCCCGAGCCGCACCCGACGTCGAGGATCTCGGCGCCTGCGGGCAGGGCAAGCGCCACCGCAATATTTGCAAAGTCGGTAAAGTGACGATGTGTTTCCACATCCATCCCATCACCCAGATGCTTCACCGGCTTATTCGCGAGGTTGTAGAAGGGCTTGGTGCTGAGGTAGTGATTGCGTTCCGCGTCGAGTTTGCGCGGATATTCGATCGCGGCACGCTTGTAATCAATCCCCTCGATTTTCGGGAGGCGACCATCAACTGCGGTTGGCAGTTTGGAGTTGTCCCTGTTTCCGTTGTCGGCGGTTGACGGCCTGGCGGGCAAAAGATCACGGGGTGCTCCTGGATCAGATTTGTTAGCGGGCGCAAGCACAGCCACTTGTTCTGCAACGCTACGGAGCAGGGAATCATTGGTGGCGCGAACACCGATGACTGACAACTCGCTGCTGATTCCCTGGAGCAAGCGCTTGCGGGGCCTGGCTGCAACTACCCGGTCGATAAAGCTCAGATAACCGGCGGCGCTAAGTTCGACGCTGTGTTCGGCCAGCGCGTAGTGTTGAGCATTGGCGGCGATCCTAGCTCGCAGGTCAGCGTCTTCCATCAGGCGATTCAGATAAGCAACGAGCGTAGCGTCTGTATATTCGTCAATAGGCACTTTGACAACACAGTTGCCGGGGAGTTCGGAATACCATCCAACATCGGCGACGATACTGGCGACGCCCGAAGCCAGGATACGGCAGAGACTGGCCGAGGTTTCGCCGACGGTCCGTTCGCGCAGGTTGACCGCGATGTCGGTTTCCGCGATGCAGCGTTCAAATTTCTCGAGCTGCACGTGACCCGTGATCGTTACTCGATCTTCCATGTCATAGGACTTGATCAGCGAGCGCACGTCAAAATAGGGGTTGTCTGCGCCAACCAGCGTGTAGTGGAAATCAAACTCCTGGCGCAACCCGTTCAATGCGCGCAGGGTATGTTCAATTCCTTTTCCAGGTGTGATCAGTCCAAAGCTGGCGATCTGAAGCTGCCGGCTAAAACTGGCCAGTGTCGCGCCCGTCCCCGCGGTTTTTGATGGAGGTGGTCTGACGCCCATCGGAACGTGGGCGACCGGCACGCCCGGCGCAGTGACGGCAAACCTCGCTCGGCCCCATTCCGAATGGGTGATGATTCCGTCCGCAGTTCGTGCCAGTCCGCAATTCAGCGGAAAGTTCAGCGGGAGGGCCAACTGCGGCGGCACACTTCCTCGCGTCAGGTGCTCGGCAGCCAGCGACCGTTGCCGACTTCCATGACAGGCCTCCAGCTCATCAAGATAGATTTGATTGTTGCTGCGAGACCTCGCCAGGCCGAAGAAAAAATCCTGCAGCGCGAAATCGTGAAACACAACAATGCCGGGATGGCGACGCATCACCTCGAATATTCCGGAGTGGTAACGATGATCGTTACCCATGTGATAGATAATCGCGTCATAGTCCTGGAGTTGGACCAGGCTCGTCGGGTCGCTTTGATAATCGAAACTGCGGAAGCGTGCGAGAAGTTCAGTATTGACGGCCTTGAAGCCATCGAGGAAGAGATCGATCTCCGCGTGCGCTGCCAGACTGGGGAGCAACTCTTCGCTGTAGTCGGAGATTCCGGATGGTTGCGGGTTCAGCGGGCTGAAATAGGCGAGTTTCATAATGAGCAATCAACACAAGAACGAGAGAAAGACATATTCGTTACAGAACCGGGCGCGTCAGCTTCGGATGCTGAAGTCTAAGTCGGCGATGTCCTTTCACAAATAGACAAGAGATTACTAAAACCGGGTTGTGGCAACCTGCTTCGGAGACACGTTGATTTCTAACATCCGGCGTTACCGCGCTCGGTTCGGTAATGACCTCGCTCAATCAAAACTGACGCAGTGCCTGTCGATTACTCGTCTTGACAATCGTCGAACCCGCGTTAAAGATTCCTCGCGCCTTTTTGCGTTGAAATATAGCCGCTCGGCCGGCGCACAGTTGTCGATAACGGTCTTAGAAATAATACCGTAACACTCCGCTCGTTCAAGTGCCTACGAACCGGCTCATTGTGGGAGCAACGAAAAACGTGGAAGACTCCACAGTCTCACGCCTGTTTGCGTCGCGCCCATTCCGCGGAGCGTTGATCCCTTTGGGGTTCGTCGCGTTGACTGTCCTCATGACCTGGCCCTGGGTTCTCCATTTGCGAGACTCGGTATCCGACCCGGGCGACCCATACCTTAACGCCTGGATCATGTGGTGGGACTATTACCAGACGTTCCACGATCCGGTGAATCTCTTTCATGCGCCCATCTTTTATCCGAATAGCTACACGCTGGCCTATAGCGAACACAATTACGGGATCGCCCTCCTTTTTTTTCCGTTGTACGCGCTTGGCCTGAGACCTCTCACCGCAGCCGGGCTGGCCACCGTGCTTGGATTTGCGATCTCTGGCTACGGTGCTTTCCGGCTGGCGCGAACTTTGACGAGTTCGTCTGGGGTGGCCTGGGTCGCAGGAATAATTTTCGGTTTTGCCTTATATCGTTTTGCCACGATCTCACACCTGAACTACCTCTTTGCCGGATGGATACCTTTGACCCTCGAAGCGCTCGTGTTGTTTATACGAGCTCCCAGTTGGCGACGTGCGGCCTGGCTGGGAGTCTCATTCACGATGAACGCGCTTACCTGTATTCACTGGCTCATCCTGACATTGATTCCTTTCGCGTTGTCGGGTGCGTTTCTGCTGACGCGTTACGCGCAATGGGGTAGTCGTCAGTTGTGGAAGCGACAGACGGCAGCGCTGGTGCTCTCAGGAATTGTGCTTCTACCGTTTCTGTTGCCTTACCAACGGGTAGCAAAACTTCAGGGTACGGTTAGGAGTAGTGAGGAAGCTGGCACTTATTCCGCATCGGCCAGAGATTGGCTCGCAGCTACGCCCATGAATAAGTTGTGGAAAGGTTTCGGGCCAACACCGGACACGGGTGAGCGCCACCTTTTTCCAGGGATGCTTCCAATCGTTTTCATGTTGTGGGCAGTTTTTCTTTTTCGGCCACGCGGCGCACAGAAAAGCGCGAATGCAGACAGCTCGGACAGCTCGGAAGAAAGCTTCGTTAAGGAAGAGAATAGACCCGAGCCGTCGAGAAGACTGCTGATCTTGTTGGACGTGATGGCCATCGCGGCGCTAGTGGTGGCCGCGGTGGCTTATGGCTACCAGGGCATTAAGCCTCTGGGCCTGAGGCAACTGCATGTTCCTGATGAGACCAGGCCGCTGGGAATCTTTTTGTTGATTTTTCTCGTGCGTCTCTGTTTGGCTTACCCTCAGGTTCTGCGTTTCGGGGGCGACCGTAGTTTGGTTGAGACAATTCGACGACGCTCGGAAGCGTTCGGCCTCGGATTGCTATGGACCATTCTGGGTCTTTTTGGATCGCTCGGAATGAACTTCTTTTTTCACCGTTTGCTGTTTGACTTTGTCTTTATCTTTCGAAGCATTCGGGTGCCCGCGCGCTGGGCGATGATAGCGATGCTCGGCGTGGCGCTGCTGGCGGGACTCGGTGCCCAGAGCATCGCGCAGGCAGTTGCTGCGCGGTGGCCGCAAATTCGTCCTGTGTTTGTGTATCTGGTCATGTGCGGTCTGTTGCTGTTCGAGTCGCGATCTGCACCGTTGCAACTTTTTAGCGGAGAAGTCGATTCCGACGCGGTGACGCTTTTCCTTGCAAAGACACCCATGCGCGGAGGAATCGTGCATTTGCCATCAGGCGTCCAGGCGAGTAACCACAGGTACGTACTGCGACAGGCAGACCACCGGCGTCCGTTGATAACAGCGTTCTCAGGTTTTGCCACTCCGATCGTCACAGCGATTGAGAGACAATCGCAAAGCCGTCCCATCCCTGACAGTTTCTTCCCACTGCTCGAAAGCATTCCGGCCTCCTATCTCGTCGTGCACGATTCATTATTGCCGCCAGACGCGCGCCTGGCCACCAAGGAGATGTTAGCGATGGGAGTGGCAACCGGACGTTTGCGCTTTATCGGAACCTTCCCCGGCACCGGCATCGACGGCAACGATGGTGCAGAGCTTTTTGCGGTAACCAAAACTGAACCGGAAGCTCAATCAGTGATGGCTGCGCCATCCTACCTGACGCCCCACGAACTCGGCATGGAAGTTGGCGATGATCCGAGATTGTTAATCACTGAATTTGAGCGCTGGGGGTTTCCCCTCTACCGTTTCTATAAGGTTTCGTTTGGCCGCTTCCCGCGGTACGACGAGTTCATCGCCGCCGCACAAGTAACCGGTCGAGGCGTGGTGTTGTTTGGAAAGGATTGGGAGCAAAGCTTGCAGAATAATTTCCGGTCGTTTGTGCAGAACCTGGCGGAAACGCCCGCGTTCAAGAAAGCATACGCCGGCAAAACGGACGAACAGTTTGTGGATCAGCTATTCTCTAACGCCGGGGTGAAACCAGACGAATCCAAGCGAACTGCGCTGGTTGACGGACTCAAGACCAGGGCGGAAACCCGCGCCACTGTATTGCTGAAAGTCAGTTCAGACGAATCCTTAGTCCAACAAGAGAACAACACGGCCCGGCTTCTGTTACATTATTTCGGTTACCTGCGACGTAACCCTGACGATCCTCCGGATAACGGTTGGAGCGGCTTCGACTTCTGGCGCGGAGAACTGGAAAAAGGTGGCGACCCTGAGCGAGTTACCCGCGCCTTCATGCTGTCGGGTGAATACAAGAAGATCAAGGAAACTGAGAAGTGATTATTGATTGCCAGTTACGCAGTGCTCACCCTGCATGCTTGGCAATCATTGAGCGAGATTAATGGCTGCGCCTGACTAAGTTGATGCTCGACGACTCCAAACCTGCTGTTCGCATATCGGTAGTGGTGCCGCTATTCAACGAGGAGGCGGTGCTCGCGGAATTTCACGATCGCCTGGCTGCCGTATTTGACCAGGCTGGCGCGAGTCGCAGTGAAATCGTCTATGTTGATGATGGCAGCACCGACCGGACGGCGGAGAGGTTGCGCCAGCTCCAAACTGGAGACGATCGCATCCGTGTAGTTGCGCTATCGCGAAACTTCGGGCACCAGGTCGCGGTAACTGCCGGACTCGAACACGCGTCCGGTGATGCGGTGGTGATCATTGACGCCGACTTGCAGGACCCACCGGAAGTAATTTTGGAAATGATCGCGCGCTGGCATGACGGCTACGAAGTGGTCTATGGCCTGCGCGCCAAACGGGCCGGCGAAACAACTTTCAAGATCTGGACCGCAAAAGCTTTTTACCGCCTGATAAATCGCGTTTCTGACATTGAGATACCGCTCGACGTCGGAGATTTTCGCTTGCTCGATCGAAAAGTTGTGGAAGTGCTGCTGAAAATGCCTGAGCGCGATAGGTTTCTGCGCGGAATGGTTAGTTGGATCGGCTTTCGGCAGGTGGCGGTAATTTATGATCGTGCGCCACGCAGCGCCGGCGAAAGCAAATACCCATTCATCAAAATGCTTCGTTTTGCGGTGGACAGCGTCATTTCGTTTTCGTTCGTGCCTTTGAGGCTTGCGATTTGGGTGGGCTTCGCGGCAATTGCCGCTTCATTCGCAGGCATCATCTATGCGTTAGTGGTGCGCCTGTACACCAGCGATTGGGTGCGAGGGTGGGCCTCAATTTTTACCGCTTTGCTTTTCCTGGGTGGCGTACAGCTCATCACCCTGGGCATCGTCGGCGAGTATGTCGGCCGGATTTACGCCGAAGTAAAACTCCGACCGCTGTATGTTGTGCGGGAGCGGCTCGGATTCAAATCTCAGGATGAGTAAGGGCCTGTTGTCAGTTGTCAGTTGTCAGTTGTCAGTTGCACGTGTATTGCTGCTCGAGATTTATCGCAAGGTAACTCAAAACCAACCTACTGTAACAACTGACAACTGACCACCGACCGCTCCCTCACTTCTTCTTGACATAAATCCTAAACTGTCCTCGCTCCTTGATCACTTCGCAGTTTGTGCAGGGTGGCATTTCGTGACTCATGACCAGCGCGCCGGGCGGTGGCGAGTCGCCGGGTTGGACCCTTTGGAAGTTGTTTAGGTTTGTTCCGCGCAACGTAGAATACCAAAAGGCATAGGCATACGCCGCCGGAGTCTTGTCTAAGAGGTAGATTGGTCGCTCAGGCCGCGCCAGGGCAGTGGCGAGCAGATCCTGATAGTAACTGTCGAAGGCATCAACCCGCGGCAACGCCGTATGGTAACGCCAGCGAAAAACCCCGCCCTGGACGAACGTCACCAACAATAGAGCCAGCAAGGTCACTCGCCGGACCTTTGGCCATGGTTCACCCCTGCCAAACAAAAACTGGATCGCCGGGACGGCGAGAATGAGCAAAAAAACGGGTAGCGCAATTAGCCGGAGTGTATGGAAGTGGTCGAGCGTTAATGAGGCGGGAATAGCCGACACCAGCAACCCGTACAGTATGAAATGCCACCACGCTTCTCCTCGGTACCTCACCAGCACCACAAGTAGTCCCAGTATCGCCAAAACAACCACGCCGGCGAGCAGGCTGCCCATTCCGGGCAGATGATGTCGCGGCTCCGGATCTCCGTAAAGCAACCAACTTCGCGGGCTGAAATTTCCGGCGTAATTTTGAATGAAGCGAACAGCGATCTGGCTTCGTGTGTCTTCCGGTCTGACGTAAGTCACGAATTTGAAACGCTCGCTGAGCGCTCCCGGATTGCGGAGCGAGAAAGCGGCAAGGGGCAAGAGCGTCAAGCCGAAGACAATCCAAGTAAGGACAACACCGCGCCAGCGTTGCCGGGTGAGAAAGAATGCCAGGCCTAACGCGAACAGCGGGGCGAGCAACCGTCCCACCGAGTAGGTGTAGGCGATCAACCCCAGCAGTAAGCCAAGACCGGTGGCAATAATCCACGACCATCGCTGTCGTTTTGCGGCGCTATGCAGCAACAGGAGAAACAATGCGATGAACGCCGGCATGAGCACCACCTCAAATACCAATCGACTAATCTCAAAGAGCCAGGGCGTGAGTGCGGCGGCGAGGAAAACGGCCAACCCCACGATGCGCCGGCCAGCCAGGCGAGCGCCGAGTATTCCGATGAGGATCGCGGCAGCCAGTCCCGCTATCGCGCTCGAGAGTCGAGCGACGAGGACGCTTGGTCCTGTAAACCAGAAAATCGCGGACAGGATGTAGATGAAGACGGGACTCTTAAATTCTCCGAACGCACGGAAGTAGAGCGGGAACGGGCGACCATATTCGTCGGTTCCTTGTTGCGCGATGGTGTGGGCGTTGTAGGCGATAGAAGCTTCATCGACAAAGAAGCCGACGGGATTGGCCGGCACCTCGTAGAAGTAACTCGCAGCCACCAATAAACTGGCGGCAAGCAGGACCAACTCCACCCGACTAAGCGGTCGTTTCATGTTTGGTGCTTGGTTTACGCTTTCACCTGAAGAAAAGCAAATCAAGGAAACCCCAGAAATAACGAATCGTGGAGTGGTCAATCTTGCTGGTTCCGTCTTCCTGCAGATCAGCGTGTTTTCAGGATGAGCTATCCGGCAGCTGCGAGCAGGCTCTTTACCACGTGTTCCCAGGAGAGGTCCATGGCCTTGATCTTTTCGCGCCCGCGTTCGCCCATTTTGAGTGCCTGTGTTCGGTCAGCATAGAGAGAATCCAGAGCTTCGGCGATCGCTCGTGGTTCAGGCTCGACGATGAGACCTTCTCGTCCGTGTTCGATAAATTCCGTTGCTCCACCGCCATCGCGCGGTACGATGACGGGTTTACCCGAAAGCATTCCCTCCAACGTCACGTAGCCGTAGTCCTCATCAAACGGCAGGTAGCAAATACCGAGAGACGCTGCATACAAGTCAATCATCTCCGTCTCAGTGACGAAGCCGCGCAAACAGACCAGATCCACAACGCCATGCTTCTTAATCAGTGAATGGTAAATTTTTGGATCCCGCGAACTACCTGCCAGCACAATTTTTACAGGCGTGCGTAGATGTTGGGCCGCTTCGATCAAGAGTTCCTGGCGCTTCTGCGGTTCCATCCGGCTCGGATAAAAAATGTAATCACCCTGCGCGCCGTTTCGTAACTGAGAAGCTCGCGGCGGCGGATGATAAAGCGGCTGGCTATCGATGGAGTTATAACGACGCAGGCGCTCCGCGACCGTCTTCGAGTTTGCAAAAACCCTTTTCGCTTCCGGAATAAGCCGATTGTCGCTGTGACGAATCCATTCCCGCACTTGCGCGCCATCCGGAAAGGTCGATAAATCGTCGAACGCTGTTCCCCAAAGGTTATAGGCCGCCCGATGTTGATGAATGATCCACAGCACTTTCTTCTCATGAGCGACCAGATACGCGGGAAACTTCATGCCGATAACCAGATCCACCGGTTTCCCGTTGGCTTCGCTCAGGTCCAGCATCCGCCAGGCCAATGCGCCGCGCATGATTTCCTGAGGCGGATACCACTTGAAAGGTAAAGACACAATTTCGGCGTTGTGGCCGGCTTCAACCAATGCGCTTCGCAGTCCTTCCACATGCGACTCAGCGCCGCCGGTCGTGAATGGTACCTGGGTTGTGCAAATCAGTATGTTCATCCGAAAGTCGGGAGTCGCGAGTCTATAGTCCGGAACTATGAGTCTGGAGTATAAAGTCGACGAGTTTAAGCTCCCGAGTCTGGTTGGACTGCGGACTCCAGACCCTAGACTCCAGACTCCCCGACTTTAGACTCCAGACTCGCTTATCATGATGTTGCAGACGGCGACTGACAATTCCCGATCGTCACGAGTTTCATCTTCAACCGGTCGCGGTTGCCATGTCCGGTCTGCGCACAGGACCAGTTCAAATCGTCCCTCGGCGTCCTTACTCACTTCTTCAGGGACCGGCACGCGCAGCTCGAGCCACCCGTAACGAATGAGTGAAAGCGCGCAAAGCTTCGAGCCGTTGAGAAAGAGTTCGAGCCCCATCGGACGCGCGCTCAAATCAGGTATGTGGGTCGTGAGATCGAGACCGATTTCAGATATGTTCGCTGACGAAAAGCGCAGGCGGGCGCTGCGGGCCATCCAACGAGCGACGGGCGGCAAGAGATTGGGTTCATACCAGCCGTCGTCAAAAACACCGTCGTGGCGATCGAGACACCGGCGCCCTGAAGATTCCCCCGCGCTCAGGCTCACAAACAGCCCACGGCGATCTCGATGCTCATTATTGAAGGAACCAAGCTCCGCGTCCGAAGCTTTCAAGAACACATAAAGGCCGCTCTTGGGCAATTGAATGTTTAAGTCGGATACCTTGCCAAAGACATATCCCATGGCCACGTCGAAGGCCCGGCGTTCCTTGAAAGAAAGGCCGCGCAGGTAGTCGAGAAAGTCGTCTTCAAAAAGCAGCCCATAATGGTCGGCTTGTTTGAGAAACTCCTCGCTACTGAGACACAACGCGTAGCGTGGTTCCCAGGCTACGTTGCGAAAGAAGCGACTAAAACGCGCCCCATGTTCCTGCTCTTCTTCCAATCCAACGTGCCCATCAACTTCGATAAAACGCCGCAGCTCTGTCTGGCTCATCTGGTCGTAGTCTTTTTGGGCGGTACGGTCAATACACTCGATGCCGTGCATCGTCACCCCGTTGGGCCGCAATACTCGCTTTACTTCCGTTAGCACCGTGTCCTTTTCCTCAAAGCCGACGTGGCCCAGGACATCGAGGCTGACAACGTAATCAAAACTGTCGTCGGGGAAGGGGAGACTAGAGAGTTGCGCCTGGTAAGCAGCGTCATAACCATTTCGACGCGCAGCCAGCACGCATTCGTCTGAAAGATCTACGCCGGTTAGCGAAATTCCCTTTCGCTTGAGAAGCGCCAGCATGCCGGCACCGCAGCCGAGGTCCAAGACGCTCGACCCGGCGCGAACGTTGTCATAAACCCACATCGTTCGGGCAAAGCGTATGTCGAAGCGATCGAGCGCCTTGAAGTAGCGCGCGTCAAGCACTTCATCCGAGACAAACTTCGTGCGATAAAACTCCGCCAGGTCTGTTATGCCGGCCCGGCGGTAAAGGTCGTCTTTCATAGGAAGGTTGGTCGTTAGTTGTCAGTGGTCAGTTGTTAGTGGTCAATTGTTGTTGTGGATTCGAGTTTGAAATGTTTATAGCCCGGTGCTTCTCTCTTAGCCGGGCGCTCCAGCGGAGCGCAATGTCGTTTGGCCGCCTCGCGTTGATTCGGCGCGAGATACATTTCGCTCCTAACGGAGCGAGGTGTCTCAACGTGTTGGTTGCTATAAACGTCTCGCCCCTCTGGAGCGTAACCGAATGTCAATGTTGCACTTCAAGACTCGAACCCATCAATTAGCAGAAAACAACTAACAACTGACAACCCTCACCTCTTCTCCAGCTCTTCGATTCGCTGTTTGAGTTCGTCCAGCGCAGCATCTACCTTGCGGCGGGCGCGGTCTTCCAGCACGGCGGCTTCGCCTGTCTCGAGCGATAGTTGCTTGAAGCAAACGCGTTGCTCATCCAACAGTCGCTCATCACGCTCGCGGATTTCTTGAAGCAAGCCGCCTTGTTGCGCTTCTGAGTGAGCCGTCAGCTCGTCTCGGAGTTTTTGTCTCTCGACTTCAGACTGCGCGAGACCTTGTTCGATGCGCTGGAGTTCTGCTCGTTGAGTTTCGAGAACGCGCTGGTAGTTAACCAACGCGTGATGCACGGCGGCGTTGAAATTAACCTGCTCCCACGTAAACCAACGCATCGCGCGCTTTAGCTGACGCTTAATCCAGAGCTCGACTCGCGCGGGTGCGCCACTGCGATTGCTCACCAGGGGAGGGAGGCGGTCCCAGGCGCGGGCTGTGGTCGTCAGGTACGACTCAATGAGTGCTAACGACTCGGCTGTCGTGGTTTCGTGATTTCCGTTTGACGCCGGAGTTGATTCGGTGGCGGTTGCGGCGGTCGAGGAAAGCGGCGCTGGCGGAGACGCCGATCTAACGCGCTCGCGAATCTCCAGTAGTATGCTCTCAACCTCCTGATCAACCATAAGTCACCGTTTCCCGTTCGTCGGTTTGCGCAAGGTTCTGCCGCTCCCAGGTTGCAGGGTCTATCGTCTGGTGACTGGTCGTGACGCTGGCATTGAGGTTCGCGATACCTTCGGTGAGGGTGGCGCTGGTGACTCGAAAGAAGAGCGCGGCGTCGAGCCAGTCATAAGCCTTCCCGTCTTTGCTGTGCACCGCCAGGGAGATCGAATACTGGTCAATTCCAAGCCAGCAATCGAAAGCAAATTCTACTTCCAGCACCTCGTCACGTTTCACCCGTTCAAATTCTATCTGCCGTTCTTTGGTGTTGGTGCCGTAGGCGTGTATGCCCAAACGATTGCGAATGAGAAATCCGATTACTGGACTGTCCACGTTCTCTAAAAGACGCACGGCGACACGCAGTTTCAGGGGCTCCCCACTCTCAACCACTTCTACCCGCGCATTTGATGAGTCAGTCAGCTCGGCTGCCACGATCTCGGCGCTGCCGTCGCCATGGCGATAGGCGAAGCTCAACGGCGCGAAAGTTTTCGACGGAGTCGAGGCGGCTCCCACTGTTGACGCCGATTCAGCTCGTTCATAAGCCTTTTCTCGTTCCATCACGAGCTTCTGGTAATGATTCAAGACATCGACCGGTTTGCCATCAGCAACGATCGTTCCCGCTTTCAACAGGATCGCGCGAGAACACAGTGCGCGCACGGCGGCGGCGTCGTGAGACACGAAGAGCACGGTTGTTCCGCGCTGGTGCAGTTCCTTGATCCGGCGCAAGCAACGGTGTTGGAAGACTGCATCACCAACGGCCAGCGCTTCATCAATCACCAGGATGTCAGGTTCGACGCTGGCAGCGATGGCGAAGGCGAGGCGGACGTACATTCCGCTCGAATATGTTTTGACGGGCTGGTAAAGAAATGGCCCGATTTCAGCAAAACGCTCGATGGCCGGAAACAGCGCCTCGGTCTCTTTCCGGGTGAAACCCATCAACGAAGCGTTCATAAAAATATTTTCGAGGCCGGTAAACTCCGGATCGAAACCTGCCCCTAGTTCCAACAAGGCGGCGATTCGCCCCTCGTGCCAGGCATCGCCGTGGGTTGGGGCCAGCGTTCCCGCGATGATTTGCAGCAATGTGGACTTACCGCAGCCGTTTGGCCCAACAATCCCCACGGTTGTTCCCGCCTCGATTTCGAAATCGACGTCGCGTAGCGCCCAAAATTCTCGGTGCCGGCGCAGGAAACCTCGCGTCAGCGATTCCTTCAGCCGGTCACCCGGCCGCTCGTAAATGCGGTATTGCTTCGAAACTTTTTCGACGCGCAGAGCCACGGTCATGTGCTGCAATGTATCAGAATTGAGGAAATGGAGGCCACTTTGCCGGCGACAAAAGGCGAGCTTTCCCTGCGTCATGAAGGGGTGAGTGAACCAGGATTGGCACACAAACTAACGGCTCATGTTTTACTGGGGCACTGGAAAAGGGAGCGCCATCGCTCCCTTTTCAGTTTCGTGCCAGTAAATGGCCGCGGTTTAGGCTGGACCAAAACGTTGGCGATATTCACCTGAGACGATGAAGGATTTCACCATGTCAGCGTTGATGAAGTTGCCGTTGAATTCATTGAGCTTCTTGAGCCAGAAGTTGAAGCCCGATGTATCTGCGTCGCGCCGGAGGTACCCCGCGTATTCCATGAACACGAAGGCTGAGTTGAATTCGCGGTTTTTCAAAAATGCAAATTCAGCAACCTTGCGCAACACTGTGGCGCGCGTGTCGGTCATGTCATTCAACCCCGCCACAAGCGAATTTCGCAGAGGTGTCATCGCGGGGAAATGTCCGCGAACCTCTCCACCGCCAAATTGGGTGGTGTGGAAGTTTATGTAAGCCCGACCTTCCTTGAGGTTCGATAACTGGTCGGTCAACGTAGTGGAGTTGCCCTCGGGCGTGTCCCACTTGCCGCTGGCAGTGCCGCCTACCCCGCTGCCGAATGGAGTCACAACGTGATCGTCTGGATTGTTATCGTTGAAGGGCGTGCCGATGAAGCCCCAAACTACTGGTCCATTGGTGGTCGGCGTTACCAATGGACCGGCGTGAATGTGGGCATTAGTCAGGTTGTCGTTGGTGTCTGCGGTTTGCGAGCCAGTAAAGTCGATGTTGTTGATGGTCGCTGAAAACGTCATTTGAGTTTCAGCGCCGTTGATGCTGAAGGTCGCCGTTCCGAAAGATGCCGGCCGGGGAGCACCTCCGGTCAATGTTGGGTTTGCGGGTGGATTTTCCTGACCGTTGGTTAGGTTCACAATGAAGTTACTCGGCGATAGTCCCGCACTCGCCAGCAGGTTATCAACATACTGTTCGTTCGTCAGAGTGCTTGGATATTTCGCAACGAACTCGGGACGGGTGACGAAGTCATTGAAAAATGCCACGGTGTTCGCTTCCAGTTGCGCGTCTGCCCCTGGAGCTCCGACTGCGAAGTCCTTCTGTAGCGCCTGCGTGTCGCGTTCAAAAGTTCCGTACAAAACTGGCGCAGCGCTACCGCCAACAGTCGGACCAAATGCTGCGCGATGCGTTAGGTACGCCTCGAACCCGGTGCGCTGGAATTCGATGGACAGGAAGAACGCCGCGCTCACATTGGTGCGTTTGAGGTCACGGCAAGCAGCATCTGCACCGCACGACTCGATCTGGTCAACCCAGAAGGCAAGACCGGCGGCGTCAGGTTCGCGGTTCAGAAAGTCTAGATAGTGTTGGCGAACGAAGAAAGTTGAGTCGTCAACGGGATTCGTGGTTGGCGCCACCGCGTCGTTGTCGAGAATTGTGAGCTCAGCAACATTTGGACTGCCTAGTCCGACGCCCGAACCGGTTGGGTTCGAAAGCGCGAGATCGACCGTCTCGTCGCCCTCGACGAAGAGATCGTTGACTAACAGGATGCGAACCGTTTTGGAAGTTTCGCCGGGGTTGAAGGTGAGCTTGCCGAGCGCTATTTCGTAGTCGGACTTCTGCGAAGCGTGGCCTGGCTGCGATTGGTCCCACGTCGCAAAGTTAACTGTGGCTGAGCCAGACACATCGCCTGCGCGCGTCACGCTGATGTCGATGTGGCCAGTCCCTTCGCTGATGGCGAAGTCGTCGGTCGCAAATTGGATGAGCGATGTCGCCGAGGCGGTCGTAGGTTTCAAAGAGCCGAACAGTCCATGCTCTTCTTCGCCGATGCCCGCTGTGAAGTATAAAGTGCCGGGGTCGCCACCATTTACGCCGTTCCCGAATTGGAGGCCCCACAGTTCATCGATTACGATGCCATCGCCTGCTTCGTTTTGAATCGTACCGAGAAAGGCTCCCGTTGTTGGGTTGAAGGCGTGAATGCTGGGATTCCCTTCGCCAAAGTTGCCGATCAATAGCGCGCTGCCAAATATACCGAAGCTGGCGGGAGCGATCGCGATGCCCCACGGGGAATTGAGTGGTCCATTATTGATCCCGAAAGTCAGGTCGCGGACACCGTCCGTATTAAACCTGCGGACGAAGCCGTTGCCGACGCCTTCCTCGTCCAAGCCAGTCATGGGATCCACTTTAGCGTACATCACGTAAAGTGAGCCGCCAATATTTTGAATATTGAAAGGATGGTAGGTGTTCCCCATGGTCGTTGGGATTGTCGGATCGGCAAAGGCGCCTGTCGTAGTTGTGAGCGCGTAGGTGCCGTCGTAAACGTCAATATTGCCGTTCGCAAAGTCGGCGGCGTAAAGGCGGTTGCCGCCGCTGTTGCTGCCGTTCGCAAGGCCCGTGTAAACGTGTCCGGGATGGCTCGCTCCGATGATCCCGGTGACGGAGCCTGCCGCTGGGGCGCTCGGGTTCCAGCCGACGATGTTGCCTGTTATGGAGGAGAAGATGAACGCCGCCGGACATGTGGCGACGGCGCAGGGAGTGACGCTGAAGTCTGTCGTCGCGTTGCCGACTACTCCAGTAGGTAGACCTCCTGGCACCGTAACCTGTGAGAGGCCGGGGTTCTTAACCAGTGGGGAACCCAGGACGTCGCCGCGATAAAGAGTTGAAGTGCTGGTGCCATTGTTAGCAACCCAGAACGGGCTGGTGCCTCGGAATGCGATGCCCCACGGATTAACGAGTAAAGGATCCTGGACGGGGGCGAGCCCGGGAATATCAGAAACGAAGTTGGTTTGGCGATAAGCCGAGCCGGGCGGGATTACCGGAATCGCTGGGGCCGGTTCCTGTAAGGCCGTTGCCTTGTGCTCAGCTTTAGTTGACCTTCCACCGAAAGCAACAAGCGGAAGCAGGACAAGAGCAAGAGTTAGTGTAAAGCCAATGAGTTCTCGGAACCGATTCCGTGGGCAAGCGCGAAACATATGGATTTTTCTCCTTGAGCAAGCAAACTTAAAGTCAGGTTTCAGTCAGTTCACCATCAGGATCGAAGGTGTTGATACGCTAAGGCTGAAGAAGCGATGGCTTCACGGAACCCTTGGAGAGGTATCCGGTAAGCAGCGACACTACACCTCTGGACAGCGTCAACCATTATCAAAGGTATGTGTTGCTGGGCACAAATTTGGGGGGAACGCTCCGAACTCTAATCTGCTCAAACAAAGGTGTCAAGATTTTTGTTTCATATTGAAAGCTAAGCGGTTTAACCCTAACTGTGAGTCTCGAGGCCAACTTGCGATTAGCTCGATCTCTGCGTAAAATGTCGGTTCTTTTTTGAAGGCCCGGTGACGAGAGTGGATCTTTTTTCGCCGGCGCTTGCTGCCGCTCGCTCCCCGGGGGCATCTAATCTGCTCTTATCTGCGTCTTTAGTTCGGAGGATTTCGTGAAGCCAGTCTTTAGGTCACTGTGCGCCCTAGCTGCGTTTGCGCTCGTATGCGTCACCTTTTCTTCTGCTGAAGGGCAGACACCCAGCGCCACCCCAGATCCGTTCGTTGCGCAACTGACCTCTTCTCCAGTGGGAGGGTTCTTCAACCCGTTTCTCTCGATTGCCGGGGACCTCAGCGCCAACGGACGCTTTATCGTATTTGAATCAAACGGCGATGTGGCTACTCAGAATCGGAATAACGCGGACGGGAATCGCGAACTCTTCTTGTTTGACTACGCTCAACGACGCATCTTTCAGTTAACCAACACCAAGAACGTTTCCAGGCCACCAGCTTCGCCAACACCGACGCCCACGGCGACGCCAACGCCAAGTCCTACGCCAACTCCAAGTCCTACGCCGACGCCAGTGCCGACGCCGCAAGATGCGACAACCATCAAGTTTGAGATCAGCTGCAATCGGCCCTTTCTTAGTTTCGAACCGTCGCTGGCTGGCTCAGCACCGGGTTCCAGGACTTACACCATCGTGTTTAGTTCCAATTCGCCGACGCTGCCGGTGTTTGACGGCACAGAGGGAACGTTGGCCACCGACGGTAACCAGGAGATTTGGATTTACACTTTCACGGTTACTGAGGTCCCGGACCTGACCACCGGCGATGAGTTTTCTGAGGATCTCTCCACCGGCACGTTCGCTCGGTTGACGGACAGCATGCCAAGCAGGCCGCTTCGCCCTTCGATCGACCCGGTCGATGTTGTTGACGACAACCGAGATGCGACCATCAGCGATGACGGCAGCGTGATCGCCTTCGTTTCTACGCGAGATCTCGCACCCAGTGGCTCGGTGAACAACGCAGACGGCAATCCGGAACTGTTCTTCTGGAGACCCAGCGGAGGACTCACGCAGGCAACCAACACTCAGGATCACGTCGTTCCCCCGAAAACATTCCCCCGCTTTACGCAGAATCCATCACTGTCTTCCGACGGATCTGCCGTCACGTTTATCTCATCTGCAAACCTGGCAGGGAACAACGATGACGACGGAGCCGGCCATGGTAATGCGGAGGTCTACTGGGCCAACGCCACGGGTGGGATACTGACAAACCTGCGGCAAGTGACAAAAACGAAAGATACTCCGGGAGTTGCTATCAACGTCCTTTCGGCCGGTCGCCGCTTGAGTAAGAACGGGGATTTCATCGCCTTTGAATCCCGGGCTGAAAATCCCGAGGCTAATACCACCGATACCAACGAAGCTTTCCTCGCGGTATTTGTTTATACCGTGGGAGGAGGCACATTCAAGCAGGTGGGACTGCGCAAGGATGGAACTCCGGACATTCTTCATTTCCCAACGTTCACTGACTATGACGGTTCTGGCGTACCGAGCACCCTGGTTTATGCCTCTTCACTTAACTTCAACCCCGACGGAACCTTTCCACCTGACGATCAGGACAGTACCGCTGGATTGAACCCCACTCCTACCGGAGTCACTAAACCGCCCCAACTATTCTCGACGCAGGTTCCCGTAACCTCGTCCAATACATTCAGGCGCTTGACTAAGAATCCAATCGGCGGCTTCGCGGGCATCCGTCCGTTCACGAGCAACACGTTGAGGAGAATCTCATTCAGCCTGGCTGGCTCAGAACTCGGAGGCGGTAATCCGGATGGGTCTCTTGAGGTCTTTTATTTGTTGACGCCGCAGGTTGGCTCGGAACCAACAAGCACATTGTCCTTTTTCACTTTCCCAAGTAATTTCCCGGTGCCCGCAGCCACCCCGGTCGCGAGTCCAACACCTACGCCGACTCCGTCACCAGGACTTGAAGGGGCGGGACTAGCGCCAGGTGAGTTCAGCATAATCCGTTCAACTCTTTCGCTGGCGCCGTCAAACAAAAACGGAATCGGCGATTCGGAAACGGATCGCAGGCCGATCATTCCCATTGAACTAAACGGAGTTTCGGTGTCGATAAATGGCGCTGCCGCCGGGCTCTACTTCGTCAGTAGCGGAGAGATACACCTGGTGGTGCCGCATGGTCTCACCGCGGGTCTGGGGACCGTGGTAATAAACAACAACGGCGCGGTTCAACGTGGCCTGGTCCAGATTGTCGTTTCTCAACCTGACATTTTTGCCATACCTCAAGGCCCGGGAGGTCGTGCAGTCGTCTGCAATGTGACGAATGCTTCAGCGGGTTGCATCATGGAGCCCTTCCAGGTAACCACCGATAGTATGGGCACGCCAGTGCCAACTGTGCTCGAGATCCATCTGTCGGGTGTGCGATTGGCGACTGCTGCAGAAACCAGAGTGACGATCGGTACTACCGACATTACCCCAACTTCAGTTCGCAATAATGTCGACTTTTACGGCCATGACCTTATTACGTTGACGCTGCCTGCTAGCCTCGCCCCAATGGCTCCGACGGACTTTCCAGTAATAGTGACTGTCACCAGGGCCGGTGCCGTTTTCTCCAGCAGGCCCGCCGCAACTGCGCCACAGATCCAACTAATCCCATGATCTCTGTCTAAAAGATAGAACGAAGCCACCCGTACGCCACGGCGTGCGGGTTTTGCTTTTTAGACAGCAAAGAATCAATCGCTCACACTAAGTTTTTTCTATCTCGCAAAACCGTCATGGTGATAATATCGACGTAAGGAGCCCCATCCTTAGACAGTCCTGGAACCACCCACAGCGTTCCTAAGCTTTTCGAAGGTTTCATTTCATGCGGCGAAGTTTTCCCAATTTGGCGACCCTGACGATCCTGGTGATTCTGGCCGGCGCCGTACCCGCAAAGCCATCGTCTTTGGAATTGTTGGGCGACTCTTCGGCTCGACCGGTAAGGTGGCGCGGAACCACAATCCGCATTGCGCTTTCCAGTTCGCTTTCAGCCCCTTCGGCTGGAATCAAACCCGATAGTGACGTGCCGGGCGCGGTTCGACGCGCTCTCAATACCTGGGCTACCGCCGCAGGCATCAAGTTTGTTGAGGTGTCTTCAAAGGGCCAATCCATTAGCCCTTCTTCCGCCGCCGATGGCGTCAATCTGATCACGATCGCGCCGACCACCGAAAACCTGGCTGCCTTCGGCGGATTGAACAACACGGCGCGCACCCGCCTTTTTTTCGATGAAGACACCGGAGAAATCAGCGAAGCCGACATCGCGCTCAATCCTTTTGTCCTGGCAAGTGATGGCAACCTGATCGAATTCTCTACTGACGGCACGCCGGGCACTTACGATCTGGAGTCGACCCTGGCGCACGAGATTGGGCACCTGCTTGGGCTGGATCACTCGAGCGTCATTGGTTCAACCATGCAACCCTATCAAGCCCTTAACGGCACCTCCGGATTCCCTGCATTTGGCCAGCGGACGTTAAGCGAGGTTGATCGCAATGCGATTCGAGCCATCTATGGACCACGCGAGAGTCTTGGCACGTTTGAAGGGAAAATCCTCAGCAGCGTTGACGGCAGGCTTCAGGCGGCCACGAGTGCGTTAGTGTGGCTCGAGGATGTTGCTTCAGGTCGCGTCATGGCAAGTGGTCTTACTGGTGCGGTTGGTGGTTTCAGCATCAGTGGTCTTGCCCCTGGCGAGTATCGCGCTATGGTTGAATATCTGGACGAGAAGAATGGGATTGCGCCCGTTGACAACAAGTCTGGCAGACGACGTCGACCGTTTCGCAGCGTTGAGATGGCGAGCAGCGTCAGAATAACAGCGGACAAAGTTACGTCACTCACCTACGTGCTAGTGCCGCCGCAGAATTCGACACCCGTGCTCATTCCTCAGTTTCTCGGCACAAATGGAGATATTTCGACGGTTCCCGTAGCAGCGACACCGGGCGCCACGCTAACTCTTTACGTTGGTGGAATCGGACTGGATGACATTCCAGGCAGTGGTCTGTCGGTATCGTCGCCCCATATCAGCGTTGACGCGGCCAGCCTCACTTCGCAGCAACCATTTGAGAAGTCTACCCCGGTAATTAGTTTTGAAATTACCCTGGCGGCAAATACGCCACCGGGAGACTACACCATTCGTTTTCAGTCAAACTCGGGCGAGACTGCTTATCTAGTGGGTGGCATCACCGTGGAGCCAAGCCCCTAGAATCCCCATTCGCCCTCTCTCCGCACCTGTTTTCTTCAGCAGCATCCCCTTGCCAGCCTTTTTTATCTGCCCTACATTCTCTTGAGGATCTGAACCCAGTTAATCCCGTTACAACTCCAATTGAAGCGGCTATGTAATCCGGAGTTTGTCTGGAACCAATCCTGTAACCGATGAAACGCAAGTTACTCGACCATCTCAGATGTCCGTCGTGTGCCGGAGAGATTCTCCTGGCTGCGGTCGAACAATTTGAAGAAGCGGAAATCATGGAGGGCCGGCTTGCCTGTGATTCGTGCGCGCGATCATTTGAGATCACCCGCGGCATTCCCCGCTTTGCTACCCTGGACAAGCTTGAACCGGATAAAGCAGCAACGGCTGAAAATTTCGGCTGGCAATGGCAACACTTCACTCACGCGGATGAACTCTACGCCGAGCAGTTTCTCGGCTGGATCGCTCCGGTGCGGCCGGAGTTTTTTCAGAACAAGGTCATACTCGAGGGCGGTTGCGGAAAGGGCCGTCACACTTTGCTGGCGGCGGGGTGGGGCGCTCGCGAGGTTATCGGTGTTGATCTGAGTCGCGCGGTGGAGACAGCCTTTGCGGCTACGCGCCACTTGCCAAACGCTCACATAATTCAGGCGGACATCTATCATCTTCCGCTGGCGCGCAAGTTTGACTATGCGTTCTCGATTGGCGTCTTACACCACCTGCCCGACCCAAAGGCCGGCTTTCGTTCTTTGGTGTCGAAAGTAAATACAGGTGGATCGATTTCTGCCTGGGTATACGGTGCGGAAAACAACGAGTGGATCACTCGCTTCATAAACCCGGTGCGGGAGCAGTTTAGTTCGCGCATTGATCGCCGCGCTCTGTTGCAACTTTCAAAGGTGCCGGCGGCGGTGATGTACGCGGCCACCAAGCTGGTTTATGGGCCGCTTAATCGCTCGGGTTCTTCAGTAGCGCGCCATCTTTTTTACAACGACTACTTAAATGCAATCTCGCGGTTTGGCTGGCGCGAGCAACACACCATCGTCTTTGACCATCTGGTCGCACCAACCTCACATTACATCAGCCGGGAAGAATTTGAAGCGTGGTGGCGCGAGGTTGCGGCGACCGAGGTGGTTATCGGCTGGCACAACAAGAACAGCTGGCGTGGGTTTGGAAGGGTGTAAGGCAGGAGGCGGAGGCAGGAGGCAGAAAGCAGGAGGCAGAAAGCAGAAGGCAGAAAGCAGATAGGGACTGCCGGTTCACGATTCACAACGATTCATCGATTCACGATTACGATTCACGATTACGATTCACCATTTACGATTCACCATTCACCATTTACCATTCACCCGCCCATGATTTCCGCTCAAACAGCCCGACGCGCAGTGTGGCGGCCTCTTTTGGAGTTGCCGCAGCGCCTTGACCTGATTCGCCAACTCGCTCGCCGTGAGTTGGTCACGCGCTACAAAGGTTCGGTTCTCGGAATAGTTTGGGCCATCGTCACCCCGGTGGTGACGATCGCGATCTTCACTTTCATTTTTGCCGGAATCTTTGGCGCACGCTTCAGCGCCCGGAGTTCATCCTGGGACTACGCGCTTTATCTCTTCTGTGGTTTGCTACCCTGGACAATGTTTCAGGAAACCGTGCAACAGTCGTCAACGACCATCGTCAGTCACGCAAACCTGGTGAAGCGGGTGGTGTTTCCACTCGAAACCTTGCCGGTGGCCCAGGCACTGGCGTCTCTCGGGAATCAGATGTTTGGGATTGTAGCGCTGGTGGTGGCGACTTTGGTGCTTCATCACGAAGCGCATGCCACGATTCTCTGGCTGCCGGTGTTGCTGGTTCTCCAGCTCGGCGCGGCGCTGGGTGCGGCCTGGCTGGTAGCTTCGCTGGGCGTATTTCTACGCGATATTGCTCAGGCGATAAATCTGGTGTTGATGGCCTGGATGTATCTCACGCCGATTATCTATCCCGAGTCGATTGTTCCTGAACGTTTTCGGCCCTTCATCAACCTCAATCCTTTCACGTACCTCATCCGCAGTTACCGTCGTATCTTTCTCGAAGGCACGGCGCCTGATTGGAATGGCCTCGCCTACTTCAGCGCGTTCGCTTTGGTGCTGTTCGTTTTTGGTTACTGGTGGTTTGCCAAGAGCAGAAGAAACTTCGCAGACGTGATCTAACTCGAGAAGTTGTGATGCTGCAGTCATGCTGACGGCAATCGCCCGATTGCTTCTCCAGCGGTTACGATTTGCACGGGGATGGCATTGATTGTTTTTAGGAACTGGCGATTTTCGCTGACGATGGCTGTTACATTGAGAGCCTCAGCGTGAGCCGCGATGACTGCGTCGCCTTTTCGGCAACCACGTCCTTCGAAAAACCGGACTCGTTCAATGGCCGCCGACTCCCAACTCACTTCAATGAAGTCAGGATAGCTGTTGAGGAGCTGATAGAAGTCACTCATTTCTACTTCGGTGAGATTGAGGTTTAGTTCTTTGAGTACTTGAAGAGGAATTGTGACAACGAAAGAACCGATGCGCTCCAGCAACTTTGCACATGAAGGAAGGGCCTGATCACCGCGCAAGCCGAAGATCCAGACATTGGTGTCCAATAGCCACCGATTAGCCGGAGTAGTCATGCGTGGCTATCTCATCACGTATGCGGTGCAATTCGGCCCACACTTTCTCTTGCTTGATGTCTAAACGGTTCTCGCGAGATAGCCGTGCGCGATATTTCTCCGCAAGTTCGTGGAGACCCTTTTGAAGATTGAGTTGCGCCACTTTATCCAGAAGAGCCTCTTGTTGCGATCGGTCAAGAGAGGTGATTTCACGGGCGAGATCGTCAATGGATTGCATGGTGGAACCCTCCAGACTACTTTTAGATGTTATCGTCTCGGCGGCAGCCAGCACAAGAGACTATCCGAGAACTTTCAGCTTGCGGAGTACCTCCAGCGCTCCTGCCTTGTTGACCGCTTATCTGATTACGGTTCTTCGTCAACACCACCACCACGCCGATCAGCCACCAAAACACCAAGGCCACTTCGCCATCACCAAGGTTGTAATTTACCAGTGAACTGGCAAAGAACCCGGCGAGCGCACCGGTAGCGCCGAGCAGAATACCGTGACGGTTCGTGTCCATTGTGTCGCGAAAACTCTTTTCGCTTCGCGAAGCGGTGCGCCAGCCCACCCACATGATCCAGAGCCAGAGCGCGAGCGCCGGCAATCCGCGATCGAAAGCGAGTTGCAGCGGAGTGGAATGCAGATGAAGCATGTCTTTCCCTGGAAAGCCCCACTCTTCCCAATGAACATGCATCGAGTCCATCCCGTGTCCGAACAAGGGATGAAGCATCATGCGCGACAGGCCCACCTTTGCTACCTGAACCCGAAATGAAGAACTCGGATCGCCCAGCGTCAGCGCATTTTGGCCGCGGGATTGGTGAACCACGAGAGCAGCGATGCCGAGCACAACGCAGATCGCCGCCAGGATTGCGACTCTGGCCGCGCGTCTCGACGCCCGCAGGCTGATCACGGAGAAACCAATCACCAAAGCCACGACCGCGGTCCGCATCGCGGTCAGGGAGATTCCCAGCGCCAGCAAGGTTGTTGCGGCAAGCGCAACTTTAGCCCAACGGTTGAAACCGTGATTGCGGATATGGGCCAGCGCCAGGCCAAACGCAAGCTGTGCCAGCATCTGAAGAATTTCGGAGTAAGTTTCGTAGTGACGAGTCCACCCTGACGCACGAAAGCGGCGCGTAGTTTGATTGCCAGTTATGCCCGATGGCGACAGCCGCTTCTTGATCGTCTCATCCACCTTAAGACCCGCACGTTCGACGTGTTCTCCCTGCGAAACCAAGCTCAGGCTCAGGTTGCTTCCCGCCGGGGAATTGCGAATGACCTGATCGATATCGCTGGTTGAATAGACTCGTTGTTTGTTGACTCTCCAGATGGCATCACCCGGGCGAACATTAAGTGATTGCAAAGGACTGTCCGGCGAGACTGCCTCCACCACCACTCCGCGGCCACGGGCGAGATCGTAGAGACTGAAAACGGTGCCCGCCACACCCGATAGAATCATCAAGCCGACCAGCACTACCGCAGTTCGCCTCGTGACGACCGCTTGCGCCAGGTAGAAAACAAAGATCACGCAGGTGGATTGGATCTTCGCAATGCTGATGCGCGGCTCTTCGGACAAGAAGGACGAAGCGATCGTCCAGAGAAAGAACAGCAAGATCGGAACATCAAATGGTGTGCGCCGGAGTCCGCTGGTTCGCGATGCCAATATACGCACGAACCAACCGGCTCCCACGATAGCCAGTGCGATTTCAGCGCCGGCAATTGAGTGAGGCGCAAAGACTGCAAAAAGCAGGAACCCCACGAAGGCAGTTCGCTGTCCGACACGCGACCATGTTTCTCGCGCGGTGCTGGTTCGCGAGTGGTTGGCTGGCTGGTTCGATTGAGTCTTCAATAAGGTGATAAGCCGTCCGCCAGTTTTGCGATTCCTGTTGCCTTCTTTAGAGTCGGGTCCCGGCGGTTTGGAGTGGCTGGATCATCGTTCGTTTCCACCAAAAAACTGCAAAATATTGCGTTTGACAGTCATATTTGCGCATGTTAGCGTAACTTCCGGTCTGTCGCGGTTTAACCTAAGGTACTGCCCAAAAAGTGTTTCATTTGAATCTGGCGTCTCCTCCATCCATCTCTTCGTTTTCTGCTACCACGGTTACTGATACATAATACTCCTGATGCCTTTCGAAAAATCCAAGGTCATAAAAGCGGCTGAAAAATTCCTGTCGCAGGGGAAGATCAAAGATGCGATCAAGGAGTATCGCCAGATTATCGAGCACGATGATGCGGATCTTACCACGCTCAACATGATGGGAGATCTCCTGGCCCGGGCCGGCGAAAAGGAGGAAGCCGTTTCCTGCTTTACACGCATTGCTGACCATTACCGTGAACAGGAGTTCACGCTTAAGGCCATTGCAATGTACAAGAAGATCGAAAAGCTGAAACCGCGTGATCCTCAAACCGCCTCCAAGTTGGCTACACTTTATTCAAATCAGGGATTGATGGTGGATGCCCGCGCTCAGTGGTTAATCGTGGCCGACGCTTACACACGGGCCGGCGAGCCGAAGAAGGCCCTCAAGGTGCTGCACAAGATTGCGGACCTGGATCCGCATAATACCGACGTTCGGCTAAAACTCGCGGAAGGTTACCTCAAGGAAAAAATGCGACCGGAAGCCGCCAAAGCTTTCGGCGAGGCAGCTACCCAACTGCTTGAGAGCGGCGCATTTGAGAGATCGCTGGCAGCGAATACAAAGATCCTTGAGCTTTATCCTTACGACCTCCCGGCGCTGAAGGGCGTAGTGTCGGCACATGTGGCGATGGGTACCGCGGATGATGCTGCTGAGTTGCTTGAAAAAGCGGTTGCCGAAAGGAGTGACGAACCGGAGCTCCTGTCGATGCTGGCTCAAGCATACATTGAAGCTGAAAACCCAGCCGGCGCGGAGCGTGCGGTTGCGACTTTGATGTCGCAGGATGCTTTACACTACCGCCGCTACATCGAAGTCTCACGCCTCTATCTGAAAACTGGGGACAAAGACGCCGCCGCCCGACTGCTTGGTTTGATCATCGAAACCATGCTTTCGGCGCGCGAAGAAAATGACCTGATCGAGTTGCTGAACGAACTGCTGGTGCTTGATCCTGAACACGTTCCGGGTCTTCGCTTACTTTCAAGAGTCCATTGGTGGCAGCGCGATATGGATACATTGCGCGCGACGCTCGAGCGCCTGGCGGAGGCTTCTGAAGCAGCGGGTCTGGTGGATGACGAGCGGTATGCTCTTACACAGTTGATTCGACTCGCGCCTGACGAGTCGCGTTATTACGAACGTCTCGAACTAATCGGCGGGGTTTCGGAGGAAGTGAGCGAAGCCGCCCAGGTCGTTGAAGAACCGGCGCCGGAGCCGGTGCCCACGTTCGAGGGATTCGACATCGTTAGTGACGTCTCGTCGGAAATCGCCACGACCGCCCCCGAATTCAGAGACCCGGCAGAGTTTGAATGGAATTCCGTGGCGCAGGAAACGATCTCTGACCCCGGTGCATCCTTTGCGGACCTCAACGAACCCGAAGACTCGGTGGCGACACCTTTGCCTGAGTCAATTTCAGCAGCTGAGACGTCTGAACAGAACTTCCATCTGACCGCGGACGTGTCTCACCTCGAGCCCGTCCAACAGGTGACCGAAAAGGAAGAAGCGGCAACCAAGCATCAAGAGATAATGATGCAGGAACTCGAGAGCGTTGATTTCTACATTGCTCAGGGCTACTCCGACATCGCTATTGATACGCTCGAGTTGCTTAAACAACAGTTTGGTTCTCATCCCGAAATTGAAGCCCGGCGCGCAAAACTGAATGCGGGGTCTGCGGCGGCTCAACCTACCAGCGCCATCGAGATTGGCGGAGAAATATTGGGCAGCGTTACTGAAGTCGAAATTGAGGCGCCGCAGGCCGAGATCATCATGGCCGAAAGTGTCTCACCGCAGATCATTGTCCCGCAAGACCCTCCCACTGCGAGCTCAAGGAAACCCAGCGGGATCGACTCAGGATTGGCGGAAATTTTTGAGGAGTTTCGGATTGAGGCCGAAGGAGAACACGGTTCCTCCAACGAAGACTACGAAACACACTACAACATGGCCACTGCCTACAAGGAGATGGATCTTCTTGATGAGGCTATCAGGGAGTTTCAAACAGCAGCCGGTTTGACAGGACCAGCGGATGGAACGCCCAGATTTTTCTATTGCTGCAACATGTTGGGGCACTGTTTCGTTCTAAAGGGGATGCCGCAGGCAGCGGTGTTGTGGTTTAAGAAAGGGCTCGAAGCTCCCGGGCGAAGCGGCGAAGAGTACAAGGCCTTGCAATATGAACTTGGTTCGGCCTACGAACAGATGGGCGATCTCGGTCGCGCCATCGGAGTTTATACAGAAGTGTACGGGATAGACGTGGGCTACCGAGATGTTGCTGACAAACTCCAACGTCTTCAAGCCCAACGAAAATCACAAGGAAAGAAGAAAAAAGGGCGATAAGTCCTGAATCGTAAATCGTTAATCGTTCTTTGAGCTTTATACTTACTACTTTGTTCTTGAGTTTTGCGAAGAGCTCAAAGTTCAAAGCTCCAACAACGACTTACTATTTACTATTCACGATTCACTCAAAAAACATGTCCGCGAAATTAAGCGTCATTTTCTATATTATTCTCTGCCTCGAAATCGGCATCGTGCTCACGCTTCTACCGTGGATTCCGCAAGGCACACTCGGTTTGAGCGATTGGGGCAACAACTACTTTTTGCTCTATGCCGCCCGTAAGACCAGCTGGTACGGACTGCACACAGTGGTTGCTTCCGGCTGGATGCGCGGGGCGGTAACGGGGATAGGTCTTTTGAACATCGGTATTGCCTTCTGGGAAATATTCCATTTCAAGCAGAGCGTCGCGGCGCTCCAGCAGAGTAGCCAGCCTTCCACTAAAAGCGATGTCCCACAATCTGCAGAAGCCAACCATATATCTCATCACCAGCGGTGAGACGAACCTGCAGACGGCCCCCGCAAGTGACGACTTCCGAAGAGTTCTCAAGCTGATTGAAGCTGCAGTAGCGGCCGGAGTTGACCTCGTGCAGATTCGGGAAAAGAGTTTGAATAGTCGCGTACTCTTCCAGCTTGCCAGCAGAGCCGCCGAGATCACCAAAAGCAGTAACACGCGAGTGTTGGTAAACGACCGGGCTGACATTGCCGCGGCAGCCGGCGCCGATGGGGTTCACCTGACGACCCATTCGCTGTCAGCGGACACGGTGAGGCGAACCTTCGGTGGAGAGTTCCTGATCGGAGTTTCCACCCATTCATCTCGAGAAGCCGCGATTGCTCGGACTGGCGGAGCCGACTTCATCGTCTTTGGCCCGGTCTTCGAAACGCCGGGCAAAACCGGCGACCCGGCGGGTTTGGACAAACTTCGGCGAGTGACCGCTGAAGTTGCCGGCTTTCCGGTGTTGGCTCTGGGCGGCGTTAACCTGGAAAGAGTTGGGGAGTGTTTTGATGCCGGTGCGCAAGGAGTGGCAGCTATTCGCATGTTCAGCGACCCGTCGCAACTGAAACAAACGGTCCAGGCAATTCGCGAAAAGGCTGATGAATAATGGTATTGCGCAAAGAGCCTTTTGACCGTCGTTGGTTTTACTAAATCCGTTTTCGCCGCGTAGCGGTGGTTTGAGGTTAGCCCGGTCTTTTAAGGCCGGGATCGCAATGCCATCATCGTAACCGGAGTCGCGTCAGTGACGCTTGAACTCCTTATTCGATCGTCGCTGACGCGACGAGGTTTCGTGCTGGGGATTGTCCCGGCCTTTGAAAGACCGGGCTAAGTTCAGCCGTCGCGCTGCGACGAAGAGAGAACAGGATTCTGTCGGCGGCTCACTTTTTCAGTCTTTATCTACTTTTTGTACGAAGCTCTGAACAATGACAACGCCAACCCCCATTGCATTGACGATCGCCGGCCTTGATCCTTCGGCTGGTGCCGGGGTGCTGGCCGATGTCCGCATCTTCGCGTCGTTTGGGGTAAAGGCGACTGCGGCCATCACGTCCCTGACCTTTCAGAACACGGCCGGCGTCTTTGGCGCAACGCATGTGAGCGGCGAAGATGTTCGCGCCCAGGTGATGCCTCTGCTTGAGGAGTTCAAAATCTCGGGAGCAAAGACCGGAATGTTGCCGACGCGCGAAGTTATCCAGGCGGTCGCGAATCTTTTTCAAGAAACCGACTTGCCGGCCCCGGTGGTTGATCCGGTTATGGTCTCCACTTCAGGCCACAGTTTGATTGAAGACGACGGAGTGAGGGCGTTGACTAATGAGTTGTTGCCGCTGGCGCGGGTGGTAACGCCGAATATCCCGGAAGCCGAAAAACTCACCTCGATGCGGATCAGGTCGGAGGCTGATATGCGCCTTGCCGCCACTGCTATTTGCGAGATGGGTGTGCGTGCCGTTTTGGTTAAAGGAGGACACTTGTTTCAGGAGGTTGGCGGCAGCGGGGAGCAGGCAAGGGAAGCAATTGATGTTTTGAGTGAAAACGGAAAGCTGACGATTTTCCGAGCTGAGTTTATTCCAGACGCCATCGCCCACGGAACCGGGTGCAGGTTGTCCGCAGGAATCGCCGCCTGCCTCGCAAAAGGCATGACCCTTGAGGAATCAATCCGGGCGGCGAAAATGCGAGTTCTGGATGAGTTGCGGGCGCGACATTCATGAGCGGCTCTGGACGGTCGCGAGACCGGCGCTGATCTTTAACTGTCGATCGTCACTTTCTCCATCTTCACATCCGAAACCGGACGATCACTGCCATCAGTTTGAGTCGTCGCGATCACGTTGACTATGTCCTGTCCCTCGATTACCCGCCCAAAGATAGTGTAGTTTGGCGGCAACGGATAGTCTGCATGCATGATGAAAAACTGCGACCCGTTCGTGTTTGGACCAGCATTAGCCATGGCTACAGTACCGGCCTTGTATCCACGCTGGTATAACGCCGACGATGAATTTATTTCATCCTTGAAGCGACCGCCCCATGCCGACTCGCCGCCGCGTCCGGTGCCGGTCGGATCACCGCCCTGAATCATGAAGCCCTTGATGACCCGATGAAAGATCACGCCGTCGTAGTAACCGCGCTCAGCGAGTTGAATAAAATTCTCGGCTGTCTTTGGGGCGTCCTCCTCAAGGAGTTCGAATCGAACGGTTCCATGATTGGTTTGAATTGTGGCGGTACGGTTTGGCATGGTTCTCCTTATGAATGTGATCTGGAATTCTAAGCACTGAACAAATACATCTGATTGCGTAATTGAAAAGATAATGGGTTTCCTATTCCTTGGCTACTAGCCACGGGCACTATTGCAAGAGATGGGGGTTGACTGGTTAACCCGCTCAATGGTTTTCCTGATTTTCCGGGGTGCAGTGTGATCGCTCCAACTGCCAGTAAACAATGGCAATCTCTTGCGGAGCGGGCTCCGCGTCCTAAAAGACTCCTGGAGAAAGGCTTGAATCGATGAATGTTACGCGTCTTGAGTGTGCTGCCTGCCATTTGGAACACGAGGCACGGCGGTTGCTGAACCTATGCCGTGAGTGCGGCAAGCCACTGCTGGTTCGTTATGACCTCGAGCGGGCGGCGAGCACTTTGACAAAGGAATCACTGCCTGGTCGAGTGGCGGATCTCTGGAGATATCGAGAGGTGTTGCCGGTTGAAAACGACCAGAACATCGTCTCGCTGGGCGAGGGTTGGACTCCGCTGCTGCGTGCTGAGTGCCTGGGGAAAAAAATTGGAATCGATCAGCTTTACATCAAGGACGAATCGCAGAATCCGACGCAGAGTTTCAAAGCTCGCGGCATGTCGACGGCGGTATCGATGGCAAAGGAACTTGGCGCGCAGAAGCTTGCTGTGCCTTCCGCGGGAAACGCAGCCGGCGCACTTGCCGCATATGCCGCTCGCGCCGGTCTCGAGTGTTTTATCTTCATGCCCCGAGACACGCCACGCGCAAACGTGATCGAGTGTGAACAGACTGGTGCACAGGTGACTTTGATGGATGGTTTGATAACGGACTGTGGCGCTGAAGTCGCGCGGCGAAAAAAGGCGGAAGGCTGGTTTGATGTTTCAACTTTGAAAGAGCCGTATCGCATCGAAGGGAAGAAGACTTTGGGATACGAGCTGGCTGAGCAACTCAACTGGGAACTTCCCGACGTGATCGTTTATCCGACTGGTGGCGGAACAGGGCTGATTGGAATGTGGAAAGCATTTGCTGAAATGCAAGAGTTGGGTTGGATAGGCCCGCAGCGCCCGCGGATGGTGACCGTCCAGGCTAGCGGTTGCGCGCCGATAGTTCGGGCCTTTGAAGAAGGGAAACGGTTTGCGGACGAGTTTCCCAATGCGGCGACCGTGGCCTCCGGGCTGCGGGTGCCAAAAGCCATCGGAGACTTCATGATTCTCGACGCCCTGCTTGAATCTGGAGGGACAGCAATCGCAGTTACTGATGATGAATTGATTTCCGCGACTCGTGAGATTGGCGCCGCTGAAGGAGTGTTCTGCGCCCCGGAAGGCGCGGCCTGTCTACCGGCACTGCGAAAACTGATCGCGGCAGGCGAGGTCAAACCAAACGATCGAGTCGTACTATTCAACACCGGCGCGGGCGTGAAATACCTGGAAGCGTTCGACGCGTGACAACTAAATCTGCTTCAAACTAATCAGAAAGGTGGCTCATGCTTAAAAAAATACTGGTTCTGACGCTGGTTGCTGTGCTCGTGAGTCTTGGATGCGTCTCGTCTGCCCCGGCGCAGGAAAAGGAGACAGTAACGCAAGTCGAGCCAACCCCGGCTTTGAGTAAGAAGGAAATAAAGCGCGCCCAGAAGGTGAGGAAGGCGATAAAAAGCCTGGGTGTTGGCAAAAGCGCACAAACTGGAGTTAGCTTAATAGACAAGACGGAGTTCAAAGGGTATGTGAGCGAGGCAACGGACGAATACTTCATTATTACCGATGAAAAGACCGGCGCCGATACGCGGATTGAGTATGCGAAGGTGGAAAAATTCAAGATGTGGCCGACAGTCAACACGTTAATGAGGCGAGATTTTTCGTCGCCGGCGCGGATTTTCAAAAAAGTGGCGATCGCCACGATTGTCGTAGTCGGAGTTGCGGTGGCCGCATGTGCAATTAGCAATCGATGTCAGGAATAGGTTCGGATTTTGTCCTTGGGGAGGCAACGCAGTGAAGGTTATCAGTGTTCTTCTTATCTTTTTGGCTTTGACGCTTTATGTTCAAGCGCAGCAGCCGGCGCCGGCAGTCGCCGGCGAAATTGAACCCCCGGAAGTTGAGAATCTGCGTCGCAGTGGAATTGAAGCGCTTTACAATCTCGACTACGACAAAGCGCTTAAGGATTTCAAGGAGATTACCAGGCTTTATCCGAATCATCCGGGCGGTCACCAGTTGCTGGCCGCGCGAATCTGGATCAAAACGCTTTACGAGTCGCGGCGGCTGCAGTCTTCGCTCTACAGCTCGCAGGGCTTCTATTCGAGTGGTGATGACAAGGTTGATCCGAAAGTAATCACTGAATTCAAAAGTTTGACCCGGGAGGCAAAACGACTCGCTGAAGTTCGCTTGAAAAAGGACCCTCAAGACATTGAGGCGCTAAACTGGCTCGCCGCTGTCGAAGGCCTGAAGGCGTCGTTTGAAGAGGCTGTGGAGCGGCGCCACGTGGCGGCGCTTAAGAATGGAAACGACGCGGTAAACCATCACCGGAATGTTCTCAAACTCGATCCAACCCGCGTCGATGCCAATATCACGTTGGGCCTGTATGAATATGCAGTAGCGTCTTTGCCACTGCTATTCAAGACCGTCGCAGGCATTGCCGGGTTTCGGGGCTCAAAGAAGAAAGGCCTTCAGTTGCTCGAGCTCGTTACCCGGGAAGGCAAATGGTCGCGAGACGATGCCAAAACACTTCTGATCGTTCTCTACAAACGCGAGAAGCGATATAGCGATGCGCTGGCACTTGCGCGAGAGTTAATGGCGAAGTATCCGCGTAACTACCTGTTCCGATTGGAAGCTGCTGACGCGCTGGTTTCACAGGCTGAAGTGGAACGACAGGCAAAGAACATCGACGCTGCCAACAAGGCGGAACGGGAAGCCTTCGCGACTTTTGAGGACCTGTTGCGCGACCGGGCGGCGCGCGACGCGGCGTCGCGGGCGCTCGATCTGGTTCACTTCAAATATGGTGAGGTGTTGTTGACCGCCGGCGAGGGCGACCGCGCCGCCAAAGAATTCCTGGCCGCGACGAGAGTTGAACGGGCCGAGCCAACGCTGGTGACCATGGCCCACCTCTACGCTGCTCGCGCCTATGACCTCGCGGGTAAACGCGACGACGCGCTGGCGCAATATCGGCAGGTTCTGGCCCGGCCGGATATTTACGCTGCCCACGACGAAGCGAAGAAAGGCCTGCGTGAGCCGTATAAAAATGAAGATCGCCTCAATGGAATGTAGTTTTGCGCTGTCGTAAGCCGCAATTCGGCACAGTCAATCAATTGATTTTTTCTCAACTGGATAAGCAATGAACACTAATAAATTCCACGATGCTGAGAGACAGCAAACAAGTGTATTGGCCCCTTTGGAAAGATTGGCGTTGCGAGCCCTCGCGCGCCGCATGCCGCAATGGGTAAATTCCGATCACCTGTCGGTTCTTGGGTTTGTCGCTATGTTTCTGGCCGGAGTGTTCTACGCCGCCAGCGGGCAAAACCCGATGCTGTTGCACCTCGTGAATCTATGCATCTTTGTCAATTGGTTTGGTGACAGTTTGGATGGAACTCTGGCTCGTTACAGAGATCGCCAGCGTCCGCGCTACGGGTTTTATGTTGACCACATCATAGATACGTTTGGAACAATGTTTGTCATTTTCGGACTCGCCGTCTCCGGTTATATGAGCGAGCGGGTCGCGTCGGCAGTGCTGATCGTGTTTCTGATGCTGGCGATCAATTCTTATCTGGCAGCGTACGCGCTGGGAGTATTCAAGATTTCTCATTGGAAACTGGGCCCAACGGAGATACGCCTCGTATTGATGATTGGGAACATTTTCCTGATCCGCTCTCCGAACACACGCATCTTTGGACGCGAGTTCTTGCTCTACGACGTGGGCGGCATCGTGAGCATTGTTGCAATGGGAACAATGCTGATCTTCTTTTCAATTAAGAACACGCGAACGCTGTACATGTTGGAGCGCTTGCCCGATCCGCCGCAGAGCCCGGCGCCGATGGTGGACCATGCTCTTCCCGGGGCCGACAAAATGGTTGCGTCATAGTTGAGTGCGGAAAGGCATATTCATCACAACCGAACGCGATAACGCCGGATGCCGGAGTCCACTTCGATCACATCGGTTCCCGAAGCAGGAGAGATTACGAAAACGGGCTGCGGCACCCTGCGGACACACATACGGATTTCAACATCCGGCGCTACCGCGCCCGGTCCTGTATGACCCCCTCTCTTCAATCTGATTCCTCCTCAGGCGCTTTCCGTCGGCCGGTTTTGCGTTCAATGAATCACTGGATAAAGTTCAACCTGGTCGGGATTGCAGGTTTTGCTCTGCAATCTGGCGTGCTCTTTGTTTTCACGCACACGACGCTGCGTCTGAGCCATCTCGCAGCCACTGCCGTCGCGGTTGAAGTCGCAGTCCTGAATAATTTCTTCTGGCACCAACGTTGGACGTGGAAAGACAGACCCTCCTCCTCACCGGCGGACACTCTGGCCCGGCTGTTTAAGTTTAATGTGACGAATGGCCTGATCTCTCTGGCCGGCAATGTGGCGATCATCGGCATTCTGGTGAGGCATGCGGGCTGGCCGGTAGTGGGCGCCAATTGCGTCAGCGTTGCAGTTTGTTCAATCTTCAATTTCATTCTGGCGGACCGAATAGCATTCACAATCGAGAGCACTTCCGGCTGAAGGAATAGGAGCAGTCGGCAGGGGCAGTCGGCAGGAGCAGTCGGCAGGAGGCAGTCCCTATACGAGGGCACCCAAAATTGTGGAGTCACCTGGGGACTGCCTCCTGCCCCTGCCTCCTGCCCCTCCCGACCGCTACCCCGCTTGACGCTTTCGCAATGCAGCGCGTACAAGAAACCTAGCATGTCAGAACAGTCGATACCGTTGAACGCGGGAACTCCCGCAGTCGAAACATTCAATCTGGTTCGCCGTTTTCAGGATTTCGTCGCCGTTGACAATCTCAATCTAACGGTCCAGCGCGGGAGTTTCTTTGGTTTTCTGGGACCCAACGGGGCCGGCAAGTCCACCACGATAAAGATGCTGACTGGCTTGCTGGGTCCAACCAGCGGCCGGCTTCTCGTACTCGGTCGTGACATCGCTGTCGAACCTCTTGAAGTAAAGAAAAGAATTGGAGTAGTACCCGAAGACCTCAATCTCTTCGAACGGCTAACCGGCGCAGAAATGCTTTCATTCACCGGGAGAATGTACGGATTGCCGAAGACAGAAATCGCCGAACGCGCACCCGAGCTACTTGATTTGATGGAGCTGCGCGACGAGCCGAAGAAGCTGATCGTTGAATACTCTCACGGGATGAAGAAGAAGCTTTCCCTGGCGTGTGCTCTGATTCATCGACCGGAAATCCTATTTCTCGACGAGCCTTTTGAGGGTATCGACGCAATCGCTTCCCGCACATTGAAGGATTTGCTTTCCCGACTGACGGCCAGGGGGCTTACCGTTTTTTTGACCTCGCACGTCCTGGAGATCGTGGAGCGGTTGTGCAGCGACATCGCCATCATCTCGCAGGGAAGACTGCTTGCCGCGGGGTCGCTAGACGAACTGCGCAAGGGAATTCAGCTCGAAGAGAACGGTGAACAACAAGGTCCCATCTCGCTTGAAGAATACTTCATTCATGTGGTCGGAGGTGCGCGCAACACTGGCGAAGAAGAAGTGTTGCAGTGGCTCGGATGAAGATCGAGCTTGCAAAAATGGCGCTTCAACAGTTCAGCTACTGGGACCGCGTCGCTCACGAGAAGCGTTTTTCACATCCGCTCAGGACCGATTGGTTATCACCCTACCTGAAACCTCGATCACGAATTCTTGATTATGGTTGTGGTTATGGCCGGACCCTGGCGGAGCTTTCACGTGCCGGTTATGAAAACATCATCGGTGTCGATTTCTCCGCAGGCATGCTTGCGCGTTGCCGGGGCCAGGCACCTCAATCAAAGCTGATTCGTAATGACGGGCGCTCGATCCCGCTGCAAACTGAATCGTGCGATGCAGTCCTGCTCTTCGCGGTCCTGACGTGTATTCCGGATAACGATGAGCAGCGACGGCAGATTGCCGAAGCAGAACGCGTGCTGCGTCCCGGCGGATTGATTTATATCAGTGACCTGTTGATAAACGACGATACCCGCAACCGCGAACGTTACGGGCGCTTCGCTATGGCCTACAACTGCTACGGTGTTTTTGAGCTTCCAGAGGGTGTAGTTGTGAGGCACCACAACAAAGATTGGATTGCGGAACTCGCGTCCGCTTTTGAACGCCTGGCCCATGAGACGTTCACGGTGACCACCATGAATGGTCATGCATCAGCCGCGTTCCAGCTTCTGGGTCGGAAGCCGGCTTCAGGGAAATGAGCTCCATCCCGTTAATTTCCGGCCTATTTTGACAAAAATGCACCAAATTGAGAAAAATCTAGCCTCCATCGAGAGGTTTCCGTTAAGATAAATCTGGCCGGCCGGTCACCTTACCCGCTGCTCAAAACTCAAGCCCATCGGACAACGCCTCCCGCAAGAAAATAGAACCTGAAGTTGTCCAGCTAAACTCAACCACTGCACCTTTCCGCGCGGTTGCCGTTTTCTCCCAAATCCTCAGAAAGGTTCAATCCAAATGGATCCCAGTGTTGGTCTCGCCATTCAATGTGTTGGCATAGTTCTAGTGACTGTGCTCACGTTCTTCATGCGGTCATCAATCCAGAGTCCGGCTTTGAAATACTGGACCATTGCATGGGGCTGTCTGTCGGCCGCGCTCCTGAGTCTGTTTATCGCTTTTCAGATTCAGAACAACTTTTTTTATTCACTCTATTTCTTCGGTGAGTACGCCTTCGGGCTAATGTTCGTGGCCGGTTGCCGCTACTATTCGACCGGTAGACAGATACGTAAGGTCGAAGGTCTGTTCCTTCTGGCCGGATTAACCATCGCAGCCGTCTTGCCGATGGTCTCCCTGGATTTCAACGACCTCTTCATTATTCAGGCTACCATCGTCGCCCTCCTGTTTGCGGCTTCAGTTTTTGCGCTCCGACCGGCCGTGACCGAGGAAACGAGCCAGGGCCTGCGCGTCATGAGAATTGCTCTGATGCTGCTGACGGTCGACTTTCTGCTCTACATTCCAATCTTTTCCGCGCGCAAAGGACTGTGGGGAATCTGGGCGCCGGCTGGTTACTTGAAATACACCTCGATCTTCGATCTCATCCTGGAAATCCTGTTGGGCTTCGGCACAATCATGGTCTTGATGGAAGGCGTAAGACGCGAGGTGGAAGCTGCCAATCGCCAACTACTGCAGGCGCGCGACCGTCTGGAACTCATGGCCCAGATGGATCCGCTGACCGAAGCCCTGAATCGTCACGCATTTCATTCATTGTTGAATAGCAACGAAGACAGCGATCAGGCTGAGGTTTCAGGTTGCGTGGCGGTCATTGACGTTGACAATTTGAAGGGGATCAACGACTCCCAGGGGCATCACATCGGAGACAAAGCAATTCGTGCGGCCGCCAGAGCGATGCGCACGCTGATACGGGCCGACGACATGCTGTTTCGCTGGGGAGGCGACGAATTCCTGGTGTTAATGTTCAGGCTTGACGAGGCCGAAGCTTCCCGACGCATGCAATCACTCAACAAAATATTGCGAGAGAACAGCGAACGTTGGACCGGCGCATTGCGACAGATGACCGTGTCTTTTGGAGTTGCCGGTTTCGACTCGATGGCACAACTCAGCACGGCCATCGAAAACGCCGACAAAGCCATGTATCTCAGACGGCAGATGGAGCGCAGACCTCAAGAAATGCAGCTGGTGGGATAGGTACGATAGTAACGAGAGTTCAGCGGCGGGTGAACGCGAATCTGAATAAGAGCTTTTTCTACGCCTTCGGCGTAACTAATACCACGGCACCCTGGAGATCTGCTGGTTCGAAATAGGTAGCCGATTCGCGTTGATTTGCGCTTTCACCGACTCGCGACTCAAGCTCTCTATCTCAAAACGTTCAGGGTGACACGCGAGCTGTATCTTGGCGAATGGTATACGCGCTGGGTCGCTGTTTGAAAATCGGCCTCAGTTGCGCGATGGATGTTCACAAATTTTTGCGGGTTGCGATCCACCAGGGGAAACCAGCTGCTCTGAATCTGCACCATGATTCGGTGGCCCTTCAAGAATGAGTGGTTGACATCCGGCAGAGTGAATTCGACTTTGGTGACCTTGTTCGGACTCATCGCCTCAGGCTTGGAAAAGCTGTTTCTAAACCGGGCGCGCATCGGCTCGCCTCTAACCAGCATCTGGTAGCCACCCATTTTTACGCCTGCAGGATTGGGGTGATTGTCCGGAGTGTCGTTTGGGAAGACATCGATCACCTTCACCACGAAGTCTGAGTCAGTTCCGGAAGTTGAGACATATAGCGACGCCTTGAGCGGTCCAGCGACCGTCACATTCTCCTTCAGGACTTCCGTTTGATAAACGAGTACATCCGGGCGCGTCGCAGCAAAGCGTTGGTCGTCGGTCATGTATTCGCGAGTCATGCCAATCGCGATGCCGTTAATAAACGGGACGGGATGGGCCGGATCGCTGACATACTCATCAAAAGCCTTCGTGGAGCCGGTAACCGGCACGAAGGCAAGCCCGCCGTTTGCCTGCAGAAAGAGGTCCCTCGCTTCCGTGTTCACCGGTGGCCATTGCTCATAGGAACGCCAACGGTTTGAGCCGGTCTCAAAAACAAATGCTTCCGGCAATTTGCGATCGCAGCGATCTTTGAGCAGGCAATTGAAAAACGGTAGTTCGATGCTTTCGCGATAGAACACCGACGTGGTTGCACCGAAGTTGATGTTTCCAAGCAAGTCGCCGTCACTTCGCGACCAACCTCCGTGAAACCACGGACCCATGACCAGCGTGTTGTGGATTCCCGGGTTCATGCGCTCGATAGTTTTGTAGGTATTAAGCGCGCCATACAGATCCTCAGCGTCAAACCAGCCGCCCACGGTCATCACCGCCGGAGTGATCTTTTTCAGATGTGGCAGAACATTACGGGCCTGCCAATAGTCGTCGTAATTCGGGTGCGCCATTACCTCGTTCCAGAAGGCGATCTGGCCTTTCAGATACTTACGGTCCGCATTTGCAACCGGCCCCATGTCCAGGAAGAACCGGTAGCCATCCGGAGTGCCATGATCGAAGCGCGGGTTCATCTCGGTTGTAGGCGCCGGGCGTGGAAGTCCAAATGACGAGAAGAAGTTGAAGGCGTGAGGCAAAAACATGGCGCCGTTGTGATGGAAGTCGTCGCCAATAAACCAGTCGGCGATGGGTGCCTGTGGCGAGGCTGCTTTCAAAGCCGGATGGGCCTCAATGACGCCCATCGACGCGTAGAAACCCGGATAGGATATTCCCCACATCCCGACGCGCCCATTGTTGTTTGGCACGTTTTTTATCAACCATTCAATGGTGTCGTAGGTATCGGAGCTTTCGTCTACTTCATTTCCGGTTTTACCTTCCTTATGCGGCCGCACGTTTACATACTCGCCTTCGGACATAAACCTTCCACGCACGTCCTGGTATACAAAGATGTACATCTCCTTTTCGAAGAGGAGCGATGGACCTACCGTGTCTTTGTAGTCGTCAGTTCCGTAAGGGGTCACAGTGTAAGGAGTGCGGTTGAGCATGATCGGATACTTCTGCGAAGTATCTTTTGGCGAGTAAATCGAGGTGAATAGCTTGACGCCGTCGCGCATCGTTATCTGGTGCTCAGACTTCGTATAGTGCGTTGCGACTTCCGTCTGGGTTTGGGTGCGAGTGGCAGCCGCGGCCAGCGAGAGACTAAGCGCGATTAGTGACAGGCGAAAGACCAGGGGCTGATGGCGTTTCATCAAGATGCCTCGGAAAGTTTTTCAGGGGAGTAATGAAGAGCAAACTCAGTATACCGGAGTGGGGCGTGTCGGGTAAGTTTCGCACCAGTAGCGCGCGGTTGCCGAAAAACCCGGCCTACCTGCTTCTCCGTGGTTTCATTCATCCCAGCTGCCGGGAGCGCGGCAGCGCGAACAACCCTCACCTAACCTGGTTCCTCCACAGCTCATCCAGGCCGGCTATTGGGCCAAATAGGGCAATAAGATCCATGAACGTTGCTCACCGACCTTCATAAGCAGTTGGGCCAGCGTTGTTCGCGCTGCGCGCTCATTTGCGGGCGGGACGCCCGCGCTCCCAGTAGAGAGCTTGACTCGGCCAGGCGCGGCTTGAAAGGCGATGGGGAAAAAACAGAAGCTGCTAGGGCACTTCTACAATTAGCTCGCGGCCGAAGGTAAAGTTTGGACGCTTGCGGCCTTTCAAATATTTGGCGGCCGTCTGCGATAAAGCGGTAATCAGAATTGGCAGTGCGATAGTTGCGTCGCAATTCACATAGGCGCTGTGGGCACCGCGCGCAAGCTTTCCATAAACCAGTGCTTCGTCAAACGCGACCGCATTTGAGCGCCCGCCCGGGTGTGGAGCATCCGTGGTAATTTGAATCGCGTACTTGTGGCCCTGGTGATGGCTCTTGAGGATGAATGAGGAAACCTCAGTCTGCTGCACAAAGCTCTTCGGTGTTCCTCCTCCCAGATTGATTACACCCGTCAGCCGGGCGCGCGCCGTGACGTTCGCCATGTCGAGCACGTCCTGGACCAGGTCAAACACGAAGTTGTTCTTCTTTTCAAAACGGGCAGCAGCAATGCCGACAGCCACACCGCTGTCGGAAATCGCCGGACAGAAGATCGGTACCCGCGCCTTGTAAGCCGAGGTCAGCACTCCGTCTTCAGTCGCAATTTCAGCCAGCTCCCGGCCGAGCAAGTGGAGATATTCGCGCGTCGAATACGGGCGTGATTGATCAAGCTGGTTGGTGAAGCCGCCAACCCATTCGTTTGCTTCTCGGTATTCTTCGTCGCTCGCCAGCAGGTCCCACATGCGGCTGATCTGCGCCGAATCGAGTTCCGCGTCCGTCATGTTTGGATGGGCCTGGAAATGGTATCGGCCGAGGGTTTCGTGTAGGTCGTGAAAAAGAACCGACCCGGAAAGCACCAGCACGTCGACGAAGCGGTTCTTGATGACATAAGCCAAAAGACGACGCATGCCGGCCGGAATTAACGCGCCTGATCCGGCCACGATAATCGTCGTGTTATCACCCAGCATATCGAGCCAGATGCGATGGGCCTCGGCCAGTTGGCGTCCACCAAAACCTGCGCCTTCCATTTTTTCCAGGAGGCCGGCAACTGAACGATCGCGGTCCACCTGGACCGGTCGCGTCGGCGTCGTCAAATATTTCGATGCTTTGGGTTTTCGCTGCGTGACCATAAAGGTTCTCAACCTCTCAATTTCTGAACGTCAAAATATGATGGCCGGGCCGGGTAAGAAAACGATATTGGATAGTGAAGTTAAAAATCGGTGCGTCGTCGTGACCGCGACTTGCTTCCGTTAACTGAAAGATACGTATAGGCGTCGTAGCGAGATTCGTAAAATTGCGCGAGTTCGGCGCCCTCCGCTTCGCTTAATTCTTCGTCCTTGACTCGCTGGTTGATCAAACGGCGAAAGCCGTCGTGGAGCAGGCTGCGCTCGTAACGCGCCCCGGCGGCCGCTTCGCCAACCGTGGTGCCACGAATCACCTTCTTGATGAGATAACCCTCATCGTCAATCCAAATGTGAGCTTCATGCGGCGCGCCAAACAGATTGTGATTGTTTCCCATCACTTCCTGATAGGCACCGACCAGGCAGAACGCGATGTAATACGGTTCGCCGGGAACCAGCGGATGAAGTTCCAGCACCTGTTTGACGTCGTGAAGGTCGACAAACTTGGTCACTACGCCATCGGAGTCGCAGGTGATGTCGCAGAGCGTAGTGTATTCAGTGGGTGGCTTGTTGAGCTGGTGAATCGGGACGATAGGAAACAATTGCTCAAGCGCCCAATGGTCGGGTACGGAACGAAACACGGAAAAGTTTGCCAGATACTTGGCGCAAAGGAGCCGGCGCAGATCATCAAATTCCTCAGAAACGTACTTGGCCTGCTGGGCATACTTATCTGCCCGCTCGCAAACGTCCCAGAACAAGACCTCGCCCTTCGCCCGATCTTCAAGCGACACGAGGCCAAGGTTGAAAAGCGTGAACAACTCCTCGCGGTGTTCGAGGGCGTCGTGATAGTACTCGCGGTAATTCTTGACGGTAATCGACTCCCGGAGTTCACCCAATTCGGTAACCACCTGGGGATCATCATCATCGATCTCGATGGGAGTGATGTCTTCCACCACAGTCTCAATTTCGTCCTGAACGTTGGTTACCAGAATCGCGTGATAGGCAGAAAGAAAGCGGCCCGACTCCTGAATGATCGTCGGATGCGGAACGTTCTCGTCGTCGCAAACTTGCTTGATGGTGTAGATAACATCGTTGGCAAATTCCTGCGCTGAATAGTTTGCCGACGAATCAAACGCAGTCTTCGAACCGTCGTAGTCCACCGCCATGCCGCCGCCGACGTCCAGTAGATCCACCGGCACCTTCATTTGGTAAACCTTGGCGTAAACCCGGGCGGCTTCTTTCATGGCATTCTTGATGCGCTTGATATCGGTGAGCTGCGAGCCGATATGAAAGTGGAGCAGCTTGAGCAAATCGATTCGATCGGCTTCCTCGAGACGGCGAATCACTTCCAGCATTTCGGTCGTCGTCAGCCCAAACTTTGCCGCTTCGCCGCCAGACTTTTCCCACCGGCCGGAGCCCTTTGAATAGAGTTTCACGCGCATCCCGAGCAGTGGCATCAATCCTTCGTGGCGCTCGGCGACGTTCAGAACGTGATCCAGCTCGTTGAGCTTTTCGATCACAATCACGACCCGTTTGCCTACCTTAGCACCAGCGAAGGCCAGCTCGATGAATTCTTCGTCCTTGAAGCCATTAAGGACCAGCAAACTATCAGGCGTTTGTTCGAGCGCGAGGGCCGCGTAAAGTTCGGCTTTGGAACCCGCTTCCAGGCCAAAGTCATAACGCGAGCCTTCGCGTAAGTACTCTTCGACCAGCGACCGCTGCTGGTTGACCTTCATCGGGTAGACACACATGTGCGCGCCCTGGTATTCGAACTCCCTGATTGACCGGCTGAAAGCGCGTTGAAGTTTTCTGACCTGGGCCGCCACCAGTTGCGGGAATCTCATCAGCACGGGCGCGCCGACGCCGCGTCTGGCTAGATCGTCGATGATCTCTTTCAGGTCGGCGGAACGGGAATCGCCCTCCGCCGGTCGGACAATTAGATTTCCCTTGCGATTGACGTCAAAATAGCCTGCGCCCCAATTTTCGATACCATAGATTTCGAGCGTCTGCTCAGTTGCCGTGGTCAATTCGCGGTCTCCTGACTTGCTTGCGGAAAAAGTTGTAGTTCACGGATTCCCGGAAACAACAGCGTAGTTGTACACATCCCGAGTGCGTAGCGGAGAATTTCATTGGATGGGACGCTTAGCGCCGCAATGTAACAGAAAACGGGGGGTGGGTCTATAACTTTTTTGTTTCAAAACGCGCATTTTGCGGGGCTAAGTGCTTGTCGCGTTGTGAGTTAGTCCGGGAGCCTTACAATCCCTCAAGCCCCGAGGCACTTCTATTCTGTCTGAGCGATTGTTTCGGCAACTCTTCCAAATTTTCGGATCAGTGACACAGTCGAGTAATGACTTCTGACGCTTCAGCTCATGTCTCGGCATGCCTAGTTTCGCTTCCTTGGGCGGAGAAAAATTACGAACAAATTCCGATCAAAGTTATTGACAACCGAATCTGCGACACTATAATGCATCCTTTTTTAGCACGTCCGTGTAATGTCGTTCCCCTCGTTTTTTAGCACGCTCGGGTTTCCAAAACACTTCGCACTAACCACCGCAGGGCGAAGAGCACCCCTAACACTCCCTAAATCTTTCAGGAGAAATCATGAATGCAAAAACTGTCTTGAAGTATGCCTCGGATAATGGGGCAAAATTCGTTTCTGTCCGCTTTACCGACCTACCGGGTTCCTGGCAACACCTGACATTCCCCATCGGAGAGCTCGAAGAAAGCACTTTCGAGGATGGCTTCGGTTTTGACGCTTCGTCGATTCGGGGCTGGGCCGCCATCCACGAATCCGACATGTTGCTGGTTCCCGACCCTTCACGCTCGTGGATGGATCCCTTCGCACAGGAACCAACGCTCTGTTTGGTCGGAAACGCTGTTGACCCGATTACCAAAGAGGGCTATGCGTTTGACCCGCGTTCAGTCGCGGTCCGCGCCGAAAACTATCTTAAGTTCACGGGTCTGGCTGATACCGCCTTCTTCGGGCCGGAGGCTGAGTTTTTCGTTTTCGATTCGGTGAAGTTTCATAACGAGCAACATTCCGCCGGTTACACTATCGATTCGGACGAAGGCCACTGGAACAGTGGCCGTGATGCTAACGAGTTTCAGGGCACTAATCTCGGTTACCGGATCCGTCCAAAAGAGGGTTACGTGCCGGTGCCGCCAACCGACACTCTCAGCGACCTGCGCTCCGAGATTTCCCTGACGTTAGGAAAATGCGGGGTAACTGTCGAATGTCACCATCATGAAGTGGCGACCGCCGGCCAATGTGAAATCGACTTCCGTTTCTCGACCCTACTCGGCACGGCTGACAACCTTCAGATTTTTAAATATGTAGTTCGCAATACTGCTTATCAATATGGCAAGGCGGCCACGTTTATGCCGAAGCCGCTCTTTGGCGACAACGGTTCGGGGATGCACTGTCACCAGTCACTCTGGAAAAGCGACAAACCGCTTTTCGCGGGTGATGGTTATGCCGGACTGTCGGAAATGGCCCGCTATTACATTGGCGGGCTCTTGAAACATGCTGCCGCAGTCGTTGCTTTCGCGGCTCCTACCACCAACAGCTACAAGCGTTTAGTCCCCGGATTTGAAGCCCCGGTAAATCTGGCTTACTCGGCCCGGAACCGTTCAGCAGCCATTCGCATCCCAATGTTTTCCACGAATCCGAAACTAAAGCGTCTGGAGTTTCGACCTCCCGATCCATCCTGTAATGCGTACCTGGCGTTTTCGGCCATGTTGCTGGCCGGCCTGGACGGCATTCAAAACCGGATCGATCCCGGCGAACCGCTCGAGAAAGACATTTACGATCTCTCTCCGGAAGAATTGCAGGGAGTTCCAACGTTGCCGGGCTCTCTCGACGCATCGTTGAAGGCGCTCGAAGATGATCACGACTTCCTGTTAAAGGGTGATGTCTTCAGTCCACAACTGATCGATCGCTGGATAACTTACAAGCGCGATCGAGAGATCGCTCCAATGCGCATGCGCCCACACCCGCTGGAGTTTTCGCTGTACTTCGACATCTGAGGAGTCTGGAGTCTGGAGTCTCGACTCTCGACTCCAGACTCTCGACTCTCGACTTGCGAGTCCCGCCCTTTGTTGACTTTCGACTCCCAGACTCTAGACTCTAGACCCCGTGAATGTTGAGTCGTTAGTTAAGGATCTGCCGGACGAGAAGGGCGCACAGCTCTTTCTCGATCGTTTGGCGGAAGAGCAACCGGGCTCTTTTCAAAAACTAACCCGCAACGCCGCCTTGCTTTCCGACGCGTTGGCGCTGGCTGCCTGGAGTCCATTGCTTGGAACAACCCTGGAACGGAATCCGGATTACATTGGCTGGCTGGCCCGGGAGCGCGCCGACATTCGTGTCAGAACCAAAGACCAGCTAAAAGAATCGCTCGCTCGCTTTGCCCTCACAAACTCTTCGCTGACTCCGCAAGTCTTGCTGGCGCGCTTTCGCCGTCGCGAGCTTCTGCGAATCTACCTCCACGACGTGCGGCGAGCGCACACGCTGGTTGAAACGACCGAAGAGTTGTCAAACCTCGCCGACGCAATTCTTGACTATGCGCTGAGCCTGGCGCGTCAGGAACTCGAAAATCGCTTTGGCGCCCCACTTCGTCATGACGAGCGAGGCCGGATTGCTAACGCCGAATTCTGCATCATCGCTCTCGGCAAGCTCGGCTCATTCGAGCTCAATTACGCGTCTGATATCGACTTGCTCTTCGTCTATTCCGACGACGGGAGCACCGCCGGCTCCGGCGAGCGCGGCAAACTAACCAACCGCGAATACTTCATCAAACTTTCTGAAACAGTAGCCCGGCTAGTCGGCCAACCGTCTGGCGAAGGGGCTGCGTATCGAGTCGACTTGCGCTTACGCCCGCATGGGCGCGTTGGCGCGCTCGCGTGTTCTCTCGAAGAAGCGCTCAAGTATTACCGCAATTCGGCGCAGGCCTGGGAGCTTCAGACTTTGATTCGAAGTCGGGCCGCAGCGGGTTCAAATCCGCTCTTTTTGCGCTTTATCGGTGGCGCACAGGATTACATCTACCGCCACGACGTCTCAGTGAAGGACGCGCTGGCGAGTGTCCGGCTGGCAAAACAGAAAATCGATCGTCACATTGAGAGCGGAAAAAACGGCTTCAATGTGAAACTCCAGCGCGGCGGCATCAGGGAGATCGAATTTATCGCCCAGGCTTTGCAACTGGCTCACGGTGGTAACGATGAATGGTTGCGGGTGGCTCACACGCTGATCAGCCTGGGAAGACTGGCAGATCGAAATCTCATTACTGAGCAGGAGCGGACAGAGTTATCAGAAAGCTACGTCTTCCTGCGGACACTCGAGCACCGGTTGCAGATGGAGCATGGATTGCAAACCCACACGGTGCCGCAAGCATCGCCGCAACGGACGCTGGTAGCTCGACGGATGGGATTTTCGGGCGTCACAGCACTTGAAGACTTTAATTCAGCCTTGAAGTTGCATAGCGGCTACGTGCGCGCAGCCTACAACCGGGTCTTTGCCAGTGAGGACGAGCAAGTAGCCCCACCACCCGGGATCAGGTCGAGCGATCCGGCGACGGGCCGTGGTGATTTTCGTCTGGCGCAAAGCGCGGCGCGGGTTTTCGTGTCACACTTGAGGCCGGCTCCGGAAACGCCGCGACCGGCAGAGTCTGACGTCGCGAGCCTGATAAATGACGCCGCTCAACAAACCACCAATCCTCATCGAGCGGTAATGCTGACTGCCAGGGTGGCTGCATCGCTGGACAAGGCGGAGCGTCGAATCGAACTGTCTGGAGACAACCTGGCCGCGGTGGTTCGCCTCTGCGGCGCGTCCGAACTTTTTGGGGAAATGCTTGCAGGCAATCCCTCGTTAATAGATCAGTTAACCACCGAAACGCGCCGAGGGCCTCACCGGGATTATCGGGCGCATTTGCGGGCTGCGATCGACCCGGAAAAGAGTTTTTCAGCGGAGATATCAGCGTTGCGCCGGGAGTGGTCAAAGTTGCTAATTGAAATAGGTTCGCAGGATGCGGACGCGAGCATTCCCGTTTTTGCGTCAAACCAGAGGCAGACCGAACTCGCCATCGCCGGCATCAACGTCGCCTACCTCGTGGCGCGACGTGAAATGGTCCGGCGTCACGGAAGGATGGATGGCGGGCCGCGACTCGCAGTGCTGGCTCTCGGCCGTCTTGCCAGCGGCGGAGTGGATTATGGTTCCGACCTGGATCTCATTATTGTTTACGACTCGCTGGTGTCATCACCCGTTAGTTCGTTGACACAGGACGAAGCCTACGCGCGTCTGGTCGAGTTGATGATCGCGGCGCTGTCGAGTGTCACGCGCGAAGGTTATTTGTATCGAGTCGACCTGCGCTTGCGCCCGGATGGAAAAAACGGCCCGCTCGTGAGCAGCTCCGAGCGTTTTCTCGAATACATTAGACAGCGCAGTGTAGTCTGGGAATGGCTCGCCTATGTGAAGCTCCGGGCAGTGGCGGGCGACCTCGAGTTGGGCCGAATGGTCGAGACTCACGCCAGGCATGCGATTCACGAGAAGGCCCACGAAATTGACGCCGCGGAGTTGAAACAGGAGACGCGCCGCATGCGCGAGCGTCTCGAGAAGGAGAAGGGGAGACGAAGACAACGCGGGAGCAGGGGCCACATTGACATTAAGTATGCAGCAGGCGGGATGCTCGACGTCTATTTTGCCGCTCGCTATTTGCAGCTTCGCGACGACCTCGCGGATGAGGGGGAGGATCGATCGACGGCAGCCACACTTTCGCGATTGGAGGCCGACGGTTCCTTAGACTTAAGAGACTACGAGACTCTAAGTGACGGCTATTCTCTGTTGCGTTCTGCCGATCACTACCTGCGGCTGATTATGGGAAAAGTTTCCGCCTTGCCGGCAACTGATCATCCCGCGTTCAAGGAGATTGCCAAAAAGCTGGAGTTCGAACCGGCAGGTGAATTGAGTCAGACACTGCATGAAAGAATGCAAGCTATTCGCGAGGCGTATGATCGGATAACGCGATGAACAGAACCTCAAGCCTGGGTTGCGTTGGGCGGTTGTTCATGCCAACAGCGTGTGCACCAGCGATGCAGAGCCTGGCGCTCTGCGAGAGTGTAATCATCAGAGCCGGGCAGGCGTTTGACCACTTCGCGTTCGTCGTCATTCAGCTCCGCCCAGGTTTTCAATTTTCCTTCACCACAGCGCGCACAGCTCGTCTCAGTGTTCACCTCAAGACTCCTTATTAAACCGGATCGCCTGTAGAGTACTGGCCTTTACCTGCCATTTACCAATCACCAGTCCGTATCAGAACCGGGAGCCGTAGCGACCGGGTTGTTGACGGCGCAATCGTCCAACGATCTGCGCCCTTACGGTCCTCTAAAAACCCATTTCGCCGTTCTGGTAACTTTGGATCCGTTTATCGATCTCACTTCGCTCCGTTGGGGCGAAAAAGAACTTTAAGGAGGGCCTGTGATCCCGGGGTAGCCGAAGCGGCAACCCCCGGCTAAGTTGTTCGAACGCCTGCGGCGTAAGGGCGCAGCTCGGTGGTCGATTGCGTCAACAACCCGGTCGCTACGGCTCCCGGTTCTGATACATGACGTTCGTCACACTTTCAAGATGAGCCAATCCTTTCGATAGTTAGATGAAAATGAAATCCTGGAACGTTGCAGAAAAGTTTGTTTACGGCGGTGTGTTAATCGTGTAACTTAGTTAACAGTTGCCTTTGCGTGCAACATTCTGGCGCAACCGGGCATCAAGGATTTGGCAACACGACTTTGAACACTGCGACCAGATAGGGATCACAATCTCAATGTTTCGAATCAAAGCTTCATACACCTACCAGCTGGAACTGAAAACTACCATCGAGCGAGCGCGCGAGTTTTTTGGCGAGATGCGAAACTTCGCTGACTTGATGCCGGGCATTGAGGGAATTCGCAAGGAAGCCGGTGGCATCATGCGCTGGATGGTCCGGGCCGACGTGCCGGTCATTGGGCCCGTGCACGCCAGTTTTACCGTGGAAAAAACTGAGGATCGGCCGGAAAGATTGGAATGGTCGCCGGCGAGATCTGAAATGAAGAACTATCTTCGCTATGCGGCCGCCTTCGAAGAACGTGGTCATAAAGTTTTAATCAAGATTGCCCAGCACGTGGAACTCCGCCGGCCTCACGCCCGAGACCTTCATCGCCTCGCCGCGCTGGTGGGTGAAGGAGCGATCAGTTCGGAGATGCAAAAACGCGTCGCCGAAATGATCAGGACTTTCCTGGAGCGCGCCCAGGTGAAGCTTGAAGGAGAGACGGCTGCCGAACCGGAGACGGTGTGAAGCCCGGTGTCTCTACGTCACTCTGGTAGTGTTTGGTTTGCGGCGTTCCGTTATTCAGTCTCTCAATAAATTCCTTCTCAAATTCATCCAGAAGCTGCTCGCGGGTCCAAAACCCGACGAGGTTAGACTGTCACCGCGATTAATCAGCATTACTTAATGAACTTCTTCCTACGGTCTCACCGCTGCCGGCCTTCTCCCACCAAAACTGATCATGTTGGCAAACACCCGATACGCGCCAGGCACGCCCGCACGTAATTGCCGGTACCACACCATGCTCGAGTGAATGTATTGTCCCTTTCCGTATTGCGCTACCAACAACCCGCCGGTAAGCGGTTTTTCTCCCGGATCATTCGCCGAAAATAGTGACGTGTAGCGTTTGTCCCATTCCTTCGGATAGTAGAGCCCGCGTTCCTGTATCCAGTTTTTGAAATCGGCCTGACGAATCCGGTTGGGAAAATTCAGTAGCTGATGTCGTGGCGCCAGAAAACGAATGGGCGCGGTTTCGTCAGTAACGCGGTCATCGCTGAGCGTGATTGGGTAGGGCGCGAGTTGTGGTCGATTTCTTTGTGGATTGGGATTCCACTCGTTCGCTTTGTGGTAGAACACGATCAGCGTGCCACCAGAATTCGCAAACTCAAGCAACCGCGAGTTTGCCGCAATCAATTCGGGATGGGCTTCGTAACCGCGATTGTCGATGACGATCGTGTCATAAACACTCAGATCCTCCTTCTGTATGTTTTCGACAGAGAGCTGACTGGCTTCAACTCCCAATGTTGAAAGCGATCTTTCGAGCGTTTGATCAAAGCTCGGAACATAGCCCACGCGCAAACCGGGCGTGGTGCGGGCATCGACATAAATCGCCGGAACTCCCCGCATGACCGCCGGAGTCGATCGGTCCTTGGCCTGAATCTCCAGACCCACTACGCCAAAACCGGGTCTGGGAATGCGACGCTCCGTGGGTGTGTCAACGGGAATGATGTTTGACTTGACGGACATCTCCCGCGTCTCACCGGGTTCCAGCGAAAGCTCCGGTCCAACCTCGGCCCCGCCAATATTAGCTCTTCTAAATACGACATCTGCCTCCGCCGGGGTGGTGAGATTGTTGGTGATCGTGGCTTTGAACGCCAGGGGCTTATTGAGTGTCGCCGGCGTCAATAAATAAGGCGACGGCGAAACGTCCTTGATTTCGATTGCCGGCGCCACCTCAATATTCATTTGACTGCCGACCTTGAATCTCGCTCCATCGATCTCAAGCTCCGCCACCGCCTGGAAAGGTCGCCCGAAAACCAGACCGTCATAGAGATGTTCAGGTTTCGGAACTGTCAACTGGCCAAACGCAATCTCGCTTTGTTTGGTGATGACGGTCTCGGTGTCAGGTAACAGTTGATCCGCGGAACTAAGAGGCTGACTCTCCGATCCGCTGCCAAACGAAATACCGTGTATCGTAATCTCTCTATCGCCGGCGTTTGCCAGGGTGAGACTGAAGGTCGTTTGTTTCCCTGGTATCAATACAGGTTCACTCGAACTAATTGATAGAGACACGCCGGCGGCGAGTGCCAGGGCGTGGTTGAACCGATCAGCCATCAATTGAATACGATGAGGATCGTGTGATGACGCCGCGGTCGGAGAACTCCTTCGCGATTCGATCAGAGTTTCCAGTACGACTCCCGGCTGGTCCAGATATTCGGTTAACGGGCGGGGATCGTTTTCGAAAGCCGTAATCTTTGGCAACCAGGCGGGCGCCTTCAGCCCACCGACGAACGGTATGGAACTGTCAGGGAGCGCCGGAACATTGGCGGCTTCGCCCACGAGTCGATAACGAATCGGAGGCAACTTTCCGCCTTCGATACGGCGCGCTCTCAGTAGATCTTCGATCGTTTTTGGCCACGGTCCCTGCGTCGCATGTTGCTGCAAGGCGGTCAACGCTTGTTGGGCGAAGGAAGTCCCGCGCACAGAATCCACTTCGTTTGGATCGACGGAGACAAATTTTTCTTGAGGTGATGTCTGTTCGCCAGGGTTAGCCACGCCGGAGACGCGGACAAAAAGTCTTTGCACTTGCCAGGGCTTAACTTTAGTGAGTTGCTCCGGAAAGCGTTTCGGATCGGCGGCCGCGGCAAACGACTCGAGCAGTAAGTGTCCCGTCGCCTGGTGGTGCCCGTGGCCGCGCGAAGTGTTGTGATTGGTTATGATTACATCCGGGCGCAGCTCGCGGATCTTTAAAACCAGGCGCCGCAGCGCTTCCTCGTGGCCCCAAACCTTGAAGGCCTCCTCAAGAGATTTCGAATATCCAAAATCTTTGAGACCAAGAAAAAAGGGTTCAGAGCCTTGAATGCGCGAAGCAGCCAGCGTTTCGCGTGCTCGAATCACACCAAGTTCTTCGTAGAGTTCTGGTCCGACCGCGTTCTGGCCTCCCTCGCCAAAAGTGGAAAACAGGCTGACCGTGTGAACACCATACTTTCGTCGCAACACCGTCAACGTGGTCCCATCTTCGTCATCCGGATGCGCGGCCACACACATCACCGTAAATAGATTTGAAAGATCGAGCAGGGCTTGATGGAGAGCGGGCTTGTCGACGACGCGGGGAACTGGGGTTGGGGAAGGTGACGGTCCCGGTGTTTGCGCGGGCACTGCCGGCGATGCGTGAAACATCGCGACCAGGCATAGGATTGAAACAATCTGCGAAAGACGTTTCAGTTGCAAGCTTGATCCCTCCCCACTGAGTCGAAGATCGAGGTGTGGTTCAATCGGAAATAATTCACCTGTGAGACTTGCCGCGTTGAGCTATCCTTCTCCACCGGCGCTAAACCCTGATCTACGATCGCATCCGTTCCAATTTCGCCGCCACCATCATACTCAACGCAATGATGACAATCAGCACTACACCGTAAGCCGCCGCCGTTCCAAGATTGAAGTCACGCAACTCCGACGCAATCGAAATCGATACCGGCCGGTTGTTTGGCACAAATACGATCACCGAAGCGACATATTCCCCCAGCGCGATAACAAAAGCCAGCAAGGTCCCGGCAATCGCCCCAGGCCAGACCAGTGGCAGCGTCACACGGGAAAATCTTTGCCACCAGCGCGCGCCCAAACTGCTCGCCGCTTCCTCAAGCGCGGCGTCAACCTGTTCCATGCTGGCCTGCACCGCGCGCACCACCAGCGGCATGAACCTCAGGAAATAGACCACCGGCAGAATCCAGAAGGTGCCGACCAGAATGAACGATCCCAGAAGCGGGGAAGGCTTGCCGTAAGCTTCCGCAACAGAAACAGCAACCACGGTCCCCGGCAAAGCCCACGGCACCAAAATCAACCACGAAAGCAGCCGCTTCCATTTTCGAGCACCTTTCCTCGCAACGATCACAGCGACACAGAAGCTCCATAACAATGCGGCGACGGCCGCAATAGCCGACATCGAAAGGCTGTTGAGGAAGACTTCTTTCGCGGCTGGATCGGAAAATACTCCGGCGTAATTCGCAATTGTGTAGGCAGGCGGAAGAGTTTGATTGGTCCAACTGCCTTCCCTGGCAAAGCTGACGAGTACCAGCGTCGCCACCGGCAGAACAAGTATCAGCGAAAAGATGATGCCACCGGCGAGGGCAAGCAGGCGGGCGCCCCCGGTGGTGATTTCCCGGCGCTGCTTGACTGAACCCTTCAAAGCCGCGGCAGCAAACCTTCGCGTACCTTCGTATCGTTGAAAGAAAATCAGTGCGCTCAAGGAAATCGCAGCGAGGATTACGGTTTCGGTTAGGGCCATCGGGAGATCGCCACGTAGCCGCGCCGTGTAGATCTCCAGCGTCAATACCCGAACACCACCGCCAAAGAATTGCGGCGCACTGAAGGAGGCCATCGAGGTCATGAAAGTCAGCAATGCGGCGGCGATCAGAGACGGCGTCAGTTGCGGCAGGACTATTCGCGTAAGCACACGCCATTTGCTCGCGCCCAGGCTTCTTCCCGCTTCCGCCAGGGCCGCATCGATCCGCCGCAAGCCCGCGCCCGTCAGAACATAGAAGAATGGAAACATCGTGTAGGTGTGGAAGAGGAGCAGAGCTGACCAACCTCGCAACGACCAGGGCGATTGTTCCAGACCGAAAACTAATTGAACCAGTCGGGCGAGAATCCCCGATTCGCCGCAGAGAAAAACGAAAGCCACGGTGCCAACCAGCGGCGGCAGAACCAGCGGGAGAGCCGCCAGGGTTGAGAATAGTCTCCGTGCGGGAAAGTTATAGCGCTCGAAAAGGAAGGCGAGTGGAACGCCCGTCAGAAAGCAAAATGCAACAGTCAGCGCTGAAACCCCGACACTGGCGACAATCGCCTCGAGCAATATCCTTTGAGACAGAACTTGGCGGTAGTTGAAAAGCGACCAACTGCCTTCGTGCGAGAACGACGCCACAACGACGTGGAGGTTTGGGTAGAGAACTCCGTAAAGAAGCACCGCTGCGATGATTAGCAGAAGGAGTAAACGAGGCGACAGTTGAAATCGTCGGAACTTCATTCCCAGGGGAATCTCAAGTGTCGTTTTTCAGGAGTGAAATCCGGTTTTCGGGCAAAACGACGAAGCACGAAGCGCCGGCTGCAAGGTTGTTTGGCTCAAGTGAGATAGCCTCGAGCGGCAGCCCCTGCGCATCGAGCTTGATGGAGGACGTTGCCCCGGCAAAATTGATCTCGCGGACCTTCGCCGGCAACACGTTTCGCAATCCATCGGCCTGAGTTCCTATTACAAGATGTTCCGGGCGAATCGACAGAATGCATGGCTGGTTGAGCGGGGCGAGATCGTCACGCTTCGTGTTGAGATAGAGGGTGTGGCCACCTTGCAACGTTTTGAACTCGGCCGCGCTTTCCTTGCTCGAGCTGAGTCGCATGGCCTTAATCAGGTTGTTTCTTCCCAGGAAGCGTGCCACCGAAAGCTGCGACGGGTGCTCGTACAAGTCACGGGGTTTTCCAGTTTGTTGAATCCGCCCGCCTACCATCACGCTGATGCGATCGCATAACGCGAACGCCTCTTCCTGATCGTGAGTTACATAAACAGCTGTCAGGCCCAGTCTGGCCACCAGCTCGCGCAACTCACCGCGCGTTTCCTCCCGCAGGGCAACGTCGAGATTTGAGAGGGGCTCGTCAAACAGCAACAATGCAGGTTCAATGGCGATCGCGCGGGCAATTGCGACTCGCTGTTGCTGGCCGCCGGAAAGTTCGTCCACCCGCCGCTTCTCGTAACCGGGGAGTTGCACCAGCTCAAGTGCGGCCTTCACGCGTTCCTTAATCTCAAGTTTGGGCCGGTGTCGCGCGCGCAGACCGAAAGCGACGTTCTCCGAGACGTTCAGGTGTGGGAAGAGTGCGTAGTTCTGAAAAACCATTCCAAAACCGCGACGCTCGGCCGGCAGATTGGTAATGTCCCTACCATCAAACTCGATCGTTCCGCTATCAGGTTTCTCGAGTCCCGCGATCATCCGCAGCGTGGTTGTCTTGCCGCAACCGGAAGGACCAAGCAGTCCAAAAAACTCACCGCGCTCAACATCGAGTGAAATATCAGCCACCGCCTGTGTTTGACCGTAGCGTTTGGAGATATTTTTGAGGCTGAGTAGTGACATGGGTCTCAATAGTCGCGCAATCCTCTAAGGGCGTCTAATGTTTTGTGTGTCGTTTACCAGAGAGACTCGGCTCTGCCGCCTTCCGTCCGGTAATGCTCTGCCTTACCGCAGAGTATAAGTAAGATTTCGGAAGCTACGCCTCAGTTGGAGGCAGAGCCTCAAACTCTTTCCCGCACGCCCGGTGAGGCAAAGCCTCACCGCACGGAAGGCGGCTAAGCCGCTGAAGACACAGAGAACCACTGAGGTTGCACAGAGAAAACCGTCATTTACTTCTGCCGCGGATTTCGGTGTCCCAGTATCGCAACCATTCATTACTCTGGTTCCGCAGCAGCTCCCAGTCCAGCGGCATTGCGTTGACAGGTTCATTCATCCATGCCGGCAATTGTGAACGATCGAGATCAGTGCGAACCGGGACCCGGTAATACTTCTTCGCAGCCAGTATCAAGCTTTCCGGCCTGGTGACAAATTCGTAAAAGCGCTTCGCCTCTGCTTCGTTTGGCGCTCCGCGGACGACGGCAATTCCGTCAGTGATCACGGGAGTCCCGCTGCTCGGAAAAACATATCCGATGGGAAATCCCTTCTGTTCTTTGTGGATCCAAACGTCGGGCAGGTTCCATAAACTCAGAAGCCCTTCGCGACGAACCAACTTCTGCATTAGAAGCGTGCCGTCGACCGTGTACTCATGAACGTTTGCATCGAGACGCCGCAACCAATCATAACCCTTCTCCGGCGATCCGGTGTCTTTGTAGAACCGCCAAATCATTGCGCTAAAAATCGCCCGCATTGAATCCGAGGGGATTGGGTCTCGAATCAAGATTTTGTCTCGCCACCTGGCATCGAGCACATCGTCCCAATCCCTGGGGGCCTCTTCCGGTTTGACTGCATCACTGTTGTAAACAATCACCTCAGGCGTTTGATAGGTGCCATACCAACGGTCCTGATGGTCGCGACTGGAGGCAGGAACCTTATCGGCCCACGTCGGTCGATACGGCGCCAGCAAATTCTCGTCGGCAGCAGTTTGAAAGGTTGTATGCGCTGCGCCCCACCAGAGGTCAGCCTGCGGTCGATTGCGCTCGGCACGAAGCCGTTCCAGGATTTGGCGCGAGCCCATGTCAAGAAACTGCACGTCCGCATCGGGGTGTTCCAGCTTGTATTGAGCAATGATCTCGCGCAACAGGTCTTGCCCATGCGGAGTGTAAATCAGGAGTTTGGAACTGGCCGGGTTAGCAGAGCGATTGCATGAGAAGAGAAATGCCGAAACGCAAATGAGAGCTATTGGAAGCCAGAATTTGACACGCATCGAATTTATTTGACCTGGATCGATTCGAAGTGCGGGCATGCTAGCATATACTTTTGGACCGCGGCGAACGGCGAGTTAGTCATGGAAACACCCAAACCGAAAAAGGGAATCGTCAAGCGAGGCGCTTGGGAGGTCACCAAGAAACTCCTCAAGGCCATTCCCGTCATCGGCACCTTCTTCACCGTGGGCTTTGCCGGCCACGACATCAAGAAAAAGGGAATTGTGCCGGGCGCAATTCACGTTGGACTGGATATGACTCCGGTAGTAGGAACCGCCAAGGGTGTGGTCGAGATCTTCACAGGCGACCTAATCCCGGATAAGAAGTCACCTGAGTCAGCGCAGACGAGTAGCCAGTCCAGTGAACCAACTCAGGGTGGGATGGAGGGCAGCAGTAGCCCGACCGAATTCACGCGCTAACGCCGTTCAGTGAAAGGCCGGATGGACTCATGGGCAAGTTTGAATAAGTTGTAGGGGCCTCCCTCTGTGGGCGCCCCGGTTCGGTCGGAACAAGGGGATCACACGCTGATCGGTGGCCGTTCAGTGAAAGGCTGGACGGTCTCGTAAGCGTGAGCAAGTCTAAATAGCGTGGGCTCGGACCAGTAAGCACCGAGAAGTTGGAAACCGATTGGCAGCCGCTTGGAAGAAAGTCCGCACGGAACATTTAATCCCGGAACGCCTGCAAGATTCGCAGTGACCGTGTAGATGTCGTTCAAATACATGGCCAGAGGGTCGTCCGCCTTTTCACCAATCAGGAAAGCCGGTGTCGGCGAGGTCGGCGTGATGATCGCGTCACACTTTTCAAACGCCTGATTGAAGTCCTGCTTGATCAATGATCGCACCTGTTGGGCTTTTCGATAGTAAGCGTCGTAATAGCCGGCCGAGAGTACGTACGTGCCCAGCATAATTCGACGCTTCACTTCAGGGCCAAAACCTTCTTCGCGAGTCTTGCGATACATCTGCCGCAGTTCCGGCGCCTCATCGGCACGAAATCCATAGCGCACACCGTCGAAGCGCGCCAGGTTTGACGAAGCTTCGGCGGTAGCAATGATGTAATAGACAGCGATGCTGTACTTCGCGTTTGGGAGTTCGATATCAACTACTTCCGCGCCCAGATCCCGGTAAACATCAACCGCCGCCTGCACCGAATCCCGCACCTCGCCATCGAGTCCTTCACCAAACAGCGAGCGCGGAAAACCAATTCGCGATCCCTTGATGTTGCCGGTCAACGCGCCCACGTAGTCAGGAACAGGCACATCCGCCGTTGTTGCATCATGGGGATCGCGACCGGCAATGATTCCCAAAACCTGGGCCACGTCGCTCGTGGTCCGGGCGAATACACCGACCTGATCCAGAGACGAGGCAAAAGCAACCAGGCCGTAGCGAGAATTGCGGCCGTAGGTCGGTTTCAAACCAAACACGCCGCAAAGCGAAGCCGGCTGTCGCACCGAGCCGCCGGTATCCGAACCCAGGGCAACGGGAACGATGCCAGCCGCGACTGCTGCCGCTGAACCTCCGGAAGAGCCCCCCGGCACACGCGACGTGTCCCAGGGATTTCTGACCGCACCGAAGGCAGAATTCTCATTCGATGAGCCCATGGCAAACTCATCGCAATTCGTTTTGCCGACGACGACCCCGCCGGCGCCGAGCAATCGTTCAATCACCGTGGCGTTGTAAGGTGGTTGGTAATCGCCGAGGATGCGCGAGCCGCACGAAGTCTGAAGACCCTGGACGCAAATGTTGTCTTTAATGGCGACCGGAGTTCCGGATAAGCGAGATGTTGTATCGACCACCAAGGCGCGTTTTAAGGAACCGGCCCGGTCGATCTCTAGAAAGGCGTTGAGCTCTTCATTGAGCTTTTCGGCTGCATTGACCGAAGCCTCAACCGCGGCCCGTGGCGTTGTCTCGCCATTCGCCATGCTTCGTTTTAATGACTCAATGTTGCTCATAATCAGAAGTCAGAAGGCAGAAGGCGGTAGGCAGAAGGCAGTAGGCAGAAGGCAGATTTTTCGCACCATTGCCGCGCTGCCGAGTGCTCCTGCCGTCTGCCGACTGCACACTTACAGGACCTTCGGTACGCGAAAGTGGCCTTCCGCCGGATCGGGCGCTTCCGCGAGAGCCAACTTCTGGCCAAGCGAACGAGCTACCGCGTCGTCGCGAGCAGCGTCGGTTCGTTCTCCCTCAGGAGTCAGCCCACCTAGAGATGGATCGACGTTGCTGGTGTCGACGGCGTTGAGTTGTTCGACGTAGGCGACAATTTCCGCCATCTGCGGCGCGAAGACCTTCAGTGCTTCCGGCGTGATTTCCATGTGCGCCAGTTGGGCGACTTTTTCGACGTCTTTTTCGGTAATCGGCATGGGCTTTTAGAATTTGGGATTTCGAATTGGACCCGGGGGTTTAGTGTTCTCTATCCGTTTCGTACAGCTTGTGGCGGCGCCAAGAAACGCGCGTCGAAGACCGGCATCTTCGATTTCCGATGCTGCCGCAAGCAATTCAAAAGGAACCGCATAGTCGTTGCTCTCCCGCCTGGCGCTCTCTCGCGGTCGCGACTTTGCCAGCACATTGGGATCGACACGCAACTCAATCGACGCCACCAGCGATTTGCCCAGCACGGAGTTCAACCGAAACAAGAGTTGCGAACGCATTTGATGGAGTTGTTTTTGCCAGATGGAGTCGGCAACCGCGATCACCAGAACTCGATCTCGAAGCTGCACCGGAACTGCATGACTGCTCAGCGCTTCGCCCACCGCGTGTTTCCAGGCTGCAATGCAGGCTGCTTCCGCCACGTCCTCGGCGTCACCGGAAGCGGCTAGTATTGCAGGCAGGGTCTTAATCAGTTGGTCCATTTTGCTGACCACCATGCTGAGTTTCAGGATTTCGCAGTGTCAATCTAGAATCACAACTCAACTTTTCAAATCGTGCGCGAGTGTATAATTTGAGTAGTTCAAATTCAAATCTGCGTGAGATTACCGGTTGGGCTGGCTTGAAGTTAGGATAAATCAGCAAGAGTGAAACATCGGACGTAGCGGATAGCATTGCACAAAAAGTGCTTAATCGCGGCCGGACCTGCGCGAAAGTAACGAATCGCGGCTTGCCGCCGCACAGTGCGGAATGGCTCTGCCTTTCCGAGAACGACGTCCGCGCACTGTTTTTCCAGAGGCTGAGCCTCAGGAAAAACATCAGGGGAAGGTCAGCGGAACGCCATAGGCTTTCCGCACTGTGCGGCGGCAAGCCG
>JAXIOV010000040.1:0-33801 GCA_045403245.1 Pyrinomonadaceae bacterium | reverse complement strand
CCCGAGATGGTTCTGCCATGACGATCCATTACCCTGACGGGTAAGGTAACGAGTGTGGTGTTGACTCGCACAACATCTTCAGCCGTATCTTTCCCGGAAACATTCGAGGGATTTTGCGTCTGCGCGTAAGAGGTAGAAACGGCAAGAAGTGAAGCGACTAACGGGAGGATGGGAAACGCATTCATCGCAGTTTTCTTCATGGCGGCTCGACAATCTTCCGGGCAATGGCTGATCTATTCTGTGAGGTATTAGTTAACCACTGTGAAGTCCACGCTGCGCGCGACTATCTGACGTTTTTTGTCTGCCAGTGGATCGCTTATAACCAAAGTCAGAACGTACCGTCCCGCCGGGACTTTTGACAGACCGATTTGACCCACCTTCACAAATTGTCCTGGCGCGCCACCCGGACTCTCGAATGGTTGTTCAGGTTCCTGAAAAAGCATTTTGCCGCCCTGGCTGATGATCAGGCGCGAGCGCAGTCTCGGCTTGCCATTATCAAGCTTGCCATTATAGACAATTCCCGCATAGCGAAGGTCTTGCTTGCGCGAGACGACACGAGCGGCCGATAGTTGTTCAGGCGCACTCTTATTCCCGCCAGCAGGATTGACGCCGTAGAGCAGCAGGCTGCTCATCGTCAAGTGCTTGTTGGCAAGATCGGGAACTTCGAAGTATCGCGAGACCGTTCCAGTGTTTCCTGTCTTGATTTCGCGTACAACCAGCCGCACCTGGTAATACCCCGGTGGCAGTTCAGTGCTCGCCGTGTAACTCATGCCGCTGGCCAGGGCGCGTTGATAGTTTTCCTCTGAGAGATCCGCGTTCACGGTTTGGCTGATTCCGCCGCGAGACCGCCCTAACTGATCAAACACAAAACCAACCACGTCCATGGAGTTTTGATATTTACCGTCCGTGGTTCGAGTGAAATTCAGCTTGTGCGCATTGATGACCGTGTTGATATCTAGTTGCGCCAGGTTAGTGGGAGAGAACTTATACTGAAGCTCCGCTGCGATCTCCAGTTCACGTCGGGCCAACGGCGCTCTCGCCGCCGCCATGATCTCCTCTTCCTTCGTGCGTGTTCCTTCCGTCTTCGGCTCGCGCGCGAAGTAACCTTCCGCAGCGTACACGCGCGTGCCACTACGCTTGACCTTGATCTCTACGCTATGGAATTTTTTATCAAACTTTTCTGACGGCCTGTAAGCCAGCCGGTAATAAGTCCTACTGCGGCTGAGTACCCTCTCAAGCCCCGCGCTGAAATTGTTGCTGTTGACAATCGAAATGCCGCCCGTTGTACTTGCTAGCGTTCGCAACGACAACTGTTCGGTCGGCGATCTGTCGCCCAGACGTGCTGAATCGATACCACGACCAAATCCGGGAGTCTCATTCCCGGCAGAGGCAGCCTCCTCCATTGTTGAGGCAAGGCCACTCTTGGCGGGAGTGTCGCGAAAGCTTCCCACCGCCCCGGAGGTTTTAAGTCCGCGCACATCCATGGTGTTGATGACCACGCCCGACCGAGTGGCGTTGTCAGTGAGGACGCGGAACAGTTGACCGACATCGCTGACTATGGTGCCACCTCTGCTTAAGTCGAACAATGGCAAACCACCTGACAGCAGGATCAAATTCTTACGCCCGGGCACCTGTCGCAAGCTGTCAACCAGAGCATTCGAAACGGAAAGTGCCAGCACAGCTCTTGGCACCTGATTCGTCCCCTCGCTGGGTCCTTCAAACTCAGTGTTTGATCCAATAGTCTGCTCGCCGGTTCCATCGGCGGCGAAAGTAGTGGCTCCGTCGCCGAGTGGCTGGGGGGCAGAGGTGACTCGCTCGCCTTCCGGACCACCGAATGCCAGGTAAGGGGGAATTGACCTTACACCGAGTTGAGCAATGGCACGACGTAGGATCTGTCGATCTGTAGTGAACTGCTCCAACAGACCTTTGCCCCCCACCGTTCTTACGATAGCTACAAGATCACCCTCTTGCATTTTGTTATCGACGAAATCGAGAAGCATTTGCCGCACACGAGACATGTCCTCGGAGGGAATCGTAACGTCATCAACTACAAAGGCTAAAACACGTTTGAGATCTTTAGCCGTCAAGTCACGGGCAACCGCCGTGTCAACTCCGGGCGCGACCTTGGCCGTTAGGCTTGAATCTTCGGAGCGCCGCGGTGAGTCAACGCTAACAAACTCCATAAACCTGATCTCTTGCTTTTTACCGTTTTCATAAACTTCAAAATCAGCGAGCTTTAAGTCGATAACAGGCTGATCGTTCTTATCTCTAACAACGACGTCCGTTTGTACAAGTTCGGTTGTGATTCGCAAAATCTCGTCGGTGCCAGTCTTTGGCTGTTGAGGTTGCGGTTGTGGCGGCGTCTGTGCCGTAACCCAACTCAGTAACAGGGCAATCGATAGACAGGTGGCGGATATCTTTTTCATAAGAACTGCGCTCCTCGCCGTTAAGGTCAAGCACTAAGTTGATGAAGGTTGCGGAACAGGCCAAGACTAAGGAAGTGGGGTATTATATTGCAACGTCGCGCGCTTTCCAAATACCATGTTATCAGCTTACGAATCATGCTTCGCACCCAGTATGAATGAATGATCACTTTAGTCGACGCAGTCAAGTAATTGCGGCGACTACTTCAGCACAGCCGCCTGGGGGCTGAGGATTAGCTGGTGCCGGCGTTGAAAGGTATTGATTGGGTCGTTCGGAATCAGCCGGACGTAAGCCGTTTGAAAGTAAAGCTTCTCCGGGGCCACCCATTCAAGTCTCACAATTGGGTTGAGCGAAGCCGGTATCGCATCTGGTGAGGGCGGCGGCTGACTAGATTCCTTTTGATTGCTGTCGCTCTTCGGGGCGGAAGTCTTTGTTTCGTAAGCCCGCGATGCCGCCATGAGCTGATCCCGAAGACGAATCCGCGCCTGCGTTGGCTTGTCGGCGGCCGCATCGTAAATCATGACATCGTTGTCGAATGCGTCCGCTACCTTTGATGAGTCAGCCGACCAAACCGGCAACGCCTCGGTCAGTTCGTCGTCGAGCAAACGTTCCTTGCCATCCAAACTAATCAGACGCGGGCGGCCATTCGGTAATCTATATTCCTTCTCGCGCGCGTCCCATTCGCTCTCCCGGCACGCCAGGGCAACCAAAGCGTGACTGTCCGGAGCCCACGCTAAGTAAAAATAGATCAGGCCTTCGCGGGAAGTGAGTGGCCTCAAATCATATCCGTCGCGATTGCAAACGTAGATTTGTTCGGTGTTGAAAAGAGCTACTGCCGCGAACGCCGGGGCCACTGAAGGTAAAGGCGTAGATTCCACAGTCTCCTGCGGCCCCGCGATGAGAGGCGTCGGGGTCGGGGTCGGCTTAACCGCTCTTCGACCGATGAACGTGATGGAATTTCCGTCCGGGGACCAGGCCACTGTTTCCGGAAACACGCACGAGAGATCCGGTGGCGTGATGTTTCGCAGAAACTTTCCGTCAGCGGCGTAAAGATCAACATGAAATGCCTGGCTTGGCTCGTCAGCACTCGAATAGAGCACCAGCACCCGCTGGCCATCAGGCGAGCGCACGGTCCTTAGTAATGCGTCGTCCTGCCTTCTCGTATCAAAGTCGATCTGAATTGCCTCGACCTTGTCGTAAGTCTCTTCATTCTTGAATTCGGCTGGCACCGCGACGTCGGGCTCAAAACGATAGGCCAGTCGTTGGGCGGGTACATCGCGCATGACCAGCGGCCGCACGTCTCGTCGCTGAGTGATTGAACCGCATGACGCTCCGGCGATCAGCGTTGCCAGTAGTGCTGTGAGTATTAAAGGCGTTGCCCTGGCTTCACCGGTTTTGAAAGGGTAAGCAGCGTTAGACGTTCTGTTGCTTTTGCTTCGCCGGGAAGACGGCAGGTTGAACAAAGTTTCCGAGTAATTAGCGTCCATACACCAGCTCGCGGGTTAACCTGGGGTTGAGCGTCAGCAGCGCACGTATCGTGCTTCTCGGTGACAGGTGATCATCGTCGCCTTCGTCCTGCGCGACGCAATTATGCGCCAGCGATCGTGCCAGTCTCCGGGGCAAAGGCTCGTAACTCGGAGTGGCCGAAACATAGCCGCGAGCAGCCAGTGTGCCTACCAGGTCACACGTCAGCTCTTCCGCCTTCTGATCCTGAATCTTCATCCCGGTCAGCTCTGAGCCCCGAATTCCAACTGCCTTGAACAAAAATCTCAAGCTGTCTTCACCGCCGTCACCAATGTGCACCAACTCATGTGACAACACGCTGACGATGCCCTCATCCGAAGGCAATCCCGCCAGGAAGATTGTGCCGAAGACAATCGTGTGCGGGTCTTGCATGAAGACTGAAGCGTTGTCACGCGAATCCACGTCCGGCCTGATGACCCTTACTGCTTCGATTCGGGCCGTCGCCCTTCGCACCCGGGAGATTCCGGCGCGGGACTTGTCGAGCGAGTATTCTTTTGCGAGCCGGCGAAGGGATACGATAACCAGGCTCCTGGCGATGGGTAACAACCGCTGAGCGCGTTGGGCGCCGGCTATCGCCTCCGGGCTTCGCACCGGCAAGGATGGCCGGCTCTGCATATCGTCGATCGGAACGCTCCCCTTCGGGTCGCTAACTCGCTCTTTGCACACAGCCACGCTGGCAAGTTCTATGATTTCGCGTGCTTCCGGAGAAAGGCGTTCACGTGGATGGCTTGTGTCGGAGACACGTCGAGAACCCCTTTTATTCTGAAAACCAAAACTACTGCTCGCTAGTGCGGTAAAGAGCACTAACGTGATGGCCGCGAATTTCGTTACGCGAGATTTGCCCGGCGGCCCCTTGCGAAATCCTCTCATTGTTACGTCAACCTACTCTGGAAGTGAACAATCTTCAATCTACCCACACTCGCGCCCGGACGGCTTGTCAGCGATTACGCCAGACAGGCTTACGTTTCTCGATGAATGCATTTACACCTTCGGTTGCATCCTTGGTTTTCACCAGTTCGTTCAGGTAAAGATCCTCGATGTCCTTTAGCGCACCGTCAAGCGAGCGGCCAGTGCCTAAGTCGATTGCTCTTTTGGTCAGCTCCAGTGAGGCCGCTGAAAGGGCTCGCAACTTTGTAAGCAATTCCGAAACTGTTTGCTCGAGTTCCTCGCTGGAGCAAACATAATTCACCAATCCAAAAGTCTTCGCGTCAGCCGCCTCAATTGTTTCACCGGTGAGAATCAGCTCGCGGGCGCGCTTGTCTCCAACCGCCCGCGCCAACAATAAGGTGGCCACTGGTGGGAACACACCAAGCTTGATTTCGGGTTGGCCAAATTGGGCGCGATCGGTGGCCACAACCACATCACAAGCTGTGACCAGTTCGCAGCCACCGCCCAGCGCGGGTCCATCCACCACGGCAATCGCTGGCCGGGCCAATTCTTCGAGGTTCCGAAAGATTGAGTGGAACGAATCGAGCATTTGAAAAATGTGGCCTTCTCCATGCTCTTCAACTGCCACGCCGGCACTGAAGGCCCGGCAATCCGCCGCCGCCGCAAAAACCACAGCGACCAACTCGCGCTTCTGAGAACACCGGTTGAGCGCATCGTTGATCTCGCGCATCATGGCAATGTTAAAGATATTGACGGGCGGGCGGGCAAAGGTTATGCGCGCCACGCGGTCCTCAATCGCGAACTCTATGTTTTGATAGTTAGTTGCCATTTTTTAGAACGGCGTCACTGCGCCGATTGCGGGCAATTGTACGTGGTTGAGGCCCTATAAGATAGTGTGGTCTTATTTGCTATCGAGCTAACAACTCTGAGCGCAGAGATACCTGGTCGCTGCTGTCCGCGAAACTTTTGCAATCTGTCTGCTCTAAGAGATAACACCGAAATGGAGCCTTAAAACATGTCACTAGTAATCTGTAAAAACTGTGGAAGCAAGAATCGCGTCGACCCAAACAGAGCGCTCAGAAGTGTAGCCCGTTGCGGGAGGTGCGGCGAACTACTCGAGTCACCAACCAATCAAGCGCAAACACCAGCGGCTGGTGTTTTGGTTGTAACTGACGACAGCTTCGAGCGTGACGTGCTCAAATCACCAGGAGTATCGCTGGTGGATTGCTGGGCGCCCTGGTGTGGACCCTGCCGAATGATTGGCCCAATAATGGAACAACTGGCCGCTGAATCAAATGGCCGTTACCGGATTGCGAAATTGAATGTCGACGACAACCCGCACGCTGCCTCACAGTTTCAGATTCAAAGCATTCCCACCATGCTAATCTTTAAGGACGGCAAACTTGTCGACCGGATCATTGGGGCGCAACCAAAGCCGGTGATCGCGGCAAAACTGGCCCAGGCCGCTTAAAAAAGAATGGGAAGGCCACGCGGCACTCCCTTGCTCACGTCTTACCCTTTTCCCCTTTCCAGTTTACTATTGACCCATTTCATGAAACGCTCGCCGCTGGTTGTAATATTTACGACAGTATTCATCGATCTGATCGGGTTTGGCATCGTCATTCCCGTTCTCCCTTACTACGCTGGGAGCCCCCAGTTTCATGCCAGCGCTCGCGTCGTGGGATTCCTCTTTGCTTCTTACTCGGTAATGCAGTTGATATTCGCCCCGATTCTCGGGCGGTTGTCCGATAAGCATGGGCGCCGGCCCGTCTTGCTGATCTCCATAATTGGAACCGGGATCGGCTTTCTGATTCTGGGTTTTGCGACAACTCTCTGGATGCTTTTTCTGGGTCGCATCCTTGATGGAATAACCGGCGGAAATATCTCGACTGCCCAGGCCTACATAGCCGATATCACGACCACAGAAGATCGAGCAAAAGGCATGGGGCTGCTGGGCGCGGCTTTCGGTCTCGGCTTCATCCTGGGTCCAGCTATCGGCGGCCTGTTAAGCCGCTGGGGAGTGGCAGTGCCGCTTCTTTTTGCCGCCGGGTTGTGCTTTGCAAATGCCGCGTTGCTCTATTTCACCTTGCCTGAAACCGTCACGCCAGATCATCCGTCTCGCAATTCGGCGGCCGGAGGGCGCGGTTTGCGGCAACTGGTTGAGTCGCTCAAGCAACCCCAGCTCGGGTTTGTGCTCGTCATCTATTTCCTTTTCATCGTCGCTTTTTCGATCATGACTACAGTGTTTTCGCTGTACACAATGTTTCGTTTTGGCTACGACGCGTGGCACAACGGTTGGCTCTTCGCGTACGTTGGACTCATCGCTGTCATTATCCAGGGCGGGCTGATTGGCCGGCTGGTGAAGCGCTTCGGCGAATTGCCGCTGGTAGTTGCCGGCGCCTTGTTTTTTGCGTCTAGCCTTTTTGCCGTTCCGTTTGTGGGCCCGGCAACCGGTGGATTGCTGGCGCTGTTGATCGGTGGCGGAATCTTTTCGCTGGGAAATTCTCTTTCTACACCGTCGTTGACCAGCCTGGCCTCAAAAAGTGTTGGGCCTGCGGAGCAAGGAAGCGTGCTGGGCGTGACGCAATCAGTCGGAAGTCTGGCCCGGGCAGTCGGTCCGGCGTTGGCCGCCATTCTGATTCACAGCGCCATCGCTTTCCGCGGGGCCGACGGCCAAACCCACTTCATGAGCGATCACTCTCTGTTTGTCACCTTCTGGTCGGCATCTGCAATTATGTTCCTGGCTTTCTTGTTGGCGATCTACTTTGCGCGAGCCCGTGTGCGTCAATACTCAGAGCGTGAAGTTGTAGAGACTACCTAGTGGGAGCTGCGGCGCCCCAAACTGCCTAAACAGCGGAGTAGAGTTTGCTTCAAACGTGAACAGGGATCGTGGAGGGGAATCTAAGAGGCTGCTTAACTGTTCAAATACTAATCTGCGTAATCTGCGGATAGTCCTCCGGCTGCAGCCCAAACCTACTTCATAAACTGCGCTAGCAGCCCGTCGGGCCGTGCGATGTCCTTCAACGATGAATAAGGCAGCAACACTTCCTGCGGGCCTGCGGCATAAGGTGCAACCTGGTAAGAGTCGAAGGTGATCTTCAGGCCCTTCCTGGTAATAGTCCAACTCTTGTAGTTTTCAGGATCAGGTCCCGCACCGCGCTGAATCCAGTCGTCGTCCAGCACTGAGTCAGCGCCCTTCTCCTTCGATTGTTTTTTCAGATCGCTGATGGCAGCGGTCGAAATCGTTTGGAGGTATTTCGATCCCGGTTTAAACAGGTCGCCAAGCCTCAGCGCCTTGCCGTTCTTCAAGTCAAAATTAACTACTTCGGTGTGGGAGTTGGGATGTGCCGCCCCCGCGTAGTAACTCCCAATATCAAACTGCACGCTCACAAAGTCGTCTTTCGCCACCGCGATTGTGTATCCCATGCCGAGGCTGCTGCCCGTCTCGCTCTCAATCGGGTTTTCTTCTCCCGCCTGCTCGGTCATGTCTTTGCGGAAACCGGTGACGCTCTTCAAGGCCAAACTACGCAGGGTCTGATTGAGCTTATCGAAGTTTGGGTTGCTGGAACCGGTCAGCTGCGGATACTCGACATCGATTTCATACTTGAGCTTCTTGTTGTTCTCCTTGATCTGTTTGGCAATAATTTCAACTCCGCTACTAAACTCGATCGGTTCCTGGTTAAGCGAAAATGGAGTTTTCTTTTCGCCGCCCGGCTTCGACCAATCACCCTCAATCTGAATCAGCCCGTCCTGATTTGTCTTCCAAACACCCTTGAAAATTCCAGTAGGTTTCCCGTCGGCGTCAAACTCTTCCAGCAAGACGTTACCGTTGGGATCGATGGTTCCTCGCAGTTCAATTTTCTTGCCGACTTTCTGATAGAAATAGGAGCCAGTTAGGCGCTCGGAATCGCGAACCAGCTTCATCTGTAAACCCAGTGCGCTGCCGATCGACCCTTTGAAAAATTTGCTTTCAGCCGGCATCACGCCGCCCTGCGGATGTTGAAACTGGTCGGCGGCGGGCGCGGCGGCGGTTGGGGGCGGGGCGGGTGTCGAAGCCTTGCGGCAACCAGCGAACGCTAATACTGTCCCGAGTGTCAGAAGAGCAGCTATTAAGAGACTTTTCATCGTCGGTCTACCACCGCGACACAGAAAACACAGACAACGCCTGGCGGTCAAGAAGGTCGGTATGTCTAATTGGGTGGATAAGCGAAAGTCTGAGAAGCGGATTTTCCATTTGTCATTTGACATTTTTCAATTGGTAATTGGTGAATTCAACTTTGGGAGTGCAACACGTGGAATGCCGGAGTCTAAGCTCCAAAGTCGCGTTGCCGCCTTCAGGCGGCTGGCCCGCAGGGCCTGAAGGCCAGCTGTTTTACAGCTGGTTTCGCCGAGCCTCATTCTTCCTGGCCGCTTTAGCGGCTTTTTGCTGCCAATCAAAAGGCCGTTGAAACGGCCTATGGTCAATAGTTCGCTTTTCTACCAGCCGTAGAACGGCTGGCCTACAGCCCTTCGGGCAGCCTCGTAAACGAGGCAGGTGCTCCGCTAAATCATCCTACAGTTGCACTTCCAAGTTGAATCCACGCTTTGACAAATGGAAAATCGCTTTTCTCCTGCGTGGTATCCTTGACCTCAGCTCACCAACAGCGATCGTCAGCGTTCAGTCATCGTGCTGGAGCTAAGCCGTAGAACCGGTCCAAAGCAACCCGCCCCGGCTGATCGCTTGTCGAATGTCCTCAAATGTCAGCTCAGAGAGCCGGCCACCCGTGAAAAGCGGATTGTTAGTAACGTCGGCGAGCGCGAATGGTGGTTTGGGAAAACTATCCAGCTCTTCATCAGTTTCAAAACTCACTTCGGCCAATACGAGCCCAAACAGATCGCCAAGAAACATATCCACGCTGAACTTCCGCTCTGCAAATTCAAACGGATAACGGTTTTTGCGTATCTCATTGGCTTCAAACACAGCCAGCATTTCTGCTTCGTGCGCGTTGAGATAGAGATTGGTGATTATGGTGTGTGACAGGTCTTCCGGGTTAGGCGCAAACTTTTGCGTAAACTTCACCACCCATTTGTTCGTTCGAGGGTCGCGCGTCTTGCGGATCCTTAAGCGGGTTCCAGTGATGTAGCTATCGGTGATTTGCGAGTGAGCGTCTGCCCGGCTCAGTCCTTCAGGCAGGTCCTGCAATAAATAACGCCGCTCCCGCTCCACCCGCGCATACTTGCTTTCAGGTACGATCGTATTCTGCTCTGTTAGTTTTGCGACACCCATTTGTTAATTAACGCAAACTGTCAGTTTGCGCGTCGATTCTCTTTTCGCAGTTCCGTGCGAATTTGCGTCAGTATCTCATAATACCGCCAGGCAGCCGGCGCGTTTGGTTCCTGATGATGATCCGGTTTCAGGATCAGGTCACCCGTTTCAAGTAAGACTTTCTGCACTTCGGGATTTGCCGCACCTTCGCCCACGTGGCTTCAACAATCAAAGCGTAATGTTTTCCGGGCTGCGCTGGCTTGTATTCCATCTGTTTTCCTTCAAACGTGACCCAGGTGATGCCCATCTTCTTCATGTTCACTTCGGCAAGTGTGCCTGCGCTCTTGGCGGCAAAGCTGGTGAGCGCGGCCACTTGTTCACGAGTGAACTTCCATTCGATGCCGGGGAAGCTCGCTCGCGCGTCGCCGGGACCTTCGGGGTATTTCATCATCTGCCAGAAGCCTTCAAGACTCGCGTACCTTTTCCCTCGAAACTCAAACGGGGTCGCGGCAAAATTCGAGAGCAGACCAAGTTCATTTCGTTTGGACAAAATTACTTCGCCTGGCCCAGCTTCCTGCGGCAGGATTTCCCAATTTGGCGCGCCCTCTTTCGAAACCGGCGTCCACCAGTGAGATGGATAACGGGAATCGCGAGAGGTGTTTGATATCGAAGAGGGACGCTCTTGCTGGGAGTAAGATGTGAGTTGTGGGTAGAGCAGCAACAGCGCACTCAGAAAACAAAATGTAGTTAGACTTGGATACGCACGGCAAATTGTTTTGGCAGCACGAAGGTTCATTGAAAATTAGCGGAGTGACGCGCTACAGTCGCAAATAGTTTGGGCTACACCCTGAGGTCAGGGTGTAGCCCAAATAATATCCAGCTAAAACGGAAGATCAAAGACCTTACGCACATGAGGCGGCTAAGCCACAAAGCAATGCGCGACACTTTTGCGCCCATCGGAGCCGCCAACGCCGCAACCCTACTGATTCATCGTTGACGGCGCGTTTGTGTTTCTCATAGGCATCGGCAGCTTGCCGTCGGCATGCCGCGTGAGCGCAATGAACCCAGGATCCTCACGGATTGCATCAAAAACCGCATCGACGCGCGCTTCCATCATCTCCTTCTCGCGCACCGCGTGGTAACGCTCATACTGGTAGAAGTGCCTTCTGAGCAACGTCAGGGCCTTTTCTTTCTGGCCGTTCTGCGCGTAGATTGCCGCGAGGTTGTACGATGCCGGCAGCAGGTTGATGTTCTGGCGAGCGATCTTCAACGCCTCTTCACGCTTTCCAAATGCAGCCATAAACACAGCGGCAAAGACCAGGTTGTAAGGGTCCTTCGGATCCAGCGCGAGCGCCAGCTCCGTGTACTTGTTTCCCTGCACCAGGTCGTGTTCAGAGTTCCAGTAGACGGCGAGATTGCGATAGGCCAGGGCCGTGGGAAATACCTCAGCCGACTGCTCCATCAGCGCGAGTCCTTTTTTGAACTCACCATCGTGAATAGTCATCTTGCCGAGCCCATGCAGTGCAATGGCTCGCGAGAGCGGATCAGCAGGCATGTTGAGGATGCTCTCGAAAGTGGTTCGCGCTTTCACCCAATCGCCGGTGTGATGACGATAAAGCTCACCGAGATAACGTAACGGAGCCGGATCTGCTGGATCCATCAGGTGCGCCTGGTGATAGAGCTTTTCAGCTGCCACATAGCGCTCTTTCATTTCCGCCATCAGTCCGCGGCGCATGGTCCACTCAATCTGCGCGCTGCGGCGTGGTTCAAATACCGGTGCGTCGAAAAGGATGGCGGCCTCATTCACGCCCAGCTTTTTCAGCTCCTTGGAAGCGTCCTTCGCTTTCTTAGGAAACATGCACTTCTGCTCGACCACTGATTGGAGCAGCTTGATTGCGTCTTCTTTTTCCCCAGCCGCAACCTTCGCTTTGGCATCCTTCAGCTGCGCGTCGAGCGTGCTCTCTCGCGTCTTCACTTCGGCGCTGACGGCCTTTTCGATATTTTCCACGCGCAGTTTGCCGTCCTTGTTTTCGACTTTGGTGACGGGTTCACCACCTGGCGTCGCCAGCACGGCCACCGGCAGCGTCGAACCGCCAATGAGCTTCTCTGCGTTTGGAACTCGGCTGTCGGCTAACTCCATGGCGATGCACTGTGACGCATAGAGGGTGAGTGCGCGTGATTGCCTCAAACTGGACTTCTGAAGCTCCTCCTTCGAAGCCGGAAACCAGTAAAGGACCAGTCCCGCGGGCTGTGGATCTTTAGGCGTCCGAACTTTCCACGGCACGTAATAGACGACCGGAGGGGCGGCACTTCCACCGCCGCCACCTGACATGCCGCCTACTCCGCCACCACCACCTCCACCACAGGTGGCCCACGCCGGAGCGACCGCGAAAAGCACTATGAGAAAAGTTGCCAACGAACGAGCGAACAGCGATGCAAGCATTGTTTTCATTTTGAACGTCCTTAGCAGATTACAGGTTGAAGGCCAACAACGACTCCAGCCGAGCGCTGACGTCGCTTAAGGTTTTTTTGCTCTCCACTCGGCCAGCCGCTTTTCCAAATCGGCGGTGTTGGCCTTGGCTTCTTTGCCAAGTGCCAGGGCCCTATCGCCCGCGGCAATTGCTTCCTGTGTCTTGCCTTGCATGGCGAGCATACGGGCTTTTGAATACATGTTCTGGAAAGTTTCTTTCGTCTTGATTGATTGTTCGAGCCAACGCGACGCTTCGGCGGAGTCTTTCTCCGAATTCTGGAAGACCCAGTTTGCTGCCTGCATGGGGGTGCGCCAGTCGTCAGGTTTCGCGGCAGCGACCGCAGCCCGCGCCTTCTCGAGGGTCAGGGCCTTTACATCTTTCACCTCGACCGTAAACGGAACCTTAAGTTTCTCCCAGCGGATGTTGACCTGGGCCGAGCTTTCGCCAACTGGATCAAAACTGTAGGAAAGCCACTCCTGATTTTCATTGACCCACTCCGGTTTCGCTTTCACGCGCAGTGTGTCCTTGGTGGGGTCGTAGCTGAAACTTCCCCATTGATTCGCCACGCTGTTAAAGATAATGGTCCACTCGTCTTTGGTGGGAATCGTGTGCAGGCTGTAGCTGCCGGCGGGGAGTTTCTGGCCATTGATCATGACTTCGTCGGTGACGTCAAACTGCGTGGCCTCGTTGGCGCCCGTCCGCCATGCATGTCCCCACGGAACGATCACAGCGTCCTTTGGCCGGACGTTTTGATCGTCAAGCGTGGCTTCGCCTTTTACGCTTGCTTGTTCGGGGAGCGGGTCGCCCCAAATCTTTCGTCCTTTCACGCCCGGACGACTGTAGGTGATGGTGACGTCGGTAACTCCAATCGTCTGCATTACGCTGGCCTTCTGACTGGGTCGCGGGGCGCGAATCTGAGCAGACACCACCGGCGATGATAGAACTATCAACGCGAATGAGAGAATGCTTATACGCTTCATCGAGATCATTGGAACGCTCCTGGTAGTTTGAGTTAGTTAGATGACGAACATCAGCGCGGATTAACACCTAATCCCGCAGTTCGCTCATGTGATCATGCTGATGGGGAGATCGTAGCCCGTTTGTCGCGAAAATCAAACCGAGTGGGCCCTATTTTCGCACAATACTGCGGTGGTGAAAATTATTTTTCGCTCATTTTCCGTTTGCCGGTTAATTGGAAAACTCGCCAGTTTCCTGGAAAACTTTGCTCGTTTAGGCGCCTTCATGCTAAAAGAGGCGCGCTAACCATCTTCCGGAATTTTCTGAGAGAAAAAATGTCCAACTTGCTGACCTACCAACGCGCCTCCGTGGCGTGCGCTGTCGTCTTCGCATGCGTCTCGACGTCTTCGCGCGCGCAAACATCAACCGGCCAGACACGGCTCCTGCGAACACCGACCGTAAGCGCCAGTCAGATCGCTTTCGCCTATGCGAACAACATTTGGACTGTCCCGCGCGCGGGCGGAGCGGCGCGTCGTCTCACCAGTTTTCAGGGACTGACTACCAACCCACACTTTTCGCCGGATGGAAAATGGATCGCGTTTAGCGGAGAGTACGCCGGCAACCTGGATGTTTACGTGGTTTCAGCGGACGGCGGTGAGCCTCGCCGGCTGACGTGGCATCCCGGCGGTGATCAAGTCCAGGGTTGGACGCCGGACGGTAAAGCAATCTTCTTCGTTTCGTCGCGCGCGTCGTGGGCCCCAAACGCGACTCCACGTTTCTGGACCGTGCCGGTCGAAGGTGGAGTGGAAACGCCAATGGCCCTGCCGCGTGGTTACCAGGGGAAACTTTCGGCTGACGGCAAGCACGTGGCCTACCGCATGAACACGTCGTGGGACGAAGAGCGACGAAATTATCGCGGTGGACAAAACCGGCCTATCTGGATCGTAGATTTGAAAACTCACGATCTGGTGTCGCCACCCTGGACTGACTCCAAAGATGTGGATCCGGTGTGGGTAGACGACGCAGTCTTTTTCATCTCCGACCGCGATGGCGTAGCGAATGTCTGGGAGTATCAGACGGGAACGAAGAAGCTCACGCAGGTTACAAAGTTTACTGACTTCGATGTTAAGGCCCTGGGTTCCGGAGCAGGTGCGGTGGTCTTCGAACAGGGTGGGTACATTCACGAACTCGATCCCAAAACGGGAAAAGCAAACGTTGTAAACATCAATGCTTCCGGTGACTTTCCATGGATGATGCCAAACTGGAAAGACGTCACCAACCGGATGACGAACATGGCATTGTCGCCGACCGGCAGACGGGCGATCGTGGAAGCGCGTGGAGAAATTTTTACGATTCCGACGGACAAAGGCGACGTTCGCAATCTCACCAACTCGAGCAGTTCAGCCGAACGTGATCCCGCGTGGTCACCTGATGGAAAGTTCATCTCCTACTTCAGCGACAAGTCGGGCGAATATCGCCTTTACATCGAAACGCAGGACGGGCTGACTCCGCCGCGCGAAATCACCATTCCGAATCCGAAGCACTACTACACATCATCATGGTCCCCGGATTCCAGGAAGATCGTTTATACCGATACCGACTTGAAAGTTTGGGTGATGGACGTTGCCAGTGGTCAAGCGAAAGTTGTCGGAAACGATCCATGGATGGTCCCCCAGCGAACGCTGAATCCAGTCTGGAGTCCCGACTCGAAATGGATCGCTTACGCAAGCCGTTTGCGTTCGATGTATCACGCGATCTTCGTTAGCAACGTCGAGACTGGCGAAACCAAACAAGTTACTGACGGGCTGGCGGATGCGGTTTGGCCCGCATGGGACGAGAGCGGGAAATATCTCTGGTTTCTGGCGTCAACCGACTTTGGCTTGCGCTCGCAGTGGCTAGATATGACTTCATACCCGTATGAAGAAAATTTTGGACTCTATCTGGCGGTCTTAAAGAAAAGCGATTCAAGTCCTCTGCTTCCGGAGAGCGACGAAGACCGTGGCGTTGGCACTGGCCGTCGCTTGCCCGCCCCCGGCGCGTGCCCGAGCGATCCACCACCTGCCGATGCCGCCACGGGTGAACAACCACTTACACCTTTACCCCGCGGACCCAAGCCACCCGTCACGGTGCAGATCGACTTCGATGGTCTCGGCCAACGAATTATTTCAGTGCCCGGCGTGCGTGAGCGTGGGTATTCAGCCTTGCGGGCCGGGGTTGACGGAGTCGTGTTTTTCCTCGAGGCCCCGCGCGCCCAGGCTGGTGGAAACCCGGGCAGCGAGTTGTTGCGATATCGCTTGTGTGATCGAAGAGTTACCACATTTGTGACGGGCGTTGCCGCCTATGAAATCAGCGCCGACGGTCGAAAGCTTCTGTACCGCGCCAGTGCAAGTACCGGCGGAGCTCCACCGCCTCCCGGTGCGCCACCTCCCGTGCCTTCGCTGTTTCTCGTCGAAGCAGATCGAAATCCTCCGCAATCAGGTCAGGGAAAAGTGAACTTTGCTTTGCGGATGTATCTCGACCCGAAAGAAGAGTTCAAACAGATATTCAACGAAGGCTGGCGTAATCAACGCGACTATCTTTATGTCCCGAATCTTCACGGCACTGACTGGCCAAAGATGAAACAGATGTACGGCGAGATGCTGCCCTACGTCAGGCATCGGGCCGATCTCAACTACCTTTTAGACCTGATGGGCGCTGAGATTGCTATCGGTCACTCTTACGTGCGTGGCGGTGAGATGCCTGAAGTACCGCAGGTGCAGGGCGGCCTGCTGGGGGCCGATTTCATTATTGAGAACGGACGTTACAAGGTTACTCGAATCTACGACAACGAAAGTTGGAACCCGGAATTGCGTTCGCCGCTGGCGACGCCCGGCGCCAACGTTGTTGCCGGCGATTACATTCTTGCTATCAACGGCATTGAGTTGAAAGCCCCCGACAACATCCACCGGTTGCTGGATGGGACTGCGAACAAACAAACAGCGTTGACGATAAACAAAACTCCGGCAATGGACGGCGCCCGCACGGTGACAGTAGTTCCGGTGGCGAATGAGCAGGCGCTTCGGACGCGCGCCTGGGTCGAGTCGAATCGGCGTCTGGTCGATAAACTTTCCAACGGCCAACTGGCCTATGTCTATCTTCCCAACACCGGCCAGCCGGGATACAACAGTTTCAATCGCTACTATTTTGCGCAACAGGAAAAGAAGGGTGCGATCATCGACGAACGCTTTAACGGCGGCGGTTCCGCGGCCGATTACATCATCGATGTGATTGGGCGTGATTTCGATGGCTACTTCAACAACGTGGCCGGCGATCGTTTTCCGTTTACCAGTCCCTCCGCCGGAATCTGGGGGCCAAAAGTAATGATCATCAACGAGATGGCGGGTTCGGGCGGCGACTTGATGCCTTACATGTTCAAGCGCCGCAAGCTTGGTCCGCTGGTTGGAAAGCGCACCTGGGGCGGGTTGGTTCACACGGCCGACACGCCACCATTCATTGACGGTGGATCGATGATCGCTCCTCGTGGCGGATTCTTTACCCGCGACGGGCGTTGGGCGGTTGAAAACGAAGGCGTCGGACCTGACATTGAAGTTGAAAACTGGCCGAAAGACGCGATCGCCGGTCGTGATCCACAACTCGAGCGTGCGGTCGAAGAGGCAATGCGTTTATTAAAGGAACGCCCGGTGGACCGAATGACGAAAGAACCACCGCCTCCAACCTGGGGCCAGCGACCGCGGTAGGTCAATTTGAGGTTAATCGTCGGCAACTGAACATTGGCCGGGGATTAACGCCGATGACCGCGAATCTGAAAAAGAAAAACGGCACAAAATGTCCTGGAAAGGCGCGAATGATGGCGTGGTCGATCTTCCTGGTTCTGTGTTGCTGCATAGATTCGCGTTCATCCGCATGAATCCGCGGCTGAATTTCAAACCAGGGAACGCCAATGCGAATTAGACTGCTCCTCTATTCGCTGCTTTTGGTTGCATTTACGCCTGTCAGCGCGCTCATCTCAAACGCACAATCCCCGCCAAAAGAAAAACCGAAGCTCAAAGACTTTGGTTCGAGTCTGAAACGGCTGAAGTGGGATGCGCAACGCAATGTCACAATCGAAGACGGGAATCAGGAGACCTACCGTCAGCGCGCCGATGAAGATGTGTTGCGGGTGGAGACGTCCCTTGTTCTTTGCGATTTACTTGTACTGGATGCCAGAGGAAACCCGGTTGAGGGCTTGACCGCGAATGATTTCGAAGTGAGTGAGGACGGGACTCAACAACAAATTCAAGTCTTTGCCCGTGGCGACGCTCTCGACCTGCCGCGCTCAATTGTACTCATCATCGACTATAGCGGCAGCCAATTTCCGTATCTCCATACCAGCATCGATGCGGCCAAGACTCTCATTGACAAATTAAGTCCGCGAGATCAGATGGCCATCGTCACCGACGACGTTGAGTTACTTGTCGAATTCACTGACGACAAGACGCTCCTCAAAAGCTCGCTGGATCTTTTACTTAGAAGAACCCGGCACTACCCGGGTGCGTTGACTGAGATTTTTGGCAGAAAGAAACCGCGGTTTGGCCGCAGCGCACAGTACAGCGCTCTACTGGCAACCCTGAAGGAAGCGTTTCAGGAAGACGAGCGCCCGATCATTGTCTTTCAGACAGACGGGGATGAAGCTTTCAATCTCCGGAATCCAATAGTGATACCTTCGATTCCGCCAAATCTGCCCCCCGACTTATTGGAGCAAGAGAAAAAGCTTCTCCAATGGAGGCTAAAGGAAGTGGTTGAGCAACGGGTGGAATTTAGCCTTGAAGATGTTTACCGAGCGGCCGAGAAATCGCGCGCCACTATTTACACGATAATCCCAGGATTTCGTTTCGTCGGGCTCAGCCCGGAGAAGCAACTGGAGCAAGTAAAATCCGAATATCAAAAAACGTCGTTAACCTGGGCCGGCACGAGCAGCGGCCAATTTAGAGCTCGCGCCCGGAAACGAACAGAGGATCGCTTGAAGCGCACGCCTGATGAGGCCTGGCGTTACCGGGCGAATGAAAACCTGAAAGTGCAATCGGCCCTGGCCCATGTAGCAACGCTCTCCGGCGGCTCAACAGAATTTTTGGAAGATCCGTCGCAGGCTCAGGAAATCTATTCTCGCATCCTGGCCGGCATCAACCGCCGCTACGTCATCGGCTACTACCCGACGAATAAAGAGCACGACAGCAAACGCAGGAAGATAAATGTGGAAGTTCGCAACCACCCAGACCACCAGGTGATGGGTCGCAAATCCTACTTCGCCCCCGGACCTGTCGAGCCTTAACTTGTAAAGCAAACTGATAGTTTGCGATGGAATGAATGGCATTCAACGCACGCGCAAACTAACAGTTTGCTTTACAAATTAGTGCACTATTCCCGGACTCGACAACAGACAGCATCATAAGCAAACATCCCGTGGGATCGCCTGGAGGAAGAGCAGTCAGGCGAGGAAATCAAACACGCGACCGCCGTTGTGACGAAGGCCGCGTGTTCCGGCAAGGGTTAGTTTGCACCGTTTCGGATCCATGCCTTCAGCTTGTCGATGTCGGTTTGAGACAGGCATGGCAGGTTTCCGTTGGGAGGCTCGGGTGCGCGGAAGCAATTGGGTGGCATACGCGATACCGGATTTACATGGGTAGTCCTGAAGAGCAAGGTGTTTCCCGCCGCCGCCGGATCGTCGTTCCCTTCAGCCACCATTCCGGGGACGAGATTATTGTAAGCATCACCTTCAGTCAGACTAAACGGCGCAATACCCCCCTGAATGTGACAGCCTACACACTTGCCATTGAAGATTGGTTGAATTGTGTGCTGGAAAAATTCGCTTGGCACACTTGGATTTCCGGAAATAAACGTGGTGCATAGTTGCGGCTTCCAGGTGCTGGTGCCGCCGCTCGGCACCCCGTCGCCAAAAGTTTGAAAGTCGGTGCGCATACTCGGCGGCGGTCCCCAACTCAAGACATCCCAATACACATCCCAGAAAATGTCGTGAGTTCGTAAGGCATGGGGCATGACATAGTCGCCGCAAACTCGGAGTTGTGCGGTGCCGAGCATCAGTCTGTTCGCAGCCCCTCCAATCGTGCCCGGATTGAATTGCGCGAGGTTCAGAAACTTATCCGAATTGTTAAACTGCAATTGCGAGAATGGCTGCGACGCGTGACATATCCGGCAGGCCGGCGCAATCACCTTGCGGTAAAACGTCACCTGGTTGGGAGCATTTGCCGAAGCCCCGTTTACCCAACCCGGTGGTGTGGCATCGTGAAGCTGAGTTGAAGAAGCGCCGTTGTTATACAAACTGGTCACCACTTCGCGGATTGGATCGCTTGCCAGCGCTGGAGGAGCTGAATTTACGATCTCCTCGTTGAGGATCTTAAATTCGGCGTCCTGTTGTGCTATCGACAGGTTGCCCGGAACTGTTGGAAACGTGAATAGGCGGTAATCAAAGGGAATGAAACGGGAATCGAGCTTTACCTGGTCAGCCGTGTTAAAAGCCGGAACCCCGCCCGACTGACTTGGAATCTGTCCACCATGGCAAACCATGCAAAGCTGTGGTACGGGCCGTTCACCGCGACCGTCCAAATTTGCGGATATGCTGCGCCCATAATCTGGCAGTCCTGGCTTATAGACAAAGAACTTCACTACCCGTTCATTCGAAGGATCGTTCTCGATGGCTGAGTACTCCATGGCAACGGTGGCACCCTCGGCAGAGGCGCCCACCGTATTTCTCTGTCCTGCGGCGTTTGCATCATCCTGATCGTCTGTACCGCCCCCTGGCGGCACGCTGGTGTATCCATTTCCATAATTGGTCACATAACACGCGACGTCGTTTCCGTTCTTTAAGCAATGCATGTCCCGTCCAAAGCCGAGGTCGCCCGAGTTGGCATACTGCGCCACGGTTTGTCCGGGTGCCGCCGCGTTGGGGTTCGCGGGGAACCCGTGATGGGATTTGAAGTCGGCAAATGTTGTTCGCAGATTGTTTGGATCAACCGATAAGTAATAGTTTCTTGAAGCATCCACGATGGCGTCCTTGAGGGCGTTTCCGGTAGGATCCGCCGAAGTCAAATCGTCAAACCCCAAATTTGCCGCGTCAATGAAACCCAAACCATGGAGAAACTCTCCTCCGAAGGGTGAAGACGGCGCACTGCCCACATTCAGGTTGACGAAATTTTGGCAGGACGTGTAGCCATTGGCCTCGAGCGGAGGAACGTCGGGCGAATTGTTCGGATTTTGCGGTGGACCGCTGTTAACGATGAAGAACCCGAGCAATTGCGGGTTGGCCCCTTGCGTCATTGGCGCCAGGGTGATGTTGACATTGTTCGGCAGGTTGTAGACCACGTGTTCGAAGGGCGACGTATTAACAATTGGTTTCTTCACAATTTTTGGCGCACCAGTGCCGCCTAACGGGGCCGACACCTCGAGGTCATAATTGGCCGGCAATCCCGGACTGAAAACGCGCAGGCAGGCAGCCGTGTTGTTCTTCACGTTGTCAGCATTAACCGGCGAGAAGTGTTTAGCATCGCCGACATAACTCCTTACACCGGCCACCATCATGAGATTCAATGTGCCTTCTTCGATCCAAAGTCCTCGCTTCTCGTCGTAAGACAGAAACGGTACGCTGGGCGGTAAAGGTTCACCCAGTAAACGAGAACGGTCTACTGGAATAGTGACTCTGGCCGTAGCGCCTGATTTGAGTTTAAAGCCTGCAGGAAGATCCAAAGCACCGGCCCCGAAGCTCTCCAGGTTTCCGCCGTTGCCTCCCCGGTCGATGACCGAATCATCGCCCGGCATTTGCTGGGGAGAGAGTAGATCGACCGTGGAGATAGTGACCTGAAAGGGAGTCGTTGCAGGATTACCGCTGGTGTCGAGCACCGAACCCGCTGGTATTCTGACCGACATACCAGGGCCGCATCTGCGGAGTTTCAACTGGCGCGGCATGATTATGAGTGGTCGAGTTAACTGATCGCGGCCGACAAGCCGCGAGCGGCTCCGCTGATTAGCCGGCCTGCCCGAGGAAATGTCACCGCTCGAATAGGGGGGGTCGATCACCCGGCCTTTTCCATCCTGCCATTGAGGCGGCATTAGCGATTTCCCTGCCGCACCCAGGTTAGCACGCACGCTATCTGGTCCAGGGCAATCGCGCTCCGAGCGTTTATGAGTGATGGTTGTGTCGCGTGTGGGATTGATCGTCACGACCTGAGCGCGTCGTAAGATCCACCTGCCTCCTGTTACTGCGCGCTCAAACACTTGTGAATTCAGGGCATAACCCGCTTTACGAACATTTACCACGTATCGATCAGCTTCATTCACATTCGTCGCAAAGCGACCGTTGTCATCCGTAGTGAGAGTTGGGTTGCCGACAATTTCCACCTGAGCGACTTTGACCGGGAGGCCGCTTGGTTCCACAACAATCCCAGTAAACGGGATGCCTTTGGCGCCTACTAAAAGTGAAAGCACAGCCTTGTCGTAACCGCCCTTCTCATCGTAGGCCACCGCCGTCACGCTGTAGCGGCCCGGTACATTTGGAAGTTTCCACTTAACCTGTGGCCCCGTATTTTGCGATAGCTGGCCTTCGCTCGCATCGACGACCCACGAAAACTTCACCGGATCGCCATCATTGTCTCGCGCCGTAGCCATCAGACTGACTTCGGTTCCAGGCGCCGGATTCTGCACGCGTTTATTGCCGGCATCGACTGCTATCAGCGGATCAATGCGCGGGCGGGTGTTCTGAATCCTCATATTGATCCGGTGAAGCGCTGATCTTTCGATTTGCGCTGCGCGGAAAATTTCCTGGGTGAACCGCCCGCCCTCAATTACCGCTGAGAGCTTGATGTCTTGTTTGATTGGAACATAAGGCAGGAAGTAATCGCCGAAATTGTTGACATAGACCTTAGCTCGATCACCCTTTGCAGCGTCAAAATTCACAGTGGCAAAGGCATTAATATTGAGCAGCGGGTCATATGTGCGCGGAGAGCCGCCTTCCCCGTCGGTGACATTTCCGGTAATGGCGACATAGTCTTTCCGCAACGGAATGTTGATACGAACCGTGCTGAGAAATTGAGCGCCTGAACCAGCGCTGACATAGACGGGGGTGCAACCCTTGCCATAAACGGGGGAGGTCCAACATATTCGATAACGCCCTCGCCCGGGGGCATACACCGAGAACCGTCCGCTTAAATCTGTCCGATCAGGCTTACTTAGTTTTCCGGTTTGCGGATCTTCGAGATAGACCTCAACTCCCGGCAGAAAAACGTCTTTCGGAATCTGTCGTGGAAGACCGGCGGCTGTTACGCCTGTTCTTCCGGAGCGTCCGGCCGCTACCGCGATGTAGCCTCGCACCAGATTGGCCAGTCGATTCAAACGGGGCCGAGTTTGAGGTTCCGCTGAGACCGGAGCCGGGTTGAAATGCAGTGTTACCGCAAACGCGACGACGGCCAGGGCGACGGCCACCATAGTCAAACAAAACGCCCTCGAGCGCCTCTTAAGGTGAAGATTGTTCATGGCGATTCTCCTCTTCAATAGACGGTTTTTCGTTCGTGTAGAGAGACACGAACTGAGAGAGCAGAGTCTCCAGGCGAAATGGTAACGAGGTAAAAACAGGTCTCCTGGTTGACGAATCTGCCCACCCCTTGACTACAAGGTTTACTCCCAGGGTTCGTCCCAAATTGATCGAGGCTTGTGGTTGCCGAGAGAAAGCGCTTCTCGCTTTGTGATTACCGGCAATGCGGTTATGGGTCGTGGGGGAAAGACTTACGAAACAAAAATGGCTGGCCGCATGACCCAGTTAGAAGAGTGAGAAATCGGCGTATTGCACGGCTGTGTCGTGAGCGTTTTTAGCGTAGTTCATGAGCTTTTTGGTGTCAAGCTTTGTTAAACAGCTTTTTCGGACAGCCCTATGGCTTCGCACGACTATTCGCTCTTCTTGAGCTTTCGAAATCGCCGCAGAACGATGTCTCGACGCACTGGGCTCAGATGGCGAATGAAGACGACGCCATCATTGTGATCAGTCTCGTGAAGGAAACAACGAGCTGCGAGTCCGTTCGCTTCGCGCTCAAAAGTTTTTCCTTTGACGTCCTGAGCTCGCAGGACAACTCGGGCGGCGCGTTTGAGATCGGCGTGGATCTTGCCAACCGAAAGACAACCTTCCTCACCACCCTGTTCGCCTTCAGTAAAAACAATCTCGGGATTTGCAGCCACCAGCCTGATGCCATCGCAGTCCATCACAAACAGTCGTAGCGAGAGACCAATCTGCTGTGCCGCCAGGCCGACGCCTTCTGCGTCGTACATCGTCTCGAACATGTCATTAACCAGCGCGGCCAGCTCGCCATCGAAATTCACCACCGGCTCGCCCGGTGATAGCAATACCGGATCCGGATATTCAACAATCGGCCTTACTGGCATAGCGAGTCTGAAGATCGTTGGGGAATTGGGATTTACAAGTAAGACTTGTCTGTAACGAGATGTACGGAACGGGCGCGGCTACGCTTCAACCAGTTCTCCTTCAGATTTGCGGAGAAACTCGAACGGTTCGACGATCTTGCCCGCAATCGCGGAAGCGGCGACGACGTAAGGTGACGCAAGGTAGAGCTTGCCGGGTCCGCTGCGGCCGGGGAAGTTTCGGTTCTGCGCGCTGACGGTGACGGTTTCGGCGCTTGGCGAGGCGCCGGGGCCGGCGTTGATGCAGGCGCCGCACGATGGATCGATCAACTCCGCACCCGCCTTCTCAAAAATCTCAATGTAGCCGCGTTCGCGCGCATACTGCTTGATCTTCTGCGAACCAAACTGAAGATATAAATGGACACCGGGGGCCACTCGCTTACCCTGGGCGAGCGCGTTCTGCAAGACTTCGGCGTACATGTCCATGTCAGCCATCTTGCCGCCGGTGCAACTGCCGCCATACGCCGCGTCTATTCGAACTTCCTCCGGAAGTTTGTCAATGGGGATGCCATTGCGCGGATCACCCGGCGTGGCCACCATCGGCTTGATTTCGTCGAGGTTAATTTCAAACACTGCCGCGTATTCGGCGTCTGGATCGCTGAAAGTGAATCCTCTGCGAACGTGCTCAGCATCGAGGTCACGCGTGCGCACAATGTAATCAAGCGTGACTTCGTCAGGTTCAATGATGCCCGTCGTGCCGCCCGCTTCGACCGACATGTTGGTCAGAGTGGCTCTTTCATCCATCGGCCAGTTTTTCAAATCTTCACCCGCAAACTCCAGCACCTTGCCGATGCCTTGGCTCGTCTTCATGTATTCGCTGGCCAGGATGTAGAGCATCACGTCCTTCGCCGCGACGTCAGCCCGTTTCTTTCCCCTGAACACGTAACGAACCGTTTCGGGCACGCGAATGCGAATGTCCTTCGTGTACCAGGCGTTGGCCATGTCGGTGGAACCCACGCCAAAAGCAAAACAGCTGAGCACACCCGCCATGCAGGTGTGGGAGTCAGTTCCGATCACGATCTGGCCGGGTAAGGCGAGGTCCTCAACCACCGCGTTGTGACAGATTGCTTCCGAACCGCCCTCGGGATTTTCTCCATAGAGTTTGATTCCCTGTCTCTTCGAAAAATCTTCCTGCGTTGTGGCAAGCCCTTCCGCTTTCTCCAGCAACCCCATCTCGCGATGCTTGGGCGACATCACCCGACTCAAAAACGTCAGGTGATCGCGAAACGCGAAAACGGATTCCGGCTCCGTTACTCGCGCTTCCGGTCCCAGCGCCTGTTTCAAAAGCGACTCGGCCATCGGCGTCACATACTCATGCGAGAAACGCACATCGGCCACGGCAAACAGCGCGTCGCCGGGCTTTACGGCCTCGACCCCAATTTGTCCGGCAGTAACAAACGCGTGGCGCGCGATAATCTTCTCGGTGATTGTCATCGAACGCGCTTTGGTACCGAGGGGTGGAGGAGAGATTTTTCCGGCCAGTCGTGCTTTGTTGTAGTTGAAGAGGCCACCGTGCTCAACAATGTCTCTGGAGATCGGATCCAGCCCGCTGGTGAATTCTGCGAGTGGAATTTCTTCGCCGCTTCGGATGCGATCGATCAATCCGAAATCGGTGGAAGTCAACAATCCGATATTCTGCGAGTTTTGGCCGTAAATTTTTTCGATGCTTTTGGCGATGACGAGTCGAATGCCGGCCCATTTTTCGGCATACGGCGCAGTCTCGCGAGATGAACCACAGCCCTTCGACAAACCAGAAACCACCACCGCGAAACCACCCCGCTTGACCTCGTCTTTTTTCACCGCGCCTTCGCGCATGCCGACAAAAACGTACTCGCCCAGAGTTTCGTCGTAGTAGAAACAGACCCAGCCGGGCGTGATCTCGTCCGTTGAGATATTGCTCATCAACGGCAAGTCGTCGTTGCGCAGCCGCTCGGCCAACTCAGCCTCGAGCCGCTGGCGTTCGTCGCCTTCAGCTTCGAGTTGTGCGCGAATCAGCGACGTGTCTTGAGTCAAAAACAGGATGCGGCCGGAAAAGGCAATTCGATCCGATCTTCTTGAAAGATTCTCTTCAACCATCGAGGTTCAGTTCAACGTCCCTTCATTCAAACTACGACATCTCGATGGTCAAGTATAACCTTACGGCATCCAAAACTTTAACTAAGGGCCATTTCTCGGCACGTGGGCCGCTTCTAGAACTGCCGGTCAGCACGTGAATAAAGCCGTGCTCCTGCCGATTCGCGCTAATTCGCGGGCCAAATCGAAATTTGCGTGAGCTCGCGCGAAAGTGGAACTTCGCTATGGCGCCTGGTAGATCAGTTCGCGGCTGCTACGCGTAGTGCCAAACAGCGCACCGCCGATGGCGCCGATTCCTGCTCCAAGAGCCAGCCCAACCACGGTATAGATCTCCCCGTCATCGCTAGTGGAACTGGCCTTCGCGGCGCCAATTGCGGCGCCCGTTCCCGCCCCAATTCCGGTGCCGACGACAGCCCATTTGCCTTTCGCCGCTTTGCCCTTTGTATGATGAATCGACTGAATGTCGGCCCGCGCGAGGTTAACGACTTTCTTATCACGCGAGATGCTGAGATTGGAGTCGTTCGCTTCGATCATTTTCCCTTCGACGGTTTTCCCGTCTTTTAGTCTGATGATCAGACGCTCGTCCGTACGTATGGACTGAACCGCAGACCACCCGCTGGACGTCCCCTGCGCCAGGACAACAGCCGATTGCGCCACGAGCATGGTCGCAACGAGCGCCATGCAGAAAATTCTGGTTTTCATTGTTTGCTCCTGTAAGAGAATTACTAACTGCCGCCGATCCTTTGGGCAACCTGCGTTCCCTTTGGGTGCGAAGGAAAATCGGTCGGTTGAATGGGAATCGCGACTTCTGGAGCAGTTGGACACCGCCAGAATTTGACGACAGGTGGGGTAAAGAACAGTCGTGAGTGGACAGTCTGGAGTCCAGTGTCCCTCGAAATCTGCAACCTCAGTTTTACGTATTTATGGAAGGCCCTCACCCTCCGTGCCGGTTTCATTCTTCACTCTTGCCAACTACTGGGATCGCGTGCGGCGTGAGGGGCTATTCGCTTCCATGGTGACGATCTTCAAAACACGGGACGCTTTAATCCCCCAAGTTGCTCGACTCCAGACTCCGAGCTGTTCGGTGCTAATATCACCATTCACCGGAAGGTGTAATGAACAGTAATCAGAACTCCGGCACTCGCGGTAGCGTATCTCGAGAAAACTGGACACTCGCATGGAAGACCAGACCCAACTGAAGGACAAACCGTTGGTGACTTCCCCGGACGTCTACGAACGCCTTTGCCGCGCGCGCGACTACATCGACATTTGTTACGACCTGCCATTGAATCTTGATGAGATCTCCAGCAAGGCCTGCTTCTCGCGCTTCCACTTCCTCCGGCTCTTCAGACAGGCGTTCAACCAGACCCCGCACCAGTATCTGGTTGCCCGGAGAATAGAAAAGGCCAAAGAGTTGCTCAGCCTCAGAGACCTGCGCGTGACCGACGTTTGCTTCGAAGTGGGCTTTCAGAGCCTGGGTTCCTTCAGCAGTCTCTTCCACAAATGCGTGGGTCAGCCTCCCATCACCTATCGCGAAAAGAGCCGGCAGTATGAGGAAGCCAGAAAGCAAGTACCAGGTTGCTTTGTCTTCATGTACAAGTTGGAACCGGCCGGCTAGTCCGCTTACCAGCAAGGTCGTGTGTCTGGTGACGGCGCCCTTCCTGACGGTCGGGCTACTGCCCCGGTCGCAGCTTAGCAATTTTGGAGAAGCGCCGGTCCCGGAAAATGCTTATGCTCGCGGAAATTCTTTCAAGGAGACTTCGCTCAATATGATTCGGAAGATGTCCCACGCCACGATCTTCGTCAACAACCAGGAAGAAGCGCTCAAATTTTATCGAGACAAGCTGGGTTTTGAAGTCCACACCGATGCGATGGTCGGTGAAGACTTTCGATGGCTGACTCTGTGCACCAGGGACCAAAGAGACTTTGAGATTATCCTGATGGAGCCGAAGCCTGGCATGATGATGGATGAGGCGACCGCCAACCAATTGCGGGAGATCATGTCAAAAGGCGTGCTGGGCGCCGGTGCGTTTCATACGGACGACTGCCGCCAGACTTATGAAGAGTTGAAGAGTAAAGGGGTGGAGTTTCTTTCGGAGCCTACCGAACGACACTATGGCATCGAAGCCGTTTTCAAAGACAACTCGGGAAACTGGTTTAGCCTCACCGAACCGAAGTGACAGACAGACTATCCGCAGCTCACGCCGATTAAGGACTGGACACAGTTAAGTGGGCTAATTTCTGCAAGCCATTCAACCTGACGTTGCATCAGAACCGGGAGCCGTAGCGACCGGGTCGTTGCGTCAAGGTTGAATTCTGCGACACGACGCGGTCGCTACGGCTCCCGGTTCTGATGCAGAAGCTATCCGTGAAAATCTGCTGATAATTCTTGAGCTTTCTCACTAAGCCAGAGCGAGGCGCAGCCCAGACCACCAAGACACTTACCAACCTGACAGGTGGTTTCACAATCTGCGTAATCTGACGGATAGCGATCTCAATCTTGCTTGCTCTGACGCTAACGGTGTAGGATTGGACCACTACAAGCAGGCTCTCGGCAGTTCTGAGCTCACACCACCTTAAAGCAGATTCGTACATTTATGTTCAAGAGGAGTCGCATATTCGGGGTTTTGGTCCTGATCATCGCCTTTACCAGCATGGGTTATGCGGATCAACCGAGAATGACTGCCGCCCGCGCCAATCTAATTCAAGCCAGAAACCAGCTCCAGGCTGCCGTGCGCAATAAGGGAGGCCACCGGGCAAACGCCGTTGGACTTATCAACTCCGCCATCGCTGAAATCAACACCGGTATCCGTTTTGATCGACGTCGCAATAATCACGCCCAGGCGTCGCTCAGGGAGGACTTCGCCTTCCTTTCATCACCAGACCAGCCGCTCATGCAAAGAGCGCTGGACAATTTGAGGTCGGCAAAGAGTAATCTGGAAGCAGCCACTAACGACAAAGGCGGGCACCGGGTGAGAGCACTTGGCTTCGTCAATCGAGCGATTGAGGAAGTGAAGCTGGGCATTGACGCCGGCGAGTAGAATCCAGCCGGTTTTGCTTCTCTCCTCTGACAGCCTCCTCAACCGGAGGCTGTCTTTTCTTTGCTCGCGGCTTAACGACCTTACTAATCAGGCGTGGCTAAGCGTGAGAAAACTATGGGCCACGTCATTCTTGTTATGCTCGCGGCTGACAGTGTAGGATTGAAGTCACTTGCCAAGGGCTTCAAAGCGATCTTGTAATCCCGGAAACGCAACGAGGAGAATTCGTTACTCATGTCGAAACGAGAACGTGTCTTTGCGATCCTGCTGCTGCTTGGCGCTTTTGCACCGGTCATCGCCAAGGATCCCTACATGCAGTCAGGGAAAACTCAATTGCAGAAAGCGCAAGCCCACTTGATGATAGCCGGCAAGGACAAGGCCGGATACCGCGACCGGGCGCTGGGTTTCGTTTACCGGGCAATCGCGGAAGTTGATGCAGGCATGAACTCAAGGCATCACGCGTCCGTTCCGGCCGGCGAAATCCCAACCGCAGCGTCAATGACAGGCCTGGGGGAGATGAGAAAGACCCTTGGCTATCTGAAACAGGCTAAGGAGAACCTGGAGGCGGCGCAGGAAGATCCGGGCGGCCATCGAAACAAGGCGATTGAATTCACCGCCAAGGCAATTGAGGAAGTGGAAAAGGCGCTGGCGGGTACAAACCCTTAGATTTTCCATTTGTCATTAAAGCGAGGGCACCTGGGCGGTGAAATATTCAAGAAGGTTCAATGAGCGGGGATAAATCGCCCTTCCAAACAAGAGCTACTTCTGCTCGAGTCATTAAGTGCAACCCTTCTCGGACCACGAAAGAAATGAACAGGCAGGAATGCCTGTCCTACGAATCCATGTCAGAAAAACTAAAGTGGGGACAACGAACCTTTGCCTTCACATTTCCGGTCGAGGTTTATCCGGAAATGATCGAACGCGTGCGAGGGACACCGGCGCGGCTTGAAGATCGCGTGAAGGCGGTAGTTCCCGAGTTCCTGACCAGGCGCGACGGCGAACGATGGTCGATTCAGGAAAATGCCGGGCATCTGCTTGACCTTGAATCTTTGGTAAGCCGCCGGCTCGATGAATACCTGGCTGGAGCAACCGAGTTACACGCGGCTGATATGTCAAATCGCAAAACCTTTGAAGCCGATCACAATCAAGCTTCGATTGAGTCAATTCTAACCGGCTTTCGTAAAGAGAGAACCAGGTTGGTTGAGCGGCTCGAAAACCTTGAGCCGGAAATGTTTTCCGCAGTCGCGCACCACCCGCGCCTTAACGTCCCGATGCGTTTAGTAGACATGATATTTTTCCAGGCTGAGCACGACGACTATCATCTGGCGCGCATTAGCGAGTTGATCAAGCTGTTTGCGGCGAAGTCTTAAACGACTCAACTCCCTGGAGTGCGGCAGCCTGACGCCGCTTTGGTCCCAACGACTTACGAGTAAACCGGCACTGGGATAACCGGGTAAAAGCGGCTTCAGGCCGCGGCACTCCAAAGAGTTGACATCCTTATCGGGAGCTTACAATTCGTGAAGTTTAAGAACACCATCATCATCTTGCTTCTTTCGGTCGCTTGTTCCTCCGCCCACGCCCAGCAGCCGGCGATCGACACCATTCTTGATCGCGAACTGGCGTCGCTACTGTCTACGTACAAATCGTTGCACGCGGCGCCGGAGTTGTCGCACTACGAAGAGAAGACTTCCACTTTCTTCGCCAGCCGTTTGCGCACCCTCGGCTACACCGTCACCGAACGAATCGGTAAATACGAAGACCCGCAGTGGACCAGTTACGGAGTAGTCGCCGTGATGAAGAACGGCGCCGGGCCGACCGTTCTTCTGCGTACCGATCTTGACGCTCTTCCGGTCGACGAGAAAACTGGAGTGCCCTATGCCAGCACCGTTAAAACAAAAACCGAGGCCGGGCAGGAAGTCAGCGTGATGCACGCGTGCGGTCACGACATCCACATAACCAGCATGCTGGGAACTGCGACAGTGCTGGCCGGTTTGAAAGACCAGTGGAGCGGTACGCTGGTGATTATCGGTCAGCCGGCGGAGGAGGTGAGTCATGGGGCGAAGGCGATGTTACGCGACGGTCTTTACGAAAGATTTCCCCGGCCCGACTACGTAGTCGGACTTCACGACAATGCCGAACTCGAAGCTGGAAAGGTTGGAATGACGCCCGGCTATGCTTATGCAAGTTCAACGTCGGTAGACATACAGATTCGGGGACTCGGCGGCCACGGTGCGCGACCGGAAATGACGAAGGATCCAATCGTGATTGCCGCCCAGGTAGTACTCGCCCTACAGACCATTGTGAGCCGCGAAAACTCCCCGCTCGATCCGGTGGTGATCACTGTTGGTTCAATTCATGGCGGGAGCAAGCACAACATCATCTCTGACGAAGTAAACTTGCAACTAACCGTGCGCGCTTACAAGGAAGAGGTTAGGAAAAAGATCCTGGCATCGATTGAACGAGTCGCTAAAGGTATTGCGCTGGCGGCTGGAGTTCCGCCACAACTGGCGCCGGTAGTTAAGGTCAATGAGTCGCAGGTAAACCAGGCAACGTACAATGACCCCGAACTCACGGAACGACTAAGAGCTGTCTTTGCCCGGACGCTTGGAAGTGACAATGTGGTCAGTCTCCCTCCCGCCATGGTCGCCGAAGACTTTGCTTATCTGAGTCTGGATCACAAAATTCCCGCGACAACCTACTGGTTGGGCGCAGTCGACCCGGCGAAAGTAAAGCTGAGCAAGGAGACCGGCACTTCACTCCCCTCGTTACACTCTCCGCTTTTCGCGCCGTTACCAGAACCAACCATTCGCACCGGCGTAAAGTCGATGTCTTCGGCGGTGCTTGAGTTGATGAAGAAGCGGTAAGGGAGAGAGTGGTCAGTGGTCAGTTGTCAGTTGTCAGTTGTCAGTAGTCAGTTGTCAGTTGTTAGTTGTTATTGGTCAGTAGTCGAACACGGCCTATTATTTGATACTATTGACTTCTGACTTCTGACTTCTGACTTCTGACTTCTGCTTTTATGCTGCACATTCACAACGGCGATTGCACTGCAAACATCGCGAAGCAGGCGTCACTTCCCGGTGAACACTTTGCTTTCCGCGAGGCCCTGATTGAGGGCCCAACTCCTGCTCGTTTATCGTCAGCCGACTGGCGAAGACTTCGCGCCCGCCATCTCTCGGGGGCATACGGCGTCGACCAGAAAAAATGCGAGCAGGAATTGCTGGAACAGGAGGAGACGCTCAGGAAGTCTCGGGAGCATGACGAAGTCGTCTTGTGGTTTGAGCACGACCTCTTTTGCCAGGTGAACCTGATTTATGTGCTCGACTGGTTTGCGCGCAACACCCCGGACCGCGCCAAACTGAGTCTGATTTGTATCAATGACTTTCCGGGAAGAAACAACTTTCGAGGACTCGGCGAACTCAGTGCGGACGAGCTTACTTCGCTCTTTCCTTCCCGGCAGTTGGTGACTCAGCAGCAGCTCGAACTTGCAGCTTCAGCATGGACGGCCTATCAGTCAACTCACCCAACGGACATCGAGTCGCTACTCGAAAAGGACTCATCCGCTTTGCCTTTTCTGGCAGCGGCAATGAAAGCCCATCTCAAACGCTTCCCCTCCATCCGAAATGGTCTCGGGCAGGTTGAAAATCGCGGGCTCGAATTCATTCATTCAGGATCGAAGCGCTTCGAGGAATTGTTTTTTCGTTTTGGTAATGCTGAACCGTTGTATGGGATGGGCGACGCCCAGTTCTGGCTGGCTCTGAGTCGCATGCGGAAGACGACACAGCCGTTAGTCGAGATCCGGAACGGCACTGATGATGAGGCGGAGTTGACCGGCGACGCTATAGGTAAAGCTGAATTTGAGATTACGGATCTCGGAGAGGCAGTGCTTAATGGTGACGCCGATTTCGTAGCGCTTAATGGGATCGAGGTCTGGTTGGGCGGTGTCTATCTCTCGGGCGACAATAATATCTGGCGTTGGGATGCTCAAAACCAACGGCTGGTTTTGCTGTAAGATCTCAGCGCCAAAGGCGCTCCATACTCGACTCGCGGGTTGAGATTTCAAACTTAACCTGTGCTGCATTACTATTCACTGTTTACCATTTATTATTCACCGCCGTTATGGATATTGAATCAATTCGTAGTTTCTGTCTTTCGCTACCCCACGTCGACGAAAAGGTCCAGTGGGGCAACGATCTGTTGTTTCGCATCGGTGAGAAGATGTTTGCAGTCGTGGCTCTGGAACCGAGTCATGGAGTATTGCTTTCGTTCAAGTGTACCCCGGAAAAATTCGCAGAGTTGGTAGAACAGGACGGCATCATTCCGGCGCCCTACGTGGCCCGCTACCACTGGGTGGGTTTTGAACGACTCGATGCAGTGCCGGAACGTGAATTGAAAGAACTGCTGCGAAATGCCTACCAACTCGTGCTCGAGAAACTGCCCGGAAAAGTACGCGCGAAACTCGGCGCCGCCGTCACCAAAGGCGAGGAGTCAACGAAACGCCGCTAGTCACCGGCCGGGTTGTTGACGCCGCATCAGAACCGGGAGCAGTAGCGACCGGGTTGTTGACGCCGCATCAGAACCGGGAGCAGTAGCGACCGGGTTGTAGACGCCGCATCAGAACCGGGAGCAGTAGCGACCGGGTTGTAGACGCCGCATCAGAACCGGGAGCGTTAGCGACCGGGTTGTAGACGCCGCATCAGAACCGGGAGCAGTAGCGACCGGGTTGTAG
>JAXIOV010000119.1:0-26263 GCA_045403245.1 Pyrinomonadaceae bacterium | reverse complement strand
GTTGGGCGGCGTCCCACCGCGCCTGCGGTTACGACCCGTCCGACGCTGCCGTGGGCGGCCACGCGCCGATCCGCTGCCGCAACGCAACGATCTTGCCAAGGTGATATGCGTTATGTACCGCCACACTGTTCAGCTCGTCGGCCATTGTCACGCCCGGCTCTACCTCGAGCGCCAACCGCTCAGGCGCCTGCCCCAACGCTGCCGCAGCGCGAGCGCCGTCCAGGAACACTCGCACCAAGTCGTGCCATTGGTGCTCGTGCTCCGGCGCCGCGCTCGGGTACACGTCGCCGGCCGGGTCGCCCGGCTCGATGACACTCTGCTGGTACGCCACAACGTGCCACAGCTCCTCGTAGATCGAGTGCGACGCACCGTCCGGGCATAGCGTTACTTGCTCGAGCGTTAGCCCGGACAACAGGTGGGCTCGCGCGGGGAACTCGCCGACCAGAAACAGATGTTCCAGGATATGCATCGCATTGCTCCGTTTTTCCCTATGTTCGTCACTGCGACACGGTAGCCGCCCAACGCTGATGGCCTTCAGCTGCGGCGCGCGATCAGCATTCTAGCTGAAGGAAAGAAGTTATTTGAGAAAGATGCTATCGCGCCGTCAGCTGCAAGGCTTTGTTAGCTTGCGTCGCTGAGGGTAAAGGAATCCTCTCCTGTGACAAGCCTCTGACGAAACTTCTCAACATTCTTTTTGGTCAGCGGATAGTTGTTCATAGGTGATGACCAATCCAAAACTGTTTCACCAACAAGATTTCCCTCGGAAGTATCGGTCTCATACTCGAAATTGTCCGATGCGACTATGCAAAAACCAATGGACTGGAGGTATTGAGGTTTGATTTCGTCACGCAACACTGCATCGCAAAGCCGAATGAGATGTTCCGGCTCCAGCTGAAAGCTCTCAATCATGTTTTCTATCGGATGTTTAGTAACATCCCCTTTGGTAATCATCGAGTCAACGAGATCCTCGGCCAGAACCTTGGAACCAACTTCTCCCGTAAAGAACTGTTTGAGAATCTCCTCACGCATAGGTTCACGAAGCAAGCTAACGCTCGGCATCAGCGGCGCGCTGGAGCCATTGAAGATAAAGAACGCTGATTTGCGCGTCCGCTACATGCCGTTGTTAGACGGCGCGCCGTGTGCTCATTCCACCAAAAAGTGGCTTCGCCAGAGTAGCAGTGGAACGGTAAGTACCAAGCCAAGTGCGGAGAAGATAAAGACGGAAGGTCGCGGCAGCCACAAGTATGCCGCCACACCGCTGAGTGTTAGAAAGACTCCAACCACAAAGGCCATGCGCCACGACGAACGCTTCCCCTTCTCAAGGTCCGAGGCGATCAGCAGAAGAAATGATCCCAGTATGACTAAGGCCAGGCCCGCGAGCACGACATTCGCGACCAGTTGAGCGCCCATTCTTTCGACGATTTCCCCACGAGCGATCGCGCGAGTCACTGACCGCACGTTTATGATGGCATGAAGAATTCCGATTCCGCAGAGCATCGCTCCAAGCGCCAAAGCGATGTATCGCACAACACGGCACCTCGGATTCAACTTTCTCCCCCCTTCGCGCCTACGAGTTCCAGCGCCGTCTAACGATGGCCTTCAGCTGCGGCGCGCGATCAGCATCCGAGCTGAGGGGTAAAGGTTACTTGAGAAGCATGCTATCGCGCCGGCAGCTGCAAGGCTTTGTTCGACGGCCGTCTGAGTTAGTATTGCCGCCGAGCGATTACAACGATACAAACAATGCTGAAAAGATATACGAGTCCTGACAGTACCAGAAGCCAATAAAATAGCGTGTCGAGTATGACAGGGCGAATCACAACAAGCAGAGTGACACCGACAGTAACCGCCAGCGCGAAGGGAATCGCTGCGTGCGTTGCCTCTTTTGCTACGTAGCCATCCGGTTCGCTAAGTCGTTCATGTCGGGCGCGTGAGCGTGTTTGCCACATTGGATATATTGCCGCGATGACACCAACCAACCACGCAAAGATGTAGCCGTAGTTACGAGAGGTCATGTATCCGGTGTAAGTAATGATTAGAGCGGATAGCGTAACCGCGACGATCGATTGCAAAAGAAACGCAACGAGCGTCGCGAGTTTGTAGCGGCCGGTACCGCGAAAGCTCCCGTTTGCGCCGATTAGCACAGCGGGAGTGTTGGCAATGCTAATTAACATTGAGGGCACACCAACAAACGTTGCGGCGAGAATGACAAGTATTAGAACATACCAGTACCAAGACATAATTCTTCACCTCGAAGGTGTCGGGAGTTATATAAAGCCGTCGAACGTCTGAGTTCAGGTGGCCGCGCGAGTCGCGACAACCTGGGAGGATAAAGACTTCATGAAGGACACGCAATCGCGCCTCATCTGCAACGATTTGTTCGGCGCCTCGTTAGGTCAAGATTTCCTTCAAAGGAAAATTCTCTTTGATGAATTCCGCTAATTGCTGTCGGGTTTGCTCAATGCTTCGTAAGTTATCTTCCGCAGTTCTGATCGCGATTGCAGCCTCAGCTGGTAGATTCAGATCAACGGTCGTTTTCTTGAGCTGTGCCATGACATGTGCCTTGATTCGCTTGATTTCCTGCTCCACTGAACTTGGAGTACTTTGTAGCGCTCCAAGTGAGTCATCGCTCCGGGGCACAACAGTCGGATACTCAATCAGAGAACTCAGTTTGTCGGAATCCTTGAGTTGTACGGCGCAGCGTCCAGCAACATATCGAGGGTGTCAAGAATCCCGAATTTAAGACTTCTTACGTCGCGTATTTTGAACAGCAAAGCTCTGTCGTAGATTCCCAACTTGGATTCGACTTTTCTTAGGCTCTTGTCGAAAGCGACAAAGGATGCGAATAGGGGTTCCATCACATCTTTGATTTTCGTCTTCGTTGGAGTTCTTGTGCGTTCTGCGATTGCTTTAAAGATGGCGTAAGCCGGTCTTGAGGAATTTTCCAATTCTGTGAGCGAATCGTAGAGATCAATGCAGGCAGCGGCCATAGATCGCTTCCATGAAACATCCTTGGCCACAATGTCCACCGAGGTGCCAAGAATTTTCGAGAGTGCTTGCGTGATTATCGCGTCAATATTTCAAACAAGGCCGTTCTCCGTCGGATTCATAACAACCACTTGAAGGCGCCGAACGATGGCCTTCAGCTGCGGCGCGCGATCAACATTCAAGCTGAAGGAAAGAGACTACTTGAGAAGCATGCTATCGCGCCGTCAGCTGCAAGGCTTTGTTGGGCTGCCCGCTGATGGGAACGATGCACGTGATAGCATTGCCTAACTGAACCAAGATTCGTGTTCGATGATCGTCACATTACACCTTCATCGTAGTAGCCTCTTTGTCAATCAGCCCACGGTCGCGCAGTATGCGTTCGACATCGACTTGTTTGGTGCGCAAAAGCATACACTCGATTCTGTGCTCCAACCATGGTCCCGGATAAGAGGCGACAAAAAACGCTACCGAAAGAATGAAGAGCGGCGCCCAACCTATCCTTGCAGTGGGTTCGAACCAAGCGTACACACCCGCGAGAAGCAGCCCTTCCGAGATCATGACGATGAGACCCAATTCTGCATGGGTGATGTCAAAGTCTGTTCTTTCTTTCTCCGAGAACAAATCGCTATGCCGTAGCGCGGTATAGGCTGAGATTCGCCGTAACTTCGGGACCTTCAGGCTTGCAAGCCAGCGCGTCGGACTTAGGGACTCCTGTGGTTTTGTCCCGGATAGCCGATCCGGAATCCAGAAGAAAAAGCACAAGAGCAGGTGGTGAATATGGATGACAAAACTTCGATGAGCAGCGTAGAGGCCAACCCCCAGGACGAAGGCTGATAGGGCGGCTAATTGCCATGAGATTGCGCCCACAACCAGCTTTGCCCCATCTGGGTTTACCACGCTTGACAGGACGACCAACAAAAATCCTCCGAACGAGTAGCGCAGGAGGCGAGACAGCCCTACGCCTAGATTCTCGAGGGCATTTGCAAGGTCCATATCAGTTCTCCGAAGTTCTTGTTAACGACCCCTACGTTGGCAACCCAACGCTGATGGCCTTCAGCTGCGGCGCGCGATCAGCATTCAAACTGGGGAGAAAAGAATACTTGAGAAGCATGCTGTCGCGCCGTCAGCTGCAAGGCTTGGTTAGACCGCGCCGCTATTTGACCACACCTTCGCGCATAAAGTCGGTGATGAAGAACTTCTCAAGAGGCAGGTTGGGTTGCACTCTGATCAGTTTCCTATTCCATTTCTTGGGGTTGTGCCTATCGAAACTACTTACTCTTATCTTGCTCAGATAAAACTTGTGCTGTCTGCAAATAAAAATGAACCTCTTCCCGTAATAAATCCTGGAGCCGTATTCAATTGCGATTTCAAAGCCTTCTTTAGTCTTCTTCACCCCATCAAAACCAAATCCATTGACGTCTACTCCGGTAGGTAATTCTATGGTGTGCAAGACTCTGCCTTCCCTAACAATGTTCACAGGGTGAGTTCCCGGTTTTATCCCTTCTTCCACGCTATACCCGTTCGGGTCGGCACAATCAAGAGACTTTGAGGCTTTTTCGGTAACGGCGTTCGGCTTGCAATTATGAACCGCTCCGACCTGTTGCGAATTGCCCGATGAGAAGCCCACGATAAGCGGTAGAACTAAAACTTTAATGCAAGCTCTCATGCGCCTCATAGATTCAGAGCATCCATACTCAACTTAGCGGTCTAACGCTCGAATTAACCCGCCCGAAGCCAGCGCGCCACACGCAAGAGAGCAGATATCACGCAACTTGATGATGAAAGACTCGCTGGCGAGGGTCGGGTTGAATGAGTTGTTGGGCGCGGCGTAAGACCCACCATTCAATGTAGACCACCGAACGAAACGACATATTGCGATGCGTGTTTCAAATTGCCTCTATCAGAAAGCATTTCTTGCCTGTCACTTGGACGAGGTAGCGAGTGAAGGTTATTCGTCAAAGCAGAGGCCGCCCTCGGGTACCACCGCTTGGACATTGGCGCAGTGGCAGCCTACCCTTCGCCTCGCGCTCACACACTAAGATCAGTCACCGCCCTGAAGGCGTAGTTGTTGGGGCACTAGGTTCATGAGCGCGGTGAGCGTCTGAAACGGAATCGTGATGTCGATGACCGGCTGGTTCGAATTACTGTGAACATGGACCACGAAGGCGTTGGAATTCGGAACCGGGTCAACGTCCAGCACAGAGATGCTGTCAAGATTGATTATGTTGTTCCCAAGCGCGATGAGTTGCATTGTGAACCTCCATTGAAAATCTGATTGTCCGGCGAGGTCGGCTACATAAGAAGGGGTATGATCTTACTCTCTAAGATATTTGTGTCAAGAGCTAGAGGGAAGCGCCCAACGACGTATTGTGCCGCAGATCCGCGACGCAAGTACGGCTTTGGTGGTTTATCCGGTGCTGCGGAATTAGATGCGCAAGCGTGAGCGGTCGACGCTAAAGCCGTTGAGGTTACCAAGCGCGCCGAAGGCCAGGGTTTCGCTGGTGATGAAACTGCGCGCCACCCGCTGGATGTCCTCGACGGTGACGGCTTCGAGTTTTTCAATGATTTCCATCGGCGGGATCCGGCGGCCGTGAATGATCTCCTGCCGCGCTAACGCGCCCACGCGCGCACTCGACGATTCCAATCCCAGCAGAATCGACGACACTGCCTGATCCTTAGCGAGCTTCAACTCGTGGTCAGGTACCGCCTCTCGGACAATGCGTCTCAATTCTGCTAATGACAAATCTACGACTTCGCCGGCATATTCCGGAGAGGTTCCAGCGTAGACCGTAAATACGCCAACGTCGGAAAACGTGCTTCCTCCGGCGCCGACAGAGTAGGCCAGGCCGCGTTCTTCTCGAATGGTTTGCCAGAGCCGGCTTGAAGTCCCTCCACCGACGACTGACGCCAGCAGGCTGGCGGCGTAGCGATCGTTGTGTTTGGCGTCCGGCCAGGGCGCGGCTATCACCAGGTGCGCCTGTTCCAATTCCTTTTTGTTTTCGATGAGAATCGGCGCCGCCGGCCGCGGTGCTTCTGACTGGTGACGGCTGGCGCCCCCGCCGTTGCCCCAGGTCCCACCCAGAAGTCTGTCGACCAACGCCACCAGCTCGTCGTGCTCCACGTTTCCTGCCGCCGCAACCACCAGGTTTTCCGGGGAGAACTCGCGGGCATGGAATTCCGAGATTTTGTCGTGGTCAAACGAAGAAACAGTCTCTCTGGTGCCTTCTATTGGCCGTCCCAACGAATGGCCAGGGAAATAGGCGGCGTTGAAGAGTTCGCCCAACAATTCGTCCGGCGTGTCTTCAACCATCTTCATCTCTTCAAGGATGACTTTTTGCTCCCGCTCGAGGTCGGTTTGATCGAAACGCGGATGCGACACGAGGTCGGCAAGAAGATCAAACGCCTCGGGCAGGCTTCGGTCCGCAACCTTTAGCGCGAAACCAGTCATCTCATGCGAAGTAAACGCGTCGAGGTTTCCCCCAAGCCGATCAGACTCGACGGCAATGTCGCGGGCAGTGCGTCGCTCAGTTCCTTTGAAAACCGAATGTTCGATGAAATGGCACATGCCATTTAGCTCGGGAGTTTCATGGCGCGAACCCTTCCGCACCCAGATTCCCGCAGTCACTGAACGCAAGCCAGGCATATGCTCCGTCAGGATCGTGATGCCGTTTTGGTGTTTGGTTGAGCGAACTTCGTCAATCATGAGTATCGATTAATGAAAACTGGCGGATATTAGTACACGGGCGAATCGTAGCACGGCGGATACCGCGGACAAAGTCATGGCAAAATGGCCGGAAGATCGGCCAAAAATAGGCAGGATTGCTTGACAGGGCCTCAATTTTTGGCGGAAAATGCCAAGTATTCGGCGGTTCCGGTAAGTCTCCTGGCCAGAACCAGTTCGCCTTTCAAGAAGGGCGCCACGGATTGTGAGCTCTCAAAAAGGCAAGAGCTTTTGAAGACCCTTTCCTATCTTGTGCAGACCACATCCAGGCTCGATTGCTTCAAACGTCTCCCGCGGGAGACGTCAGGAGGTCTCGTGGAAATGAAAAGAATCTCAGTCCTGTTTCTTCTCGTTCTCTCCTCCGTCCTCGTTTTTCAAGTCCCGATGGCAAGTGCTAAAGGGCTGGGAACGATTACCGGCGCCGTCAAAGATCACAATGGAAAGCCCGTCGCCGGAGCAATCATTTACCTGATTAAGGAAGGCGCGACCAAGGCCATCAAGCAGACGCGCACCGACGCGTCCGGACGTTTCACCACACGGATCTCGCCTGGCCGTTACGGCATCAGCGCAATTGCAGCCGGCTTTAGTAAAGTTGTATTCGCAGATGTTGAGGTTAGAGCCTCCCAGGAACTTGTTTACCGCTTCAATCTCGAACCCATCGGATCAGGCAATACTCTTCCGGAACAGCGCAGAGATCGCGACGATGTGAAATGGGTGCTGCGATCCGCGCAAACGCGTAGATCGATCTTTCAGGCACAAGAAGGGGAAGACAGCGACATTCAAGCTGTGCTTGGCTCCGACGAAATTGGAGAACCTCCTCCACTTCCAGAAGGATCTGTGGAAACCCGGAAGCCGGATTCACAAAGCCACATTCAGGGCGTCGTCGAAACTTATTTCACGAGCAATTCCTTCGGCCCAACTTATCCGGCCGTTAACTTCGCGCTGGCAGCGTCTCCTACTAGTCGAATCGACCTGATCGTTTCCGGCCAAACAGGTGCGGGACCGAATGCACCGGAGCGTCTGGAGGCCAGCACTTATGTGCGTGCCGGTCAGCGCCATCGCATGGGCATGAGCCTCGGCGCCGTTCGCTACGGAAATGCTTTCTGGACTCCGGTGCTGGAAATCCCGGCGGACAGGGTTGGCCAGTTTTCAGTGCGTGCAATCGATGAGTGGATTGTGCGCGACGGCATCGTGATTGTTCTTGGTATTGATTATTCCCGGTTCATTGGATCCGGCGGCGACCGTTCGATAGTGCCGCGGATTGGGATTCAGTTTGACGCGAATGCTCGAACGCGTGTACGTGCCGGTTACGCACCCGGTGGCGATGAAGACAGCATTCAGAGCATTGCCGGTTTTGAGGATAGTCAGGTTGTCTTCAAAGAGGCTAACCATCGCCCGGTCGCTTTCGTTGACGGGCGCGCGATCATGGAACGAAGTCACCGGCTGGAATTCGGAATCGAAAGAGTTCTCGATAATAGTTCAAGCGTCGAGACCACTGCCTTTTTCGATACGACTTCTGGTCGTGGCGTCGGCTTGCTCAGCACACCCATTACCGCTTTTTCAGGAACCACCGGCGAGGCTTTTCTTAACGTGGCGAATCAGCAGGGAGCCTCGCGCGGTATGCGGCTCGTGTACACGAGACGCCTGAGTCGCGTTTGGACCGCGTCGGCCGGTTACTCCTTTGGCCGCGGGCAGCAACTTTCTTCGGGCGACATTTCGCGGCCTACCGAAATCTTCGAAAGTGGCTTTTTCCAGACGGCGGCGTTGCAGTTAGGCGCAGGGTTCGGAAGTGGCACAAACATCCGGACCGTGTTGCGCTTCTCGCCCAATGCGACTGTATTTGCTATCGATCCTTTTGCCGGGCGGATCGGCGTTTACGATCCGTCGCTCAGCATTCAAGTGACCCAAGAGCTGCCGAGCTTCGGCTTGCCGGTTCGCGCGGAAGCGGTTTTGGATGCGCGTAATCTGATGGACGCTCAGGCAAGTGCTGAAAACGGAGAGGTGTTGACCCAGATCAACACGGGCCGCCGCTCCGTACGCGGAGGTATTTCTCTGCGGTTTTAGAGGGCTGGACCTGGGAACCCCCGCGGCTCCAGCCCATGTTCGCATCGTCCCCCTGTCCAACCAGGTTCTCCAAAATCTCGGAAAAGTCCAAAAACTTGGATAGGGAAAACAAGATAACTGCGCTTGATTAGGGGAAACCAACACGAACGAGTGGGAACATACCTTGCATTTTCGACATTTAGATTGAGAGTTTGATAACGACTTGAGAACCTCTTAAGTGAAAAGATCGGTCTTCACAACTGGAACCTGGCTGGTGCTCGTTGGAGCTGCCCTGCTCGTCACGGCGGGCGTGCTCAACTTTGGCCAGCGACTGAGACAGGAGACACCTCCCTGGGACGGCGTCAGATGGGACGACACCAGGGAAGGCATCATCGCGGAATCCGTTGAGGCAGGTTCATCGGGTGCAGGCAGCCAGATCCTGCCTGGAGATCGCCTGATTGCGGTTAGCCTGGACGACAATAAGTATAAAGAGATTGGACACGCGAAAGATGTTCAGATGTATCTCGACCAGGCCCGCGTGGGCGGTCAAATCCACTATCTGATCGAGCGACCTTCGTATCCGATAGAGAGTCGCTACTACTACGCCGATCTCGATAACCTGAACTCAATCCACAAATGGACGCCGGCCGTCGTTTACGTAAACTTCATCGGACTGGTCTTCTTATTTGTAGGGTTCTTCGTTCTTTTCAAACAAGGCGGTCGTGCGCCGTTTGCGCTTCACTTCGCCGGTCTTTGCCTGGCAGCGTTTGTCTGGCTTTCCTATACGCCGGTTGGCGCGTATAGAGATCTCGATCTGGCCATCGCCTATCTGGATAACGCGGCGTTCATACTGTTTCCGCCGCTCTTCCTGCACTTCTGCCTTGTCTATCCGCAAAGACAACAGCTCGCGCAGAAGCGCTGGCGTGCTGTCTTGCTTTACGTGCCAGCCTTCGTTCTGTTGTTTCTTGCCTCGTTCATTTTCCTGCGCGACGTGTTGACCCCGCTGGTTCCGGCCCTCCGCAACATTCCGTCTCTGTCCGAATCTTTTGTCGGGCTTTTCTATCAACTGTGTTTCGCCCATCTGGTGGTGGCCCTGATCGCGAGTGTCTTCTTCCTGATCAGGACCTGGGTTCGAGCCAGGAGCACAGTTGTTCGGCAGCAGATGAAGTGGGTGATTTGGGGATCTGCCCTGGCGGTTGCGCCGTTTACTTTTCTTTACGCGATTGGTTACCTGCTGGGAGCCCGGACCGACCCCTGGCTTACCAATGCGGCAGTGCTGCCACTGGTTCTGATTCCACTTTCGTTTGGATATTCCGTCGTTCGTTACCGTTTGATGGATGTCGAACTAGTTGTCCGGCGGGTCTTTGTTTACGTTCTGACGACGCTGGCAATTGCCTTAATGGTCGGCTCAGTTGTTTATCTCGCTGGAATCTATGCACTCAATGGAAACCAGGGGTTCACCTCCGGAGAGATCACCCTGCGCGTGGTGGTTACCATCGTCGCGATGGCGGCCATCGTGATGATCGCCGCGCCGGTGAAAAACTTTTTACAGGAACAGATCGACCGGTTGTTTTATGGCGAGCGCTACGATATGCGCAACAGCCTGCTCGACTTTGGGCGCACGCTTTCCGCTACCACTGCCCTCGATCCTTTGCTCGATTCGCTGGTTAGCCGGCTTCAGGAAGTGATGAACGTTGGCCGGGTGGCGATATTCATTGAAGACAAGAATGCGCCGTCAAGCTATATCGTGGCGCGTTCGGCGGGACTTTCGGCCGAAGTAGTCGTCCCTCCAGACTTTCGGGAAATGATTCGAATTCGGTCAGCGGAAAACGGCGTCGTTCGCACCGATGATCTGGATCTGATTCCGGAAACCACGGGCTTCGTCAGGCGCGCGCTTCACTACTATGTCCCCTGCGTGGTGCGCGGCCGGATGGTCGCGGTCATTGGACTCGGACGTTCATCTGACGGCGCGTTGCTATCATCGGAAGACGTCGACATTCTGCTGACTGTTTCGGGTTACGTGGCGGTGGCGATTGAAAACAGCCTGTTGTATCAGGAGCAGCAGGAGCGGGCGTCTGAACTCAAACTTCTCAAAGAGTTTAACGAATCGATCATCGAGTCGATCAACGTGGGCCTGCTCGCGGTCGACCTCGACGGCAGAGTCTCCATGTTGAACTCGGCGCTTGAAAACATTCTTGATGTGAGCCGGAAGGACGCGGTGGGCAAGCGGATTGAAGATCTGTTCTCGGAAGACTTTGCCGATACGCTGCGCCAGGTCCTGGGAACTGACGGCTGGAGACTCAGTGAAACCCGCAACATCTACAAGATTCACACCGCCACCTGCGCCGGCCGCACCATTGTTCTTAACATCGCGATTGCGCCATTGCAGGACTCTCTGGAAAATACCGGCGCGCTGGTAGCGCTTGAGGACGTCACTTCCCGCATCCGTTTGGAAGAGCAACTGCAACAGCGCGAAAAGCTCTCTTCGATAGGTCTCCTGGCAGCCGGGGTTGCACACGAGGTGAATACGCCGCTGACAGGCGTTTCATCGTACACGCAGATGCTGATGGGCATGATGGCGGACACTGATCCAAAGCATGCGCTGCTGCAGAAGGTTCGCCGGCAGGCGGAACGGGCTACGAACATCGTCAATAACCTCCTGAATTTTTCGCGCACCGGAAACGCCAGCGAGTTTTCTGAACTCGATATCAGTCGAGTCCTCGACGATACACTGCAATTGTTGGAGCCGCAGTTGCGCGGCAATCGGATCGAAATTGTTCGGGCCTATGATCCTGATGCTCCGCTGGTGTTTGGTAACGCCGGAAAACTCCAGCAGCTGTTTACGAATCTGCTGTTGAATGCCCGTGACGCGATTACCGACGGCGGGACCATCAGGATTTCCACGGTTCCTACCGACGATCACTCGCTGATGATTGAAGTCGCCGATAGCGGAATGGGCATTGCCCCCGAGAATGTTGCCAAGATTTACGACCCGTTCTACACCACCAAGGGTGTGGGTCGCGGGACCGGACTTGGTCTGGCAGTTTCTTATGGAATCGTGCAGGAACATTCCGGCCACATCAGCGTCGAGAGCTCTCCCGGGCACGGTACTACATTCCGTATTGCCCTGCCGACCGCGGGCGCGCGCGCGCGGTTGCAGGCAGTTGGCGATTAAAGATTCTTCCTATCAGTTTCCTCTCGCCAAGATAAAACGTTCTTCAGTTGGGAAATTGTTGACAGGTTTCCTGCTGCGCTTGTAAGCTCCGCCCGCATTCTCACAACCGGGCTTCAAACCTCCCAGGCTCCCCTTCGGTCTGCGACTCGAAGAGAATGCTCACCCTGAAATTGCAGCTCTGGCAAATCTGTGCTCTCAAGATCTCACTCACTGGAGAACAAAAATGAGAATCCTCCGCCCCCACTTCCTCCTAATCGTTCTCAGTCTGTTTGCCGGGATCATTTTGTCGGCGCCGCGTATCAGAAAAGCTGAAAGTGCACCGCCTTTACTGTTGAATTCTCCGCCGGTAGCAGTTAACGACTCTTACAGTCTCCACTCGGATAACAATATCCATTCGCTGAATGTGCTGTTCAACGACAGCGATCCTGATGGCGATCCTTTGCATCCTGCGTTTGACACCTTCCCACAGCACGGACAGTTAACGTTTGGCAATAATAACTTCGGCTATCAACCGGAACCTGGCTACAACGGATCAGACAGCTTTACCTACAAAGCCTGTGACAATCACGACGCATGCAGTGTTGCTACGGTTAGCATTCAGCTAGCAAACGCGACGCCGGTTGCGGGTATCGACTTATATGACGCCCACGGTTTCACGACAATTGGCCCATTTCTCGCTAACGACATGGACCCGGACGGTGATCCAATCAGCGTCTCTGGATTCATTAAATTTACCCGCGCATGGGCAGCTCTCTCCCACCGGCAATCCTTCGAGTTTCGGCTATCTGCCCGATTTGGGATTCACGGGCACAGATGCTTTTAGTTACCGGCTCTGCGACAACCTGGGCGCCTGCACTCCGGGAGTGGTTGGCGTTAGCGTTACTAATCAGCCGCCCATCGTTTTCCACAAGTTCTTTACAATTCGCGGTGACACGCTTCTTGCGCTCCTCGATGGATTCAGCGATCCGGAAGGCGACCCATTCGGAATCGAGGGGTATGTCGCCTTTCCCTCGCACGGCACCCTTTTCCAAACGGCCAACCCTGCTTTTTTGAGTTACCGGCCGGATCCTGGATTCACCGGTACCGATAGTTTTTCCTATAACGTATGCGACAACCTCAACGCTTGCTCCGTCAATACCGCCACGTTCTGGGTCATTGGAAACGGCGAAAACGGTGGAATCGCGCCGTGCCATGCCGGGATCGGAAAACCCGTCAACGTCACGAACGGCAACATGTATTTGCAGCAACTCGACTACGGTTTGCCGGGCGTTGGCTTCCCGATTAACGTCGCGCGAACTTATAACAGCGACTCACAGGCAATTGGGCTGTTTGGGAAGGGTTGGTCATCCAATTACGACGAATCGCTCCTCGCCTACGACAGCAACCTGGTGCGTTTTAATCAGGCTGACGGCCGGGCGATCTATTTGGGCCGTCCGGTGGGTTCGGGAACTCCACTTACCTCGGTGATTGGCGACTTTCATGGGCAGTTGACGCCAAATGGCAGCGGCTACACTTTGACTATGAAAGACGGCAGTGTTCACCAGTTTAACTCCGCCGGAAAATTGACTTCGCTCGCCGACCGCATCGGAAATCAAACCACTCTTACCTACGACGGCGGAGGTAAACTAACAGCCGTTACAGATCCTTTTGGGCGCGTCCTGACGATCAATTCCAACGCCGGTGGTCAGGTTACTTCGATGTCCGACGCGTTGGGCACTGTGGCCACCTACGCCTACAGCGGCAGTCAACTTCAATCAGTGACTTATCCCGACAATTCAAAATTCCAGTTCTCTTATAATGCCAATTCCAGGCTCACCTCGGTTACTGATGCGATGGGCAATATCCTCGAATCGCACACCTATGATGGCGAGGGCCGGGCAATCACATCGGCAAAACACGGCGGCGTTGAGCAATACACACTTAATTACGTGACCTCTACTAGAACTGACGTCACCGACGCGCTGGGCCGGGTGACGAAGTTCACGATCGACAAAGACAATGGCCGGTTCGTCGTGACTCGAGTGGAAGGAGTGTGCGGTTGCGGCGGCGGCGGATCCCAGGTGACAACCTGGACTTACGATAACCAGGTAAACATCACCTCCAGGACCGACGCGCTGAATCACGTCATGAGTTTTACCTATGACACCAACGGCAACCGTCTGACGGAAACTGATGCTGTCGGAACAGTCGGCCACACCTACAACCAGTTCAGCCAGGTGTTAACCCGCACCGATCAGGTGACTGGAGTCACCACCAATACATACGACGCTTCAGGCAACCTGCTAACGACAAAAGATGCGCTCAACAACACGACCACCTTCACTTACAACTCGCGCGGGCAAATGTTGACAGCGACCGACGCGCGCGGCAAGGTAACGAACTTTACCTATGACGCGGTTGGTAATCTCACGCAGAGCAAAGACGCCAACAACTTCAACACCCTCTATTTCTACGACGCGCGCAGCCGTTTGACCAAGGTCCGTGATCCTCTGAACCGCAATACGCTTTACGCATACGATGCGGCGGGGCGAATTAACAAAATCACGCATCCCGACAATTCCTTCATCAGCTTCACCTATGACCTCGCCGGCCGGCGCACCGCAGTCACCGACGAGCGCGGCAATGCCACGTTCTACTCGTATGACGCCGCTTATCGCCTGACTGGCACGACTGATGCTCTCAGCCAAATAATCAGTTACGGTTACGATGCGATGTCAAACCTGACCTTCATGACTGATGTGCTCTTTCGTGTGACAAACTACGAATACGACGATTTTAACCGGCTAAAGAAGATTACTTACCCACCGGCCATCCCCGGAGGAGCCCGACTCTTCGAAACCCTGACCTACGATGTTGGTGGGAATATCACCCAGCGGATTGACACAGGTGGACGCCTGACCAGCTATGCCTATGACGATGTCAACCGCATGGAAAGCACCACCGATGCTGCCGGCAAGACAACTGGTTTTCAGTACGACGCAGTCAGCCGCCTTACCGGCGTGTTAGACGCGCTCAATCAACAGTACGAGTTCGTCTACGACGCGGTTGGACGCCAGATCGGGGCTACGCGTGGCGGAGTCTCGATGAGTTATACCTACGATGCCGTGGGCAATCGCACGCAACGGACGGATTACAATGGCGTGGTGACCAACTATGCTTACGACAATCTCAACCGGTTGACAACCATCACATATCCGGCCCGCACTGCGAGCTATGCCTATGATCCTCTCGGCAACTTGACCCAGGCGACCAATGAGAACGGCTCGGTTAACCTGGGTTATGACAATCGCTATCGCGTCAGCAGCGTCACCGATCCGTTCTTTTACGGGATTAGCTACACTTACGACAATGCGGGCAACCGCACGAAGCTGAAATTGAATGGCGCTACCTACGCTACCTACACCTACGACGCGTTAAACCGGCTCACTAATCTCAAGGACGGCTCGAATCAAAGCTTTCCTCACAGTTACGACGCCGCGAACCGGTTAACATCCCGCGGCGCACCCAACGGGGTAACGGCCAGTTACATGTATGACGGCCTGGATCGTCTGAAGGCTTTGACGCACTCCGCCGGAGTGACCACGCTCATTGACAACCAGTACAAATATAGCGGCCACAACATTAGTACCTGGGTGAACGCAGCGGGCGAGCATTCTTACAACTACGATCCGGTTGACCGGCTGACTTCGGCGACCAACACCCTCCAACCGAATGAGAACTACAGCTACGACGAAGTGGGCAACCGGGACAGTTCGCATTTAAGCGACTTCTACAAGTACCAGCTATTCAATCAACTTACCGACACCGACGCGGCCAGTTACAGTTATGACGCCAACGGGAATCTGAGCTTTAAGAAGGACACTTCAGGCGCGACGACCAGTTTCACCTGGAATGAAGAGAACCAGTTAACGCAAGTAGATCTGCCCACGGGACTGACGGTCAACTACAAATACGATGCATTGGGCCGTCGCCTGCAGCGGACGACGAGCGCCGGCGCCAACGAGCGTTATACGATGGCGCGGATGTCTTGCTGGATCTGAATGCGAACTGGTCAGTGGCGACGACTTACCTGAATGGCCCGGGCATTGACAACCACCTGCGGCAAACGAGCGCGACCACCGGCGTCTCTTACTACTTAACGGATCATTTGGGCTCGACGGCCGGTTTGACTGGCACAACCGGAAATCTCCTCGAACTGGAGACTTCTGATTCCTTCGGCAACAGCGCGGGGAGTGCGCGCACGCGTTACCTCTACACCGGCCGCGAACGTGACCCGGACACTGGCCAACTTTATTACCGCGCCCGCTGGTATGACCCGCAAGTTGGCAGATTCATCTCCGAAGATCCGATCGGATTTGGAGGGGGAGACGTAAACCTCTACGGTTATGTGTGGCAGAGCCCATTGGGTTATCGGGATCCGCTGGGATACAGCGGCTGGGGAAGTGACTATGCCGATTGGCTTGACCGGCAGATCGAGGGAGTTCGCAGCTGGCTGCAACCTGATCCCTATGCCGTTGATTGGAACACAGCCATTAATTTTGGCGCCAATATTCTGCACGGAAGTGCAAATATGTACCGGCTTGGGAACGGAATCGGCAACGCATGGTGGAATCCATGTCCCGCTGATCCGTTAGGCGATGTACTGGAAGATGTAGGCCGCGGCGCAGGAATTGTGTTAGCGATCGCGGGACCGGCGGCCGGAGCGACGCGTGGAGCCGGGGCTGCCGCCAACGCGGGCATGGAAGGAGGCATTCCCGGAGGGCCCGGGCTTCCCCCGGTACGGATGACACCCAGCTTCTTGGGACAGGAGTCAGGTCCTTCGATTCCTATACCTAGAGGTGCAACCGGGCCTCAGCTTCTCGCAAACGGGAAGGGCGTCGGTTATACAGGCGGCAGCGGCGGTAACGGATTAGCCCCCTCGGTATCCAATGTCAGAATTATGGACCCAACTCTTCCCAAAGGCCCTTCTCCGGGATATCCGAATGGATACGTCAACTATTCGAATGGGGCAGCGCCCACCCCACAATCGGTGAACCCTGTCACCGGACAAACAGTTGGTAGATATAATCCCTGGTGGCATATTCCGTTGGGTCCCTAGCTAGGAGATTGTCATGCTCAGTGAAAGCGAAAATCCGATGACTTCACTAATTGGTCTTGAACTTAGCGGGGTTTGCTTTGTGCGAGACTATGTTCAGCTACAGTTCGACGATCGGGGGTTGACGGCGTTAACCCTCCCGGTTGTCATCGCTAACGGTAAGACTTACGTGCCAGGTCAGCAAGGTTACCGGGATGCGCTGTGCGAGCGGATCGATCATGTCGTAAAGGAGACCTCGTTCGTTGAGAAAGAGGGAATCAGCATCAAGTTTGATGATGGCTTTGAGATCTCTATTTCCCTAAGAGAGAAGGATTATCTTGGACCTGAAGCAGTAATCTTCCACGACGCCTCTAACCAAACCTGGGTTTGGTAAATCGTGGTTTGATGGAACCCACTGGCCATTCCCATGATTTCGCTATGAAACCAGAAGCCCTTCTCAAAACGATCTATCTTGGTGACCGCGGCTGTAAAGCGCTCCTAATTGATTCTTGGAATCAGCCGATAGCGATCCAAGTCACGGTCATCTCACGTTTGAAACCAGGCACAACGATCTGGGACTATTACAGCGCTGAAGACATTCCCGACGGCTGGCTTGTGTTCAGCCAAGTCCGCAGCATCCGCTTCGAACCACCTGGATTTCTGCCGAATGAGTACATCAACGACGTCTCGGCTAAACTGATCGACCCGTCAGAGAACCACGCGGGCTATTTGTTTGAATTATCCATAGGTTCAGTGGCTGAGACTGGCGACCGAAAAGAAGTTACTGTTCAAATTGAAGCAGATCGCATTCATCTTGAAGACCCCGCTCGACCAGGCGTGGAGATCACTTAGTTCAACGGGCGCGAGTCGCCAACATCCTCAACGAATCCTTTTCCTTGAATCAGATCTTGAAACCCTTTCGACCGACGGAACCACGCATTCCGAGACCCTAAGGAGATGCACGATGCGAGCAAAAGCAGTACGAAACACATTCGAGGGGTATCCTCCAGCCGCTGCGTGGGGTGCAAACGCTGAAAGTAACATCTCTATCGGTAAGGAGTACGAAGTATATGCGGTCGCAGTGTTTCAGTGCAGGGTGTCTTTTCAGATCATCAACGACATAGACCACGTCGACTGGTTACCAGCATGGTTTTTTACGCTAATTGATCAGACTGTTCCAAGCGACTGGGTTTGCTTCAGTCAAGAAGACGAGTTAAGTCTTGTCCTTGGCCCCGATTTCGTTGCGGCTACTGAAGCTTCATACAACAGCATGGTCGAACTTGAACTTGAACCGGTGGCGCAGTTTTGGCGACGCGTCAAAGCGCTTGAGGAATCCCAAAGCGAATGAAGAAATCGAGGGTGCGAACTTGAGTTGCACAAGACTCCTTCCCCGCATGCTTCCATCAGGCTCCAGTTTGACGGTGGTTCTGCCTGATGGTACGCGAGTACCATTCACAGGAGGTCCATAGTGATAGTCCGGTTCTTCGATAGACAAGACAAATCTAATCCGTTGAATGGAGCGATCATTTCAGGAACATCCGAGTTATTTAGCACGCTTGAGGATCTGCGAAGAAGAGAAGCGTTCTTTTTAGAGCTCGTTGGCGACAATGGGCGGTTTGGATTTCAAGGATCAAGCTAATGCGCAGACTTACCTTGAGGTTATCAAGGTTATCCGCTGGTCTCGCAGCTTTCCTAATCCTTCGGCATGCCAAGAAAACTTCAGCAGTTCCTGGTGAGCATTGACAACCTTCGACGCCGCCTCCGCAACCTCGCGGATTACTTCTGATGAATTACAGCTTTGTCTGATTGATTTGCCGCGTTAGCCCAAGCAAGAAGCCTTCGATTGGCCTTTCCCATCAGCACGTACGCTTCGATAATTGCTTGCTTCAACTCAGGTTGGACTATCGATATTGCTCCGAACCGAACCGCTCGCCTAAACTGCTCGTCCAGAAAAAGGCAGCCAACGCCATCACCATCGGATCGGCCCGCAATTTCGCAATCAAATTCAAGCTCATCGATGAGAGCCTGCAAGGGTCCGACATCTCTTTCTCGAGTGGGCTCAGTGAATATTTCAGCGTCTCTTACTACTTAACGGATCATTTGGGCTCGACCGCAGGCTTGACCGGCACAGCTGGAAATCTGCTGGAACTGGAGACTCATGATTCCTTCGGCAACAGCGCGGGGAGCGCGCGTACGCGTTACCTCTACACCGGCCGCGAGCGCGACCCGGACAGCGGCCTGATGTATTACTGCGCCCGCTGGCAAGATCCTCAGGTGGGACGCTTCATCAGCGAAGATCCAATCGGATTCCGGGGCGGCGAACTGGATCTTTATGTTTATGTTAGGAACAACCCGACGAGATTCCACGATCCGCTTGGACTGCGGCGCTGCAATCCTATTCTCGGGGGAATAGTCGGCGGATTTGGTGGCGGTGTAATTGGCGGGCTAGGCGGGGGAGGACTCGGCGCACTAGGAGGCGCGGGCATAGGCTGCATAGCTGGGGGCCTGGGGCTGGGAACGATTGGAACGCTAGTTGAGCCTGGAGGAGGAGCTGCGGTCGGCGGCCTTGCCGGTTGTGCGGCCGGCGCGGCGACGCTTATCGGTCCCGGAGCAGCCGCAGGGGCATTCGTGGGGAGTGGGGTCGGTATAGGCCTCGGCATCGGTGCCGGCATTAACTATTGCAACGGGTGCTTTAGTTCGTCAGAAATCGTCTGCAAGCCCACCAGCTTGCGGGAGACAAACCGCAACCTCAGCTAAGGATATTTGGTACTGCTAGTCTGAGTGGTGGCGTGGATGAAAATGTAGAATGGGCTGGTGGCGGTCTCAACGTAGGTGATGAGATCAGAATTACGATAACCGACGTGCTCCAACCTGACGATCCGCTTCAAAGAACTCCAAGGGAGGCGGCCCTTGAGCTGGAACGAACCAAAGCACATTATGAATGGTTGATCAGAGAGATGGAAAAAGAAGTGGAAACTCGTGACCGCTTGTAGTTGTGGCCTGCGTTTCTGGTGACCTGCCCCTCAAACCTTTCCAACCAATGTGAGACGCCATAGATCTTTTCTTCGATGAGATCCACGAATCAGATCCGGATGCACATCAGATTCGGGTAGAAAAACAGGATGCTAATCACTGGGTCGTGACTTTGAACGAGTGCCAAAGCGAGTATCAGAAGCTCGGGGCCAACGAGCGCTATGTTTACCATGGCGCTGATATCTTGCTGCCCTTGAACGCGCCACACGTCTAATCCTCTATCACTCACGTTGGTACGACCCAGCGCATGGCCGCTTCATCCCGGAAGACTCGAATGTCTTTCGCGCCTTTTTGTTTTCTTCGTGAATCTCGCCTAAACTACAACACTCCTCGGATCAGGAAATCTCAAATCAGTTTTAACCGGCCTGACTTTGCCAGCACTGCTGCTTGCAGTTGGGCCGCAAATCGAGGGTCCTCAGAGAGGTTAACATTAAAGAATAGTGAAGACGGAAAGACGCGTGGCTAAAAAGGGTTCAGTATTAATCGTCGACGACGAAGAGATAATGCGTGAGGTCTTAGAAACGCTGCTCTCTTCGGAAGGTTATCGTGTGGACCTCGCCAAGACAGGCGAGGAAGGGCTCGAGTCGTACGGTCGACGCGCTTACGACGTGGTCCTGCTCGATGTTTCCATGCCTGGCATCGGCGGTCTCCGGGCGCTGGAAGAGTTTTTGAAGATGGATTCCGATGCGGTGATCGTGATGATTACCGCCTACGCGACCTTCGACACCGCCATTGCCGCCTGGGAACGCGGTGCGTCCAATTGCATCAGAAAGCCGTTTCAAAACGAACAAATTACCGCCACCGTCGCCGCCGGAATTAAACGACGGCGTAAGGAAGAAGAACGAAAAACACTCAGGCGCGCCATGAGTCGTGCGGTCGACCGTGGGGCGATGGTTGGCCATTCTGATGTCATGCAGGAAGTCTTCCGGCTCGTGGAACAGGTGGCGCCGGCGCGCTCGACAGTATTGATCACCGGCGAAAGCGGGACCGGAAAGGAACTGATCGCCAAAGCAATTCACGAAGCCAGCCCGCGCGCGGGAAAGCCGTTTGTCACCGTTAACAGTTCCAACATTCCTTCCGAACTGCTCGAATCGGAACTCTTCGGACATACCCGCGGCGCCTTCACGGGCGCTATCGCGGCCAAGAAGGGACTCTTCGAAGTTGCCGATGGCGGCTCAATTTTCCTCGACGAGATTGGCGACATCCCGCCTGAGACGCAAGTGCGTTTGTTGCGCGTGATTCAGGAACGCGAATTTACGCCGCTGGGCGATACCAACCCGCGGCGGGTCGATGTGCGCATCATCGCGGCTACCAATATCGAATTGAAGGAGGCGGTCAAGCAGGGGACGTTTCGAGAGGACCTGTATTACCGTCTCGCGGTAGTTCCCATCGAGTTGCCGCCGCTGCGCGACCGGCGAGAAGACATTCTGCCGCTGGCCCAGCACTTTATTCAGAAGTACAACGAAGAGAATGCCCGGCGTGTCTCGGAGCAGATCGCGCCCGAAGTGTTGGCGCTGCTCGAAGCGTATTCGTGGCCCGGGAATGTCCGAGAGCTTGAAAATGCGATTGAGCGGGCGGTGGTAATCGCGCCGGCCGACGAAGTAACGCGCGAGTGCTTGCGGCCTGAGATCAGCGATCCAGAGTCGGTCGCGGTAGCTTCGCAGGAAGGGGTGAGTGTCAGTGCGGTGGCGGATCTTGGTCGGGGAATCAACTTCTACGATCAGGTACGCCGGTTCGAGATCGACCTCATTCGTCGTGCGCTGGAGCAGACCGGCGGTCACCAGTCCCGCGCGGCCCGTTTGTTGGGGATGAATGCCACCACGCTCAACTCAAAAATCAAAACCTATCGCATTAGCCTGCGACCCTGAAGACTAGCTTTTGGAATGCGGCGGCCTGGCGCCGCTTTGGCCTACACTTGCCATTCGGTCAAGTAACCCATTGTCCTGCCACTGTTTGAAACGGCCATCAAGCCGCCCCCACTCCTCAGGGAGGGCATCGCTACATTGAATCCACGCCCTCCCTGACGGTCGGGCTACTGCCCCGGGCCGGCAACCACAGCATTAGCACTCCAAACTGCGTCTTTGGTGTCTTTCACAGTTTGTGGTGAAATCTATTTGGAAGGATCGGCAGAGCACTAAAGTATTTGGCGATTGGCTAAAACCTGATTTTCGCAATGACTGAAGTAAGCGAACAAATTAATACTCGCAGATCGCCGCTCAATGATGTTCATGAGCGACTCAACGCGACAATGATCGAGCAAGGCGGCTGGTGCGTGCCGGCTTCTTATGGCGAAGTGGCAGCCGAGTATGCTGCAGTGCGGGAAGGCGGCGCCGGCTTATTCGATCTCTCTCCACGCGGACGAATTCTTGTCGGCGGTTCCGAAGCCGTTCAATTTCTAAACGGTCTGATTACCAACGACATGAAAACGCTCGGCGAGAATTCGTGGATGCCGGCCGTGTTTCCCAATGTCCAGGGGCGGCTGATCGCGGCGGTTCGGGTTGTGCGACTGAAGGATGACCGGACAGACAAGAATGTCTGCCCTGCTTTCTTGCTCGATACGGAACCAGCGACGCACGAGCGGGTGCTGAAAACTATCGAACGCTTCACGATGGCCGGCGATTTTCGAGTCAACGACATCACCGGCAAGACAGCTCAAATCAGTGTTCAGGGAAAGGCCGCGACGGGCATCGTTAGTGCCGTGGCCGGCGAGGCTGCGGGCGGGCTGGGGTCGAACGGCGTAGTTCAGATTAGCCGGCAAGGGCACGAGGTTACCGTTGTTCGGGTCACTCACACCGGCGAAGACGGCTTTGACCTGATTGCTGATGCGGAACGGGCAGCCGCTTTGTGGAACGCATTGCGCGAAGCCGGCGCGTCACCGGTTGGTTACGAAGCACTCGAGATGCTTCGAATTGAAGCAGGCATTGCCCGCTACGGGATCGACATGGACGATGCCAGCGTCGTCTCTGAACTCAATCTGGACGATGCCGTCAGTTTTACCAAAGGTTGCTATCTGGGCCAGGAGATCATCATACGCATCAAGCACCGCGGGCATGTTGCGAAGAAACTAGCCGGGCTGATGTTTGAAGGAGCCGCGAAAGTTGAAGTTGGCGCAGTGGTTAAGTCAGCCGACGGCAGGGAAGCTGGACGAGTAACTTCGGTCACCTATTCACCGCGTCTTGGGCGCACCATCGCGCTGGGCTATTTGAAGTATGACTATCTCGCTTCGGGTACCAGCGTACGGATAAGCGCGGGCGATCAGGATCTCGTCGCGCAGGTTACTGAGCTTCCATTTGTGCGGGGAACGGCTCAATAGGAGCAGAGGGTTTTCGTGGGATTCGGGATTCGATGATTAGCGTCGTCGAAGCGCGAAGTCGGGTTATAGCTTCCGCGCCTCGACTTGCCTTATCTGGTGCCCCTACTTTGCGAACTTTTGCGCAATGCTTGCTATAGACTTCTTGGCGGCACTTTGTACGCCATCGCGCGCGGCACGATCAGAAATTGAATTTGCCATTTCGTGAATCGCCGAATGCACGTGAATTTGATGAAGCGGGTTGTTGGGATCTATGATCTCCTCCCAGTTAGGTATGAGACGGAAAAACAAAGCTTGCCAGAAGTCGTAAGCGTTTGGGACCTTCGGAACTCTTGTCGCCATTTTTTCTCCTTATCCTGATGATGGATGCATAGAAACGCGCTTCGTCCTCTATCGCCGCATCCGTTAGGCGATAGTAAACATGCCAAAGCGGCCCTAATCAGGTGTGAGAAACACCCGATTGAAACACCACGGCATTTGGACTGCGGAAACCGGATCAGGTGTCATATCTTCAATAACAAAGGTGATCCGGCTAATTATGGGGGAAACTGAGATTAGAGCATTTTTCTCGGACCTGGCAAGCCAAAAACCTGTGTTCGCTTCGGCGACACGATCGCACTGAGTTTCTTTCAACACCGAAATGTCTGAACCGGAGATTTTAGATAACGATCGCCCGCGAGATCTCAATCAGGAGCAAGCCCGCCTTGCTTACACAATCATCGAATCGCTACTCGAGCACACGCGGGTCATCAGTGATCTCGTTGCCTTGATGGCCCAAACGCTCGACGAAGACACCACCAAAGCACTGACCCAAACGCCCGTTTGGTCTGCCTACCTGGACAGTCGTCGCGCTATTGAACGCACCCGGACAGAGGTCGAAAAATTTGTGGAGATAATGAAAAGTCTGGATGATGATCAGGCACGAGGTTCCATGTAAGTCAGGAGTTCTCGCAGCGACTGCAGTTCTTTCTCGCCAACCGGAAACCTCAACGCGTCAAACTTGATCTCAAGCGTTTTGGCCTTCGTAATTTTCACAAACGTCTCGAAAGGCATGCGAAAGACGAGACGTTCGCCAACCCAGAGGCGGCCGGGTACCGGACGTTTTACTGCCCACCGGCTGGAACTCAGAAACACCGTCTCGCCATCAATAATGAACACGACGTAGAGATCAGTGCGCAGTCGGCCGGCAACTACCGAGTTCAGTTCGAAGCTGATGAATTCCGGAGCGCGTGGATCCTTCCCGGGAAAACTGAAGTAAGGCGACATATGGAGACTGCGATAGATGCCCTTAGTGCCGGAGATTTGCACTGGCGCCAGCTTAACTGTTGTCTTGTCTTCAGCGCTGTTGTAGGAGGTTTCAATTTTTGCGTTTGTTGAAGACGAAGACTGTGGCTGCTGGAATGCTGACGAAAAATGCCCTGAGAACAGAACCATTAGTAGTGTCAGCAAAATCGTCACGTCGCTTGCCCCTGGCTTCTACATTTCGCGCCTTTGGCGCTTCGTTAGGCGCTGTGATTTTGATCTATGAGACCACTCGGGTCGGCGTGTGCAGCCACGACCAGAGCTTGAAGTTTTAACTACACCCACCAAGTTCAAACTCTGCATTCAATCAAATTAATGATTCCGAGTTTTCGTTTTTCAACTTTGACCACTTCAAATCCACTTCGGCGAGCTTCGTCGGACGTGCGACGGTTGAGATGATCGTCAAAGAGCGGCACGGTGATCAGGCTGATTAGATCGAACACCAATCCTAATAATCCACGGGGTCTTACGTGCTCGAGCAGCACGACCGAGCCTCCGGGTTTAACCACGCGACGCATTTCAGCAAAGGCGTGTTCTGGCGAATTGACCGAACAGAAGACCAGGGTGGCAAAGGCCGCGTCAAAAGAACCACTGGCAAACGGCAAACGCTCCGCCTCGCTCTGCAACAGTCTTATACCGTCTGACGGGAGTTTGCTTTCAGCAATTCTTAACATCTCACGGCTTGGTTCGCTGGCCACTGCCGTTGATCCTGCGGGATAGAAAACGAAGTTGCGTCCGGTGCCGGCGCCAACTTCCAGAATGCGCGCGTTTAGTGGCAACCGGCGAAGGGTTTCCGCGCGCAAGCCATCAAGAAACCAGCGCTCGATCCAGGCCATGCCTTGATCGTAATGAGGCGCAATTTCATCGTAACTTTGTAACGGCATGCTGAATTCGGCGAAGCCATTCTTGCCTGCTGTCGTTCATGACAGTCGGTTTTCACGGACACGCAAGATCGGTCTTACTTTACCATCATGATTACCTGGCGTTCCCGCCCGCCATCAAACTCGCAAAGAAAAATTCCCTGCCAGCGTCCCAATAACAGTCGTCCTTCGCTGAAGGGAATGGTGACCGACGAGCCCACCAGGGTTGCTTTAATGTGCGCATCGGAATTCTCTTCGCCGTGACGAAAGCCCATGCCGTGTTGGGGAATCAACGTCCGGAAGGCGTGGAGCATGTCGCGCGGCACGTCAGGGTCAGCATTCTCATTAACAGTCAACCCGGCGGTGGTGTGCTGCACATACAACTCCACCACACCTTCACGCGCTCCTGACTCCTCAAGCTTGCGCTGTACATCATCAGTAAACTCGACGAGTTCTTCTCGTTGATGGGAGCGAACCTTGAGAACGTGCATGAACCGGATTGTAGCGCAAGGGCGGTGGGGAAAGCTCATCCGCAGCGATCACAACACTCAAGACCAACTACGCCCTGAAAGGGCGGGGCCCAACGAGATTTCCAATCGTGCGGAAGGTCGGAGGCCTTCCGCACGCGCGCCTGGAAGCGCGCACGTTCAGGGAGGTGAAAGTCCTCTCCAGGCAAACGCTCTCCGGCCTGTAACCAACTGCTACTGCGACGCAGCGATGCGTGGTGGAGAGCCGCAGGAGGTGAACGACCAGTCCGTAG
>JAXIOV010000139.1:0-3811 GCA_045403245.1 Pyrinomonadaceae bacterium | reverse complement strand
GATGCGATCGGTCAACGTTTTGTCGAGCACAGCTTTCTCATACTTGCCGGACTCTCCGTGTTGATGATCGGAGGACTGGCACTGACATACCGCAGCGTCAGCAAGGAAGTGGCGCTGGCAAAGCTGAAGTCTGATTTCGTTTCCAACGTGTCGCACGAGTTGCGCACCCCGCTGGCCCTGATCAGGTTGTATGCGGAAACGCTCGAACTCGGACGCATCACCACCCTGGAAAAGAAAGAAGAGTATTACTGCATCATCCGCAAAGAGAGCGAGCGGTTAACTTCGTTGATTAACAACATCCTCGACTTCTCGCGCATTGAGGCCGGACACAAGGAGTACGACTTCCGGGAGACTAACGTGGCGGAGCTGGTTCGCAGCACGCTCGACGCTTATCGCTACCAAATCGAGCAACAGGGCTTCGCGTTTGAGCAGCAGATTGACCCCGGCATTCCGATCGTGCGTGTGGATCGAGAAGCTATCGCGCGCGCCCTGGTCAACCTGGTAAACAACGCGTTGAAATACTCAGCTCAGGAAAAGTTTCTCGGAGTTAGATTGTACCGGGACCGGGGCGTCTTGAAGCTGGAGGTAATTGATCGCGGCATCGGCATCACCCGGCGCGAGCAATCAAAGATTTTCGAGAAGTTTTACCGGACCGGCGACCCACTGGTCCACAACACAAAAGGCAGCGGGCTCGGTTTATCGCTTGTCCGTCATATCACACACGCTCATGGCGGCGAGGTTGAAGTAGAGAGCACACCCGGCAAGGGCAGCAAGTTTACTCTGTCGTTGCCGCTGGTGCCGGCCACGCAGTAACGTAGAGCAAACTGTCAGTTTGCACGTTTCGAGTTTACAGAATCTGGCGTGTCGGGACCGCAAACTAACAGTTTGCTTTACAAAGCAGCTGGCGCATCACAAGGAAGACATTATGAAAACAAAATCAAATCCGACTCCTCGGTCCAGAACCGCGTTTAGCCCGCGGGCAATCACTTCCGTACCTGAATCAACCGGCAACCCGGAACCCAGCGCGGGCCGGAAATACCGGATCCTGATCGTCGAAGATGAGCCGGCCATGGTCGCCGGACTCCGCGACAACTTTGAATTTGAGGGTTACGAGGTGATCAGCGCGGACAACGGCGTATCAGGACTCGAGCGTGCTCTGGGAGACGATCCTGACCTGGTCGTCTTAGACGTAATGATGCCACGGATGAGCGGTCTTGATGTTTGCAAGCAGTTAAAAGCGAAACGACCGTCTCTGCCGATCATCATGCTGACGGCCCGCGGTCAGGAGATCGACAAGGTCGTCGGTTTGGAGCTCGGCGCCGACGATTACGTTACTAAACCATTCTCCATCCGGGAGCTGATGGCGCGGGTGAAAGCCGTGCTGCGGCGGGTCTCGCCCCAGGCCGGCGCGGCTGAAGTCTATAAGTTCAGCGACATCGAGGTGAACATCCGCGCCAATGAAGTGCGACGCGCCGGTGAAACGGTCGACCTCTCCGGAAAGGAGTTTGCGCTGCTGGCTTATTTCATTTCGCATCCGGCAGAAACCCTGAGCCGCGATCATTTGCTCGACGCTGTTTGGGGTTATGAAAACTATCCCAGCACTCGCACGGTAGACACGCACATCGTTCATCTGAGGCAGAAGCTTGAACCAACTCCCGAAGAACCCCGGTTCATTCTGACTGTCCATGGCAGCGGCTATAAGTTCGTCGGTTAAGGTCAAAGGCTTTCCCATGAACCACAAAGGATTCCATAACGGCTTGGCAACGAAGCGAGCGGTAGACGTTCGAGTCCCTGTGCCCGCGCGCCAGGGTGCGGTTCGCACGCGCTACCGTGAACTGGAGCTACAGCTTGCGATACTGCAAAAAGAAAACTCCGATCTGCGAGGCGCAATTGGCGAGGCAGCTCAGGTCTACCGTCGTCTCTGCGCCCCATGCATGGTCCGGTATGACAATTTCGAGATCGCCAGCGAGACTTTCGCAGTCCGCCACGTTCCCGGAGACTTCTTCACGGTAGAGAAATCCGGCACCGAGGTAATTCTTGGGTTGGGCGATATTTGCGGGAAGGGTCTGGCAGCCGGGATGTGGACCACGCATCTGGTTGGGCTGATTGGCACCCACTCAGCGACCAGCACTGCCCCGGCGTCGATTGCCTCGCACATTAATCAGGACCTTTGCCGTTTGCGCGGGGTAGCGCCTCTCTCAAGTCTATTTCTAGCGAGGCTCGACCCGGTTACCGGAAGACTCGACTATTCCAATGCCGGACATCCTTCGGCGTTGCTGTTGAGAGCCGACGGCACCCTGGAAGCGCTTTCCGAAGGTGGGCCATTGCTGGGAGTTGTTTCCTCCGCTTACTTCGCCAGCGGAAGGGTACAAATGATGAAAGGCGACGTGCTGGTGGTTTGTTCGGACGGCATTCTCGAATCGCTCAACAACGACGATCAGGAGTTTGGCACTGAGCGGCTCGAATCACATTTACGCAGCGCCAGAGGCGGGCCTGCCGACGCGCTGCTGTTTTCGATGCTTGGAGCAGTACAGGATTTTGCGGCCGCGCGGCCGTTGGTTGACGACATTTCGTTGGTCGTCGTACGCAATTGCATTCAGTGAGTCGGGGCAGTGAGGGGGGCAGTAGCCCGACTGTCAAGGAGGGCTCAGTCACCCGAGACTCACTCATCCCGTGGTCTAGGAAGCCCGCCCTAACGGTTGGGCTACTGCCGCTGGCTCGGCGACACAACTTCAGGACACTGAGAACGAAAACTGCTATCAAAAACAAAAAGGAGAAGATTCATGGCAAATGTAAAACCAATTCCAGAAGGTTACCATTCGGTAACCCCGTATCTGATCATGAAGGGAGCGGCGGACGCGATCGAGTTTTATAAGAATGCGTTTGGCGCAACGGAGCTTTTTCGGATGGAGCACCAGGGTAAGATTGGGCACGCCGAAATCAAAATCGGCGACTCTCCGATAATGCTGGCGGACGAATATCCGGAAATGAACTATGTGGGTCCGGTAGCTCTTGGTGGCACTCCGGTCAGCCTCATGATTTACGTCGAGGACGTTGACACAACTTACAAGCAAGCCATCAGCGCTGGTGGCGTGGAAGTGAAGCCTTTGCAGGATCAGTTTTATGGCGATCGGTCCGGCACCTTGAAAGATCCGTTTGGGCACGTCTGGACGGTGTCCACGCACAAGGAAGACGTTACGCCTGAAGAGATCGACAAGCGCCTGGCGGCGGCGAAGGGCGCCGGCGGAGCGTAGTCCGGGATTTCCAGATTGCGTCGGCAGGTCAGAGATTTTTCGCACTCCGGGGGCAATGTTGTGGTTCAACTCCCTGGGATGCTCCGACCTGTCGGCGCTTTTCTCCGCGGCCGTGACTTCAGGTGAGAGACGCAAGAGCGACCCGGTCGCTACGGCTCCCGGTTCTGATGCGGCCATCGACTGAAGAAACATTTTGGAAAAGCAGCCCACCGCAACAGTCCGCCTGGCAACTTCCGACGACGCTTCTTCGCTCTCTTCCTTACTCAATGAGTCCTTTGCCGAGTATCTTTCTCAATACACCGACGCCGGTTACACAGCCACGACCCCGACCAGCGATCAGGTACGACGGCGAATGCGTGAGGGCCCTGTTTGGGTTGCTGAACAGGATGGCGTTGTTGTTGGAACCGTATCGGTAATCTCAAAAGGCGAAGAACTGTACATTCGCGGCATGGCCGTGGCCCCGAGCTCGAGAGGAAACCGCCTCGGAGAGTTGTTGCTGAATCACATCGAGAGATTTGCTTACGATGGCAGCTACCAGCGACTAACCTTGAGTACCA
>JAXIOV010000100.1:0-26291 GCA_045403245.1 Pyrinomonadaceae bacterium | reverse complement strand
CCTCAGGAAAAACATCAGGGGAAGGTCAGCGGAAAGCCATAGGCTTTCCGCACTGTGCGGCGGCAAGCCGCAACTAGCCGTTTGCCGTCAATGCATTTCATCAGGTTAAGCACTTTTTGTGCAAAGCCGTAGCGGATAGCTAGATGGAAAAAAATGCTGAACGAAAAACTCATCCTGGCTTCGAAGAGTCCGCGCCGTGCGGAACTTCTGCGCTCAGCTGGCTGGCAGTTTGAAGCGGTGGCGGCAAATATCGACGAGACTCGAGCTTCGGGTGAGGATGCAATTAGTTACGTGAAGCGACTCGCTGATACCAAAGCCAACACTGTCGCGGCGAAAGTTTCAACCGGACTGGTGCTGGGCGCTGACACCGTAGTGGTCATCGACGGCGAGATTTTGGGTCAGCCGCGCGACGATGACGATGCTCGCCGGATGTTGCAGCTTTTGAGCGGAAAGTGGCACGAGGTTCTGACCGGAGTTGCGCTGGTGCGCGCGAACCACACGCATGAAAAGTTTGTTGAGCATGAAACCACTCGCGTGCGTTTCGCTGAACTTTCAACCGCAGAACTTGATTGGTATGTATCGACTGGCGAGCCGCGTGACAAAGCAGGCGCGTATGCGATTCAGGGTAAAGGCGGGGTTTTCATCACCGGAATCCAGGGAGACTATTTCAACATCGTGGGACTACCGGTACGGTTGGTGTATGAGATGTTTCGCAAGTTGTAAAGCAAACTGTTGGTGGTGTCCTAATTTGAAATTCTCTGTGCCCCCTTTGTGCGCTCCGTGTTTGCTCTGTGGTGAGTATTTCCTAAACGTTTCTTCACCACCGAGGCACAGAGAACACAGAGGTTTCACAGAGAAAACTGAAATTAGGGCGGTACCAAACTGTTAGTTGCTTGACGCCGCGTAGCCACTCTTGATTGTGATTCATGAAAATAGGACAGGCAGGAATGCCTGTCCTACGCAAACTAACAGTTTGCTTACCCTTACTTGATCGAGATCCGCGAGTATCCCAAACCATCCGGCTCTTTGCCCGCCGTCAAACGATCAGCGACCTGCCAGGTCTTCAAGTCAATCATAGTCACGATGTCGGCATTCGTATTTGCTACAAACGCGTGGCGAAGCTTCGGGGCAACGAGGATCCCCACAGGAACCGGGCTCTGCCCAAACTGATTGAATATTCGCCCCGATGAGCTGCTCGCTTCGTTTGCTTTGACCTGCATCGGAATGCGGCGGATTTCCTTTCTGGTTGCGGCGTCAAAAACCGCCACGTCACCCGAACGAGCGTTGGAAACCAGCACATACTTTCCGCCCGGCACAAACTTGACTCGAATTGGAAAGTCCTTTGACTCTAACGTGCCGATAATCTTCAACGAAGCAGAGTCGATAACCGAAACCGTATTTGCTGCCCGATTGGTCACCCACACTTCTTTTTCGTCCGGCGAGATGTCAATTCCTTCCGCCCCTGCGCCAGTTTGAATGTCGGCAAGGCGTTCCTTCTTCGGGAGATCGATGACGGTGACCGAACCTGAGGCGATGTTGGCCACAAACGCGCGGTCATGTTTTGGGCTAACTGCCACCATGTGAGAAACATTCTGGTCAGTCGCAATTGCCGCCAACACTTTCGCCTCGTTAATGTCCACCAGCAAAAGGCACTTGTTGCCTTCAGTGGTTACTGCTATCTCGTTGCCGCGCAGCCAGGTGATACCGTGTGGCCTTCGATACTGGCCCAGATCGATGAGTTTGATTTGCTTCTTGCCTGGAATATCGATGACGGTGAGGGTGCTGCCGGGTTGAGCCTGGGTGCCGTAGTTGGAAATCACCGCGACCTTTCCGTCTCTGGAAACCGCGACTTCATGTGGAGCAGGTCCGGTGGGCAACGTTGCAAGAGATTTCCTGGTTGCAAGATCGATCAGAGAAACCGTGTTGTCCGATTTGTTGAGGACCAGTAGGGTGCCTGAGTCCGCGGCAAAAGCCGCCGGCGCCGCGATGGGAAGCAGCAGGAAAAGAGATAATCTGATCAGTCGTGTCATTTACACCTAATTCAGGGCTTCCTTCGATCGGATTTCAATGCTTATTGGTCTTAAAACAGAACTGTGCCGCCGTCTACGTTGATCGCCTGACCATTGATCCCACGACCTTCGTCCGAAGCCAGTAACAATGCCAGCGCGGCTACCTCCTCGGATGTAACCAGTCGGTTCTGGGGACTCATCTTCCTGATCGAATCCATGGCCTCCGCAGCAGATCTGCCGGTCTTTTTCGTGATGTTCTCGATCCCGCGCGTCGTCATGTCGGTGTCAACATATCCGGGACAGATGGCATTGGCGGTTATTCCTTTGGTTGCAACTTCGAGCGCCACTGAACGAGTCAACCCGAGCAGTCCGTGTTTCGAAGCCGAATAAGCGGCAATGTAGGGGGCGCCCGTTTTTCCCGCAATTGACGCGATGTTGATTATTCGTCCCCAACCGCGCTCGAGCATTTCCGGCATTGCCGCGCGCGTGCAGTAAAAGGCGCCGCTCAAATTGATGGCCAGGTGGCGGTGCCAGAGATCATCAGTGGTCTTCGTGATCGGAGCGCTTTCGGCAATGCCTGCGTTGTTGACCATGATGTCCGGGCCGCGGCCAAAAGCTTCCTTAACTTTCGCGAAGGCTTCCTCAACGCTGGCCAGGTCGGAAACGTCACAAGCCAGGGCCACTGCTCTGGTGGGAAATGAACTCGAGATTTCCTGTTTCACCTGCTCAACTTGTTCGCGAGTGCGCGCGGCCACCGCGACTTGCGCGCCTTCGGTTGCAAACACGAGCGCAATTGCGCGCCCAATCCCACGCCCACCGCCGGTGATCAAAGCAATGCGATTTGCCAGTTTCATTTGGCTTACTGCGGGCTACCCTGACGAGTGATGACGTTCAGCTCAATCTCCACGAGGTCGCCGACAAAATTAGGGAGATCCTTCCGGCTGTAGTTTATGCCGTAGTCGCGCCGGTTGATGGAGGTTTTCGCCGTCAATCCGAGGACTGTCTTGCCGTTCTTGGCGTCACGGTCGACCCCGTTGATGGTAAACGGTAAGGCGATCTCTTTCGACACTCCGTGCATTGAGAAGGTGCCGTACGCGATTAGCCGCTTGCCTTTCTTCTCGATGCGCGAACTCTTGAAAGTAATCTCAGAAAACTTTTCGGCGTCGAAAAAATCGGCCGTCCGCAGATGGTTGTCGCGCTGTTCGATTCCGGTGTCGATGCTGGCGGTCTTGATGACGGCCTCGACTGAGGATTTGGTCACGTCCTTGTCATCATAGACAATGGTGACCGTGAAGTCGGTAAACTTGCCGCGCACGTGCGACAGCCCGCCCAGGATCGGGATGGCGAAGCCGATGTTGGAGTGGGCTTTGTCCGTGTCGTATTTGGTAACCGCACCAAAAAATGGCGTGGCGGCAACGAGCAGGGCCAAAAGGGAAGGGATCAAGAGTTTCCGGCGCATATATCGGTCTCCTTAGGGTTAGATTGCAGGTTCAGGGGTTTCCGCGCCCGTCATTTTAGCGAGCCGGGAGAGCTCCAATTCAGTTTCCGGTAAACTTCGGCTCACGCTTTTCGAGAAAGGCTCGAATGCCTTCACGACCGTCTTCCGATTCGAAACACCTGAGTTGGACCTCGGTTTCGTAGCGTAGCATCTCTTCGAGATCGGCGGCCTGGCTCATGTAAATAGCCTGTTTAGCCGCGGCCAACGAGATTCCCGGGGCGTCGCACAGTCGTTCCGCCAGTTTCCGAGTCTCCGCCTTAAACTCCGAAGGTTCGACCACAAAATTAACCAACCCCAAACGCAAAGCCTCCTGCGCGTCGATAGCATCGCCGAGGAAGAACATTTCGCAGGCTTTGTTTGGTGGCAACATTCGTGGCAGAAAATAGCTGCCCCCCCAGTCAGGGTGTAAACCGACCCTTACAAACGACTGGCTGAACGTGGCAGTGGTCGAGGCGATGCGTAGATCGCAAGCCAGCGCCAGATTAAAACCTGCGCCGGAAGCCGGACCGTTGACTGCAGCAATCACCGGCTTGGTCATCTGCCGGATAGTGGTAACTACGCGGCGGGCTGAGCCCAGCAAACGGGAAAATTCCTCTGCATCATTGCGCTCGATCAACTCTGCCATCGCGGCAACATCGCCGCCCGCGCAAAACGCGCGCCCGGCCCCGGTAATGACAACAACCTTGGCAGTACGATCGCTACCGGCATGTTCCAGCGCTTCAGCCAGGTCACGACGCATGTGGCCGGCGAGCGCATTTAGCTTTTCCGGGCGGCACAAAGTGATAGTCGTGATGCCGTCGACGTTGAGGATGTCGATTTGTTCGTACATAAGAAGCGGCGAATAGTTAAGGGTAAATGGTCCGCGTCCGCGCCGGTTCTTATTTACCATTCGCCATTTACTATTTACCCGTAAAAACCGGCTTGCGCTTATTTACATAAGCATCCAGTCCTTCTTTTGCGTCTTCAGATTGAAAGAGCTGTTGTTGCAGCTCGCGCTCCAACGCCAGCGCTGATTCGAAAGAGATCTCGGTGCCGGTCTGAACGCTGCGCTTGATCCGGCCCACCGCTGTCGCAGCCTTGTTTGGCAACGTGAACTTGCGCGCGTATTCCGTTATCTGCTCAATAAATTGCTCGCCATCATCGGCGTCGAAAATCTGATTCACGATTCCCAGCTCCAACCCGCGCTCGAAGTCGAAAAGTTCTCCGGTGGCCATCAGTTCGATCGATTTGGACTTGCCGACGATTCTTGACAGCCGCGCCGTTCCACCAGTTCCCGGCAACACACCCAACGAAACTTCCGGCAGCCCCATTTTTCCTGCACCCTTGCGAGCGATGCGAATGTCGGCAGCCATCGCGATCTCCAGGCCGCCACCGACGCAGTGACCATTGATCGCGGCGATCACCAGCTTCGGAGTCTGTTCGAGACGACACAACGTTTCGTTGGCATGCAAGCAGAAGAAGTATTTGAAGGTTGGAGTGACGTTCGCCAGCATTTTGATATTTGCGCCTGCCGAGAAAAACTTCTCGCCGTTGCCAATGATGACGATCACCTGAACGCTTTCGTCCATCCGCGCCGTCAGAATTGCGCGGTCGAGTGACTGCATCATCTCGTAAGTGTAGGTGTTTGCGGGTGGGTCGTTGAGCGTCAGAAAGCCGATGCCCTCCTGCGCGCTGTACTGGACCAGCTCTTTGGATTTGGTTTCCTGGATCTGGGCTTCAGCCATCTTCAAACGCTCCCTCTCAGAGTTCAGTTGGTACCCGTAACGCAAACTGTTAGTTTGCGACGGTTCGTTATCATTCCAGCCGGCGGTGTTCGAAGCGGTCGCAAACTAACAATTTGCTTTACGAGGTTTTCTCTGATCCGCGCCACACACTAAATGGTTTCACGACGGGTTTGGAGGCGAACTCTAGTTCTTTACCTGGCAAACCGGCAATGTATCCGTGAAAAAACAGCCACGTCACGTTATCGACCAGCTCAGAAACTTTCAACTTTCCGTGCGGATCATACCAATTGTAGATCCAGTTCATCATACCGAAGAGCGCATACGTGGCCACCGTTGGATCGATCTGCGACCGGGCGGATTGCTCCTGTTGCAAGTCTTTCAAAATCCGCCGGGCCAGTTTCGTGTACTTGCCTTTCTTGGTCGAAACATGCGCGTGCAAATCGCCCGCCAGCGAGTCGGCCTCGTGTGACAGCACTTTCATCTCGGCCATGTTGGCGGCGAAAAATGAGAGGTGGTTTTCAATAAAGATACGCAGCCTGGTGGCCGGATCGTCCACTTCATGCAGTCGTTCTTCCAATCGCTCGAGCACGCGACCGAAACAATTGTCCTGAATCAGGAAGAGAAGCTCCTCCTTCGACTTGCAGTAGTGGTAGAGTCCGGCGAGGCTGATGTTTGTCGCCCGCGATATATCGCGCATCGTGGTGGAGTGGTAATTCTTTTCAGCGAAGATGCGTGCAGCGTTGCGAAGTATGAACTCCAGCTTCTGATCGTACCGGGAAATTTCGGATTTCGGATTTCGAATTTCGAATTTGAAAACTGCGCCTGGCTTGTCTTGAAGAACTTCTTTCACAGCCTATTCACCTTTCGAGCTCGCATAAATTCGGAATCCGAAATCCGAAATTCATAACCTCACGTATTCAAACTCAAACGGCTTGCCCTTAACGCCGGATGTTGGAGGCGCGATCCAGCCGGCAATCTTTCCAGGCTGTGTCACGGGATGCATCAAGCTGCGGACGTATTCACGATCCTCTATCGTCGGCAACCATTCAGATTTGCGTTTCTCAAACTCCGCCTCCGTGATCAGGTTGCCCTCGATGTCGAAGTAATGCCCGGCGAATTCGCCAAGGTGCCGGTGAAAGCGCGGGTTCGGTAAGTACAAACGTTCGCTAATTCCTTCCTCGCTCAATGTTTTGCTCCATCGTGCCAAACCTTTTTCGCAGTCTTTGATGTACTCGCCGCGTAACACTTCATTTAGGGCGTTGCGCAAGGGAACCTCTCGCTCTTTCAGTTGACCGCCGTCAACCACGGTCATCGTGAAGTTTTGATCGACGATGACGTGATCTTCGTATTGTTCCTGTTCCTTGTAGCGGCCTTTCAAACCTGCGGCGAAGAAGTCGGCGGAGTTTGAACTGATTTCACCGCCAAAAAGGTCGAGCGAATAACTGAACCAAAAATTGATGTACCGCTGAATGACGTCGAGAGGAATGCCGCCAAGCTCGCGGACGTCACCTTGTTTCATCAATTGGGCCGTACGCTTGACGGTGCGATTGATGCCTGTGTCACCTACAAACATGTGATGCGCTTCTTCAGTGAGCATGAATTGGCAGGTGCGCGCCAGCGGTTCAAAGCCTGATTCGGCGAGCGCTGAAAGCTGATACTTTCCGTCGCGATCCGTAAACATCGTGAAGCAGAAAAAGTTGAGCCAGTCGTCGCAGGGTTGGTTGAACGCCTCGAGAATACGCGGCTTGTCGGGATTTCCGCTGCGTCTTTCCAGCAAGGCGTCCGCCTCGTCGCGGCCATCGCGTCCAAAATAACGCTGGAGCAGGTAGACCATCGCCCACAGGTGGCGCCCTTCCTCAACGTTTACCTGAAACAGGTTGCGAAGGTCGTAAAGTGAGGGACAGGTCTTGCCCAACTCGCGCTGCTGTTCGACCGATGCCGGCTCCGTGTCGCCTTGCGTGACGATGATGCGACGCAGCGCATTGCGAAATTCGCCAGGCACTTCCTGGTAGGCAGGCTGTCCGGCATTGTCACCAAAATTGATCTTCGCGTCGGGTTCCGCAGGCTTGAGAAAAATGCCCCAGCGATAGTCGGGCATCTTCACGTAATCAAAATTCGCCCAGCCGTCGGGTTCGACGCTGATTGCGGTGCGAAGGTAGACGTCTTTGGTTTGAAAACCCGCCGGACCCATCTCGTTCCACCAGTCGAGATAGTTTGGCAGCCACTTCTCAAGCGCCCGCTGAAGTTTTTTGTCTTCGGAAAGGTTAACGTTGTTGGGAATGCGTTCGTTTAGATTCATTGGTTCAAAATCCTAAGTTCTCCTAAAATCAAACTGCGCCTGCGTCGGCTTGCCATAATTTGTCAACGCGCCTTTTTCACCGACTGCATTTGGCCGCTGAAAGATCCAGTTTTGCCAGGCAGTTAAACGTCCGTAGATCTTAGTGTCCATCGTTTCAGGACCGGCAAACCTCAGCGACGCTTCCATTCCGGTCAGCGCATCTGGCGACAGAGACGTTCTTTCCTCGATCGCCACGCGAATCTCATCCTCCCAGTCAAGTTCATCTGGCGCGAAGGTAATCAACCCCGCTGCTTCCGCCGCTTCAGTGTCGAGGAATGCCCGCTGGCCGAGAATTTCCTCCACTTTCTCGGGCGCGGCGAGGAAGCGCGACTGCAGTCGCGTCAGGCCGTTACTCATTGGAAACACGCCCGCGTTGAGTTCGCCGATTGCCAGTTCAACTTTCTCGTCCGGACTGTTGAGCATGTAACTGCGATCCGAAGCGAGCAACAATTCAAGCAGGTTACCCGCGAAACAACTTCCGGGCTCGACAATTGTGAAGAAACTCTTCGCGGTCAGATCGAGCCGGCGAAGGACACGCGCCATGTTCAAAAGAATCTCGCGAATCAGCCAGTGGTCTCGGTTAGCAGCCAGAGTCTTATCAACCTCGAGCGCTTCACGGATGTTTCCCGCGGTTCGAATGCAGACCAGGCCAATCAGTGGTTCATTGACGCGAAGGTGAAGCAATGCATCGTCAAGTTCCCGGTAAGCCTGGAGTGGCCAGTACGCGTCGCCGAGCTTTTGGATCTCCTCAGGTGTAACCGGAAGGCCCGCTTCTGGTCCGCGAACGGTGAGATCGGCGTAGCGTTGCTCGCGATTCCAAATTAGATTTACGTACTTGTACTCCACGCCACTGGGCTTCACCTCGCGTTGCAGGGGATTGAGCTTGATCCCGTCAGGCGAACTGTTAGTTTGCGGGGGTTCGGTATCATTCAACCCGGTTGCCTCCGTACCAGACAGCAAACTAACAGTTTGCTCTATTCCAGCAATCTGCTTAACCCGGGCGTCAACCGACTCCTTAAACTTACTGGTCGGAAAGTAGTCATCAATCAAGCCCCAGTCTTTCGCGCGTTTCCCCTTCAAGCCTTCTGCCAGCGTCGAAAAAACGTCGGCGCGGTCGCGACGCACCTTTCTCTTGTCGACCAGGCGAGTCAGGCCGCCAGTGCCGGGAAGCACGCCAAGTAACGGCACCTCGGGAAGGGAAACGGCAGAGTTGCCATCATCAACCAGGTAGATTTCGTCGCAAGCAATTGCGAGCTCGTAACCTCCGCCGGAGGCTGTTCCGTTAAGAGCGGCGATGTACCGGCGACCTGAATGTTGGGAGTCGTCTTCGATGGTGCAGCGGGTTTCGTTTGTGAATTTGCAGAAGTTGACTTTGAAAGCGTGTGACGACGTGCCGAGCATGTAGATGTTTGCCCCAGCGCAGAAGATTCGCGGCTTGAGGCTGGTAATCACCACTGCCTTCACCTCCGGATGCTCGAAGCGCAGTCGTTGCACGGCGTCTGCCAGTTCAATGTCTACGCCGAGATCGTAGGAGTTGAGCTTGAGCTTATACCCATCTCCCAATGTTTCGTCTTCCTGGACGTCCATCGTAAGAGTCGCAAGCGGGCCATCGATGCTGAGCCGCCAATGCTTATATTGATCAGGTGACGTTTGGAAGTTGATCAGGCGTTCGGCTTGATCGACGGTGGCAGTGCTGTCCACAGGAATGCCCTTTCACTTAATATTTTGGCCAATTCTGCTGGCCGTTCGAACGTCCGTTCGGGAAATTGGATATTAGAGGTTGGGGCTGGTTTCAGTCAAGTTGGTGGCCCGTTTAAGACGACGGAGTGAAGGCAACGTCCTTTCTTTTCATGAATCAATTCTGGCATGAAAGTGAGATGGGCCATTTTCAGACCCTCCTTGACAGGTTCGCAGACCGGGGCGTAGGGTTTCGCTCCGGCAAGCTGGCAGGAGATCAGCGATTTGAAATTAGAGATTTGAAACTGGGATTCGAAGCTGGAGGCGAATCTGTTCTGGTGAACGGCGCGGTCTTCAAAACCGTTAGTGAGACTGTGAGAACAGGCTCAGGTAGGTTCGATTCCTACACGCCTCCGCCAGACGATTGCGGATTTGGGATTGCGAATTGCGGATTCGAAGCGGGGATATCAGCGTGAGTCCGGACGAGATGAAGACCGGGACACGGGCGTTTGCACTACGTGTGATCCGCCTTGCCGAGAGTTTGCCGAATACCCCCACCGCAAAAGTGATTCGTAACCAAATGTTGCGTTGTGGCCCAGCGGTGGGCGCCAACTACCGTGCTGCTTGTAGAGCGAAATCAAAGCCCGACTTTGTCTCCAAAATGGGATGTTGAAGAAGAAGCAATCTGAAGTCTATGAGGGATTGGGTTGCACTTAATATGACGCCCGGCATTGGGCCACGCGCCGCTGCGAAACTCCTCGAGCGGTTTGGCTCAGCGGCAGCCGTGTATCGCGCGACCCGTGCAGAACTCGAATACCTGCGACTTCTTCCTGAAGCTGTCGACAGCATCATCGCTCGCGAGATGCACGCCCGGGCCGAAGCCGAAATTGAAAATGTCAGGAAATATGGCGGCGACATTCTGATTCTCGATGATGGTGTCTATCCGTCCTTGTTAAGAGAGATTTACGACCCCCCGATTGCGCTCTACGTGAAAGGGGCCTGGCTGGAATGTCTGGATCGCCCGTGCGTCGCGATTGTCGGTTCGCGAAAGGCTTCAAGCTATGGACAGAACGCGGCGCTGATGCTGGCGAGAGACCTGGCGCAACGCGGGGTTACGATCGTTTCGGGTTTTGCCCGAGGGATTGATGCTGCGGCGCATCGCGGCGCGATCGCGGCTGGCGGCCGGACGGTAGCTGTGCTCGGCACCGGAATTGACGAGGTTTACCCCCGCGATCACAAAAAGCTCGGGGAGGAGATTTTGGGCAGCGGTGGCGCAATGGTTTCTCAGTTTCCACTATCGACTCCGCCTGTCTCAGAAAACTTTCCGTATCGCAACCGCATCATTAGCGGGCTGAGCCTGGGCGTAATCGTGGTGGAGGCTGCCGAGAATTCTGGTTCATTGATCACCGCGCGGTTGGCGATTGAGCAGAATCGCGAGGTGTTTGCCGTACCAGGAAACATAACTTCGCGAAACTCTTTCGGCACTAATTACTTGATTAAAGGCGCCGGCGCGAAGCTGGTCCAGCAATGGCAGGACGTGGCGGCTGAATTGCCACCACAAATCGCGGCGAGACTTTTGCCGCCACCGCTGGGAGAAAAGAAGAAGGAGAAAACACTGGCTGACCAGTTGTCGATGGTCCCGCAAGGGTTGTCGGGCTTTGAACGATCGGTCTTCAAACTGCTGTCGCCAGACAATCCCGAGCACATCGATGTGCTGGTGAATCAGAGTAGATTGTCAATTCCCGATCTGACGTCCGCGCTGTTGAATCTGGAAATGCGCGACCTGGTTCGGGCGCTGCCGGGGAAGTGTTTTGTCAGGAAGATGTGAATGACGAAAGAAATAGAACCGTCACGCCGGTTAACGTTTAATAGATAGCAATGGCAAAAAATCTAGTCATAGTTGAGTCGCCGGCCAAGGCGAAGACCATTAATAAATATTTGGGGAAGGACTATCTGGTTAAGGCCTCGATAGGCCACATCAAAGATCTGCCCTCCAAGGGCCTCGGTGTAGACGTCGAAAACGATTTCAAGCCCACTTACGAGGTTATTCCTGATTCCCGCAAGCGCAACAACAAGAAGATTGTGGCCGATCTGAAAAAAGCCGCCAAAGACGCTGAAGCGATTTACCTGGCGGCCGACCCGGACCGCGAAGGTGAGGCCATCTGCCAGCATCTTGCCGAAGAGATCGTGCCGAAGAGACCGGCGAAGCCCGCATTCCGGGTGATGTTTAATGAGATCACCAAGCGTGCGGTCAATGAAGCGTTCGAACACCCGAGACAAATTGACGCGAATCTGGTTGACGCGCAACAGGCGCGCCGCGTGCTGGATCGGCTGGTAGGCTACAAAGTCTCGCCGCTGCTTTGTCGAACGGTCGGTGGCCGGTTGAGCGCGGGCCGGGTGCAGTCAGTGGCGCTCAGAATGGTGGTCGAGCGCGAAAGAGAGATTGAGAAGTTCGTTAAGACCGAGTACTGGACGATCCTCGCAAACCTCGGCGCCAGGTTGCCGCCGGCGTTTGATGCGCGGCTGTTCAAGGTCGAAAAGCAGACTGTCAAGACCAGCGGCTTCGACCAGGACACAAAGCCCGGCGAGATTCTGATCAATGACGAAACGACGGCGACCGCGCTCGTTGCCGAAGCAGAGCAGCAGAGCTTTGTCGTCAACGAAGTAACCCGCAAAGAGCGGAAGCGCAATCCGGTACCTCCATTCATTACTTCAAAGCTGCAGCAAGAGGCCGCGCGCAAGCTTGGTTTCGCGGTCAAACGGACCATGATGATTGCCCAGAAGTTGTACGAAGGCGTGGAAGTGGGCGCCGAGGGTTCAGTCGGATTGATCACCTACATGCGAACAGATTCAACGCGCGTCTCCGAGGCCGCGTTGAACGACTTGCGCGACTTCATCGGCAAACAGTATGGCGCGCCATACCTGCCAGAAAAGGCAATTCACTATCGTTCGAAGAAAGACGCGCAAGACGCGCACGAAGCGATTCGGCCGACAGACGTGGCGCGGACGCCTGACTCGCTCGCCAGCTACTTGAACAAAGATGAGTTGAAACTTTATCGCTTGATCTGGCAGCGGACCGTTGCTTCGCAGATGACGCCGGCTATTTTCGATCAAACCACCATTGACATCGGAGCCGGGCGTTTCACTTTTCGCGCCACCGGTTCGGTGCAGAAGTTTGACGGCTTCCTGAAAGTTTATCAGGAAGGCCGAGACGAGAAGACGGAAGAGGATGAGGAGGCAGAGCGGTCCTTGCCTGCGGTCGAAACCGGTGAAACGCTGGCGCTGAACAAGATTACCCCGGAACAGCACTTCACCGAACCGCCGCCGCGTTACACCGAAGCCACCCTGGTCAAAGCCCTGGAAGAGAAGGGAATCGGTCGTCCGTCGACTTACGCTGCAATCATGTCGACGATCCAGGAGCGCGAGTATGTGGAGAAACTCGAAGGACGTTTCCATCCGACAGATCTGGGCAAAACCGTAAACGACCTCCTGATTGAAGGCGGATTTGACGACCTCTTCAACGAAACCTACACCGCCCGGATGGAAGAAGAGCTCGACTCAATCGAGGAGGGGAAACTGAAGTGGACTGACGCGCTCCACGAGTTCTACGGAAAATTCGCAAACGATCTTGCGCAGTTCACCAAGTACGTCAAAAACGTCAAGGACACTGACACGCCCACCGAAGAAGTGTGTCTGAAATGCGGGACGGTGGGCATGGTGCAAAAGTGGGGACGTTTCGGAAAGTATCTAAAGTGTTTGAATTGCGGCGCATCGCGCGATGCCGAGCCGAAGGCGGGTTCCAACGGCGGAGCCGCGGCAACCGATGCCGCCGGAGGTGAAGAAGCCGCTGAGCCGGAAGCCTGTGAACTCTGTGGCAAACAGATGCAGATGAAACGCGGTCGCTTTGGACCGTTTCTCGGATGTACTGGTTATCCGGATTGCAGAAACATTCGGAAGATTGCCAAAAGCGGTGTGGCCGCACCCGCGCCGGTGCCGCTGGACGAGAAGTGTCCGGTGGACGGCGCTCAATTGGTAAGACGGTTTGGGCGCTACGGCGAATTCATTTCCTGCTCAAACTATCCGAAGTGCAAGTACATTAAGCAGGAATCGACGGGAGTGAAATGCACTCGTCCGGGTTGCAAAGGCGAGCTGGTCGTTAAGAAATCCAAACGCGGCAAAGTGTTTTACTCATGCTCAGCTTATCCTGATTGCGACCGAGTTTACTGGGACAAGCCGGTCGAGGAAACTTGCCCGAATTGCAAGGCGCCGTTTCTGCTTGAGAAGTCGACCAAGAAGCAGGGCACCTTTCGTTATTGTGCGAATACCGAGCAGTGTGGCTATCGCTCGAATGGAACTGCGACCGAACCAAAAGAAAAAACGACGAAGCCAGAGAAGGTCACGAAAGTTGGTTAGGAAATCGGGCGGTGTCATTCAGTCTTCTGGTTTGCTATTCCTTCAGATTCGCCTTCATTCGCGTTAATCCCCGGCTGAATTTCAAAATGCGCACCTGCCTGAACCCAGCCAGGTTTGAGTCCCTCCTCAGATTTAACTAGAATTCCCAGTCCCCGGTGTTCAATCCAAATTCCTGGAGAAGTCAAAATGTTGAGACGTACTGCGGCTGGGTTGCTGCTCATTGTCTTTCTGACTCCGAGTGCGGGTTTCGCGCAACAGCCGGCGCCACGTCCCACGCCCGCCGCCGCATCAACGCAACCGTCGCCGTCGCCATCACCGCGCGATCCAAACGATCCCGTCGAACGCATCAGAGACGAAGCCATGAATCGGTCGCAGGTAATGCAAACGTTGAGTTATCTCAGCGACGTCATTGGTCCGAGGTTAACGGGTTCGCCAAACATGAGGAGAGCAAACGAGTGGACGCGCGACCAGTTGGCGAAGTGGGGACTCCTGAATGCACATCTTGAGCCGTGGGGGCCGTTTGGACGAGGGTGGGAATTGAAGAGGTTTTCCGCCCAGGTCACCGCTCCACAGACTATTCCATTGATCGCGTTTCCCAAGGCGTGGTCGCCGGGAATCGCTCTCAACGGGGAGGTCGTTTACGTTGATGCCAGGACCGACGCTGACCTGGAGAAGTTCAAAGGCAAATTGAAAGGCATGATTGTGTTGACAGCACCGGTGCGCGAAGTCAAAGCGCACTTCGAAGCGTTGAGCGTACGCCGGGATGCGAACAATCTACTCGAACTCGCCAACTCACCCGAACCAACCAGCGGTCCTCGTCGCCGGATGACACAAGAGCAGCGCGATGCAAACCGGTTCGCAATGAGGAAGTATCAGTTTTTCCACAAGGAGGGCCCGGCTCTATTGGTGGATCCGAGCCGCGCCGGTGATGGCGGGACGATCTTCGTGCAGGGGGCCACCGTCCCACAACCGCCAGTTGACGAACCCTTTGTGCCCGGAGCTCCGCGTCAGATTCAGCCGTTTGATAAGGCGGCGCCGAAAATCATCCCGCAAATTGTCTTGGCGATTGAGCAATACAACCGCCTCGTGCGAATGCTTGAGGCCGGCGAGAAAGTGAAAATGAACGTCGATTTGGCGGCCGATTTTTTTGACACTGATCCGATGGCCTACAACACCATCGCCGAAATACCCGGCACGGATCTAAGGGATGAGGTCGTGATGTTGGGAGGCCACATGGATTCGTGGCACTCAGGAACTGGCGCCACCGATAATGCGGCGGGCGTCGCGGTAGCCATGGAGGCTGTTCGCATTCTGAAAGCATTAAACCTTCAACCGCGAAGAACTGTTCGGGTGGCCCTCTGGACCGGCGAGGAACAAGGCCTCCTGGGATCAAGGGCTTACGTTAAGGAGCACTTCGGCGACATCAAGCCGGCTCCTGTTCCCTCTCCGGCGCCGTCGCCTACGCCACCCGGAACACTCGTAACCAAACCTGAATACGACAAGTTTAGCGCCTACTTCAACCTTGATAATGGAACCGGAAAAGTTCGCGGCGTATATCTTCAGGGAAACGAAGCGGTGAGGAGTCTGTTTCGCCAGTGGCTGGATCCCTTTCGTGATGCTGGAGCCAATACGCTTTCGATCTCAAGCACTGGTGGCACCGACCATCTGGCGTTTGATGCGATCCGGCTCCCGGGATTCCAATTCATTCAGGATGAAATTGAATACGATACAAGGACGCACCACTCGAATCAGGATGTATTTGATCGAATTCAGGCAGACGACATGAAGCAAGCGTCGATGATCATGGCTGCCTTTGTTTACAATACGGCCATGCGCGACGAAAAACTGCCACGAAAACCTGCGCCGAAATAAACCCAAACGCCAACGGCAATGTCATGACGACATGGACATTGCCGTTGAACGTTGAAGTTATTAAGAGTTGGACGTGCCTTCGATTGAAGAATCGTAGGTGCGGGTTACTTGTTGAGTCCCCGCTGGCTTACTGCCCATTGATGAGGTCCTGTCAGGGACACCTGTTTGGGTCTTTGCCGACAGATCGGCTCCAATCCAGCTCTTGATCTTCTTGAGCAGGGCAGGTAACACAACCGTTTGTGCGGTAACTGATAACTCCTCGACCAACCGGTCGCCGAGCGCGCCTGCCTCCTGACTCAATCGTTCGTAGGCCGAAGTCTCCTTGAAGCGCTCAAGCATACTGGTGCCGTTGTGTTTCCCGTTTGACTTCACCGGTGGTTGGACCGTGGAGTCGTCAATCGCCTGAGCGGTGCGGGTTTGTCTGACGGGGGCAACGAGCGAGCCGGAATAGTAGGGCACCTCATTGTCCCTTACCGCGGCGGCAATTCCGTAGCCAACCAAAAACCCAACGCCCGCCGCGCCCAGACTCCACGCAACTGGCCTTTTCTTGAATTGCTCACGCCAATCCAGGGCATCCTTTACCGATTCATATTGCTGGGTTACGTTTTCTTTGATTCCGGCAACTGTATGTGTAATGGAGTCTCGCGCCTCGTCCATGCGTCGTTGAAGTTGCTCTTTGGAGAGCCCTTCTTCGGCAGTCTCGCGCACGCGAGCTAATCCTGGAGTTCCCTCTTCAGCCATTGCTTGTCCTTTCTGAGCTCCTCGATGGTCCGGTCAGGAACGAGATGCTGCCTGGCCAAACGCGATTTCATAACTGAGACCACGATCGCGCCGATGATCAAATAGAGGATCCCCGCGCTGCCGAAGCCGATTGCATACTTCGCCGGTTGACTGAGCTCGGTGTGGGCGAAGAGCGTCGAGATTCCGAAAGCGACGGCTATGTTGAGCAGCGCAAATCCAATTGCAGCCACAACTCCACCGACCGCGATCAGCGTGCCGCCGCGAGCATACTCGCTCGCTTCTTCTCTGATCTCGACCTTCAGCAAGCTGACCTTCGTGTCGAGGAGTTGCATCACGTCTTCGCCCAGCCGGCTGAAGAGGGCCGGCAGACTCTCATTCTCGGGTTGGGGCGACATCGGGGATGGTTTTGCACCCGTAGCGGTGGCGGCCATGGCGTATCTCCTTTCGAGTCATTAATCACTGGGCGCGTGTCAGGAACGGCGTCCGCGAATGATCAATCCGAGCAGCAATCCTGCCGCCGCGGAGATCAAGATGGCCTGTCCGGGATTTTTGCGCGCATACTCCTTTGCGTTCTCAGCAAGCTCTCCCAGGTCGGCGTTCTGAAGGTCCTTGAATTTGTCCCCCACCACGCCAATCTTGTCAGTCACGAATTCCTTTGCCTGGCCAGCAACTTCCGAGATCTTCTCGCCATACTCCTGGGCGGTATGTGTAAGTCCGGTGGCCGCGGCTGTGGCGCTGCTTCCGGCATTGCCCGCGCTGGAAGTGGTGGTACCTGTTTTTGAGCCGGGGAAGTCTGTTGTGTTCTGCGACATGATTTCTTCTCCTTTTTGGACTGCTGCGTAAATTGAAGCGTTACGAAAAATTTCGGCAAACTAATTTTTGCACACAAGTGACGTGCTAATGGCGAGCAAACGATGTGCCCGTCTTAATATTCGTTCCTGCACTTGTATTAATGGTGAAAGCAAGGTCATTTATCGATTGCATTTTGTTGCGAAAGGGTACAAGCGCAGATCGCTAAGGTCGGGAACGATACGGAAGAGGAGCAGGGGCAGGAGGCAGGTTCTGGCGGCTGACCGGCGGGAGTGCGGGGCAGTAGCCCGACCGTTAGGGTCAGCCGCCAGCCCCTGCCTCCTGCTCCTGTTCCCTCCCCCCTGGTTCCCGTGCTTGACAAACTCGGTCGCTGCGTAGTAAGTAAGTACTTACTTTGAATTAAGCGTTGCAGTTAATCACGGTATTGAATAAGGAAACAGCAATCAGAAAATCCGATCTGGGCGCCCGGGGCGGCTCGCGCATGTCGGCCGAGGCGCGCAAGCTGCAAATCCTGCGGGTCGCCGTGAAGCTATTTTCGCAACGCGGTTTTGGCGGCACCACCACCAGGGAAATTGCGAGGGCAGCCGGAGTCTCCGAAGCAATGGTGTTTAGACATTACGCCACCAAACATGAGCTCTATCGGGCCATCCTCGACCATAAGGCCTGCTCGGGTGACGCCATGAATCCCGAGGCTATGGTCGCCGAAGCGCTTAAGGAGAAGGACGACCGCGCAGTCTTTGAACGACTCGCGCTGGGAGCGCTGGAGCATCATGAGCTTGATCCGGAGTTTCAACGACTACTGTTGCACTCGGCCCTCGAGGGACACGAACTCGCGGAAATGTTTTTTGAAAAATTTGTGATGCGGGTCTACGCGCTTCTGGGTGGCTACATTGCCGAACGGCAACGCGACGGCGCCATGTTCAAAATGGACCCGGCGCTTGTGGTAAGGGCATTCATCGGCATGATCATTCACCACTCACTCAACAACAATCTCTGGGATCCCAAACGCCGGTTGCTGAAGATTTCGAATGCGGAAGCTGCAAGACATTTTTCAGACATTCTGCTACACGGAATCAGTACCGGAAAACCTCCGACTCCCCCACGCAAAAACGCACGCCAGGACTCTGTTAAGAGTCTTGCCAAAAAGAATTAGTTTTCACCATGTTACGTTCCAAAACTCTACAACTCTTGGGATTGTGGCGGCTTGACGCCGCTTTTCGTCGTCGCGAACTTCAACCCGAGAGCGCCAAAGATCCTGAAGTGCCGGCTTGCGCCGAGAGTCTAAGCCAGAGCGAACGAAAGCGGCCTCAAACCGCCACGCTCGAGAGACTCCTGGCCCTGACCGTAATCCTGGCGGGGGTTGCGTTTGCGGGAGTCTCCTGTGGTGGCTCTAAGGCCAACGTCAGAAGCGACGAGGCCAATACCGCGACCCAACCAACGACAGTTGAGGTTACGACGGCCACCGCGATCATGCGCGAATTGCCACAATTTTTTGAGGCGACCGGCAGCTTGACAGGCGATGAGCAAACAGATGTGGCGGCATCAACGTCAGGGAAGGTAGTGGCGATCGGCGTCGACCTCGGCAGCTACGTTAAACGAGGGCAGATGATCGTGCGGTTGGACGATGTCGATGCGAAGCTCCGCGTGCAGCAGGCGCAGGCACAGGTGGAACAGAGCGTTGCGGCGCTGAGACAGGCTGAAGAAAAGGCGGGAATGCGCCCCGGACAGTCATTTGATCCAAACCGGGTTCCCGAAGTTGCAAAAGCTCGCGTGGATCTCGAGCTGGCGGAGAAAAACCTGCGACGATCGGAAAGATTGATTGAGTCAGGCGATATCTCGCGCTCTGCTTATGATGAGCAGAAATCAAGACGCGACCAACTCAAGGAACTATATGATGCGGCGGTTTCCCTTGCGCGTCAGAGCTTTGCTGCCGTCGCCACTGCGCGAGCAAACGTCGCCAACGCCGAAAGCCAGCTGGCCCTGGCCAGGAGAAACCTTTCATACGCGCTGGTGTTTTCACCTATCGACGGGTTTGTAGCGGAACGCACCGCGGACCTGGGCGAGTATGTCTCGCCGAGCGCAAAAGTCGCCACCATCGTAAGAATCAATCCTCTGCGACTGCGAATCGACATTCCCGAGCAGGCGATTCCGGAGGTCAAAGTCGGTCAATCAGTTTCGGTGACCACCAGCGCCTGGCCTGACAAGAATTTCAGCGGTCGAATCGCACGCGTCTCACCAAACGTTACGCCAACTTCCAGGACGTTGACGGTTGAAGCTGAAGTTGAGAACAGCAGCGGTGCTCTGAAGCCCGGACAGTTCGCCACAGTGCGAATCCTGCAAGCGCGGTCGCAACCCGCAGTCCTGGTACCGGCGCGAGCGGTGCGAACCGAGGCCGGCGTCAGTCGCTTGTTTGTTATTAAGGACGGCCAGGCCCGCGAACGCGTCGTTCAACTGGGGCAGACGGAAGGCGATTTGGTTGAAGTGAAGAACGGTGTTGCCGCCAATGAGGCTGTGGCCACCAGCAATGTAGAAAAATTGAGTGATGGGTTGGCGGTAAAACAATAGGACAAACGCGTAACTTCTAGCGAGAATGCAAAAACTAGCTGAAATCTGTGTCCGGCGTCCGGTATTTGCGACGATGCTGATCCTGAGTCTGACCGTGGTTGGACTCTTCTCTTATAACTCGCTGGGTGTCGATCTGTTTCCGAAAATCGACCTGCCGACGATTACCATTACCGTCCTGAATCCAGGCGCGTCCCCACAGGAAGTCGAAACCGAAATCACTGACAAGATCGAAGGCGCCGTCAATACAATCAGCGGCATCGATGAATTGCGTTCGACCTCAGTCGAAGGCGTTTCCCAGGTCTTCATTACGTTTCTGCTCGAAAAGAATCCCGACATCGCCGCCCAGGAAGTCCGCAACAAAGTCGACCTGATAATCAACGATCTTCCGGTCACCGCCGAACAACCGGTGGTCCAAAAACTTGATACCGACGCGGCGCCGGTAGTTCGAATTGCCGTGTCCGCGCCCAGAACCCCGCGCGAAGTTACCGACGTTGCGGACAAACAGATCAAGCAGCAAATCGAATCGATTAATGGCGTTGGCCAGGTGCAGATTATTGGGGGTCGGACGCGCGAAATTCAGGTCTGGGTTGATCCGGATAAGTTGCGCGCTTTCAACGTCACAGTGGCGCAGGTGGCCGATGCGGTGCGGGCGCAGAACATGGAAGTTCCGGGTGGCCGGGTTGATGAGGGCACTCGGGAACTGACGGTGAGAACCATGGGCCGGATCGTCCAGCCGTCGGAGTTTAATAATCTCGTCGTCGGCAATCGCGGCACTTACTCGGTGAAGCTAAGCGACGTAGGTTATGCGGAAGACGGCGTGGAAGAGCCGCGAACGGAAGCGCGTCTTAACGGTCAACCCGCCGTGACGCTGATTGTTTCGAAGCAATCAGGTCAAAACACGGTGGCGATTGCCGATGCCGTGAAGCAGCGGCTCGATGAAATCCAAAAAACTCTACCGCCTGGGTTCAAAACGAAAGTGGTTGGCGACCAGTCGATCTTTATCAAGGCTTCCATCGAGGCGATTCAGACGCACCTGATCGAAGGCAGCGTCCTGGCGGCCATCGTGGTGTTTATTTTTCTTTGGAGTTTTCGATCAACGGTCATTGCGGCCCTGGCTATCCCGACATCTCTGATCGCGACCTTCGGTCTGATGGCAGCCATGGGTTTCACGCTCAACAACATAACGATGCTCGCGTTGACCCTGATGGTCGGCATCGTGATCGATGACGCCATCGTGGTGCTTGAAAACATTTTTCGCTATATCGAAGAGAAGGGGATGCCGCCGTTTCAGGCGGCCATCGAAGCCACGCGCGAGATTGGCCTCGCAGTAACCGCCACCACGCTCTCGCTGCTGGCGGTCTTCCTGCCAGTCGGTTTCATGGGCGGCATTGTGGGGCGGTTTATGTCGTCCTTTGGCTTGACGTCGTCTTTCGCAATTGCGGTTTCACTACTCGTTTCCTTCACGCTTACCCCGATGCTGGCGGCCCGCCTGATCAAGCGCAGCAACGATCACAAAGAAGGCCCGCTTGAACGAAGGATTGAGCCGACGGACAAAGGCTCAAAGGAATCTCGCTTCTATCGTCCGATCGACCGAACCTACACCAGACTCCTTTCCTGGTCGATGGCCCACCGGTGGGCGATTGTGGTGGCTTGTGTCGCCGTTATCTTGAGCATTGTGCCGCTGTTCATGTTTGTCGGAAAAAACTTTTTACCGGTAGATGATCAGTCTCAATTCGAAATCAACGTGCGGGCGCCGGAAGGCTCAACCCTGGCGGCGACTTCGGCCCTGGCGGAACGGATTGCCACCGACCTGCGCAAGCTGCCAGGCGTTACCGATAGCCTGATCACCATCGGCGGCGGGCAGCAGGAGCAGGTAAACGTCGCGTCGATTTACGTCAAACTCTTGCCAATTGCAGACCGCAAGGTCACGCAAGATGCTCTGATGGCCCGCGCGAGATCCGAAGTTCTCGCGAAGTATTTGAAAGAGATGCCCGGCCAGCTTCGCACCAGCGTGCAGCAGGTGGCGGCGATTTCCGGCGGCGGCTTCCGCAACGCAGACATTCAGTTTGTCATAGGCGGTCCCGACCTGCCGAAGCTCACGCAGTATTCTGAAACCTTGCTCGCGAAGATGAAGGCCCTTCCGGATGTAGTTGATGCCGACTCGTCGCTCATTACCGGCAAGCCTGAACTGAGAGTTGTGATCGACCGGGCGCGGGCGGCCGATCTTGGCGTTCGGGTTGCCGACATTGCGCAGGCCTTGAACACGCTCGTTGCCGGCCAGAAAGTCTCTACTTTTAATGCCGGTACGGACCAATACAACGTCAGGGTTCGCGCCACTGGTGAGTATCGCACCAGCGTTGAAGGCCTGAATCGGATGATTGTCTCGTCTTCGAAGATTGGCTGGGTCAGCCTGGATAATTTGGTTCGCGTTGAAGAAGGGACTGGTCCGTCGGCAATTGAACGACTCAACCGTGAGCGCCAGGTGACGTTGCTGGGTAACATCAAGCCGGGCGGCTCGCAAGCTGATGTGATTCAAAAGATGGATCAGTTTGCGAAGGAAATAAACATTGACCCGGCGTATAAGACCGGACTGGCCGGTCGTTCCAAAGAACTTGGGCGCGCCGGATACTATTTCATGCTCGCTTTCGTGCTGTCGTTTGTCTTCATGTACATGGTGCTGGCAGCGCAGTTCGAATCGTTTATCCATCCGGTCACGATTCTGTTGACACTGCCGCTCGCGATTCCTTTCGGCATCGTGTCGCTGCTGTTCACCGGACAAACGGTAAATATTTTCTCAGGCCTCGGATTGTTGTTGCTCTTCGGCGTGGTGAAGAAGAACGCAATTCTGCAAATCGATCACACCAACCAATTGCGGGCGCACGGGATGGAACGGCTGGAAGCAATCATTCGCGCCAACCGCGATCGCTTGCGGCCAATCCTGATGACCACGATTGCCCTGGTCGCGGGCATGTTGCCGTTGACAGTTTCGAGCGGGCCCGGCTCGGGCACCAACCGTTCAATCGGTGTCCTGGTTGTTGGCGGGCAAACTCTCTGTTTGTTGCTGACTCTGCTAGCAGTCCCGGTTTTTTATTCACTGTTTGACGACCTCGGCCGAAGCAGAGTTTGGGGAGCGATCGGGACGTTTGTCACTCGCCCTTTCGCCTGGGCGCGACGTAAAGCTGCCGCCGCGGCAGCATCGCTACTAAGTTTGATCTCCAGGAATTAGGGACGTGTGTTTGTGTTCAATGTCATGAGTATTAAATTTGTTACCGCCAAAGCAAAACGGCAAAGGACGCAAGGTGATTGCAGTCGCTTTTCGCCGGGTGCGTTCTTTGTACTTATCGGCACGCCCGCGCTGATACTCTCGTTGGTTGGCTCTACTCTTACGGCCAGGGCGCAAGAGCCGGCGGCCACACCGGCGCCATCAGTACAGGATCTGCCGTTCCCGCAAGTTGCGCCGGACTTTCGGCCGGAGCAAAAGCCTATGCCCGAGCTTGGTCGCGTTGGTGTCGACATGAGCCGGCAACAACCGCTCTCACTGCGCGAAGCCCTGGCGCAGGCGTTGGAAAACAACAAAGACATTGAGGTGGCGCGGCACAACGTCAAGATTGCCGAGTTTGACCTGACGGCGGCCCGCGGCGCTTATGATCCGCGCCTTAGCAGTTCGTCGTACTACGAACGCATCGAGAGCCCAATTTCGAGTTTTCTTACTCCCGGCTCCGATGGCGCTATCAAACAAACCGACTTTACCGCGACGGCGCGATTCGAAGGTCAGGCCCCCAGGTTCGGAGGCAACTACCGGCTGGACTTATCGTCTATCAAGTTGACGACCAACAACCAGTTCACGGCTCTGAATCCGCAGTATCCGACGGGACTTACATTTACTTACACCCAGCCTCTATTTCGCGGATTACGTTTCGATAGCAGTCGTCGCCAGGTTGAGATCGCCAAAAAGAATTTGTCGCTGACCGACGCGCAGTTTCGTCAGAGGGCGATTGAAACGATTACCAGCGTGCAACGCGGATACTGGGATCTGGTATTTGCGCTGCGAAATTTGCAAGTGCAAAGGGATGCGGTCCGGGATTCGCGCGCTCAACTCGAACACAACAAGCGGTTGGTGGCTGAGGGAAGTCTCGCGCCAATTGACATCGTGGCTGCCGAGGCCCAGGTCGCGAGTTTTGAGCAGAGCCTGTTCAGCGCTTTGGAAGAAGTTTCCAAAAGCGAAAACAATTTGAAGAACCTGATCGCGCAGAACGCGCGGGCGGATATCTGGAATGTTGCGATTGTTCCCACTGATTCCGTTGACCTGGCGCCGCCAACGATTTCTTTGCCGGAGGCGTTGAAGACCGCCATGGACAATCGGCCGGAGCTGCAACAATCAACGGTCACCGGCGAAATCAATCAGATCGATCAGAAATTCTTTCGGGAACAAACCAAACCGGCGATCGACTTCGTCGGCAGCTACGGAATGACCGGCCTGGCCGGCACCTTAAACACCAGCGCGACAAATCCCTTCTCCTCGACGACCCAAATTCGGGACCGCGTAAATCTGTTATCGGCACTGGCCGGAGTGACGCCGCCGTTGCCGGCGCCGCCAGCTCAAACCTTTCCTGCGGAACTATTAGGTAGTTATGGCCAATCAGTGCGGAACCTTTTGGGCAACGACTTTCATAATTTCCGCGTTGGAGTTCAGATTAGTTTGCCGCTGAGAAATCGGACGGCTGAGGCGCAACTGGGCCGCTCGCTCGTTGAAGGCCAACGCATCGCCACTCAGCGGGAACAACTTGTGCAATCGATCCAGGTGGAAGTGAGAAATGCTTTGCAATTAGTGCGAAGTGCTGAGGCTCGTTTACGTTCGGCAGTAATCGCGCGCCAGGCCAGTGAGCAACAGTATCAGAGCGAGCAAAGAAAACTTGATGCCGGGCAGTCGACAGTGTTTCTAGTTTTGGAGCGCCAGACTGCATTGACCACCGCGCGAGGTAACGAACTGCGGGCGCAAACGGATTTGAACAAGGCCGTCGCTGACTTGCAAAAGGCTACCGGTAACGCACTTACAGCCCACGACATCGTGGTGCGTGTGCGCTGATCAGTCTCCCGAAAATGCAGCACCGCATACGAGGAGGCGGTGAGTTCCGGGGGCGAAACTCACCGCCTTCATTTGTAGGACAGCCATTCTTGTCTGTCCTGTCTGTTGTGGCGACCGGCAGGAATGCTCGTCCTACCGCAAACTAACAGTTTGCTTTACGATCGTTATCCAAGATTCTCGAGTATTACCAACCCGCCGTAACACGCCGCGAACACCAAAATAACTGCAATGATGTACCACTGAATAAGTTTTGTTTTACATGCCGGACAACGAGTCCGGATCCACCCGGCCCGCCTCCCGCAAACTGGACACTTCATAGACTCATCTCCGCTCCGTCTCAGGCAATTATATAGAACACGCGGATTTCTCGGGCATGACTGAGACAGGGAACATAGCTCAATTCGAAAAACCCACAATTGTTGAAGTGATAAGTGAATCTGCTAATCCGCGATCTATGGCCGTAATTTAGCATATTGAGCAGTGCGCAGCGCAAACGGTTACTTTGTGGGAGCGAGCACATCACTTTGGAGCGACTCACATTTCGCGCCTTTGGCGCTGAGTCCCGCGCCTTCAGAAGGTCCAGCGCAAACCGTCAAAGGCTTCTACAGTTTCACCTGACCAAAGCTTTCGAGCCTCGGCGGCAAGGTCGATACCATCCCACTCCGGATAAAGATGGGTGAGCACGAGTGTCCGGGGGGAACAAGCTCGTGCGAGTTGCATGGCATCCGTCAATTCCAGGTGTGTATTCAGGGGTTTGTTCTTGTGAAATGAACATTCCATCAACAGGACGCGGACGTCTTTAGCAAAGCTCGCCAGCTCTTCGCTGTAGCCAGTGTCGGAGGTGTAGACAAGGTCGCTGCCGCTTTTGTCCTTCAGGCGGATAGCGAGGCTTTCTTCAGTGTGGGGAGTTGAAAACGTCTCTGCCATCAGGTCAGGCAGGATTTCAAATCGCGCGCCCGCTTCCACTTCGACTAGTTCCAGCGGAAACGCTTGCTCGAGAAGTCGATAGTCCTTCGCCTGATCGATCGCGTCAAGCACTTTGCGAAAACCAACGGCGCCAAAAATCGACAAAGGTTGTCGCCGCGCTTGTGTTTGCGGCGACCAGCGGGTGCCAAAAAGAAAGTTGGCTAGTCCGCCGAGATGATCCAGATGCAGATGGCTGATCCAGATGGCGTTGAGACCTGGCCAGGGGAGTTCCTCAGCGGCCATCCGATGAGCGGCGTCACCGCTGATGTCGAGGAGAAGAGAACCGGACTCGGTCTCGATCCAGTTGGCAGCGGACGTCCGCCGGGGATGCGGAACCGACGTGCCTGAACCGAGAATGACTAGTTTCATTAGCATCCATAGTGGTGCAGTTTGGACTTACGAGCAACTCTACTACTGGGACCGAGGGCGTCCCGCCCGCGGTTCCAGAAGTTGACTTGACTCCAACCACTCGTCGAAGCAGGCAAAGGTTACGAGTCAACGCGTTGCGCTTGACCAATGCCAGCCGTCCTAGTTAAATCTCAACACGCAATGACCGATACAAAATTCGAACTCGATGTGCTGGCGGTTTTTT
>JAXIOV010000128.1:0-17089 GCA_045403245.1 Pyrinomonadaceae bacterium | reverse complement strand
ACGTCCTGAGGTCGGCCCCTGGAGCGCCAGCGCCGCCACCGTCTCAGAAATATCTTCGATGTTAACGTCCATGCCGCCGGCGTTTTGAGTAAACCAGCGCAAACTTGGATCGGCAGCGGTCCAACGGTAGGTGTTTTCTTCCAGACGCGAAACCGTGCCGTCGTCAATCACCTTGCCCTGCTCATCACACCACGGCGTGTAAATCACCTGGCCCACTGAAACTTTTCGCATATCGCGCGTGATGATGCGATCGACAAGGCGCGTGGCGTCCTTTCCTGTCAACCGGTACTTGAAGAGTGGCGAGATGTCGATCAACGCTGCGGCGTTGCGAATCGCGTTGTACTCATGCTCGTGATGGGGCTCGTAGGAACTGACGGCGTAGTAGCCCGACCACTCGCGATAGTTCAGGCTCTCGCAAAGTTGAAATGTACGTGTGTGTAGTGCGGTTCCGACAGGCATTCACTACCTCGAAGCGGCAATTGTCAGGGCGAGCGATTATAGATATGCTCGACAATCGTCAGCAAGCATGTACGGGGTTCTCCTACGGGCCATTGTCGTTCCCGGCAAGCAATTAGAAGAAACTTAGATATGAGTACCGATTGATGCCGGAAATGTTGCACGGGACCGGGCGCGAACTACTGGAATCGTTTTTTGATAAACGTGATGCGTCGGGCGTAGAATGAACAATCATGGTTACCGCAAAACAAGAAGTTGAATCGTTACTCAGTAAGTTGCCAGACGACTGCTCACTTGAAGATATTCAGTACCATCTGTACGTCATAGAAAAAGTGCGCCATGGCCTCGACGCGGCCGACAATCAGGGTACAGTCTCGCAAGACGAAGTTGAGCGTCAATTGGACAAATGGCTTACCAAGTAGTGTGGTCTCCTGCCGCTCTCGAAGACATCGAAGCGATCGCCAGCTACATATCCCGCGATTCCATCTCTTATGCGGGCGCAGTTGTCAGAAAAGTAATTGACGCCACGCGTAATCTGGAAAACTTTCCATTTGCGGGTAGGATTGTGCCTGAATTTGATTTGAAGAGTGTTAGGGAAGTCTTCGCGTATAGCTACCGGATTATCTACCGCGTTGAAAGTGAGACAGTGACGGTTGCTGCAGTGATTCATGGTAGACGTGATTTGCTATAAGGCTGATGTCCCTCAGCGATCCATAGGTACCGAATGAAAAAATACGACGTCATCGTCATTGGCGGTGGGCATAACGGTCTGGTCAATGCCGCATATCTTGCACAGGCAGGCAAGAAAGTCCTGGTGCTCGAGCGCCGTCATGTGCTGGGCGGCGCGGCGGTGACCGAAGAAGTTTTTCCGGGTTTCAAGTTCTCCGTTTGCTCCTACGTGGTCTCGTTGCTGCGTCCGGAGATTATTCGCGAGCTCGATCTGCCACGACACGGACTTGAGATCCTGCCGTTGGACGGCACGTTCACGCCAATGCCGAATGGCGACTATCTCTGGCGCGTGAACGATCACGCCAGAACGCGTCGCGAGATTGCTCGCCATTCAAGACTAGACGCCGAAGCGTACGACGAGTACGGCAAGGCAATGCTCGAGTTGGCCCACTTCGTGAAGCCAATCATGAGCATGACGCCTCCCGATCCCACTTCGCTCAATCCAAAAGGCCTCAAAGATCTGCTTTTTCTCGGACGTCGATTCCAGAAACTACCCGCTGACGATAAGTACAATCAGGTCCAGTTAATGACCATGAGCGCGGTCGATTTTCTCGATCAATGGATTGAAACCGACGTGCTCAAGGCGACGATGTCGGCCTCCGGCATCATCGGCACTTTTCTCGGCGTTCGCTCACCCGGCACTGCTTACGTTCTTCTGCATCACTACATGGGTGAAATTGATGGCGCGTTTCGCTCCTGGGGACTGTCGCGCGGCGGTACCGGCGCCATCTCAAACGCGATTGCGGATGCCGCCCGTGAAGCCGGCGCCGAGATTCGCACGGAGGCGCCGATAGCCAAAATCATTCTGAAGAATGGCGAGGCGAAAGGTGTTGTGCTGCAAAATGGCGATGAGGTTTATGCGGACACCGTTTCATCCAGTGTCGATCCCCGCTTGACGTTCATGAAAATGATTGGCGAGGAACACCTGCCGGGAGACTTTGCCGACGATCTGAAACGCTACAAATACCGTGGTTCATCCGGGAAGGTGAATCTGGCGTTGGATGGACTGCCGGATTTCAAGTCGAAGCCCGGTCCGGGCGCGCATCTGCGTGGTGCCATCTCGATTTCACCCGGCGTTGACTACATGGAGCGTGCTTATGACGAAGCGAAGTATGGCCGGTTCTCGCGGCGTCCTTACATCGACATGGTGATTCCAAGTTTGACTGATCCATCGGTGGCGCCCCCCGGGAAACACGTGATGTCGTGTTTTGTACAGTACGCGCCCTACAACTTGAAAGAAGGAAACTGGGACGATAAACGAGAAGAGTTTGGCGACACGGTGATCGACACAATCGCCGAACACGCGCCCAACATCAGGGACTTGATTCTCCACCGTCAGGTGCTGACGCCGCTGGATCTGGAACGCGACTTTGGTTTGTCGGAAGGAAATATCTTTCAGGGCGAACTAACGCTGGAACAGCTTTTCTTTTTGCGTCCGGCGCCGGGTTGGGCGCAGTACCGGACGCCAATTAAGAACCTCTACATGTGTGGCTCGGCTACGCATCCGGGTGGCGGTGTCATGGGTGCACCCGGACGCAATGCGGCAATGCAGATGCTGAAGGATTTGAAATAGTGAAGTTATCCGGGGAAGGGGTTTTGCCGCGGATTTGCGCCGGTAAACGCTGATCAGAAAGAACAGACCGTCGCGGCTTTGCCGCCTTCCGTGTTGCAGCTTTGCCGCCTTCCGGATCGCGGCTTGCCGCCTTCCGTGCGGTAAGGCTTTGCCTTACCGTTAGTCGTCTTTTTAGAGTGGAGGCTGCGCCTCAGGAGGCGCAGCCTTTCCGAACGGACTGCGGCGAAGCCGCTGGTGCGTCAGTCATCAACCGGAACATCGTCAGAGATGAGTGCCTACGACATCATAATCATCGGCGCCGGACATAACGGCCTGGTCGCCGCTTGCTATCTCGCGAGAGCAGGGTTGAAGACACTGGTACTCGAAAGGCGTGAGATTGTCGGCGGCGCAGCTGTGACTGAAGAATTTCATCCCGGTTTTCGCTGCTCCACGCTCGCACACTCCACTGGTCCATTCCGGCCGCAAGTTGCCAGAGATCTGGGACTCGAGAGTCACGGTCTGGAAATGATCACGCCAGACGCGCGCGTGCTCGCTCTCACAGCTGACAGTCGCTCGCTTTGCATCTACCACGACACGAAGAAATCGGTTGCCGAGATCGAAAAGCTCTCTTCGAAGGACGCGAAGAGTTATCCGGAGTTCGTAAAAAGTTTCTCCCGCATCGGCAGCGTCCTGGCCCCACTCGTGGGCATGACTCCGCCGGCGATTGATAAACCCGCGCTCGGTGAAATTTGGAACCTCGGCAAAGTCGGTCTCGCATTTCGCGGCCTGGGGAAGAAAGACGAATACCGTCTGCTGCGGTGGGGGCCGATGGCGGTAGCTGATCTCGTCACCGAGTGGTTTGAGACTGAAATTTTGCGAGCTACGTTTGCGGCGCGCGGAATCCACGGCGCGTTTGCGGGTCCGTGGTCGGCCGGGACCAGCGCTGGTTTACTTTGGCAGGCGGCAATGGATGGAAATGCCATTGCTCCCTCGGTGTTTGTCAGAGGTGGTCTGGGTGCACTAACCGAAGCACTTGCTAACGCAGCGCGTCAGGCCGGAGCTGAAATCAGGACTGGTGCGGAGGTCGAGAAAATCGAGGTCGCAGGAGAAAAGGCATCTCACCTCGTTCTCAAGAGTGGCGAAGAAATTGCGGCCCGCGCCGTTGTCTCCAACGCTGATCCGCGCACCACATTTCTGAAGCTGGTTGATCCCGTCGACCTTGATCCAAATTTCTTATTGAAGATTCGCAATTATCGCGCGGTTGGCATTTCCGCAAAGATCAACCTGGCGCTTTCAGGCTTGCCCGCTTTTGTTGGGGTTAGTGGTGACGAGGCCAGGTCGAAACTCTCCGGACGGATTCACATTGGGCCGGATATCGACTACCTCGAGCGGGCCTTTGATGCGGCAAAGTATGGCGACTACTCCCCGGCGCCTTACATGGACATCGTCATTCCTTCACTCATTGACGCGTCGCTGGCTCCGGCAGGCGCGCACGTGATGTCGATTTACATTCAGTATGCCCCTTACAAGTTGAAGGACGGAGACTGGCGTTTGCGCCGGGAAGAATTTGGCGACGCCATGATCGACGCTCTGGCGGCATATGCTTCTAACCTGAAGGAGCTGATTGTCGGTCGCCAGGTTATTACTCCGCTTGATTTGGAAGAGACTCATGGATTGAACGGCGGGCATATTCATCATGGTGAGCAGTCGCTCGATCAGTTTTTTACTTTTCGACCGCTGATCGAATGGGCACAATATCGAACACCAATCAAAGGCCTTTACCTGTGCGGCGCCGGCACGCATCCGGGTGGTGGGATCACCGGTGGCTCGGGAGCGAATGCGGCGAGGGAAGTACAGAAGGACGCGAGGGCGCGTAAGATTTGAGTCTTGTGCTTTGAACTTTGTGCTTTGAGCTGGGAACTTTCGGATTTTGTTCTCTAAGGGTACTTGCGGCTTTGCCGCATTCGTCTCAAATCCCGAGGCTGCGCCTTCCGGTCAGAGGCGTAGCAATTTGTTATGCCAAAACAATTGAAACCATCCCGCAGTTTTGCCAGTGACAACAACGCCGGAGTTCATCCGGCAGTGATGGCGGCGGTATCGGCGGCCAATGACGGTCACGTCATTGCTTACGGTGACGATCCTTTTACCGCGCGCGCTGTCAAGAAATTCCGCGAACAATTTGGGAAAGAGACGGAAGTGTTCTTCGTCTTCGGCGGAACAGGCGCCAACGTGCTTGGTCTGAAAGCTGTTACCGAACCCTTTAACGCAATCGTCTGCGCCGCGACTGCCCACATCAACGTCGACGAATGTGGTGCGCCGGAGAAATTCACCGGTTGCAAGCTCCTTGACGTGGCCACCCCTGATGGGAAAATTCGCGTTGAACAGATCAAGCCTCTTCTCCTCGAAGTCGGCTTCGAGCATCACGTTCAACCCCGGGTGATTTCAATTTCCCAGTCCACGGAGATGGGAACTGTCTACACGCGCAAAGAGATCGAAACGCTGGCCGGCTTCGCTCACAAGAACGCAATGCTGTTGCACGTTGACGGCGCAAGGATCGCTAATGCGGCCGCCAGTTTGAAAGTTCCGCTGCGAGCTATCACCAGAGATGCGGGCGTCAACATTCTCTCCTTCGGCGGCGCCAAAAACGGAATGATGTATGGCGAGGCAGTGGTCTTCTTTGATCCGAAGCTGGCAAATGATTTCAAGTACATCCGAAAGCAGGGTACTCATCTGCCGTCGAAGATGCGCTTCATTTCAGCACAGTTTGAAGCACTGCTGACAAACGACCTTTGGCGACGGAACGCGGAGCATGCCAACCGGATGGCCCAACTGCTGGCGCGCGAGCTTGCAAAGGTGCCGCTCGTGAAGATCACGCAGCCGGTCGAAGCGAATGGCGTGTTTGCTGTGGTGCCCAGGAAATACGTGGCACAGTTGCAGAAGAAGTATTTCTTCTACGTGTGGAATGCAGAGACGTCGGAAGTCAGGTTTATGACTTCGTTTGACACTACCGAAGAAGACATCCGCGATTTTGTTGGGTTGGTGAAAAGGACGATCAGGTAAGGGCCGGGTTAGAACCACCTTGTTCAACGGCCCCTTGTGACATGCGTCAAAAACTCTCAACCTAAATCGGTTAATTCTCTCAGATTCGCGTCTATCTGCGTTAATCCGCGGCGAAATAGATGAACGCGACCCAACTAATCCAGCAGGAACTTCAGGAGGCCTCCCGCTGAAGCAATGCCGCTAATTCTGTGTTCATCGTGGTCGCCGAAGCTGCGCTTTGTCCGGCGCGCGTCAGCAAGCTGTTCGTCAAGCAAACGCCGCCGCTCTTCCTTGATCGCGGCTTTCTCCCGTTCTCGTGAGGCTTCGAGTCCGCCGCCGCGGATGAACTCAATGATGCGGCTGAGTTCGTCGCGATCAAACCAGGTTCCGTGGCCCTTGCAAACATCCACAATTACACCAGAGCAACGCGCGAAATTAATTCGGTTCATTAGTTGTTTGCATTCCGGACAAGGAACGTAGTTCACCTTGCCTTGGGTATTGACAGTATTGGCTGGCGCCGTCGATGCCGCCCCCAACACGGCAGACTGTTGTTCTCGCTCGGCGCAGATCTTTTCAAACGCGGCCATGTCAACCCACAGTCCTGAGCATTTTCCGCACTCCCGCAGAGCCGTCGCGCCAATCGTTAGTGACAACATCTCGATCCCACAGCGCGGACATTTGCGCGCCTCCGTTTGCCTGGGAGACGGCGCTGTCGCGGCGGAACCGCAGCGCGGACAATGCTTATTGCCAATGAACATCATGCCGAAACACGAGGGACACGCCACCGTGGCCAGCCGGGAGTGACAAAACTGACACTGTGCTGCGTCGCTCGAAGCCGCGGCGCCACAATTGGGACAGTTGAGTGTTTCAGCTTGCATCCACTGCATTCTATCAGGTGTAAAGTTGAAGGTGGACTAGGAATTTGGGTTGTGCGATGCTTTAGGAGAACTCCGCGAAAACGAGGACTACGTGCAAACTTCCGCGCCGCATCAGAACCGGGAGCAGTAGCGACCGGGTTGTTGTCTCAAGTTGTGTGAAGCGTCTGATTTACCATCTCAAAGTCGACCGTATCGCAAGAAACCCGGTCGCTACCGCTCCCGGTTCTGATGCCGGCTGGATTTCTTGCGGGTAGTACAACACATGTCCAACGTGCTGGATGAAGTTGTTGAACCATTGCCCGAATTGGTTTCGGCAATCGCTGAACCCCAGACACTCCTGCTCGCACTCGATATTGGCACTTCCGGAGTTCGCGCCGCGCTCTTCGACGAAAGCGGTGACGAAGTAAGCGGCGCCAGTGTCCGGCTCAACTCAAGGCTCTCGAGTCTCACCGACAACGGTATCGCCGACGCAGACTTGCTAGTGGAGGAAGTGGCCCGCGCGATTGATGCGCTGTTCGCGAAACTGCGCGTGCCGGTTGGTAAGGTTGAACTAATTGCGGCTTCTTGTTTCTGGCACAGCCTGGTCGGCGTCAACGAAACGGGCCGCGCTATCACTCCCGTGTTGGGTTGGTCTGATTCGAGCGCCGCCGCCGCGGCTTTCAAACTGCGATCCGCGCTCGACGAAGCCCAGGTTCACGCGCGTACCGGCTGCCGCATTCATCCAAGTTACTGGCCTGCAAAACTGGTAAGGCTAAGAAATGAAGAGCCGGAAATTTTTCGAGCCGCCAGTCGTTGGCTGTCCTTCGCGGATTATTTGACGCTCAAGTTTTATGGCGAAACTGCCGCCAGCGTCTCAATGGCCTCGGCCACCGGATTGCTAAACCAGCGCACGTGTGAATGGGACGACGACATAACGCGCGCTCTGGATATCAATCTCGAGTCGCTTCCGCAGATTGCCTTTTCGGGTCAGTGCTTTCACGCGCTCAACGATAATTACCTGGTGCGCTGGCCTCAACTCAGCGACGCGCGAATGCTGCCGGCAGTGGGCGATGGCGCTGCCAACAACATCGGCGCCGGATGTCACTCAAAGGAGACGGTTGCTTTAATGGTCGGGACTTCCGGTGCAATGCGCGTCTTGTTTCAGGGTGAACCTCCGCTGCCGCTGCCGCCCGAACTCTGGTGTTATCGCGCCGATCGAAGTCGAGTCATGGTCGGTGGCGCCTTATCGGACGGTGGTGGATTGTACAACTGGGTCAGGACTGCATTCTTTAGTAACGACGACACAGAGTCTATCGAAAGTGGGTTAACGAACCTGGAACCTGACTCGCATGGGCTGACAGTCCTGCCTTTTTGGTTGGGGGAGCGAAGCACCGGGTGGACGCCAGACGCAAGCGGCGCGGTCATCGGGCTGACTTTACAAACCCGGCCGATTGAGATTCTTCGCGCGGCGATGGAGGCAGTCGCTTATCGTTTTGCACTGATCGCGGCAGCGCTCGAGCCTTTTGCGCCAAATGCAACGATCGTCGCCTCAGGCCATGCTCTGCGCGCGTCGCCGACCTGGGTACAAATTCTTGCAGACGTCCTTGGTCGCCGCATTGCCATTTCCGAGTTACCCGAAAGCTCAACTCGTGGCGCGGCCTTGCTTGCGCTTGGAGCAGTGGGCAAAATACAAAACATCGAAGCGTATTCTGTTCCGATTGAGAAGTTCGTTGAGCCTGACATGTCGTGCTGCGGGCGTTACCAGGCCGGGCTCAAGCGTCAGCAGGAAATGTACGAGCAAGTAATTCTCAAGCGTTTTGCAGAAACAGGGTAGATGAGGGAGCATCAGAACCGGGAGCCGTAGCGACCGGGTCGTTGTCGGTGCACTCAATCTCCGAAGTGAACGTAACCCGGTCGCTACTGCTCCCGGTTCTGATGCAGCCGCGCGGAGTGGCAGCAAACAGCAACTTTTAGGAAGAGTGTCGTAAACATTTTTTGGTCAAAGGTAATTCCCAAAACCTAATTCAATCAGGATGGTGAAATGAGCGCGACAGTGCAGAAGGAAAACACCACACCAACTCCCGAGCTAGATCAACTTTGCATCAACACAATCAGGACGCTTTCACTCGATGCCGTACAAAAGGCGGAATCGGGCCACCCGGGTTTGCCGCTGGGGGCCGCGCCTATGGCTTATGTCCTGTGGACACGCTTCCTGCGCCACAATCCGCGTAACCCAAAATGGGAGAACCGCGATCGCTTTCTGTTGTCCGCCGGCCACGGATCAATGCTGCTCTATTCACTCCTGCATCTGACCGGTTACGATCTTCCACTCGACGAAATTAAGAATTTCCGCCAGTTTGGTTCGAGGACCCCCGGCCATCCTGAATACGGTTTGACGCCCGGCGTGGAGATAACCACTGGGCCCCTGGGTCAGGGGTTTGCCAATGGTGTCGGCATGGCAATGGGGGCCGCTCACCTCGGCGCGAAGTTTAATCAGAAAGACTTCCGGGTCATCGATCACTACGTCTACGCGATTGTTTCCGACGGTGACTTGATGGAGGGCGTGGCCTCTGAGGCGGCATCACTCGCCGGCCACCTCAAACTCGGAAAACTCATTTACCTCTACGATGACAACAAGGTAACGATTGAAGGTTTTACCGATCTTGCTTTCAGTGAAGACGTGCCGAAACGCTTCGAAGCTTATGGCTGGCATACGCTGACGGTCGACGACGGAAACGATCTCGATGCGATCGAACAGGCGATCCGGGACGCTCAATCCGTTGGCACCAAGCCGACGCTGATTTCGGTCAAAACCACCATTGGTTACGGCATGCCGACCGCCGGAACGCGGAAAGCTCACAGCGACGCTCCGGGCGAAGAGGCGGTGCGCGAAACCAAGAGGCATTTGGGTTGGCCCGAAGATAAGCAATTCTACGTGCCGGACGAAGCGCTCGCGCATTTTCGCAAAGCTATCGACCGCGGGGGAAAACTGGAAACTGAGTGGCGAGGAGTCGTTGAGGAGTACCAGAAGAAGTTTCCGGAACTTGGTCAGGCCTGGAACGCGATGGTGAAAGGCGAACTGCCGGATGACTGGGAAAAACATCTGCCGGCATTCAAGGATGCAAAACCAGTGGCGACCCGCGTGGCCAGTGGAGAAGTCATCAATGCACTCGCGCCGGTGTTGCCGCTGATTGGCGGCTCGGCTGATTTGGGAGTTTCAAACAACACCGACATCAAAGGCAGCGGAGACTTTGAAGCTGGATCGTACGACGGACGGATCATTCACTTCGGTGTGCGTGAACATGCGATGGCTTCGACGTTGACCGGCATTTCCCTGAATGGTGGTTTGATTCCCTACGGCGGAACGTTTCTTACCTTTTCCGATTACATGCGACCGGCAATCCGCCTGGCCGCGCTTTCGGAAGTGCAGGTTATCTACGTCTTCACTCACGACTCGATTGGACTGGGTGAAGACGGGCCCACGCACCAGCCGATCGAACACCTGGCTGCGTTGCGAGCAATTCCTCATCTGTTTCTTATTCGCCCCGCGGATCCGGCCGAGGTAAGTGAGGCGTGGAGGATTGCAATCCTGCGTCGTAAAGCGCCGACGGCGCTGGCACTGACGCGACAGAAGGTCCCTCTCATTGATCGCGATCGTTTTGCATCCGCTGAGGGGCTGCGTCGCGGTGGTTATGTTCTGGCCGAAGCTGAGGCGACTGGCGAGTCAGTTTCCGATCCGAGATTGATCCTCATCGCCACAGGTTCAGAAGTCTCACTTGCACTCGAGGCCCGCGAGAAGCTTCAGTCCGACGGCATTCCGACGCGCGTCGTTTCCATGCCCTGCGTCGAACTCTTCGAGGAGCAGCCGGTTGACTATCGCAATGAGGTACTGCCGCCGGCGGTGACGGCGCGACTCGCGATCGAAGCGGGAGTAGGGCTCGGGTGGGATCGCTACGCCGGCCCACGCGGAGACATTATCTGCCTCGATCGGTTTGGCGCCTCGGCGCCGGTCGATGCGGTAATGCCCAAGTTGGGATTCAACGTCGATAACGTTGTGAAACACGCCAGAGCCTTGGTTTGAGATGCGAATTGCAATCGGCGCTGATCATGCAGGTTACCCGCTCAACGAGCGGGTGATCGCAGAGCTAAGCAAGGCTGGTCACGAGATAATCGACTTCGGCACGCATATTGGTTCGGTTGCCGACGACTATCCCGACTACGCTCTCGCGGTTGGACAGGCAATTCAAAGCGCTCAGGCGGATATCGGAATCTTGATCTGTGGCAGCGGCGTCGGGGCTTCAGTCGCTGCCAACAAGCTTCACGGAATACGGGCCGCACTCTGCGGCGACACTTACTCCGCACATCAATCACGCGAACACGACGATTGCAACGTGCTCTGTTTGGGAACACGCGTTACCGGCGAGGAGTTGGCGCTGGAGATTGTGCGGGCGTTTGTGGCGGCGCAATTTACCGGTGAGGAGAGACATCGCCGCCGGTTGGAAAAGGTAAACGAGATTGAAGCCATGCGGTAATGAGCGCAGGTCAATAACTCGCAATCAGGAAGGGGGCAAAGCGCAGCGCGCCCTCGCTCAACTTGCTTAGCAACTCGAGGCTGGGAGTTAGTCTCAACACTCGTTAGTTTGTTTCGAGCAGATCTTCAACTCGAACCTCTAGACTTTTTTCAAGCGCAATGCAAGAATCCGCGACGCGCATAGTGGTGCACTCAATGTGTGGTCCAATACTAGAACCGTGAAGCAAGGTAGAACTGCCGGAGGATTCATGAGCAAAAAAACTCTATTCCTGGGCTTATTAACAGGCGCACTAATCGTTTCCATAATTCTGTTGGTGGGCTGCAAAAAACAGGAAGAGGTGGCCGGCTTCCAGCCGGAGATATTGCCGCTTCCACCCCAACTTACAACCTACGAAGCGATGCCAATCCCGGCAGACAATCCGCTGACTCCGGAGAAAGTCGCGCTGGGCCGGCAGTTGTTTTTTGACGAACGCCTCAGTGGCGATGGTTCACGTTCCTGCTATTCGTGTCACGTCTGCGAAAAGGGCCTCACCGATGGATTGGCAAAGGCCGTGGGCGCTTTCAATAAACAGTTGCCGCGAAGCAGTCCGACGCTTTGGAACATCGGCTACCACAAGGAGTTTTACTGGGACGGCCGCAGTCCCTCGCTCGAGAAGCAGGCGATGGCCGCCTGGACCGGCGCAAACATGGGCGCTAAAGCAGACGAGATTGCCGCCAGGCTTAACGCGCTCCAGGGTTATCGCTCGCAATTTCAGAAGGTGTTTGGCGGTGACGCCACGCCGGACAACATCGTGAAGGCGATCGCCGCTTTTGAGCGCACGATCATCAGCGGCGACACCGCGTGGGATCGTTATCGAGCGGGAAACACTTCAGCGCTTAGCGAAAGTGCAATTCGCGGTTGGAACGTCTTTCAGGCGATAAAGTGCACGAATTGCCACGACGGCGTGCTGCTAACTGATCAGCAATATCACAATGTTGGAATCGGGATGGATGCGAAAGAACCAGACGTCGGCCGGTTTAAGGTCACAAACAAGCCGGAAGATACAGGCGCGTTCTACACTCCGACGCTACGTGATATCTCAAAGTCGGCGCCTTACTTTCACGACGGCAGCGCTCCAACTCTGGAAGCTGCGGTCGACATCATGCTTGCTGGTGGAAAACCAAACCCTCATCTCGACAAGAAGAACCTGGAGAAGCACGACCTGGTAGGGACTCAAGAAGAAGATCTACTCAACTTCCTGCGAGCGCTCAGTGTTGAGTGCAATTTGAAGAAACCTGCGTTACCGGACAAGTAATCAGACGGCAATGGCAGTCGGCAGAAAGCGAATTGCTTGAAGGTCCATAGTTTCCTCCTGCCAACTGCTCCTGCCGCCTGCCGTCTGCTCCTGGTATTTACGCTCGCGCCGATCTGGCGCCCTGATTAGCTCCGAGTCGTTTCTCCACCACGGCCCAATCGATGTTGGAGAAGAACGCTTCGATATACTTCGGGCGTTCAGCGGGCTTGTAGTCAAGCAGATAGGCGTGCTCCCAAACGTCCATCACCAGGATCGGGCTAAACCCGGCGACGTTGCCGGTTTCGTGGAGTGTGATCCAGTGGTTTGAAAGGCGGCCGTTTACCGGATTCTGATAACAGATAGCCCAGCCCACTCCTCTCATCTTTCCGATGCCGACAAAGTCAGCTTTCCAGATGTCGTAACTCCCATACGTTGATTTTGCCGCCTTGGCAAACTGAGTTGTCGCGCCAGGATCGCCGGTGCCACCTCCGCTCTTCAAGTTATCGAAATAATATTCATGAAGAACCATGCCGTTGTATTCGAACCCCAGACGGCGGGTTAATTCCGAATAGGCCGGCATCTCATCCTGATCGACTTTACCGTCCTGAATAAACTCCGCAATCCGATCGTTCAGGTTGTTTGTCTCCTTGACATAACCTTCGTAGAGTTTGAAATGCATTTCCAAAGTTTCGTCTGAAATGCCCTGCAAACGACTTAAGTTGAATTGTCTCGCTTTATAAGAACCCGTCGCGCTCATGCATTACCTCCTCGAATCTGAATTACCACACAATCCGGGATAATTTGCCTCAACTATTGCGCGCCTGTATGGCGAATGAGTGGAGAGGCTGCGTATTTAGTGTGACGGTGTGACCAGGCGGCAGGAGCAGGAGGCAGTGCAGGGTCAAACGGGGCAGTAGCCTGACCGTCAGGAAGGGCGTGTGATGGTAGACCTTACTGACCAATGGAAAAAGACAAATGGAAGAACTGGTTCTTCCATTTGTCTTTTTGAGAATTACGCAACGCCCTCCCAGATGGTCGGGCTGCTGTCCGTTTACCCTGCCGTCTGCCTTCTGCTCCTGCAATCCCGAGCTTTACTTACCGAAAGCGACCCAGTCGTGTTCCGAAGTGCCCATGAACAAGAGCATCGGAAGCGACAGCCAGGCGTTCGTCCGCGACGCAATGAATGCCTGGCGGGCGAGTTCGGGCGGGGCTGCCGGCCCGGTGCCCGCGGTTGCCGCAATTATTCGCTTGTTGTTGGGCCAGATGATTCCCCAGACATTCAACAGCATCACTAAACCATAAGCGCCGCCTAAACCGATTGAATAAACGTTGTTCGGTGTCGAGTATTGGCCGATGGTCATCTTCGCCGTGAAAAATCGGATGATCCCGTACGACACAAACAGAACCAGGACTATCATCACAACAGCGAAAACGCGCCCGTCTTTCGTAAGCGCAGGGACCTTCTTGATAATCAAGTATTCCACAATGAAGAGGACGACCGGGTAGCTCAACCAGGCCAGTAGCACCAGCCAAACGTTGAGGTTTGCATTTTCGAGTGTATTTGCATTCCTCACCGCCGGCGCGAGTATGTACATCGCAAAATAGATGAGACCAGCCAGCACCGTCACAACCGCACCCCAGCGGAAAAACCAGAGAGCGCGGGTCAATAGATCCGGGTTCACCTTCTTTTTGGTTTCGGCATCAAGTCCTTTCTGGAATGGAACGTTAACCAGATTAAAGAAGTAAAGCAGGCCGATCCAGGTGATGCCCCCTACCAGGTGAAGCCAACGCAAAATTGTGCGAGAGATCTCAGCGCCACCGGGCGTATTAAAGACCTCTTGAAACATAGCCAGACTGATGGGGAGATGAACAGTTGCCTCGATGAACATTACAACCTCCGTTGGTGGTACAGGCCTCGACGCCTGTCAGCAAGTTGTGGTTTCACACACTGAGACAGACGAGAATGTCTGTCCTTTAATTTGGTGGATTACGCTCGAAGATTACACCCAGACCACGGCGCGGCGCAATCAGGACGGTTATTCGTCCAGCGGGCGCGGACCGGCGTCCATTCCTCTGACGCTCACCTGATTGATTACCCGCACCTTGAGATCATTCTTGACGCGAATCTGACACGAGAGACGCACGTTGTCAGCCAATTCAGCTTCCATAGCCAGGCGGTTACGTTCGAGTTCCCCCATTTCGCCGGGGTCGCCCTCCAGAACCTCAACCCGGCAAGTCGTACACCGGGCGTTGCCGCCGCATCGATGCAGAATATCGATTCCGGCGTCTTCAATCGTTAACACCAGTTTCTTTCCTTCGGGGGCGTCAATAGTGGACTGGCCAGTTGCGGTTTCGGCTACGATCGTGGGCATCTTTCATGACTCCATAAGTTTTGGGTTTGATTTGCTCGAAGAATTTGGCACAACTAACAAACTTGAGCAAGCTGTGTGGTAGAAACAACTCACCTGCTACCGCAGATGATACAGACCGTGGTGGTCGTTAGCGTGTTGGCGGTTTAAAGCGTCAGCTCCATAAAAGTGGCCCCTTCGACCGGGTTTTCATAGTAAGGCGCAATTTCCTTGAAGCCTAACGAGCGATACATCGCGATGGCACGAGCCATTTGCTCGGGCAAGGTGTCGAGCCGCATTCGTTGGTAACCGATCTCGCGTGCTTCGCGAATTACAGTTTCGGCGAGGGTGCGGCCAAGACTTTTTCCTCGCGCGCTTGGCCGAACATACAATCGCTTCATCTCACAAATGCCTTCATCAATCTTTCGGATTGCAACACAGCCGACCGGCTCGTTGTTTTCAAGCGCAAGCAACAAGCGTCCACTGGGCGGCGCATACTTACCCGGCAACTCAGCCAGCTCCTGATCGAAGTTTTGGAAACAGAGACTGAGACCAAGCCAGGCGTGGTACTCCAAAAAAAGTGCGCGCGCGGTCTCGACGTTTTTGGCTGACAGGGCCTGAATGAGATCAACCATTAGGAAAAACAGGAACGCGGCGAACAGCTTCGAGTTTTTACTTCTCTTAGCTCCACGCCGCGCCCGTATTGTGTAGAAATAATGTTTACGCTGTAAACGACGAGCCGCAGCCGCAGCTACCAGTCGAATTCGGATTCGTGAAAGTGAAACCCGAGCCCATCACCCCGGTCACATAGTCGATCTTGACGCCGTTAAGATATTGCGCGCTAAACATGTCGACAAATAGCTTTACGCCGCCCTGATCCAGAATGAAGTCGCCCTGGCGCGAATCCTCTTCAATGTTCAAACTGTACTGAAAGCCCGAACAGCCGCCCGGGACAACGCGCACGCGAAGTCCAGCGGTTTCCGGCAAACCCTCTTCGCCAGACATAAACTTCTTAATCTCACCCACGGCGCTCTCAGTAACATCCAAGGTCATGCCCGGCACAGTTGGGGTGGCAACGGGATTTTCAGTGGTGCTGGTATTTGCAGACATATCGTTCTTTCTCCTGAATGAATTCTCGATTTATTCGTTTCTAGTCTCGCTTTTTTGGCCGCTGACCAGCCCTAAACCCAAATAAACACCGCAAATCCAGTTTACTGGCCTTTTCCCAAAACAACAAGTTCGGGTTTCATGGCCTCGATCGAAACTTGCCGGGCAACTTCCTCGGACACGCGTCGAAAAGCCACTGCCTGCGGCGAATCCGGCTGGCTTACTACGACCGGGACACCTTTGTCGCCACCCTCTCTGACATCGATTCCCAGCGGCACCTTGCCCAGGAACGGCACGTGATACATTTCAGCCAACCGCTCGCCGCCGCCCTCGCCAAAGATGTTGTAGCGATTACCTGTGTCAGGAGCAACGAAATAGCTCATGTTCTCGACGATACCTAAAACCGGAATAGCGACCGTCTCAAACATTCGCAACGCGCGGCGCACATCTGCAATGGCCACGTCCTGAGGTGTGGTCACCAGTACAGCGCCCTGGACCGGCACGAGCTGCGCCAGCGACAACTGCACGTCACCAGTGCCCGGCGGCATGTCGACGATTAAGTAGTCCAACTCGCCCCACTTAACATCGGAAAGAAACTGCTTGACCAGCCCGTGCAGAATCGGGCCACGGACGATCATCGGTTTGTCGCCCGGCTGAAGCAGGCCCATCGACATCAGCTTGATGCCATAGGCTTCAATCGGGACCAGCTTGTTCAATTCGACTTCCGGACGCGCTTCGCTGGCCCCCAGCATGATCGGCACGTTTGGACCATAGACATCGGCGTCCATGACCCCGACGCGCGCGCCGTCAAGCGCCAGCGACACAGCAAGGTTGACGGCAACCGTTGACTTGCCAACGCCGCCTTTACCTGACGAGACCGCGACAATGTTCCGCACACCTTCGACGGCAACCTTTTCGCCAATGCCTCTGCCTTTCGGCACCTCGGCGTCCATGGTTACTGCAACACTTGAAACACCTGGCAAGTTGCCGACGAGTTCGCGAGCCGCACTCTCCATTTCGGCCTTTACCGGACAGGCCGGCGTGGTCAGGACGATGCGAAAAGAGACCGCGCCGCCTTCGATCTTGAGATCCTTAATAAAGCCCAGCGTGACAATGTCCTTGTGCAGATCCGGATCCTGGATCTGGCGCAATGCATCGAGTACTAGTTGTTCAGTTACTTGTGACATCGAGGTACC
>JAXIOV010000018.1:0-8885 GCA_045403245.1 Pyrinomonadaceae bacterium | reverse complement strand
CGCCGCCAGCAGGGTCTCCTGCAGCAGATCTTCAGCAGCCGCCGCGTCGCGCACCCTCATCAGCGCGTATCTGTAGAGATAATCGCCATGCTCATTCAGCCAGAGAGCTGGGTCGAGAGTTGTCTTCTTGGCGGCGGATTTCATGGTTTCTGATTAAAACTAAACTTTCTAATCCCATTAGACGCGCATCGCAGGGAACGGATGCAGAATCTCTCAAAGGCCATTAAGTACCATTCAGTGCGCGAGAAGAAATTGCCCCACTATCCTCCTTTCGCCAAGCTTTTCAGCCCTCACCAAATAAGCTATGCTCGGAGCCCTTGAAGGGATCCCCTGAGTTGAGCTTCTTTGCCGAAGTCCAAATGGCTGATTCGTTTGCGCCGTTCGTGGCGTTTCGCGAAAGCTTCGGGTTCGTGCCCGGTATTTTCCGCGCCCAAACGCTACTCCCGCGGGTGATCGAAGCGGAAGCGCAGATCGCTGGCACGGTACTGCTCAAGCAAGCCGGGCTGACGCGTGTTCAAAAGGAACGCATCCTGCTTAGCATCGCGGCCGACAGGCGAAATATCTACTGCGCGACGGCGCACGCTGAGTTTCTGCGCCGCCTCGGCGAACCGGAAGATCGAGTCGGACAAATTGTTCGCGATCACCGGCAAGCTGAACTGGGCGCAGCGGACGAGGCGCTATTGGATTTTGCGCTGAAGCTGGCACGAGATCCGACCACAGTTGGCCGCGCTGATCACGAAACGCTTCGCGGCAGAGGGTTTCCGGACGAGCAAATCCTCGAGGCGACAGTGATGGGGGGACTGACAAACTTCCTCTGCGGCTTGGCCACAGGCCTGGGGGCGGTGCCTGATTTCGAGCCGATGATGCTATCGGAGACCGCTCGCTCCGCGTCTCGCGGAATCACTGGAGGATTTACGCACGAGCGCGGACCTTACCTGCCGGCGATCGAACGCAGACCCGACGAGTTCTCCCCCTTCGCCTTCTTCAAAGAAAAGTTTGGGTTCGTGCCCAACATCTTTCGTGCCCAGACGCTCAGGCCTGACGTGGTCGAGGCCGAAGCGCAGGTCGTCGGCACAATTTTGCTGACCGACGACGTGCTTTCGCGCAAGCAGAAGGAATACATCCTGCTGGTCGTCTCTGCCGCCAATCTGAACACCTACTGCGTCGCGGTGCATTGCGAAATGCTGCGCGCACTCGGAATTCCGCAGGAACAATCTGATCAAATTGCCGTCGATCATCATCAGGCCGACTTGTCTGAGGCGGACCGAGCGCTGCTCGACTTTGCTCTAAAGCTTGGCAACCGTCCCGGAATGTTCGGCTCTGAAGACATCGAGTCCTTGCGGCGGCATGGTTTTGCCGATAAACAAATTCTCGAAGCGGTAGTAATGACGGCGCTCACTGACTTTCTCAACACCCTGCAAATGGGCCTGGGCACCACACCGGACTTTACGCCGCGGCTGATATTTCCGCTGAAAGTAGTGAATCCTGAGGACGATGGCGAGCGTCCAATGGAAGGGCAAAGTGTGCAAGGGGAGTCGGCTCCGGACGCGGATGCCGCAGTTGTGGCTCGCGTCCAGGCTGGTGATGCGGACGCCTTCGAGGAGTTGGTCAGACGTCACGGGCGCAAGGTCTATCGTAGCCTGATTGGGATTTTGGGAAGCGCCGAGGAAGCGGAAGATGCCATGCAGGATGCCTTCTTGAAAGCATTCCAGCACATCGCTGAGTTTGAAGGGCGGTCAACGTTTGCGACCTGGTTGGTGCGCATCGCCATCAACACCGGCGTACAACGATTGCGGAGACGCAAAGACTTCGAGAGTCTGGATGACGACGACGCGTTTCGGCCGCGCCGTATTCAAGCTTGGCAGGACGATCCCGAGCAGTCATATTCGAAAGAGGAGATCCGCGCGTTGATTGAAAGAGAGATCGCAAAGCTGCCAACGAAGTACCGTGTGGTGGTGATGCTGCGCGATCTTGGAGAGCTTTCAACCGAACAGGCTGCTAATGCCCTGGGGCTTGGCGTGCCGGCGCTGAAGGCGCGTCTGTTGCGCGGACGCTTGATGCTTCGTGAGTCTCTGGTACCATACTTTTCCAAAGGAAGCGCGGGAGTGACTGCATGATCAGATGCGAAGATTTCATAACGGAGTTGGGGAACCTGCTTGACAACGAGATCGCCGCGGAGATTCGCGAGCAACTCGAGGCCCACCTCGCGCACTGCAAGACCTGCCAGGTGCTTTACGATTCTACGCGCAAGACTCTGCGCATCGTCACCGATAGCGGCTCGTTCGAATATCCCGAACCGATTGCCGAGCCGGTCATCACAAAGATCATGGATCGAATTCGCACCAGTTGCGATTTACCGGCAACGACACCGAAGGGATAGTATTCGCTACACGGCCACGGCCTTGCTCTTTTCCAGATCGATCCTCGATTTGTAATCGGGCACTGTGCCTAAGCCAAAGCCTACATAATTCGCAAACTTCGCGAGTCCCACACACATCACCGCTTCAAGAATTGCCTGATCGCTAAAGCCATATGGGCGCAGATTGTCGATATCGTCCCGAGTGATCTTCAGCCCATTATTGTTGAGCTTTAAACTGAAATTTAGTAGCGCCTTATCGACGATTGGCAGATCGCTCGACATATGATCCAGGGCAATCTGTTCTGGCTCAGGTCCGGCGAGCTTCAACATGCGGACTATTTCGCAATGCGCCACTACGCAATAAGTGCTTAGGTTGGCCGCCGAACACACCAGGAAGATGTATTCCTTTTGCTGGCGTGTCAGTGCGCCTTCCCTGATCAGAATCGCGTCGACTAACCCGACTTCGGCGTCTATCAAATCAGGCCGGGCAGTTTGTGCCTTGAAGAAGTTTGGAATAAATCCGTAGTCGTCCTTGATTAGTTAAGTGTTGGATAATCCTTCTCGTCGAAGGGCGTCTCGCGGATGTATGTCATAGTTCCTCCAATCGGGGGAAGTCCGGAGTGAACTTCATCCAAATTGCAGCAATGCTACGACTGCTGTATCGGAGCGTCAAGGTGGGTGTAACTTGCTGTCGATCCAAAATTGCGAATCAGGCAGGCCAACACGCCAACCGCCGCTAACAACGCCGTCGCGGTAACAATGATAACTACCATCGGACCTGTTAACGGGAAGGCTTGTCCGATTACCAGCGGGATAAGCATCGATCCTGCGCTTGAAGCGACGATAAACCAGCCAGTCACCTGACCGGTCAATTTCACTCGCCGACCGGCGAATGAAAGCGTGGTCGGGAAAATCGAAGCCATGGAAAGACCGAGGCAAATCGTGCCGATTATGACTGCGGCAAATGGGCCAGGGCTGACAAGTATGAACCCTAAACTGAGAAGACATCCGGTAAGACTACCCATCAGAATTGATTGGGGTCTGAAACGAGCTGCTATAGGAATCGTCAGCATTCGACCAAGAGTAAGTGAGCCCCAGAACAACGAGGTCAAATACGCGGCCAGGCTCGCTCCGCCCAACTTGAGTTCGGTAGTGTATGCGAATATCCAACCGGCAAAACCTACCTCCGCCCCCACGTAGAGAAAAAGAAAGAGAGAAATTAGAGGCACCAGCCCAGTGTTCGCAGTCGGCAACTCTTCATGCTCTGCCGCAGCAGCACGAACAGGGCTGGCGAGTGAGAGTGTATAGGCGGCAACCGGCAAAATAAGTAAAGCCAGCACGAAATAGCTGTGTGTCGCCCGGTAGTTGAACAGCGCAGTCTGGGCCACAATAATTGGAGCGATAAGTGCGCCTACGCCGAAAAATGAATGCATCGCGTTCATGAATGGCGCGACTCGGTTCCCGTGAACCCACGTCAGGAGCGTATTAGCGCCAACATCAAGCGCAGACTCAGCCGCACCTAGAATGATCATCACCGCAAGCAGCAACCAGAGATAAGGCGCCAGCGGGACTAGAGCCATCGTAATCGCCATCACGCCCAGCATTAAGGCCATCACTTGGTTGCCCGCTGGGCGATCGAACAACTTTCCTCCCTGCACCGAGCCGACCACGTAACCCAGCGATCGCGCCATGAACAAGTAGCTGATCGCGCCCAGGCCAACATGCGTCTGCGCAGCCAGACTTGGAAGGGTCGGGCCGAGCGAACCGACGGTCAAACCCAGAGCCAGTAGTGCTGCGAAGTATGCAGCGGTCAAAGAAGGCGGTCTGGTGCTGGTACTCGCTGAAATGTTGTTGATGGCTGTGGCGGATACGCTCATCGCTGTTACTTAACTGCGACTTTGAGGGTGTAATGAGCTATCGGATGAGCTGCAACGAAGATGTAACAGTCTCCCGTCTTAGGAATTTTGCCACTCCAGTGCTTACCGTTGTTCGACTCCTTGCCGAATTTCACATACCCATCACCCTCCCAGTTGGGTCTGTCCTTGATCCAAAACTCAGCATGATTGTTCCGCAGGTAATCTTCATGCTCGCGGCGCCACGAAATCTTGACAGTCATTACCTGGCCTTTGCGAACGCGAATCACATAACTGTAGTGTGACTCGCCGCCAATGACGCCCCTAACTGTCGCCGGACTCCGCAAACTCTCCGGCGGATACTCTTGAGCCCCGGCAGTCTTTGCGGCGAGCAAGACAAATGAAATGAGGATAAAAAGAGCCGCTTTGTGAAATTTATTCCGCATACACTTGTTTATGATTTACGTTCTGCCACTGGAAAGCTGCGTCGAACGAGTTCGTGGTGGTAAACGGCGTGATTCGCTCGGTCCAAGGTAGATCAGTTCTTCCGGATCGCTTCTGGGAGACGTCCAAACTGAGTCCATACTCGTCATGTCCAGATCGGATTGAAGCGATCTGCCGAGACTCGGATCATTGTCGATGATTAAATCAGCAGACTCCCGCGGTTTGTCCACGTCCATGTGAATTTTTTGTGCTGGGAAATAGATCGTTTCATAAGCCCTGATTGTTGCTGCCGGAGGCAGCCCTTCCTGCTTACGATCGAGTGCGCGCGCCAGCGCGGTCCAGGACGAGCAATCAACCCAGACCGCCAGGTCAAATAGTTTTCGGTAATCTCTCTTGAACAGAAAGATACCTTCGACCAAAACAACATCGACATTCCTGAAACTATAAGTGTGGCGGCGATAAGTTCTAGCCGTCTCTTCGGTGAAGTCGGCGACAAGATTGACGGACTGTTTACTCTGCAACGGCAGCACAAGCTGGTCGAAGAATTCATCGAAGCGGATCGCGTTGTGGTAGAAGTGTTTCGCCGGGTCGATTCGGTTAAAGCGTTTGTCGGGAAGGTTAAGCCATCCATCGACATTTATGTTTGCAGCGGTGATTGAACGTTGCGCCAGCCGCGCCTCAATCTGAAGCGTCACATAGCCTTTCCCACTGCCGTCGATACCGCTTATGCCAACAAGCAGGGTGCGTTGTTCGGATATAACCGCGCGTTTGGCAAGTATCACCTCGGTAACCTTGTCGATGTTCGATATTTGGTTGGCCATTGAAAAGATGCCTCCTTTCTGTGCCCCGCTGGAGAGCTTGCAACCGGTAAAGCCGCGAGCGATTCACTGCGCCACGCAGATGGACTAGGGAGAAGGCCTGGCCGCAGACAATGAATCGCCAAGGGTCCACAGTGCTGCTCCCAATAAGACGATGTCCTTCAACAAAAATCCTCCCGAGCCGGAGAGTGCTGGGAAGCCGCCAAGACTTTTTTCCCAACCGGGTAGGGAGAACAAAAAAGTCAACGTCGCCAGAAAGGTAAACACCGCCAGGACGCTTCCGATTGCTGAGAGCCGTGCCGCTATCGGTCGTATCGCGATCAACACGGCTGCCGTTAGCTCAGCAACTCCAAATACGTTTGAAGTCGCCTGAATGCTCAGAAACTTATACATCCAACTCATCAAGGGGCTCGTTTCAATTAGTGGCTTGATGCCTTCAGCTTCGTATGCAGTAAACTTCATGGCCCCGATCCAGCCGAGGACCAGCACAAGACCATAACGAAGCAGAAAAGCTCCCAACGCCCCGATCCGCGAAGTTTTGATTTCAGTGTGCTCCATTTCTATAGTCATCCCCCATCAGAATGTTAGGACCTTGTTCCGCGCTCTCGATCCTCTTTAACTGCTTTTCCAGAGTTTGCAGCATCGCTTTGATCTGCCGAATTTCGCGATAGGTTCGGACGTTTACGTCGTAGTCAAGTTCGGCTCGCTTGTCGGCATGAATGCTCTGCCGGTTTTGACTGATCAACAGGAATCCCGTGATAAAGATTGCTTCGATTGCCAGAATGATGCCGAGCAATCCAAAGGGATACGTGTCGAAAGCCTGGACCAGCGTGAGTAGGCCTGTATTAATTCCCACCCAGATTGCGAACCAGAAAGCGTGCACCACAAAGAAGGACGGATTACCGATGAAGGAGCTGACCTTTGCTGCCAGCGCTTCATGCCAGCGAGTCTCAGCCTTTAGCACTTCGTGAACGTACTCGAATTCACCCAGCGCCTTATGACAGGCAGTGCTGGAGCAGAAGACGGCGTCAGGTGCGTTTTCGTTCCCGCAAACGGGACAGATAATCGGCGCTAATGGAGCGGACGCCTCTGACGACTCTTGTCTCGGCTGAGGCTCTTCAAATGCTTCTAACATCATCCCCAACTAGTGTCCTTCCTTACGGAGATCCATCAGCGACCCGCTTCCAGGTGGTGATCTCGGTCATCCAGTTCTTGTCCTTGCGTCGTTCGAACGACGCCTTGAGGTGAGGCGTTTGTTTATGGTCTTCCAGCGCCTGCGGATTGCGCCAGATCTCGAAACGCATGAAGTGGTTCTTGTTGTTTGTTGATTGGTAGAGGTCGTATCGGAGGTTCGCCGGCTCAGCACGTGTTGGCGCCGTCGTCGACAGAAGCTCACGCAACAAATCGGCCTCACCGCCCTCCGGTCCACGAATGAAAGTCACCGCGGTGAGCAGGTCAGCGGCGCTGACCATTGACGCCATGCTGTCGGCTTTGGCGGGCGTCTTCATCTCGATTAGCATTCCACGCGCGTCCGTGTCGCCAATGTTTTCGGGCGAATGCACGACGGCTTCGCCGAAGAACACGTCGCCGGCCTTCGCCTCGCGAACGCGAGTCGTTCCATCGGGAAAACTAAATCGAATCTTGAAAGGCGCCGGGACGTATGTGACCGCCGCCGGATGCTGGTGAAAGTTTTCCTTCGCTCCTTTCTTCAAACTGAATTCGAGCACGCGCACGCGGTCGTTTTCCAGCAGTACCTTGTAGTTGTCCGGATAGATGGGAACGGGATCCTGCGCCAGCGCGGTTGCGGGTATCGCCAGGAGTGCCACGGCAACGATGCTCAAGAGTAATCCCTTTGTTATTTTCATCAGCTCACCTCGCAGTCTTTTCCGTGAGCCTGCTTTCGCCGGCTCACTTCTTTAACCCATTCACCGTCGTACCCGCGCCCTTTGTGTTCAGCCGGATGCGATACAGAATGTGGTTCGAAGTTATGAACAGCGTCGAACCATCTTCGCCCCAGGCGCAGTTGCCGGTGGCCGTGCCCAGATCGAATCTTCCAAGCAGCGTGCCATCTGGAGAAAGGATGTAAAGCCCACCTGGCGCCGCCGCGAAAATGTTTCCCTGTATGTCAACCTTCAGGCTGTCAGCCACGCCGGGTCTGCCTTTCGACAGCTCTGCGCCATCGAACAAGACTTTGCCGGCGGAAAGTGTGCCGTCCTTCTTTACGTCAAAGACGAACCAGAGCGAGCGCGCTGAATCAGCGACGTACAGTTTCTTTTCGTCAGGAGAAAATGCGATGCCGTTGGGCGCTTTGACTTCAGTAGTCAGGAGCGTCAGCTTGCCTTTGCTCGATAAGCGATAGACTCCCTGAAACGAAAGCTCCTTTTTCGGATCATCGAACGCCTTGGGCAAACCAAACGGCGGATCGGTGAAATACAAATCGCCATTGGATTTGAAAATCAGGTCGTTGGGACTGTTGAGACGCTTGCCCTCATAGTTGTCAACCAGCGTTGTGCGACTGCCATCGTGCTCCAAACGGCTGATGCGCCGATCACCGTGTTGACAGAAGACGAGACGGCCTTCCTCGTCGAAGGTCAATCCATTCGACCCTGGCTCTCGGCCAGTAAAGGGTTTAGCGCCGCTGTACCCGCTCGGTTGCAAAAAAACGCTCGTAACCTCGCCAGCTTTCCACTTGATGATCCGGTTGTTGGGGACATCCGAAAACAGGAGAAACTTTTCTTGCTGGTTCCAGACCGGCCCCTCGGCCCACGCAAAACCGTCCGCGATCTTTTCCAACACAGCATCCGGCGGAACGATCTGATCGAGTCGCGAATCGATGCGGATAATGGCCGGAACCGGCGTTGATGGAATTGCAGATGCGGAAGAAACAGCATCGTGCTTCCACGCACCCGCGAACACCAGCGAGATGATTAGCAACAGAATTCTCTTCATAATTTCGTGTCCCGTTTCCAGGTTAGTATTCAAAAGCACCGTCGCGCGCCGGCCTGTCAATGCATTTCAAATTACGGCCGCACGCCGGCAATGTTGAGCCGGATACGATAGAGACCCGAACGCGCGCAAAGATACAGAGTCTTACCGTCCGCATCCCCCCAGGCCATGTTGTGCGGATGGCGCGGAGTGATGATCATTCCCAAGTGTTTGCCTTCCGGCGAGATCACCCAAAGTCCACCTGGCGCCGACACGTACAGGTTGCCTTTTTGGTCGACCTTAATACCGTCGAGGCCGTCTTCACCTGTCGCGTTGGTGAAATCAAAGAAGAGTTTTCCATTCTTCAGCGTGCCATCGGCTTGCACTTCATAGCGCATGATCGCCTTGTGCTTCTCGCCGATCTCACTCACGGGCTCGTCGCTGGCGGGCGCATGTTGGCCTGTCAGCGCACGCGGCCAATTGCCG
>JAXIOV010000090.1:0-2203 GCA_045403245.1 Pyrinomonadaceae bacterium | reverse complement strand
CGAATGGGCGGCAATTCGACCAGGATTGTACCCGCAGAAAAAAAGCCCAGCGCCAGCCATAGTAAAAAGAACGAAACCCAGATCGTTTCTCGTCTGCGCAAGAACCCTGTTGCTTGAGAGCTCAACCCTTCTCCTGCCTTCTGCTTTTCCGCCTTCTGCCTTCAGTTTCCACTGTAACCGGTTTCAGACGACAACTGTGACGTTTTGTGGCGAAGTGCGCAAATCGCGGTGTGAACCGTGACTGGGGTCGTGAGAGCCCTATGAATGAGAGACGGCCTCCTGGCTGTCAGCAGCGGATCTAATTAGTTTCAGAGTCAGGAAGACATCTGAGATCTTCTGTCAACCCCACTGTGGTCCGAGTACCTGCGCGCTCGTCTATGCGTTCGCTAGCCGACTCACCAGCGGGGAGCTGGATTGTACCAACGCCGCCTGATAAGTCGCTTCGCTGTATGGCATTCGGTCCTTCCAACACTTGTACATTATCCGAATCCACTTGTATGCCAGTGCTCTCACTGCTGCATGATGCTTCACTCCCTTCGCTCGCATCGCTTGGTAATAACACCGCGCCCATCGACTCTTCTTTACTGACTGAGCTGCATATTCCATAAAAGTTTGTCGCACAAACTGGGGGCAGGCCAGACGCTTTTCCACCACTCGCATCTGTCCGCTCGATCGAGTCACCGGCGCGATCCCGGAGAATGCTTGTATCTCTAACGCATCGCCCCACCGTCCTCGGTCGGTTCCAAACGCGCTGGCCAATCGTGGAGCTAGCACTGGTCCGGCGCACGGAAAACTCTTAAACAAGTTGCGATCAGGGTGCTGATCGAACAACTTCTCGATCTCGTCGTCGAACTCGCGCGTAGCCTTGAGCAGCGCGCGCAACTGGTCGACCGCTACCCGCATCTTCATCTCCGATGCCTTGACTACTGCTCGGTCTCGAGTCAACGGCTTGGCCGTGCGAATATCTGCCAGTCTCCCTGTGATCTTTTCTTTGTTCCTCACTCCGTGCTGATAATAGAACTTCTCTATCGTACCGGGCCTGGCTCTCTTCAGGTCGTCGAGCGTCCGCCACTTGCTCAAGAAGTCCAGTGCCTGCTGGGTGTTGAGTTCTCCAACCCACTCAAGCGCTTGCGGGTAATACTCCTTCAAAACACTGCCCAATCGATTTGTCAGCTTGGTCACTTCATCAACTACCTGGCGCCGCTCCCGGGTCAGCATCGCCAGCAGCCGCGTCTGTTCATCCTCCGGGATCCACTCTCTGAGCCTGTCTCGATGCGAGCTCAACATCTCCATCAGCAACTGCGCGTCGGTGCGGTCGCACTTAGCTCCACTCACCGAAAATGCTTCTCTATAGCTGGCCAGCGACTTCGGATTCACCGGATAAAGCACCAACCACTCATAGCTCATCAGCGCGTATATCAGCGGGCCCTTTCGTTGCTCAACGGCCACCGCGATCTTCCGACCACCGAACCTGTCCCGCAGAGAATGCGCCCACTCCCTCAATGCCTCCGGCGTGTGCTTGACGCGCGAGTTCTCGACCGCGCCCCCTTCGCACTTCATCATGGACACTTCGTGCTCACCATCCGCCCAGTCGATCCCCACATACGCCGCTATTTCCTTTGCATCAATTCTCTCAGTGCTCATCGCCAGCCTCCTGTTGTAGGTAGTTGCAGAACGCTGGCTTTGGTCCGTGCGAATCCCTTATAGTTGAGTCCTCGTAGGACGACATCTGAGTGATTCGTTGTCGACCAAAGCGCGACGTCCCGCTCGAAAGTCTTCCCGTGACCGTCAATCCGGTTGGGCGGTTCATTCGTAGCGGGACGTTGCGTTCTCACAGGACATATTGTTTACCAAACGATCCAATTTTTCGAACCCTACGTCGTCCGGCCGTTTGAATGTGATGAATTCATGCCCAATTCACTAGTACACTCGGAGGTACTATAAGGGTGGCTTCCCCCCGTTCTTGGTCGTTTGGAATTGCCTGGCGAAGAGCGGGGGCAAGCCCACCTTCCCAACTCTGAAACTAATGTGAGGTGCTGATGACAGCCAGAAGCGGCTCAATTATTGAAGAAGGGGCGCCCGCTGTTGGGCGCCCCTACACCTGCAATTACTGCCCGTGGCCGGTCAGCTTGATGATCGCGAACATCGCGCCTTGAGGATCGCCAATAACCGAGAACCTACCGACATTCCGCACGTCGGGAGG
>JAXIOV010000023.1:0-1222 GCA_045403245.1 Pyrinomonadaceae bacterium | reverse complement strand
GAGCCGTAGCGACCGGGTCGCCGTCGCGAGACTCAACTCTGTTCGTATCGCGGTGACTACGGGTTGTTGCGGACTCAGCAGCTTGACGCCTGCGCAGCCATGTGAGTTGAGTGTGGAGGCGACGACCCGGTCGCTACGGCTCCCGGTTCTGATGCGGGCACCCAATCTGGGAACTTCACGACGATTAGTTATCTTTCACTATTGTCAGCCTCAAGTAACGCACCCGTCGCAAACTAAGGAGTTTGCTTGACACAAGAATTAAGGAGCATGCCCCAATGACGCTCGCACTCACGGTACTATTCGCGCTAAATCTCTATCGACATCTCTCGCCTGGTCACTGATCTATTGGTTCAGTTTGACTGAATAGATTTCTGATTGCTACGTTTTTCGCTGGAAACCTCTTTCCTCGCATAACTTCCTTGTGACCTCTTTTGGTTCGCCTTGGTCTTTTCAAGTGTGATACGTCACAAAACAGTCACATTGCGTCTTGTTCCACTTTGCCCCAGCAACTACACTGACTTCGCCTCCCGTTGGTACTCCTCACCAAGAAGTAGCAAGGCAAAAACATGGATTAAAGGAGAGAGTTCCCCTTTGCGTTTTGAAAAACTGTTCCCTTATGCGCTAACAGCATGCTTCGTTTTTGGCATTTATCCTTTATCCGCTGCAGCGCAAACGGGCGATGGCCATCTCCGGCAAGTCGCTCGCACAACCGAACCTGAGATCCTTCCAATTCGGGACGATGATCCCGTAATCATCTCGCTCGCGTCCGCCGAAGACATCAAGACGGCTCAGCCTCTGATCACCGCGAGTTCAGCTCATCTTCAATTCCGGCAATCAATGACGGCCGCGATCGACGAACGACTTGGCACGCGCTACCGCTGGGGTGGCACAAACCTTGGCGGATTCGACTGCTCGGGATTTGTCTGGAATACTTTCAAGTCGATCGGAGTTGACTTTGAACGCGCCAGCGCTCGCACGCTGTGGTCTCGCTTCTTAGCGCCTCCAGCGAGTGAACAGTACAAGTTTGGCACGCTGGTCTTCTTCAGCAATCTCGCCCACGTTGGGATCGTCGCCGACGAAAATGGTTTTTACCACGCTTCCCGCCATCATGGAGTTGTATATTCACCTTTTAATGAGTACTGGCTGAAGCGAATCGATGGTTTTCGGATGGTGCCCAAGGCGGTGGTGCAGCAACCCGCTGAACCCGCTGAATAGTCTTTAC